>CAVDHB010000001.1:0-31937 GCA_963608705.1 Prevotella sp. P5-108
GAAATAGCTCAGTTGGTAGAGCACAACCTTGCCAAGGTTGGGGTCGCGAGTTCGAATCTCGTTTTCCGCTCTTTTAAAAAGGCTTGCTTTTACGCAAGCCTTTTTATTTTTATCCGACATTTCTTCCATCTATCCATTCACCACTCTTTGTAACCGTTCCAATCGACAGTAGAGACGCAATTCATCGCATCTCCAAGCCAACAAGGGATATACAATTAATACATTGTAAATCAATTACTTGCGATGATATTCAAAGTCTCTTTTATAAGCCTTTGTAACTGCTTTATAATCAATAAGTTGCAACTTGTACCGTAATGACCGCTCACTTGTAGCGTAATGGGCGTTCATTACGGTACAAGTGAGCCGTCACTTGTATAGAAGTGGGAAATCACTTGTGTAGAGGAGGGAAATGGAGATACGATGAAACGTGTCTCTACTTTGGGAGGACAGATTGGTGAAGCTTGCTTTCTTCCGTTTAATTAGACTTCCAGTAAGACCTCTTATTCCTCTGAGGCTTTCATCCGGTATTCTTTGGGAGTTAGTCCTGTGTAATGCCGAAAGTATTTGCTGAAGAATGATTGATTGGGAAAGTTCAAGGTGTTCGCAATCTCCTGCATGCTCATATTGGTGGTCTGCAGGAGCAGTTTCGTTTCCTGCACTACGAAGCTGCTAATCCATTTGGAGGGAGAGTTGCCACTTACAGCCTTTACCGTGCTGGAAAGATGTTTGGGCGTAATGAACATCTTTTCGGCGTAAAACTCCACATTGCGTTCCTTGCGGAAGTTTTCCATGAGCAATTTGTAGAAGTTCTGGAACACCACTTCTTTCCGTGTCTTAGGACCTGGTACATTCTTGCATTGCTTCATGTACAAGTTGTATACATCGAAGAAAAGGCTGCGTAACAATCCTATCAGTACTTCTCGGATATATTTATGGTCTTCTTTCTCTTTCAGCTTCTCTTCCATTAAGTTGAAGTAGAGTTTTATGCTCTTGATTCTTTTCTCGTCCAGATGGAGGCTGGGCTTGTCTGCTACTTTAAAGAAGAAAGTCAGCAGGTTCTCGTTCAGGGGAATGATGTCCTTGAACCATTCCTTGGAAATTAATGCATATCGTCCGATGAAGTCCGAACTCCATTCCCGTGGCTGGAGCAGGAAGTCGAAGGGGAGAAAGATATAATCGTCTTTTTGAAATGTCTGCTCTTTCAGATTGATTAGAGCTTTGCATTCTCCTTCTTCGCAGTATCCCAAAATGAAATACTGTGTGCGGAAAGGTCGTGTGTACGGGGTAGAGGGCGAGGTCACTAAGTAGAAGTCTTCTCCGATGGAGTAGACCCCCTTGTGAAAATCTGGCCTTAGGACTGTTTTATTCAATATAGTGGCAGACATGATAATGTTTTTATGGTGCAAAGTTAAACAAAAAACTTGAAAAGCTGATGAAACGCAGGAGAATAGTGTGGACGGAAAGACTGGGTTATGAGTTTATCTGCGTCCTGTATTCAGAAGGTGTCCGTTTCGTCTGCTTCTCAAATTGGGCGAAGAAGTGTGTCAGGTTGTTATATCCCGATTCGTAGGCTATCTGCGAGACGGTCATGTCTGAATGAGCCAGTAGTTTGCAGGCATGTTCTATCCGTATTTCGGCAAGGCATTGGAAGATGCTCTTGTCCGTGCGCTGTTTGAAGTAGCGGCACAGTGCGGTCGGATTTTGCTTGACGTATTCGGCTATGTCGTCCAATACGATTTTTTCCTTGAAGTGATTGTATAAATAGGAATAGACTCTGTTCACTGGTTCTTGCACGTCCGGAATGAGGTTAGCGCTGTTGTACGCCGTGTCGGACAACAGCTCGGTGTGTTTGCAGCGGTACAACCTCTCCAACATACGAAACAGGCAGATGACGCGGGACGTGTATTCAGTTGTGTCGAATTCCCGTACCAGTGCCAACATCTCTTTAAACAGACCTTCCTCGTAAAAACGGACACCGTACTGGCTCTTTTGCAACAACTCATGGATATGGCGGTAATCAGGTATATCCCGCATATATGCCGGAAACAGCTCAGGGCGGAACTGTATGGCTTCGCCTGCACTGCCATTTTCTTCTTCTTTTATGGAAGCAGGATGCAGCTTGGAGTCGCACAGATGCAAGTGCGGCACGTTGCTGCCTATCAGGGCGATGTCTCCCACCTTGTAAGTAGACACTCCCTCACCGACAAATTGTTTGCCACGGCCTTTGGTAAACAACATTATCTCGAACTCCACATGCTTATGCAGCGGAAGCACGAAGTGGGGATAGGATATGTGGCTGCACAGGGTAGCCATGTTGTGGATAATCTTGCGTTCTAATACTGCCATCTTGATGACTTGTTATTTCCACTTGCAAAGATAGTGAATTAGATGGCAAATATAATGGATAGCAGCCTCGTTTTTTACCCGTAACTTTGCAGTGTCGAAATTAAAAATCAGAATAAAGTATATGGACAACAACGATTTACTATCAGTCTTGGGGAATAACTGCCAAAGAGTTGAAAGGGCGGTCGAGGCACTGAAAGAAGGGAAAGGCGTTCTGTTGACAGACGACGAGAACCGTGAGAACGAGGGGGACTTGATATTTCCGGCACAGAGCATGACGGAGAGGGACATGGCATTAATGATACGCCATTGCAGTGGCATTGTCTGCCTTTGCCTAACGGAGGAAAAGGCTAAAGCGCTCCGTCTGCCATTGATGGTGGAACACAACACAAGTCGTTATGGTACGGCATTCACCATATCCATAGAAGCCGCCGAAGGAGTCAGCACAGGTGTCTCGGCTTCAGACCGCTTGCATACCATCCGTACTGCCATTGGCGAACACGCCACATCGGAGTCGCTGCATTATCCCGGACACGTGTTCCCGCTGATTGCCCGACCTGGTGGCATCAAGGAACGTGACGGGCATACAGAGGGCAGCATAGAGCTTATGAAGCTGGCAGGACTTCGCCCCTGTGCCGTACTGTGTGAGCTTACCAATGAAGACGGAAGTATGGCGCGACTGCCACAAATAATGGAATTTGGCAAACAACATGATTATCCGGTCGTGAGCATTAAAGACTTGAAAGAGGGTCAGTAGAAATTCAGTGGGGACATGGCTGTAAATAACAAAAAATCGGAGTCATCTTTGATTGATGAACTCCGATTTTGTGGTCTCGTAGGGATTCAAACCCTAAACCTTCTGATCCGTAGTCAGATGCTCTATTCAGTTGAGCTACGAAACCGATTTGTTTTACAATTATGTTTTATTTCTTAATTGCGAGTGCAAAGGTAGTGCTTATATCTGAATTGACCAAATAAATTCATTACTTTTTTAAGAAAAAAGCTATGCCAATAGTGGCATAGCCTTTTTATAATAGTTCTTATGTGCTGATTATTTACGTGCTTCAGCAATATAACCAAGCGCTTCTTCGCATTTCTTTGTAACAGCGTCCCAGTTGCCAGCGGCTACTACGTCTTTCGGGAAGAGTTTGCTGCCCATACCAACGCAGAATACACCCGCCTTGATCCATTCAGTCAAGTTTTCTTTAGTAGGAGCCACACCGCCAGTCACCATGATTTTCGTCCAGCGTACAGGAGCCAAGATGTTCTTCACGAATGCAGGACCTCCCACAGTACCGGCAGGGAATACTTTCGTAAGGTCACATCCTACTTCTTGAGCTGCGCCGATTTCAGAAACAGTGGCGCATCCAGGAGTGTAAGGAATCAAACGGCGGTTGCAAACCTTAGCGATGTCGGGGTTGAACAACGGACCTACGATGAAGTTCGCACCCAACTGGATGTAGAGAGAGGCCGTAGGAGCGTCCACGATAGAACCGGCACCCAGAATCAATTCCGGGCATTCTTTAGCCGCCCACTTCACTACCTCGCCGAACACTTCGTGAGCGAAGTCGCCACGGTTAGTGAACTCAAAGGCGCGAACACCACCTTTGTAGCAGGCTTTGATTACGTTCTTGCAGATTTCTACATCTTGGTTATAGAATACGGGCACCATACCCGTGGCTTTCATGGCTGAAAGTACTTGAATCTTATCGAATTTAGCCATTTCTTTTGAAGTTGTTTTGAATGTTCAATGATAGATTAACGCTGTACACGTCCATTAGCAGAGCCTTGAGCCAGGGCTTCCACCTCGGCGATGCTCTCCATATTGAAGTCTCCAGGGATAGTGTGCTTCAATGCGGAAGCTGCCACTGCGAATTCCAGTGCCTCACCCTGTGTCTTGTAAGTCATCAAACCGTGGATAACACCACCAGCGAAGCTGTCACCACCACCTACACGGTCGATAATCGGGTTGATGTCGTAGTGTTTAGACACGTAGAATTCCTTGCCGTTGTAAATCATGGCTTTCCAGCCGTTGTGTGTGGCGGAGATGGATTCACGCAAAGAAGAGATAACATATTTGAAGCCGAAGGTGTCCATCATTCCTTTGAAGATTCCCTTGTAGCCTTCAGCGTCGGTGTTACCGCCTTCTACGTCAGCGTCGGGTTTGAAGCCAAGGCAAAGCAATGCGTCTTCCTCGTTGCCGATGCAAACGTCTACGTATTTCATCAACGGTTTCATGATGCTCTGCGCCTTTTCTGTGTTCCACAGTTTTTTGCGGAAGTTCAAGTCGCAGGAAACTGTCACATTGTGGCGTTTTGCTGCCTCGCAAGCCAGACGAACCAACTCGGCTGCCTTGTCGGAGATAGCGGGAGTAATACCCGTCCAGTGGAACCAGCTTGCGCCTTCCATGATTTTGTCGAAGTCAAAGTCTTGAGGGTCAGCCTCTGCGATAGCGGAGTCCGCACGGTCATAGATGACTTTGGAGGGACGCATGGACGCACCTGTTTCAAGATAGTAGATACCTACACGTTTTCCGCCACGGGCGATATAGTCTGTTTTCACTCCGTAACGACGCAATGCGTTCAGCGCAGCCTGACCGATTTCGTGTGCCGGAAGCTTGGTCACGAAATAGGACTCGTGTCCGTAGTTTGCGCAGCTTACTGCCACATTAGCTTCACCGCCACCGTAATTTACATCAAATTGGTTGGCTTGCACAAAGCGAGATTGCCCCGGAGTTGAAAGACGGAGCATGATTTCACCCATTGTAACGATTTTTCCCATTGTTTTTTTCTTTGAAGTTATGAATTAAGTTCTTCTGTATAGTCGATTGTTTGCGCCCACAAAAATAGATATTTTCTTTGTAATGCCCAAATAAACACGTTTTTTTTTCATATTCAGTAAAAAACTCGTCTGCCTTTTGTGTGGATTGGAATTTTTTAGCTACTTTCGTGCTTGAATAAAATACGACAAGACAATGGATAAGATGAACATGACGACGCCTGACAAGATTCGGATAAAAGACATTGCCATGGAAGCGGGAGTTTCCACGGGGACCGTAGACCGTGTGTTGCATGGAAGGCCTAATGTGTCGGAAGAAAGCCGGAAGAAAGTGGAAGCGGTGTTGAGGCGTATCAACTACCAGCCCAACCGGTATGCCAGCGCTTTGGCCTCCAACAAGAGATTCCGCTTTGAGTTTCTGCTGCCGGAGCATCAGTCTGGGGATTATTTCTCCTATATAGAAGAGGGTATCCGCACAGGTATGGAGAGTTTCCGTGATTTCAACTTGAACATCGGAATTAATTATTACAACCCTTTTGACGGGAACTCTTTTTTAGAGAAAGGGGAAGATTTACTGATACGCCGTCCCGAAGGGTGCGTCATTGTGCCGATGGATGAGGAAACCACCCGTAAAATAACAGATAAGCTGAATGAGGAGGGTATCTCCTATATTTTCCTTGACTCTACGCTTCCGGCTTTGAATCCGTTGGCGTTTTATGGGCAGGATTCACGCAAGAGCGGACGTTTCGCCGCCCACATTTTATCCTGCTTGACGAAAGAAAACGGAGATTTGACCATCTTCAAACAGCTGGTAGGAGGACAGGTGCGTTCCAATCAGCAGCTTCACAGGGAAGAGGGCTTCCGGGCTTACTTCGCTGAGAAACGTCCGGATGTGGTCTTGTCTGAGTTGATACTTCCTTACGAACATCCTGAGGTGTACACGGACTTGCTGGACGCTCATTTTCGGGAGCATCCAAAGACTTCTGTGGGCGTGGCCTTTTTCTCCCGTTGCTTTTACATCGGCGAGTACCTGCAAAAACGTCCTTCGCTTTCCGTGAAAGTGTTGGGATATGACTTGCTGGAAAAGAACAAGGCGTGTCTGAAGGAGGGATCTGTGGAGTTCCTTATCACACAGCACCCTGTGTATCAGGGGTTCGGATGTCTGAAGACACTCTTCAATCATTTCGTGCTGAAAGAAGAAGTGGGGCAATGCAACCATTATATGCCTATTGAGCTGTTGTCCATGGACAATGTGGACTTTTACCAGCATCGGTGGTGAGATATTTTATATGCGTATACAAGAGGAATATATAGGCTTGTCTCGTGCTCATGTCCTTTTGCGGTAGCTCATTATCGCCCATACATTCATAATCACGGCAATGACGCCGAGAGCTGACACTTGGTGGATGATACTGGTGAAATCTCCCCCGCGGACAAAAACCGTGCGGACAGCGTCAATGAAATAGTGCATGGGGTTGATGTAGGTGGTGAGATAAGCCCAGGACGGCATGGAACGGACGGGGGTGAAGAGTCCGCTGAGCAACAACAGGCATACCACAATGAACCACATCACGAAAACCGCTTGCTGCATGGTGTTGTTATAATTGGATATGACCAGTCCCAATCCGCTGAAGATAAACGCCAAGAGCATTGCCAGGAGATACACCAGCCCGAGGTTCCCGGCTGAAGTGATGCCGTATACCGCCCAAGCCAGCACAATGCAGAGAGTGAGTACCACTAAGGCAATCAACCAATAAGGGATGAGCTTGGCAAGGATGAAGTTCGTCCTGCTTACAGGTGTCACATTGATGGCCTCGATGGTGCCGCTTTCTTTCTCGCCCACAATGTTGAGTGCAGGCAGGAATCCGCCTATCAGCATCATCAAGATGGCCAACAGGGAGGGAATCATGAAGAGCTTGTAGTTGAGATGTTTGTTGTACAGGTAGAGTGCGGAGACTGCTTCTGAGGCGGTTGGGATGGGGGAGGAGACAGACTGGGTGATGATACTGGAAAGATAAGCGTTGCCCATGTTCCCTTTCACACCGTTCACCGCATTGGTGGCTACCAATATGGATGGACGCTTGCCCAGTTTTGTGTCACGCTCGAAGTGAGGCGGAATCTCCACAATCGCATCCGCCACTGAATTTTCCATGTCCTCCATCGCTTCTGTGTAGCTCCCTTTCTGCCCCTGGAAGATGAAATAGTCGCTTGCCTCAATGCGATGCACCAGCTCCGAGGACATGGTGGAACGGTCATTATCGACCACATCCACTGTGATGTTCCTTATCTCCATACTCATTACCCACGGCATCACACACATGACGACAATCGGGAAGATGAAGATGAGCCGAGGAATGAACGCGTTTCTTCGTATTTGAAGGAACTCCTTTTGTATTAAGAATTTGAGAATCATAATGAGTGGTTATTCCAGACGTTTTTTGAAGTTTAATAAAGCCGCGGATAATAGCACGGCAAGCATGAGGAGCAAGACAAGGGCTTCATGTGCCACTTTGTCTGCGTCAACTCCCATGACCATGAGTTTCCGTATGGCCGAGATGTAATACCTGGGCGGCAGGATGGCTGATATATATTGTAAGACTGCTGGCATACTTTCCACTGGGAATATCATGCCGCTAAGCATTACGCAGGGTAACATCAATAGCATGGCGGAAGCAAGCAGCGCCACCAGCTGGGTCTTGGCTATGGTGCTGATAAGCAGTCCGAGCGACAACGCCACCAGAATATAAATGACGGACACCGCAAATATCCAGAAGAGGCTTCCTTCCACTGGCACCTCCAATATATAATAGGAAATAAGAAGGATGCTTGCCAACATGGAGAACGCAAGTACGAGGTAAGGTAACACCTTGGCTGTGATAATCACCAGCGGATGAACTGGACTGACGAGCAAGACTTCCATCGTTCCCCTTTCTTTCTCCCTCACGATGCTGATGCTCGTCATCATCGCACAAACCAGCATCAAGAGCATCCCCATAATGCCGGGTACGAAATTGTAGCAACTGCGCATCTGCGGATTGAAGAGCAGTTTGGTGGAGATAAGGCTGGAGGGTTGACTCTTCATGCTTGTCTGCATAAGAATCTGCGTGGCATAATTGGCATAGAGTTGTGCCATGTTCGGGTCTGTTCCGTCCGTGATTACTTGAACACCTGAATGTGTGGAGGCAAAATCCTGTCCGAAAACAAGGGCTATGTCCGCCTTTTGATGCCGGATGAGCTGTTCTGCCTCTGCGGGTGTCTGCACTTTATATAGGATACTGAAGTACTCGTTAGCCCCAAGAGCCTCTACACATTGCTGCGTCTGATGGTCGAGTGAAGAAGTCACGACAATGGTTCGCACTTTCTTCACATCCGTGGATATGGCGAAGCCGAAAAGCAACATCATTACCACTGGCATACCGAAAAGGATGAGCATCGTGCGCTTGTCGCGCAGAATGTGTCTCATCTCTTTGAGGATAAAAGCTGTAAACTGTTTCATTATCTTGTGGATTGCCTTGCTAAATGGGTAAACACATGATCCATGTCTGGTTGACGAAATGTTTGCTTCAGCTCTTCGGGTGTGCCGAGAGCCATTATCTTTCCGTCTACCATGATGGAGATACGGTCGCAATACGCTGCCTCGTCCATATAATGAGTGGTCACGAAGATAGTGATGCCTGTATCAGCTGCCTCATAGATGAGTTGCCAGAACTGATGTCGTGTAGCTGGGTCAACGCCTCCTGTCGGCTCGTCGAGGAACACGATATCCGGCTGGTGGAAAATACTCACGGAAAAAGCTAACTTCTGTTTCCATCCCAGTGGAATGCTCGCCACGATGTCATCGCCATGGCTGGTGAAGTCCAGCTTCGCAAGGAGTTCTTCCGTTTTCTGTTTAATCTCCTTGTTTTTCATTCCATAGATTCCAGCGAAAAGGCGGATGTTCTCGCGCACGGTCAAGTCCTCATAAAGTGCGAATTTCTGGCTCATGTATCCGATGTGTTTCTTTATTTGCTCAAACTCGGTACGGATGTCGAATCCCGCCACTTTGCCTTTGCCGCTTGTCGGTTGGCTCAGGCCAGTGAGGATGTGCATCGCCGTGGTCTTTCCTGCTCCATTTGCGCCCAAAAATCCGAAAATCTCTCCTCGTTTCACGGTGAAAGAAATGTCATCAACCGCATGGAAAGAACCAAAGGCTTTTACAAGATGTTCCACCTCGATGACATTCTCCTTCTTTTCTTTAGCCATCTTCCCGTCTGCGATTGCTTTCGTGGCATTTGGCTTCTCGTGTGCAATCATAGGAGGGTTGAAAATATTCTTGAATCTTTCCAAAATGGCTGTCGGGGTATCCACACCCTTCACCACACCTTCCTGCAAGAAAGCCACACGGTCGCACCGGCGTACTTCATCGAGATAAGGGGTGGCCGCCACAATGGTGATACCTTGCTCCTTGAGTGTTCCGAGCATTTCCCAAAGCTCTTTGCGACTCACCGGGTCAACTCCCGTGGTCGGCTCATCGAGCAAGAGGATGGTGGGTCTGTGAATCAAGGCGCAAGAGAGGGCGAGTTTCTGCTTCATTCCCCCAGACAAAGCTCCTGCCTTTCGCTTTTTGAAAGGCTCTATCTGTGAGTAGATAGCCTTGATGTTTTCATATTCCCGTTCTACTGTCGTGCCGAAGATTGTGGCGAAGAAGCTCAGGTTCTCTTCCACGGAGAGGTCTTGGTAGAGTGAGAATTTGCCAGGCATATACCCAATGATTTTGCGAATTTCCCCCATGTCTTTCCTTATGTCGAATCCTCCCATTGTCGCTGTCCCCTCATCGGGAAGAATCAATGTGGAAAGAATGCGGAAGAGTGAGGTCTTTCCCGCACCGTCTGGGCCGATGAGTCCGAAAGTCTCTCCGCTTTTTACGGAAAAGCTCACCTGCTGAAGAGCTTTAACCTTTCCGTATCTTTTCGACACATTGCTGATTGTTATTACGTTAGCCATAGCGTGTAGTCCTATAGTTTCACTTCGCCATACATTCCAATCTTTATATATCCGTCGTTTTTCACGGCTATTTTGACGGCATACACGAGGTTGGCACGCTCATCTTCGGTAAGGATGGTCTTCGGTGTGAATTCCGCTTTGGAAGAAATCCAGGTAATCTTGCCTTGGTATTCTTTCTTTTCTTTGTCCCCATAGTCGGCGTATACTTTCACCCGCTGACCAATCTTCACATTCTTCAGCTGGGCGGATGTGAGGTAGGCACGGAGATACATATTATCGATATCAGCTATTTTGAAAAGAGGTTTTCCCGTCGTGGCATATTCACCTCGTTCGGCATACTTCTCCAGTACGGTGCCTGCGACAGGGGTGCGAATATGGCATTTCCTGAGTTGGTCTGCCACTTGGAGTTTTTGTACATCGGTTGTATTCATTTGAGCATTGAGGCTGTTAGTGGAAGTGCTGAGTGAGGACAACTGCGCCTCTAACTGGCGTTTCAGCACCTGCACTTGGCTTCTTGCGTCGTCGAGACTCTTGCGGTTGGCGGCACCTTCTTTTACCAGTTCCGTAAAGCGGTTGTACTCCTCTTGAGCCTTTGCCAGTTGTTGACGGGTCGCCGCTACCTGTTTGGCCATGTCCGGCCGCTGGGAAGCGTACACTAATTTGGTGGCACCAATCTGCCGGGCTTTGAGATAGAGCTGCACAGTGTCAATCAAGCCTACTTGTTGGTCGTGGCCAACCCTTTCTCCCTCGTTTACATCAAACTGTAAGAGTGTACCGTTTTGTTCGGCTGACACTGTAATCTCCGTCGCTTCGAACACGCCTGTCGCGTCATACAGCTTTTCCTTTTCACCACAGGAGGAAAGGCTTGTCAACGCTGTCATTATGAGTAAGGTCTTATTTATCGTCTTCATCTTTATTCTGTTTACTGGTTATTAAGATTTTTCTGTTTGTAAATTTCCTTCAAGAGCATGATTTCATGTTGTGCTCTCTGCGCTCTTGCAAGGCTCACCGCATTGATATCCCTGACAAGCTCGTTCACACTTTCTGTTCCGAGCTGCACTTTCTTGTCACTCTTGCTTCGTATGCGTTCTCGTAGTCGGACAATCTCATCATCTTGTGCGATTTGCTTACGGAGAGAAGCGATAGCTCCTTCTGTCTCTTGGTTTTGCAAACGATTATTGAAAAGAAAGGTTTCTCGCTGACTTTCATTCCATGCTTTCTGTACCTCTAATTTACGGATATCGTTCTTGCGTGTATAGAATGTTCCGATGTTCCAAGATACGGAAATGCCGCCTGCCAGCAAACCATTGTGTATTCTGTCTGAAATGTGGGTATGTGCCATTCCCACACCGAAGAGGGAGACAGTGGGGCGTAGACGGGTGTCAAGTTGCTTGCGTCGGGCATCAAGCAAGCGATTTTGGGATGTGTAATAAGAAAGTTCAGGTCTGTTCACGTCTCTGTTGCCATCAGAAACCACGGCCAGCGGCTTCTCCAGTCGCATATTCTCGTTCAAGTCTTTCCCCATGAATGCCCCCAGCATTCGGAGATAAGCCATTCGGGATTCCTGTAATGCTTCTTTTTGTTGGACGGTCTTCAATTGCTCCACCTGGATGGCGTCGAGATCACTCTGGTTGGCGACGCCGTTCCTCATCATGCTCCGGATGGTCTGTTCGCTCGTAGACAAGTCATTCCTTAGTAATTCATTCTGTCTTAATTGCTCTTCGAGCAGGAGGATTCCGAAATAAAGTTGGTCGATACGCTCATTGATAGCGTACATCGTCACATCGAGCTGGTGTTTCTGCACATCGGCCTGTGCCAAAGCGATCTCTTTCTGAGCTGTAATCTGTCCTCCGTCAAATATTTTCTGGTGAATTGAAACCGATACATTTGCCATCCAGTTTTTCATAGCTAAGCCCATCTGGTTCATCTGCTCATTCGTCTTCAATAGGTCTGTAAAGGCGTATCCGCCAGACCATACACCTAACTGGGGTAACCAACCTTTCGCTGCGTTCTCTATTGTGTAGTCACGTCCTTGGGTTATCAGTTGGTATTGTTTGATGACGGGATAGTTGTCGTGTGCCGTCTGTCGGCATTCTTCCAGCGAAAGCGTTGTGATAGCCTGCGCCTTTGTCTGTGCGCCTGCTGGTACTTTCACGCAAAGCAGAGTCATCATAAGTAAAATAAGGTATTTGTCCATTTGTTCTGTATTTTTGTTGATGCAAAGGTAAGGCGAAGCAAGAAATAACCCGTTATCCAAAGAAAGGAAGATATGTCCTTTTTGTATTCTCTTTGTGCGAAGATAGCCATGTTCTACAAGTATTTATTATCTTTGCCTCGGATTTAGAGAAAACAGACCATCCTAAGATAATAGTAAGAATCTATATGAAACAGCCCCAGTTACTCACATTGCAAAACATATTTGACACGCTGAACAATCGCATTCAACTTCCAAGCAAATGCTTTTTCAGGGATGGGCTTGGCGTGGTCATAGACATGAATAATATCTTTCAGCCATTCATACAGCAGGAGGGGAGGAGTCCGTATCTGATTGAAGATTACCGTACTGGCTATCTCAAGCAAGGGTATATACATGGAATCATCAATCTGCAAGAATACACCATTTCTGCGGGACATATCGTCTTCATTACTCCTGGTACCATTATAGAACTCTTGGACGTAAGCGACAATTTTCAATTCATGGGCATGGGAGTTCCTGCCGACTTGTTTCATCTGATTCATCAAGGTTCCTTGCCCGACTTGTTCAACGGAAAGCAGAAAAATGGTTTTCTCGCGATTTCAGCCTCGGAAGGATTGTTGATTGACCATATGTATCGTATGCTGTGTGAGATTGCGCTGGCGCAGAATAATGAGAATTTGCCGTCAGGAAAGGCTGAGGACACCCCAGCGACTTATCACATGGCCGCAACCATTACGGCCTATTACAACCATCTCTTTTCCAGTCAGTCTCCTCAAGGACTTTCCATCCATACAAACAGCCACGACATATTCAATCGTTTCATCCATTTGGTCAATCTTCATGGCCAGAAGGAACACCAGTTGTCTTTCTATGCTGATAAACTATGTCTCACGGAGCGATACTTGGGTACGGTGATTCGAAAGGCAAGTGGCATCACGGCAAAAGAATGGATAGACAAGGCGGTGGTTACAGCCGCCAAAGTGAAATTGCGCCATAGTCATTTGCAAATAGCCGAGATAACGAAAGAACTCCATTTCCCCAATCCAAGCTTCTTCTGCAAATACTTCAAAAGGCTGGTGGGTTGCACTCCGCTTGCGTATCGGGAAAGAAGAAATTTGAATGAGGAGTAGCGGCATACATTTCAGGTAAATACTGTTCTGCCATCGAAGTAGCCTTCGTTGCCCATCGAAGCTGCCTTCATTGACTATGCCTGAATTTACATAATCATTAGCCTCATTCAGCCTCAGTCCTGTCAGGAAGGGAGTAGGACTTTTTGCCGGTTAACTTATAGTCATCCCAATCCACCAACGGAATGACCATTCCGAACAGACCGATGCTTGCGGTCACTCCGTGAGGGTGAGTGGCGTTGTATATCTTACCCGTGTTCCAAAACCATGAATCCTTCACTCGTATCTTATTGTATTGGTCAAACACCTGCATAACGTCCTCATCCATATCACTGCTTTCCATCAGAGTGGATGCCAATGTGCCAAGGCTGGGAACAAACAGGTTGGTGGTTTGTTTCACTTTGTCCCTTGTGCAGTCGGCTACGGATTGGCGAATTTCTTCCACGTGTTTCTCGTGGGCAGGTTTAGTGTTCCATGCAATGATGAGTAATATAATAGGTACAGCCGTCTTTATCAATCCCCATACAACGTCTATGCCCATCATGACATCATACATGTCTATACCGTTGGAAGAAGTCTCTTCCTTTTGTTCCTTGGGAGTGTCTACGGATGATTGGGGACGGTTCGCCACACTCACGAGCCACTCGCCGCAGTAACGGCATTTCTTTGCGGAGGCTTGTATTTCCTCTCCACAATATGGGCAATGTTTTGTTTCTGTTTGTTTTTCCATCATTCGCTGAAGTTTTTACTAAATGCCGGGTAATGAAATATGGCTATGACAATCGCTGCGATTACTGCGGCCCAAGTACCCCACAGCTCGTAGCAAACTAAAGCCCACAATAAGATAGCTCCCAGGCAGAAAATCACACGGGTGACACGAATGGCCAACAGTATCTCAAGCACCACGAAAGCCACCACGTAGCCCACCCATGACCAATCATAGTAGTAGCCGTAGACAACCACCAGCACCACAGACTCGATGGAAAGCAGACAACTTGCGTCTTTAGCGTCTTCACGATCGTCCAAAGCGTCATTCAATGCTTCCTTGTCAATCGGTTGTGAGGGTTGCGTTTTCCATGGCTTTGGCTCAGGCTGCGTGAAGCCTGTCTCCTTCTCGTACTTCCATTTGCTATAGTCGCTTACCCAACTTCCACAGTGCTTGCATTTTCTTGCGTCCACGTTAATCCACTCGCCACACGCAGGGCATTTCTTTTCCAGCCATTTACCACAATGTCGGCATTTCTTTGCGGAGGCTTGTATTTCACCTCCACAATACGGACATAGCTTAGTTCCTTGTTCCATATACTCTTTTTTAGGATTCTTGGCAAAAGTAGCGGAAAAGTTGTCTCTGTACAACTTTGAGTCGGTTCAAGTTGGTTCAAATGAAAGCACATACGCAAGATGCTTTATCGTGAGGCGTTTATTTTTCGTACAGGTGTTTGTTCATATAGGATAAAGTCATTATCTTTGTATCGGAACTATTTAGAACGAATCACCATGTACATTGCGAATCCCATCTACGACTCGGTATTCAAATACCTCATGGAGGACAAGCGCATCACGAAGACCATCCTCTCCGCTCTTCTGAAGAAAGAGGTGTTGGAGGTGGAAGCCCGTCCGCACGAATACTCCAACGGACGGAAGGACGACTTGTCCATGTTCCGCATCGACTTCTCTGCCACAGTGAAAGAGGAGGACGGATGCACCCGTCTGATCTTGATAGAGCTTCAGAAGACGTGGCTCGACACGGAGGTGCAACGCTTCCGCCAGTATCTTGGCGTGCAGTACAGCTCCACGTCGACTCTTATGGAAGGTGAGGACCACAAACGTTTCGGCATCCCGATGGTGGCCGTGTATCTACTTGGTCATCGTATTGGTAAGGTGAGGGAGCCTGTGGTGTACTTCCGTCATAAACCCTATGACTACGAGGGTCGTGAGCTTCATGATGGCTTTCCCGACGCATTCGCCGAGAGTCTGATACACGACAGCATTATTGTGCAGATACCCCTTCTGCATGGTCAGATAAACAACCGCTTGGACAAGGTGCTGAGCGTGTTCGACCAAACCAATAAAGACATGGACAACAGGCAGTTGATAAGCATAGACGAGAGCAGGTACGCCGGTGACGAGGATATGCTCTACATCCTCCACCGTCTGAAAGCGGCGGCAGCCGATGCGGAATTGCGTCAGACGATGAACGTGGAGGACGAGTACTTTCTGGCAATAGATGAGCAGAAGGCGGAGGTGAAGAAACGAGACAAGAAGATTGAGGCTCTATCGGCACAAGTGGCTGAAAAGAACTCACAGCTTGAGAAGCAAAATGCACTGTTGTTTGCCATTGCCACCAATCTGCTTCATAGCGGCATGACAGAGAAACAGGTATGTCAGGTTATGAAGTTGAGTGAGGGCGAGTTACATTCTTTACTTAATAAGCTTTCCTAAAGAGGCTTTTCTTGACTATCTTGTTCATTTAGGATAAAAAGTCACTACCTTTGTATTGAAATCATTTCGAAGACACTATTATGATAAGAAAATTTATTTTCCTGACGGCAGTTATTATTGCCATTCCTTTTGGAACACAAGCTCAAAGACTGCACACGCACATAAGGGGGGAGATATGCGACACTACGGCACGTATGATTATAATGAACCGTGTCGGGGTTGACTTCAGGACTGGTAAGTCCGACACCATACCGTTCCGTGACGGACGCTTTGCCTACGATTTTTATTCTGACGGGATAGAGGCAATGCAGATTACGTCATACGATAATAATGGTCGTGGCAAAAACGTGGAGTTCTTCGCTGAAGGTGATACAGTCAACGTGACATTCTCTTCGGAGAGCAAAGCCAAGTACTTTGCTGCCACTCCATTGAATACGGAGCTTGCCAAGGTCAAACGTGGAGTGGATGATATCATCATGCAGCCATTGCGTGAGCGTGAACGGATGGAGCGGGAAGGACGTGACCTGACACCAGAAGGAAAGATTCTGAAAGAGCGTATGCAGGCGGCAAAAAACGGAGGCAATGACAGTCTTGTAAGGCTCGTTGCGAATGAAGTGCAGACTTTGATTAAAAAGAAAATGCTGTACACGGCAGAATATGCAGAAACAGAAAAGCGTATTGGCGAAGCCTTTCGTGCGTCATTTGAGTATGAGATGGACTATGCTCGTAATCATCCCGGTCATGTGGGGCTGCTTTGTCTTTATGATGTCTCAAGCAAGACAAGGGCAGACAGTGAGGAAGGACGGAAGATACAGGACATATATAATAAGGTGTACGCCAATAAGCTGAGCGGCTTTCATCTTTCCAAATACATGAGCGTATGGAGTGTGTCGCGACAGATACGTGTAGGAGGACGGTACTATGACTTCACGGCACCAGACCTCAAGGGTAAGTTGTATACCTTGTCGGAGGAAATAAAGGGTAAAGTAGCCCTCATAGACCTCTGGGCTTCATGGTGTGGACCGTGCCGCAGGGTTTCACGCAGCATGATACCTGTGTATGAAGAATATAAGGATAAGGGCTTTACTATCGTCGGGGTGGCTCGTGAGAAAAAAGCCGATGACATGCGTATGGCCATACAGCGCGACAAATACCCTTGGCTCAACCTGATTGAATTAAACGATCGGGCCAAGATATGGCAGCATTATGGTGTGGGATACAGTGGTGGCAGTACGTTTCTTGTAGGCCGTGATGGAAAGATCTTAGCCATAAGTCCTTCAGCGGAGGAAGTAAGGTCTATTCTTGAAAAGAATCTACGGTAATTCTTGTTGCCTTGTGGAAACTTAAAAGGAATCAGCATACAAATGAAAGCTGGTTCAAGTTGGTGCTGTCTATTCTTATGCTCCAACTTCCACATGGTTTCTGTGGTGACTATTCATATATGCCGCGAAAAGTTCTTCCGATGAATAAGACATATGACTGAATTTACTTCATCCCCCATCTTGTCTTTTATGGTTTCATTTTTCGTACTGGTGTTTGTTCATTTAGGATAAAGTCACTACCTTTGTATCGAAACCATTCAGAATGAATCACCATGTACATAGCGAATCCCATCTACGACTCGGTGTTCAAGTACCTTATGGAGGACAAGCGCATCACGAAGACCATCCTCTCCGCTCTTCTGAAGAAAGAGGTGTTGGAGGTGGAAGCCCGTCCGCACGAATACTCCAACGGACGGAAGGACGACTTGTCCATGTTCCGCATCGACTTCTCTGCCACAGTGAAAGAGGAGGACGGATGCACCCGTCTGATCTTGATAGAGCTTCAGAAGACGTGGCTCGACACGGAGGTGCAACGCTTCCGCCAGTATCTTGGCGTGCAGTACAGCTCCACGTCGACTCTTATGGAAGGTGAGGACCACAAACGTTTCGGCATCCCGATGGTGGCCGTGTATCTACTTGGTCATCGTATTGGTAAGGTGAGGGAGCCTGTGGTGTACTTCCGTCATAAACCCTATGACTACGAGGGTCGTGAGCTTCATGATGGCTTTCCCGACGCATTCGCCGAGAGTCTGATACACGACAGCATTATTGTGCAGATACCCCTTCTGCATGGTCAGATAAACAACCGCTTGGACAAGGTGCTGAGCGTGTTTGACCAAACCAACAAAGATATGGACAACAGGCAGTTGATAAGCATAGACGAGAGCAAGTACGCCGGTGACGAGGATATGCTCTACATCCTCCACCGTCTGAAAGCGGCGGCGGCAGATGCGGAATTGCGTCAGACGATGAACGTGGAGGACGAGTATTTTCTGGCAATAGATGAGCAGAAGGCGGAGGTGAAGAAACGAGATAAGAAGATAGAGGCTCTGTCGGCAGAGGTGGCTGAGAAGGACTCGCAGATAGCTCAACAAACTTCTCAACTGGTTGAGAAGAACTCACAGTTGGCTGAAAAGAACTCTCAGCTTGAGAAGCAAAATGCACAGCTGTTTGCCATCGCTACCCAGCTGCTTCATAGTGGCATGACAGAGAAACAGGTATGCCAGCTTATGAAGCTGAGCGAGGATGAGTTAGATTCTTTACTTAACAAGCCTTCTCAAAGTCATCTTTCTTGATTCTTTTTAATGATTATCCGCAATTGTACCACTAAACAATAAAGTGGTCTAAACTTTTTCTTTCGGATTTTCTGTAGAGGCAAAACGAGAAATGAAGACATCGCTCAGAACATAGTCTGCAAACAGCTCCTTGCCCCAAACTATTTCCACTGAATTTAGCGTTATTAACGCAAATAGCTTCACACCTTATCGAAGCCTTTTTCATTAGCCATCGCAAAAGGCTTCATTGGCTATCGAAGCCTTTTGCGTTTTTACGTCATTTATCCACATAAAGCATCTACCGAACAAAATCGGAGAAAAGTTTAAACCACTTCAATGTTTATTAGTGATACAATTGCGGATAATCATTCACTTTTTTACAGCTTGTATCATGTTTTGCGACACCTTCTCTGTACCTTTGCGTCCGTAAATCAAAAATAACTAAGTTATGAGAACGATAGAAGGTCATGACGTGAAGATATTCACGGACGATGTGGAGGAGGTGGCTGTCAATCAGACGGAACAACTGGTGGAGCAGCCCGCTTTCAATGATAGTAAGGGCACTGTGACCATAGAGAATGTCATCAAGTCAAGATTTAACTTCAAAGCAGAATAAGCGATGTGGTTGTTATGTCTGGTTTACTTTGTAATTCTTTTGGACTTGTATACAGTGTTCGAGAATTATTTCAGAAAAGGAGTAGGGGTCACTTTGCGTGCCTATGTGTGTGAGTTGATAGGGCTGAGGCCAATCAAATCTTTTTTAATAAACTCTTCGCTTACGACGTTTGAACTCGATATGTGCATTCTCCTTGTGTTGTTTGTATTTTTCCCTGATGCATATATAGAGGTAATGCGTATCTCACATTCTGTGCAGGATATGGTAAAGGGTTGGCTCGATTTCTCTTTTTTCCATCCATAAAAGAACGATTTGAACCAACTTGAACTGATTTCTGCTTGTGTGTCATAAATGAGCCTTGTATTTTTGCATTTCCAAATGAAGTAATCAATGGACGATAAGAAGAAAAGATGCCCCTACTGTGGGGAGTGGATAATGGCGTCAGCCAAGAAGTGCCGGTATTGCGGAGAATGGCTGGATGAGGAAGCGCATGCTTCAGCTGCGGCTTCTTCTTCTCCTAAAGAGGAGGAGAAAACGGAATATTTGCCGCAGGTGATAACTCCCAAAGTAGAGGAGGCGGAGTCTGAAGAAGAGTTGGAGGACAGACAATCACCGCTGCCACCGGCTAATATGATACCCCAGAGAGAGGAAACGGAGTCTGAAGAAGAATTGGAGGAGGAATCCGACAGAGGCTGGTTCTATTGCTTCTTTGTGGATCCCTTCTTCAAGCATTATGCGGACTTTACTTCGTCTACCAGTCGTAAACAGTTCTGGTGGGCGTATGCGTGGTATATGCTTTTGTCCGTGACGCTCGTGGAGATTTGCTATTTAAGTGCGCAAGGTAGCATCCTGTTTTTCCAGACTCCCATGTCACAGTTTGTGCTTACGATTTTTTCTTTGGGGCTTCTTGTGCCGAGTCTGGCACTTACGGTTCGTCGTTTGCGAGATGCGGGTTTGTCATGGACATGGCTTTTCGTCAGTTTGGTTCCCATAGCGGGAGCTATTGTGCTGATAATTCTGCTTTGCCGGAAAGGAAAGTCCAAGTTCCCTATAGTGAGTGGACAGCCTGTGGATTTTGTGGTGTTGTTAGTTTGTGCCATTCTGTTTATTGTGTCATGTCTTGAAATAAAATCAGTATTCTCACAAGGGGGTGGTGGCAGTATGGATTTCATTCCAGCGGATAGTGCGGCGGTGGATTCTGCTACTACTGATTCCGCTGCTATTCCTTTAGAGGAATTGACTACATATAAGGGAAAAACGTATTATATCGAAAGAGCGGGTGAAGCTGATCCAAAAGAAAATCCAGGATATGATAATGTCGTTTATATATCCCCAACTATCAGAGTGGAGGATTCTAATGGAAGTCGTTCCATTCCTTTGCTTAGAGAAGATAGAAGTACGCCAGAGTCATTGGAAGGTTGGTGTGATTTGTTAGCTTATAAAATATACGGTAGTCATCTATATTTAATATATCGTATTTGGAACGATGTAGGGGCTGGTCAACAGACAAGAAACACATATGTAGCTTATATCTGTATGGATACGGATGAGTTTGTACCTTTCTTGATGGGAAGTGGTGGTGCAAGATTCACAGGACATGATAAGGTGAAGGTTAATTGGCCTTATCAAACTAATGATGCAGATTTTGAGGCGGGAAAGGAATATGAAGACTACTGGGAAACCTACGAACTATACTAAAACCCTGCTTAAACAACCATGGTCTTTTCCGATTTATTCTTCCTCTTTGTGTTCTTGCCCGCTTTCATGCTGTGCTATCTCATAGCCTACGGAACGGACAAGAAACTCACGCATACCACCGCTTTGCGAAACGGAGTGTTGGTGGCTTTCTCCCTCTTGTTCTACGCATGGGGAGAACCCGTGTATGTATTCTTGATGTTAGTCAGCGTATGCCTCAATTACCTGGCTGGACTGGGGATAGACAAAAGCGGAAGACATCGGAAAGCGGCTTTGGTACTGGGGTTGGCTTGTAACTTGCTTTTACTGGGTACATTCAAATATGCGGGATTCTTTGCGGGAATACTTCAGGACATAGGGCTGTCGGTCAATGTTCCCAAGATAGCGTTGCCCATCGGTATCAGTTTCTATACCTTCCAGTCCGTCTCCTACCTGGTGGATGTCTATCGCAGACAAGCTCCGGCACAACATAAGTTCGTCAACCTGTTGCTGTACATTTCCATGTTTCCGCAGCTCATTGCCGGGCCGATTGTGCGGTATGATTTGGTGGCGAGAGAGATAACGGAGCGCAAAGTCAATTTGGAAGACTTCTCGGAAGGAGCTTTCCGCTTTCTTATCGGACTGGGGAAGAAAGTCATTCTTGCCAACCAGTTCTCGGAGATAGCCGACCAGTTCTTGGGCGGAGGCATGGAGGATTTGTCCACCGCCGGGGCGTGGATAGGCATTCTCGCTTTCACCTTCCAGATATTCTTCGACTTCTCCGGCTACAGCGACATGGCCATCGGCATGGGGCGTTGTCTGGGTTTCCATTTTGCGGAGAATTTCAAGCATCCGTATTGCTGCGTGTCCATCACGGACTTCTGGCGCAGGTGGCACATCTCCTTGGGGAGCTTCTTCCGGGACTATGTGTATATCCCGATGGGTGGAAACCGTCGCCATCAAGCGTTTAATATATTGGTGGTATGGTTCCTGACAGGGATGTGGCATGGAGCCAGTTGGAACTTCATCATCTGGGGCGTGTATTTCGGTGTGATTGTCATGCTGGAGAAGTACACCTTGCTGAAAGTGATTCACCGTGTGCCCACCTTCTTCCTTCATGTGTATAGTTTGTTGTTAGTTGTATTAGGATGGGGTGTGTTCTATTTTGACGACTTCTCACGGATGAGTCGTTTCTTCCATGTGTTGTTCGGAGGCGGAAAGACACTGTATGACTTCACGGTGGAAAGCGCCTTCTTGGACAACTTCGGACTTTGGATGGCCGGGCTGTTATTCAGTCTTCCCGTTTATGACATGGTGCGTGAAATCTCCACGGAGGTCTTCTGCGGACATCCTCATGCAAGGCAATTGTCTTCAGTCACGGTACGTTTGCTGGTGTCCGTATTCCTCTTGGTGGTCAGTGTGGCACTGTTGGTAGGAGCCACGAATAATGCCTTCATTTATACTCGTTTCTGATATGGGATATAAAGTAGTTTACATAGTGCTGACAGGTGTCCTGTTCATGGGATTCACGGTAGTGTTCAATGTCCTTCCCCGTAGTAAATACTCGGAGTTGGAGAAACGTGAGCTGGCCGCTTTCCCGACCTTTTCGTGGGAGAGCTTGAAGTCGGGCGAATATATGCGCCGTGTCAGTTCTTGGTACAGCGACAGTGAACCTTTTCGGGATGTCTTCATGGCGTTGAGCATGGAGGAGAAAGACCTTTTGGGCATTGCGCCGGAAGAGGATAAAATCACCTTCCACGCTTCAGCGGACAAGAAGGGGAAGACCACCTCCTTGCAAGACATGAGAGATGACGGCAGGGAGATTGCCGAATACGAGAACAACATCACGGCGGAGGAGAACGCCAAGATTGCCAACTTGGGCATTATCATTGTGGGCAAGGGACAGAAGGTGCGGGCTTTGATGGCTTACGGTGGAGGTGCGAAAGGCGGAACCGCCTATGCTGAGGCGGCGAATGCCTATAAAAAGGCGTTCGGCGCAAAAGTGAATGTGTATTGTATGGCTATTCCCACGGCGGTGGATTTCTACTGCCCCGACAAGGCGAAGAGCTGCACGAAAGAAGAAAGACTGACTATCAATAATATCTACGCTCATTTGGACAGGAATGTGAAGGCGGTGGATATTTACACCGAGCTGGGGCGGCATGTGGCGGAGGACATCTATCTCCGCACCGACCACCACTGGTCTCCCTTGGGCGCGTTCTATGCGGCGAGGAAGTTTGCACAAGTGGCCGGAGTGCCATTCAAACCCTTGACGGACTATCAGCGTAAGGTGGTCAGAGGGTATGTGGGCAGTATGTACGGATATTCCAGGGACATCTCGCTAAAGCGTGCGCCGGAGGACTTCGTGTATTATGTACCCAAGTCGGCGAAGTACACGACCTACTACACGGACTACAAAATCAATGCGAACTATCAGGTGATCGGAGAGGGGAAGCCTTACAAAGGCATTTTCTTCTACCATTATAAAGACGGAAGTGGCGGAGCTTATTGCACTTTCATGGGAGGTGACACCCGTATCACAAGGGTGGTAACAGGAGTGAAGAACCATCGGAGGGTGATGATTCTGAAAGACAGTTTCGGCAATGCGCTTCCGGGGTATTTGTTCTATTCCTTTGAGGAGGTACACGTGGTGGACTACCGCTATTTCACCAAGAACATGAAGCGGTACGTGGCGGAGCATAAGATTACGGACATCTTGTTCGCCAATAATATCTTCAATGCGTATTCGCCTAAAATCTGCCGGAAATACCTGCGTTTCCTGAACCAAAAGGACGGGAACTTCGCGGTGGCCAGCAGGAAGACCGTGAAGAAAGAGGAGAAAAAAGAAGAGAAACGGGTGGAACGTGAAAGTCGGGATGAGAAACAGATAACCACCCAGAAAACAGAAAAGGAGGTTACAAAGTAAGATGAGTATGAAAGACAATATAGAGACCAGCAATATAAGGGAAGCCTTGAAAGAGCTGGTGGAAAAGAAATGCGGGAAAGCGTTGGTGTCTCCCGGAGATTTCGTTGAATTGGTATCGCTGATTCAGAAAGCGAAAATAGGACATGTGAGCCTTTCTTCTGTAAAACGGTTTTGGGGCTATGTGAGCTATCCTCATTCCTTCAGACAGGAGACACTTTCCATATTCTCTCGTTTTGTGGGGTATAAGGATTGGACAGACTTCTGTGAGTCATACCGCAGAGAACACGTGGAATCTGAGTTCTTTTCAGAGCAGATGATACAAGGTGTTGATTTAGAGGTCGGAGACAAACTGGAACTCGGATGGAGGCCCGACCGCTGTTGCGTAGTGGAGTATTTGGGGGAGAACACTTATAAGGTGGTGAAGGCGGAACGGTGCAAGTTAAAGGTGGGAGACACCTTCAAGACCGGCATGTTTTGTATCGGCCAAGCCCTGTTAGCGACCAATCTGGACAGAGGAGACGGCCACAAGAAATGTTATATAGCCGGGAGGGACTATGGACTGACATTATTGCGAAAACTTTAGTCTTTTTCTTGACTTGTACTACGTTTTGAATTGAGATTGTGCTACCTTTGCGATTGAAATCCCGTATAGACCACAAAAGTGCGTGGCTAAAGGAAATCATGCGCTGGGTGAATACTGTTGGAAGTGCTCTGTGAGTTGGGCGGTTTCAAGTTGACCGAAAGCGAGTTTGAGGATTTTCTTGAGGGGAAGAATATGATTGAACTATAAATCTGTAGGAATATGGAAGATTCAAGAAGAAACCATGCCTCTATGGAAATGGGAGTGGAGGATTATTCAAGTGAAAGGTCGAGTATCGAACGGGCGAAACAGAAAGAGGAGGAGCGGCAGCTGCGGAAAGCGATGAAAAGAGAGGCTTTGCAGTCCTGTATGTCTTATCGCATGATGGAGAAGACGGCTAAGTACATGGACAAGTATTGTCTCGATCCACTGATTGGACTCATTCCCAGTGGTATTGGAGATATGCTGACCACTGTTTTCGTGCTGCCCTACATTTATTTCTCTCTCTTCAAGGTGAAATCCATTCCGCTTACGCTGGCAGTCATTGCGAACATATTGTGGGACGTGCTGCTGGGAATGATTCCGTTTTTCATCGGTGACCTCCTTGACTTCTTCCACCGCTCTTATGTGGCGAACCTGAAGATGATTGTGGGCTATGTGAACGATGATCCGGAAGTGGTGCACAGTGTGCGCAAGAAAGCGTTCTGGTCTTTCGTGGTCATCCTTATCTTGTGTTATCTCATTTATCTGATGGTGAAGTTAGTGATATGGGCAGCTGACATGATTGCCGGACTCTTCTGAGCATCTTGCTTTTTGCCTTGTCCTAATATTGCGGAATTTGTTGAGATTGTGTCTGCCGAACTTTATTTATTCATAACTCTGTTTGTTTTGCAACCATAAAGTTATGAAAACACTGCCATTCGACCTATTTATTTGCTGAAAATCAAAGGATGGATATTCTGGGGAGCATATTCTTGAGTGGCAACACAATCCTGAAATGAAAGAGCAGTGTTGAGACTTTCAAAAAATCATCACTTTTTTGTAAGCTCCAATTCTTTTCATTATCTTTGCAAGGTCTTGCTGTGAATGGCTGGCAAAGAGATGTTGGCCGAGGAATCTGCGGCTTGGCATATTTTACATAAAGAAAGACGTTTACTAACGTATTCTTCTGATCTTTCAGAACGTAGGAAATTCAAAAAAGGTACTCAGAGGAAGACAGCGGTGGGCGTCTACCCACTGTGTATATACAACAGGGCATAGGTGTGTCCTTTCCATATTGGTATGGAGAGGGTACATCTTGTGCTATCTGACATATACAAGAGTTGGCGTAGGCATCTGTTGCTTCTTATCCTTGGTACCATAGGTTTCCTACGACCTTGAAAGACAAGGATATGGATGTGATATGATTCCTACGCCTTTTCTATTCAATCACCTTTATCTATATGGTTGGTTTTCGCTAGGGAGTCGGCGATGTAATAGCTTGCCAACCGCTGTCTATGGCGAAGAAGAAACAGCCTGGCTATCAAGACATAGAGCACAGACTCAAGGTCTTGAAGGAAAAGCAAGTACTAGCCTCTGAAGTGGGCTACGAGATATTGAAAGCCTTTGGCAAAAGCGAGAAGGATGTGTCGAGATACAAGGAGGGCAAGGGTGTCTTGAAGACATTCGATGGACTGCTCATAAAGGGCTTGTTCTGTTATCGTGCCGTAGAGCCTGTTAGGCTTACGGAAACTTTGGAGGCATTGAAGATGGACGGGCAAGTACGTAAGGCTTCCCCAAAGATTATAGCCGTTAGCGATGGTAAAACTCTCATTGCTTTTGATACCCGTGAGCATGATACTTATGAGCGGCAACTCACGAAGATGCACTGTGACTTTGGCTTTTTTTATCCACTGATGAATGTAGAGCGTGCACATACCGAGGATGAAAATATGGCCGATGTCAAAGCGGCCGAAAAGCTAGCCAAATTGCATGATGAAATTCGCGCCTATAATGAGTATAATAGCGATGACGACCTGCACGACCTCAATATTTTTATCTCTCGTTTGCTCTTCTGCTTCTTCGCTGAAGACACAGGCATTTTTGCCGAACACCTCTTCACCAACTTCATCAAGCAGTTTACCAAGAAAGATGGTTCCGACCTCAGTGAGATGATAGATGCCGCCTTTCATGTGATGAATGTGGATCTGAAAGACCGAGACGAGGAGATAAGTAAGGAAATCAATGCGTTCCCATACGTGAATGGAGCTCTTTTTGCCACTGATATTTCGATACCAAAGATGGGCTGCAAGGCTCGGAAAATCATTATTGAGAGTGGAAACTTGGATTGGAAGGACATCAATCCCGACATCTTTGGAACCATGATTCAAGCAGTGGTGAATCCAGAGGTACGTGCCGAGGAAGGTATGCACTACACCAGTGTACCTAACATCATGAAGGTTATTAAGCCGCTTTTCTTGGATAACTTGCGAGGTGAATATAAGAAACTCGTGGATGCTTATCAGCAAAAGAAAAATATGTATGACATGAGTATGTGTTCTTGCAATCAGTTCATGGATGATTGCAAGCCGATTATCAATAGTTGCAACCGCTTGTTGGAGAGAATGCGCAAGATGAAGTTTTTCGATCCAGCCTGTGGTAGTGGCAACTTTTTGATTATCACCTATAAGCAGCTTCGCTTGTTAGAAATGGACATTTTGCATCTTCGCCAGAAGTGTACGCCAGAGCAGATGCTTGATTTCATCGATGGTTCTTGTATTCGCCTAGACCAGTTCTATGGAATCGAACTGCTCGACTTCCCCCACGAGGTAGCGATGCTGTCCCTTTGGCTTGCCGAGCATCAGATGAATAATAAGTTTCATGCAGACTTTGGTGTGAACATCAAAGCTTTGCCTTTGCATAAGATTGACCAAATCAAATGTGCCAATGCTTGCAGAGTAGATTGGGAGAAAGTGTGTCCTCATACCAAGGATGAGGAAGTGTTTGTGTTTGGTAATCCGCCGTATTCTGGGAAAAGATATCAAACTAGGGAACAGAAAGAAGATATTGAGTTTGCGTTTGGTAGCTTGAAGAATCGTAAGATACTAGATTACATTTCCATTTGGTTTTATTTAGGGGCAAAATATATCTTTGGAACAAAAGCTAAATATGCTTATGTGAGTACGAACTCTATCTGCCAAGGTGAACAAGTTTCTGTGCTTTGGCCTCTAATTTTAGGGATGGATGAGGAAATTTCGTTTGCTTACACCTCTTTTAAATGGAAAAATAATGCTAAAAATAATGCAGGTGTCACTGTGGTAGTGGTTGGTATTGCAAATAAGAGCAATGCAAAGAAAAGATTATTTACGGAAAACAAACAAATAGAGACAACGATGATTAGCCCTTATTTGTCTACTGGAACGAGGGCGATAGTTTACAAGGATGTACATATTCCTATAGGGTATCCGAAGTTATGCTTTGGCTGTATGCCTTATGACAACAATAATTTGTTGTTTAATGAAGTGGAGTATGAAGATTTTATTAGAAAATACCCATCTTATAGTCATTATGTGAAGAAACTCTATGGTGCAGACGAATTTATTAATGGAAAACTTAAATATTGTTTATGGATAGATGAGTCCGATGTGAACGATGCATTGAAAAACGAAGAAATTCATAGTCGGGTAGAACGTACGAAAAAACTAAGATTAAACAGTACAGACCCATCTTGTTTGAAGTTGGCAGAAAAACCATATCAGTTTAGGGAGCATCCTATGTTATTAGATAGGGATAAGATTATCATTCCTCGTGTATCTTCAGAGCGAAGGAAATATATTCCTATAGGTTTTTTGGATAAAGAAACGGATAAAGAGACGATAATTTCTGATTCTGCTTGTGTTATTTATGATGCTTCTCTGTGGCTTTTCGGCATTCTCACCAGTAAGATGCATATGCTATGGGTACGTGCAGTTTGTGGTCGATTGGAAACTCGTTATAGATATTCTGCGGAACTCTGTTACAATACTTTCCCCTTCCCATCCATCTCCGATGTCAAGAAGCTTGAGATAGAAAAAGCGGCAACGGAAGTTTTATTGGTTAGAGAGAAATATCCAGGAAAGACTCTTGCCGATCTTTACAATCTCGACAAGATGCCAGCGGATTTACGAAAGGAACATGAGGAATTGGATTGCATTGTGGAGAGTTGCTATCCTGGCTCACCATTCCCTAATGATGAGGTTCGCCTGGAATGCCTTTTCAAACTCTATGAGAAAATGATGGTAAACAAGAATGAAAGGAAATAAAGGATTATGACTCAGATGAACGACAACATAGTAGATATCAAATATCAGCAAACAGGCACATCGAGCAAAACAAATTCCCTCGGTATGCGAGAGATGCAAGCCAAGGTTTATGAAGCTCGCCGCCAACGATTCTTGCTTATCAAGGCACCGCCTGCTTCTGGAAAGAGTCGTGCCTTGATGTTTGTTGCACTGGATAAGTTGCAGAATCAAGGCATCAAGAAGGTGGTGGTGGCTGTGCCGGAAAAGAGCATCGGTCGCTCCTTTCAAAACACTGACTTGGTGAAGTATGGTTTCTTTGCTGACTGGAAAGTAACACCTTATTTCAACCTCTGCGACACCGTCAATGAACATGATAAGGCAGAACGATTTGTCGAGTTCTTCAATCAAAACTCTGCAAAGATACTCGTCTGTGCCCATGCCACCCTACGCAATGGTATGAAGGAAATTGGCGATGACAAGTTCAATGACTGTCTCTTGGCCATTGACGAGTTCCACCATACTAGTGCCGATGCAGACAGTGGGCTGGGCGACATTGTACGTCGAGTGATGAATAATTCCACGGGGCATATCGTCGCCATGACAGGCAGTTATTTCCGTGGCGATGGCGTGCCTGTACTGAGGGTAGAGGATGAAGCTCGTTTCTATCCTGTGACCTACACCTATTATCAGCAGCTCAACGGCTATCGCTATCTCAAGAATCTTATCCTGGGCTATCATTTCTATCACGGCAGTTATCTCGATCATATCGCAGAGGTGCTTGATACTACTAAAAAGACTATTATCCATATTCCGAACGTAAACTCCCGTGCTTCCAGCGGACTGGGTAAGTACACCGAGACTGACGAGATTATCAAGGTGATAGGTACCGTGGAGAGTCGTGACGACAATAATGGTGGTATATACCATGTGCGAACTCAAGATGGGCGTCTGCTGAAAGTTGCAGACCTGGTGGAAGACGATGCCAAGACACGCAACTTGGTGCAGGGATATCTTCAGCGCATGAAGAACCGTGATGACATCGACATCATTATCGCCTTGGGTACAGCGAAGGAAGGATTCGACTGGCAGTGGTGTGAGGTATGCCTGACCATCGGCGTGCGTGGCTCCTTGACCGAGGTGGTGCAAATCATCGGTCGTTGTACCCGAGATTGCGAGGGAAAGGAAACCGCTAAGTTTATCAATATGATAGGGATGCCCGATGCCGACCAACCTGAGGTGAAGGTGGCTGTGAATGACTTTTTGAAAGCCATCACTGCCTCCCTCTTGATGGAACAGGTAATGGCTCCCAGTTGGCACTTCAAGACTGTAAAGGACGTAGACAATGATGAGGGCAGTCAGATGAATCCACGTACGTTGGTGATAGAAGGATTGAAACCGCTGTCGAGTGCCAAGACCAAACGCATCGTAAAGGAGCAGTTGGACGACTTGAAGGCATCTATATTGCAAGATGACTTAGTGGTGAAAGCCATCAGTGGAAGCACCACGGCAGAGACAATTACAAAGGTGCTGATACCAAAGGTAATTAGGGAGAAATATCCCGACATCACGGATGAGGAAGTAGAGGAAGTGCGTCAATGGTGCGTGTCTGATACGCTAATCAAGGGCAATGACATCGTGGACGACAAAGGAAATCCGATAGATTTTGATGCTTCGTCTATGATGGGCGGCAAGGAACAGGAATCGGAGGGCAATCGATTGATTAGGTTGGCTCGTATAATCAACATCGACCAACTGAGCATCAATCTCATCGACTCTATCAATCCTTTTCAACGTGCCTACGAGGTGTTATCAAAACAGATAGATAAGCCAACCTTAAAAGTAATACAAGATTCGCTGGCAGAGCAGAAGGTTGACATGACTTTGGAGCGAGCAAAGAGGCTCTTCGGACCTTGCACGGAATGGGTGAAAGCACATGATGACAAACGCCCAGACATCAACTCTCCTGATCCGGAAGAGAGAGAACTAGCTGCCGCTTACCAGAAGCTCAAGAATCTGAAGATTCGGAAAATGATGGGGCTGGAGTTTGAGCCAGAAGTATAACTTAAAAACTTCAATTAAAATGGAATGGCCAAAAGAACTATTAGAGATATTTGACGACCCGCTGTTGGCGGATGTGCGTCCGAAGCCCCAAACTCCAACTCTTAACGACCGACTGGTACAGAAGTTGCTTGAAGTGAACAAGTGGGTAGCAGAGCATGGGAGGGAGCCCCAAATCAATGGATCCTTGACGGAGAAAAAGTTTGCCATCCGACTCAGGTCGCTTCGCCAACAGGCAACAGATAGTCTTCGTCAATATGATGAGTTTCACCTATTATAATAAATGATTATCCGCAATCGTACCACCAACTCCAAGACGGACGATTTTCCCTGGTGGGTAGGCCCATAGGACGACAGGCTGATGGCAGATCTTAATCTCATCTGCCGTCAGCCATCTTTAAAAGAAGAACCGCCCGCTCTTTAGATGTTGGGAATCTTACAGAAACCACTCAATTTATCACCCTGTCCTCTTCCCCATGACGGTAATTGTCCGTATATTTGCCGAGAACTAAATATGTATAAGTAAGAGACGGTATTATGGAAAAGAAAAAAGTAATGATTAGAGAAAAGATTGGCGATGTGCCCTCTTTTCTAGAAGACATTAAAGATGGAATTACTCGTATAAACGAGCCAATCGAAGATTATATACGGAGGAATCATCTCATATCTGTAGAGGAAGCCTGGGAAAAACTGGAGAAGAAAGCAAATAATGCGAAGTATGGTAAACGATAAACTTCTTTCCGTCTATCTGTCTTCTAAAATATATACGGAGATTGATCGTATTTGCACACTTAATTTTGAAAACCAATATTCTTTTAATGAATGGAAAGGGTACTTTAATGTATGTGTGCAATGGATGAGAAAGTTACGTAATGCACTTAATGGAGCAGTTTGGAATACATCACAATCGTACAAGAAAATCTTCAAAACAGATTTATTGGACGGAGAGATTGGCTCATGTCATTATCGAGTAGTCCTTTCTAATAATAGTACTATCATACATGTGATTGATATTAATTTCAATAGATTCCAATTCCAAGGATTTGAACTCATACTTAACGAACCCGACTATCAGCCGAATTACAAGTCAAGACTCCAAACGAAAGACAGTTTTACAGCACAATTCAAGAGGGCACCGCTAAGGGATATGCATATAAGGACTTTAAAAAGCGGATATCGTCTTGTTAAATTCAAGAGACACGTAGCATTTTTAAAGCCAAACAAAAAAGAGCTGTTGTTTAACAAGTGGTTTATAACCGCAACTGATTTTGATGAACAGGGGAAAGCGTATGCGCAAGGCTCAGACAACAACATCTATGAGATTGACACCAATGGCAATATGAGACTGTCAGACAAAA
>CAVDHB010000002.1:0-57037 GCA_963608705.1 Prevotella sp. P5-108
AGCCTCGGAACGCAAAAAAGAGGCTGCGCCGTAAAACCTTAATTACGACACAGCCTCATTTTTCGAATCTAATATGCTTCATTTGATATCGTTTACGGATTTCATAAACGACTCAAAGCTGTCCATATTTAATGTTCCCGCATATTTACCTGCCTTCGCCTCTTCTATGGCTTCAACTGTATTTGCATTAGGACGGTAATACGTTGCGTCCCATAAGTACGGGATGAACTTTGTCATGTTACTTATTGTTTATATACTATTTTGTCCCCTTCCTTCGGTTACAATCCTTACACAGCATCTGACAGTTCTCTTTTACGGTGCGTCCACCTTCTTTCCACGGTGTGATGTGGTCACCTTCCATCTCCTCGAGAGCACACTCCTTGTGGCAAAGGGCGCATTTATGCCCTTGTTCCTCCCAGACGGCATTCTTGATATCATCGGGGAATGACCGTAAGTCTAAGCTGTGTTCGTCACCCGTCAACACGTAAGGGATGATTCCGTTCGGCTTCTGTATATCGCTGTCTCGCATCAAGGCACGTATGCGGATTGCGAGAGCTTGCGTATCGAGCGTTTCTGTATGGAATTGGTCATAGAGGAAAGCCCAGTCCACGCCCTTCATGATTTCCTTGAAGCTTTTTAAGGCAAAGTTCGTAGTTGCCCAGTTCAGGACGTTTTGGAAATAATTCCATAGGTTATTGGCGTTTGGGTCGTGCTGGTGTGCTGCCATATAGCCCACTGGAGACTGGACATGGCCTTCCCATGTCTCATGCGCTGCCATCCACTCCAAGGCTTTCTTCAAGAAGTCTTGCCGGATGGTTTTACCAGATACCAAGTCCTTGCCGAGCTTGTAGGCTCCACAATTAGACTTAGAGAAATGCCGCTTGGCATCTGATACGAACGGACCAGCGTATACCGCATTGTTTATTTCCTGTTCATTGAGCGGTTTCCCGGCGATGTTAATGGTCTTGAACCATTCGAGCTTTTCCGAAGGTTCTCCTTCGCAGACGTAGACGGTCAGTTTATAGTCAAGGATTCTTTTTTGTATGTCCTCCGGCTGATTGCAGAAGTTCTTGCATTCATAACTGAACTTGTTCGACACATATTCGCAAAGTGACAGGGTGCGTTGCTGTCCGTCCATTACTTCGTAGGGGCATTCCGCATCCTCGTTTCTTTTTACCCAGTACATCACATTCAAGGGATAGCCGTGCAGCACGGTCTTGATGACAGCGGCTTGTTCTTTCTCGTTGTAGATGAACTCCCGCTGATAAGGTGGACGGATGTCGAGTTTCCCGTCATAGCCTCTCACGCCTTGCTCTTCACTATTCACATAGCCACGGGTAATGTCTCTCACCGTGACTTTTATTTGGTTGATGGTCATCATAGTTTTTAATGTCAATGGTTCTTTTTAGCTTGTATGAAAATGCGTTTATATTTGCTCTTTCCATGCACAATAGCCTTCTTCTCACCTCCTTGACGCCATAGGCCATTTGAAAGTCCAACTCCTTCACTTTCTGTTGCACCTACGATTTCAAATTGTGTAGGATTGTATTTGTTAAGAAAAGTAACAGGTAATCCCATTACTCCTTTATAATCCAAAGGTATATCATTTGTTCGACTTACTTCTATAGCATTATAGTTCTCATACGTAGGATATTCTTCGGGGGAATAATGACATACCAAATCTATGTCTTCATGCCGCTTAGGTATCTCAAGATTGGTAAACCAGTTTACTCCTGATACTCTTATCATACCTTTCTTGTGATCTCCTGCGGTAGCAATATCTTCATAAGGAGAGAAGAAGTGAGCTGCTCCTCCTTTGAAGCCATAGCCAAGCCATATCTTGTTATCCTTTATTAAAGGAAATACCTCTTTGTAAGTAATCGCATTTTGATTTCCTACAATGATGAACTTCTTTCCATATTCCATCAGTTGTCCGACATATTCACGGAATAAAGAGAAGGGCGGATTGGTTACTACGATATCTGCTTCTTTCAGCAGTTCAATACATTCTTGGGAACGGAAGTCCCCTGTTTGCAAGGTACTGAGTACGTTCTTGTCGTTCTGCAAGAGATAGCGTACATCGGAAAGGTCTATTGCTCCATCCCCGTTGAGGTCTTTCACTTCGGTGATTTCCACTTTATAGGCTTTCCGCTCAGGTTCTTTCCATTCATCAAAGGGTAATTCGCTGCCTTGTATTGGCGAGCCATTGTAGGATGTGCAAATTAGTTTACGTAAGCCGAAATGGTTAAAATGCAAAGCGAAGTATTTGAAAAAGTTGCTTTCATACGGGTCGTCGCAGTTGCATAGGATGGTTTTGTCTTTGAAATGTGGCCAGTAATGTTGCAACTCCCGTTCAATATCAGTGAGCTGGGTATAAAACTCATCCTTCTTTGCCTTCTTGGCATCGTTCAAGTTTTTGTTCGCCATAATGATTGATAGTTTTTGAGCAGTAGACTATCAATCACTGTCCTGGAATACGGAATAAAAGAAAGGTGCAGACCTTTCCATTCGCGTTCACGGGAAGCCTGAGAAACAAACCCGTTGGTTCATCATGGAAAATGTCTACACCTATTCGGTGCAAACACCAACTTTATGATGAACCATAGGCTTGAAATATTCAAGCTTCTCCGCAAACATTTTGCTATTCCGATTCTTGAAAGAAATCAGTTTCTCAGGCTTTTTCTTTTGAACGCGAAATAATAGCTAATGCTTCTTGTTATTGTCTATGTCTTTTAGTTCTTTTTCTGTTTCTTGTATGGTTGTATTGATTTACCCTGCAAAGTTACGTCTTTCTGTTTAAAGTAAGAAGTAAAAATCGTTAAGGAGAAAGATTTAGGCCAACGAACGAGTATAACCGTAATTAGAGACGCGATGAATCGCGTCTCTACTGAGCATAGTCCGATGTGTCTATCAGCGTCATACTCTTCCGTGCTTTTTCTTCTTCGTCCTTTTAGTGGATTCTCACCGCCCTTGTGTTGACTCGCCCGACATGTGTGTATAACCAATTACACAGGCTGTGTAATTGGATTACAACGCTTGTGTAATCACATTACAAAGGCCATGTAACAGGATTACATCACCCGTGTAATCGTATTACAAAAGTTATCTACTTGGAATAGGCCAGTCTTAACGTTTGCCTTCTAAAAAGTAGGATATATTGATAGCACAGTTCTACGATACCCCGAAACCCAATGAAAATTTGCAGCCCCATTATTTTTCGCTTTATAAGATAAACGAATCCCCTCTCCTAACTTTACGCCAGAAAAGGGGATTCAACAATGAAGAGAAAGATGAAATGGAGGTGATGTTTAGAGTTTACGCTCGTCTAAACGTCCGCCCTTGTAGAGTACACGGCGATACACGCCTTGCACAATTAACGGATAGACAAGGAGGGTGAACAGAGTAGCTCCTACCAGACCGCCTATGATCACGATGGCCAGCGGACGTTGGCTCTGACTGCCGATACCGTGGCTCAAGGCGGCGGGTATCAATCCTAACATGGCCATCATGGCTGTCATCAGTACGGACCGAATACGGTATCTTACACTCGTCTCCACAGCTTGGGTCAGCGGCATTCTCCGCATTAGGTTGCCTTTGATATCACTAATCATGATTACACCGTTTTGGATACATATACCAAAAAGGCAAATGAAGCCCACACCTGCGGAGATAGAGAAGTTGAACCTCGTGATAAGCAGTATCAGAATACCTCCCACGGCTGCAAACGGCACATTAAGCAATACCAATCCTGCGTCTCTCGGATTGCCGAAAAGGACATAGAGGATAATGAAGATAAGCACCAGTGAGATAGGCACTACTTCAGCCAGACGCTTGGAGGCACGCTGTTGGTTCTCGAAATCGCCAGCCCATACAAACTTGTAACCTTTGGAGGGATGGATTTTAGCGTTCACCTTGTCCTGCGCTTCTTTCACGGCACTGCCCATATCCCTGTCACGCACGGAGAATTTAACGGCTCCGAAACGGGAGTTATTGTCACGGAATATAAGCAACGGGCCAGTCAAGTCTCGAATCGTAGCCAGCTCACCGATAGGTACCATCTTACCATCTGCGGCGGGTACCAGTATCTTACTGATGGCCTCAGCGTTCTGTCTGAAGTTTTTCTCGTAACGCACCATGATGTTAAACTTTCGTTCACCTTCATACATCATGGAAGCGCTCTTTCCACCAATGGCCATCTCGATGACTGTCTGCACGGTCTCTTTATCAATCCCGTACCGGGCCAGTTGTGCCTCGTTCAGCTCAATACGCAGTTCCGGCTGTCCGATATTCTCTATCACCCCCAAGTCGGTGATACCACGCACACCCTTCAGAATCTTGTAGACCTGTTTGGAGTAATCCGATATCTGGTTGAGGTCGTCACCGTAGATTTTCACGGCGATACTTCCTTTCACCCCACTGGCGGCCTCTTCCACCTGGTCTGAGATAGGTTGTGAGAAGCCGAAGTCCACACCCGGATACACGCTCAAATCTTTGGACATCTTGTCCACCAACTGCTCTTTAGTCAACCCACTCTTCCAAGTGTCCTCGGGGTAGATTTTCACTAACATCTCCACGTTATAGAAGCCCGTAGGGTCCGTACCATCGTTCGGACGGCCTGTTTGGCTCACCACATCTTGCACTTCGGGGTATTTCAGCAGCTTGCGCCGTATCTGGTTGGCCAGTTGGGTGCTTTGTTCCAGCGAGATGCTGCTGGGCATGGAGGCACGCATATAGATGGATCCTTCATCCAGTTCTGGCAGGAACTCCGACCCGAGGAGGAAGTAGCAGCCCAAGCTGATGAGGACAGCCGCCACGGAGGTACACAGTGCCACACGCTTATGCCGCTGACAGACGTGGAAAGCCTTGATGCAATGGCTGGTGAGGAAATGGGTAAAGGGATTGTGTTTCTCCTTCACGTTCTTCTTCAGCAGCACGGAGGACAAAGCCGGCACCAGGGTCAAGGTGAATATCAAGGCTCCCAAGAGGGCGAATCCCAGTGTATAGGCCATAGGACTGAACATCTTTCCCTCTACTTTCTGAAAAGAAAAGATGGGTATCAAGGCCGTGATGATAATGAGCTTGGAGAAGAACACGTCCACTGCCCGGTCTTTGGCCACGTTTCGGATGAGGCCGAGTTTCAATTGTTTGTTAAAGGCAGGCATTCCCACTTTTGCCGCCCTGGCACTCAACGCCACAAACAATCCCTCCACCATTACCACGGCACCGTCAATGATGATACCGAAATCGATGGCACCCATCGAAATCAGGTTGGCGTTCATACCTTTTATATAGAGGCAGATGAAAGCGAAGAGCAAGGCCAGTGGCACGACGATGGCCACATTGACCGTAGTGCGCCAGTCAAACATGAAGAGGAAGACGATGATGGTCACGAGAATTAATCCTTCAGCCAGGTTGTGAAGCACAGTGTGTACGGCCAGGTGGATGAGGTCTGTACGGTCATAGTAGGGTACAATCTTCACATCCTTCGGCAACTGCTTTTGTATTTCGGCCAGTTTGTCTTTCACCTTGGGGACTACCGTACCCGCATCAGAACCACGGAGCATCAGCACGATACTTTCCACCACATCGTCCTTGTCCCCCACTCCACATTGTCCCAGACGAGGAAGTGCAGACTCACGGACGGTGGCTACATTCTTCACAAGTATAGGAGTACCGTTCACATTCTTCACCACCACGTTCTCCACGTCCTTGATGTTGGACATCAATCCGATGCCGCGCACCACGTATGCTTGCGAGCCTTTGTCTACCACATCACCGCCCACGTTCAAGTTACTCTTCTCAATAGCATTATAGAGGTCGATATTGGAAATACCGTAGGCAGAGAGCTGATTGGGATTGATTTGCACTTCGTAGGTTTTCACCTCGCCACCAAAGCTTACCACATCGGCTACTCCCGGCACGGAACGCAACTGGCGATCCAGTACCCAGTCCTGCAAAGTCTTCAGTTCTCTAACGGAGCGAGTATCACTCTGGAGAGTGTAGCGGTAAATCTCGCCCGTAGGACCTACGGCTGGCTGTACATCCGGCTTCACCCCTTCGGGCAAGTCGGCTGCGCTGATTAGGTTATACACCTGTTGTCGGGCGTAGTCGTCTTTCACATGATCGTCGAACACGACGTTTACCACAGACAGACCGAAGAGGGTTGTGCTGCGCACGATGGTTTTCTTCTGGACGGGATTCATGGCCAGCTCCAGCGGAATGGTCACGAATTTCTCCACCTCCTCGGCACTACGTCCAGGCCACTGGGTAATGATGGTCACATTGGTGTTGGTGATATCCGGGAAGGCATCCACAGGTGTCTCCTCGAAGCAGTACACACCGAAGATAAGCACCAGTCCCGTAAGGAAAAACACGAAGAACTTGTTCCGCAGGGAGAAGGTGACAAGACGGTCTATGAACTTTTTCATGCTGTTTCTACTTTAAAGAGTTATAAACCAACAGCGCATTGTGTTCAATGATGCGTTCGCCAGGTTGCAGACCTTGGTCTATATAGTCCGTGAACTGACCCGATTTCAGTACATGCACCTCTTTGTAGGAAAGTACATTCTTGTCATCCACCGTGACCACGTAATACTTGTTGTCGTCAAACACCACAGCTTCCGCCGGTACAGCGGGATAGCTCAATCCATTCGAGGGAACAGACACATACACATTGGTAAACATACCCGGCTTGAGCAGATAACCCGGATTGGACATGTTGATTTTCACATTCTCGGTTTTGCTGTCCTCATCCAACACGGGATATACCTTGTCTATCTGGCCAGTGAAGACCTTCCCGTCTCCGTAAGCCAACGTGGTAATACGGGCTTGCGCACCGGCTTTCACTTTGGCGATGTCGTTCTCGTAGACATTGGCCACCACCCACACGTTGTCCAGTCCAGCAATAGTGAAAAGCTCCGTATCTTGGTCGGAGCGGATTTGCATGTCGGGATTGATGTTCGCCGTGACGACGAAGCCTGAGATAGGTGCGGTTATCTGGTAGGTGGAGTTGCCGGTGATATGATTGATAGTGTAGATTTCCCCTAACCGAGCTTGTTCTGCCTGTGCGTTCTCCACAGACTTGTTGGCTTGCACAAGGTCTCGACTGGAAGCCATTCCTCCCTTATACATATCGTGGATGGCCGCTTTCTCTCTTTTGGCGGCAATGAGTTGCATAGCTGCGTCATTCCGCTGCTTGGCGTAGTCGGCCACCTCACCGGAGCGTACCACGGCCAGTACTTGCCCTTTATGAACGTAGTCGCCCACGGTAGCCCCCATCCGTATGACCGTACCGCCGAACATGGGGAAGATATGTGCCACCTTGTTCGGGTCGCAATCCACCTGTCCGTTCAGTACCAGTTCATCTTGGTAGGGTTGACTCTGTACCACACCCACTGTGACCACCTTACTCAACGAGTCGGTCAGTTTCGGTACGTCAATCTCTGCCTGTTTCTTTGTGCCTGTGCAAGCTGTAGCCAACGCAAGTCCGGCCATCAGCCCGGCACACAGCCATGCGCCTTTCAAATTCAATTTCATTGTCTGTCTTTTCTGTGAAGTGTCTGCTTCTGGTTTGTCGCTAATATTGTATCACTCTCTTTCCTGCCGCAGTATTTACATCCTCGATGGCTTGGAATGCCCTTTGGCGTACATCCGCCATTCCGAGCTTGGCGTTCTTATATGTATTGTAAAAATCCACGAACTCCAGCAGACTGATGTTCCGCTTGCGGTAGTTCTCGTTTACTCCCTCGAACAAGGTTTCTATGTCCACCTTATTATATTCATTGGAAATGGTGGAGATGAGTTTCATGTTCCGCTGTAGTTTTTCCATTGCCAACGCCAACTCGCTCTTAGCCAGTTGTCTTTTATTATCATACAGATAACGGTCTGCCGCCATCTGTGCCTTCGCCCTCCGTATGTTACCTTGATTACGGTTGAAGATGGGAATGGAAACGGTTACTCCCACAGCAAAATAATTAGGAAAGTAACCTCCATTGCGGTCGTATTGTCCGTTGATGTGCAACTCCGGCCAGGCATTAGACTTCTCTACTTTTATCCGGATGGAATCCTCTTTTATCACGCTGGCAGCCTGTTTGAGGTCAGGACGTGCCTCCATCGCATTGCGCCATTCACTCCAATTGGGAATGACTTCGGCCAATCGGTCTAATCCTTCGTCATTGAATGCGACCACAAGGTTATCTTCCTCTGGCAAAGAAAGAAAAACCTTCAGCTTGCTTTGCAATTCCTCCGCATTGGAAAGATACTGGTTTTGTTCCTGAGTGAGCGAAAGTAAGAGAGCCTGGATACGGGCGGTCTCGATTTTAGAGATGTTACCTTTTTTCTCCTGTGTGATAAGCTGCTGGAGCATTTTCCGCAAGGACACAATCTCGTTCTTGAACATTCCGATGTTACGTTGTGCGAAATAGAGTGCCACAAAGGTTTTGTGCATCTCTCCCTCCATACGCCTCAATAAGTCAGTGAACTCATACCGTGCGGTCTCTCCCTTAGCATTGGCCAGTCGCAAGGCGTTGCCATGTTGTCCTGCAATGTAGATAAGCTGGTCTATGGAATACACCTGCTCGCTTTTGCTTCCAAAGTCAAAAAAGCGGTGATTCAGCCGATTGTATACATTCTCTTGGATGGAGATGACGGGATTGGCGTAGAGTTTAGCCTGTGCGGCCTCCGCATCCATTTCCTTGATTTTGTACTTGGCCGCCAATGCTTCCAGGTTACGGCTGGCAAAGAGCGAGTCAGCTTCTTCCATCGTGACGGGTACGTCCCTTGCCGAAGCAGCCATACACCACAGACAACTCATTAAAATCATTGTCCATTTCTTTCGTTTCATCATAAAAACAACTTTTCTTTTATTCCTGATATTTCACAGGGACAAAAGTAAGGATGGCTCTTTAATTGGCAAAATATAGGCGTACAAGTAAATTTAAAAGAACTTAGAAAAGTATGCTAAAGTTTGAGCATGATAAATTACAGTTTCAGATTGTCAATGTTATCGCATACAGTCCGGCACAATGCTCAATTTTATTAAATGTGTAAAGCCGCCCTTTTGCAGGGCAGCAATCGCTCCCTTATTTCCCGCTTACGATACTCTTTATCTCGTTCAGCTTGTTCAACGCTTCCAACGGGGTGAGGTTGTTCACATCCAAATGTAGAATCTCGTCCCTCACCTGACAGAGTACAGGGTCGTCCAACTGAAAGAAGCTCAATTGCACCCCTTCTTGCTTGCTAATAGTTTCCGTGGCAGGCTTGCCCAGTCCGTCCCGCTGGGAGTTTCGCTCTAATTTCTGCAATATCTCATCCGCCCGCTTCACGATGGAAGAAGGCATGCCCGCCATCTTCGCCACATGAATACCAAAGGAATGCTCACTGCCTCCGGCCACCAACTTGCGCAAGAAGATGACCTTGTTGTTCACTTCCTTCACCGACACATTGAAATTCTTGATGCGGTGATAGGTCTGGGCCATGTCGTTCAGCTCATGGTAATGGGTGGCAAACAGCGTCTTGGCCTTCCCCTTCTTATTTTCATGAATGTATTCCACGATTGCCCAAGCGATAGAGATACCATCGTAAGTAGAAGTGCCTCGTCCCAACTCGTCAAACAGCACCAGACTATGGGAAGAAAGGTTGTTCAAGATATTGGCGGCTTCCGTCATCTCTACCATGAACGTGGACTCCCCTACCGAAATATTGTCACTGGCTCCTACACGGGTGAATATCTTGTCCACCATGCCGATACGGGCACTCTCCGCCGGTACGAAACAACCTATCTGCGCCATCAAGGTGATAAGTGCCGTCTGACGGAGCAAGGCGGACTTTCCGGCCATGTTCGGCCCTGTGATGATGAGAATCTGCTGAGTCTCATTGTCCAAATACACATCGTTGGCGATGTAAGGCTCTCCTGGAGGAAGCTGGCGTTCAATCACCGGATGCCTTCCCTGCTTGATATCTATCACGTCAGTATCGTCCACCACCGGACGCACATAACGATTCTCCAACGACACATTGGCAAAGGCTTGCAGACAATCAAGCCGAGCCACCAAGTTAGCGTCCACTTGAATGTCAGGAATATAGTCCGCCAACTCCATCACCAAGTCATTATAGAGTTTGGTCTCCAAGACTAAGATTTTATCTTCGGCTCCCAAAATCTTCTCCTCATACTCTTTCAGCTCGGCGGTAATATACCGTTCGGCGTTCACCAATGTTTGCTTTCGAATCCAGTCCTGCGGCACTTTGTCCTTGTAAGTGTTTCGTACCTCTATATAATAGCCGAACACACTGTTGTAGCCAATCTTCAAGGACGGAATACCTGTAGCCTCACATTCCCGTTCTTGCACTTTCAGCAAGTAGTCTTTTCCCGAGAAAGCGATTTGCCGCAAGTTGTCCAGTTCCTCACTCACTCCGTCGGCAATAACTCCTCCCTTATTAATCAAATAAGGAGGATCGGGTTTGATATCTTTGGCTATCAACTCCTTCGCCGCCGTACACAAGTGCAGCAGGTTGCCTAATTTAGCCAAGGAGGGTTCCTGCACTTTCTCGCAAGCGGACTTTATCACGGAAATAGCCTCCAACGCATTCTTCAGTTGCACCAACTCACGAGGAGAGACCCGATTGACCGCCACTTTAGAGAGAATACGTTCCAAATCACCGATATTATGCAACTGGTCAGATATCTGTTCTCTTAAGTCCGGCTCCTTGAAGAAATACTCCACAATGCCCAACCGTTCTTGTATGGGCTTCAATTCTTTCAACGGGAAAAGCAGCCAACGCCGCAACATCCTCGCTCCCATGGCGCAAATCGTGCGATCAAGCACGGCTAACAAGCTGTTTCCCCCGGCGTTCATGGAGGAGACTAACTCCAGACTGCGCACAGTAAAACTGTCCAGACGCACGAACCGTTCTTCCTCTATCCTCGACAAAGAAGTAATATGGCCGACATGAGTGTGCTGCGTCAGTTCAAGATACGTCAGAATGGCGCCAGAAGCGATGACCCCTAATTTCAGATGGTCCACACCGAAGCCTTTCAGGCTTTGTACCTCGAAATGTTTCAAGAGCTTATCCTTAGAGGTCGCCTCAGAAAACACCCAATCGTCCAACTCGTAGGTGTAGAACTTCGTGCCAAACCACTTCTCGAACAACGGCTTCTTCCCTCTTTCAAAGATTACCTCCTTGGGGGCAAAATTCCCTAAGAGCTTGTCCACGTATTCAAAAGACCCTTCTGAAGTCAGAAACTCGCCGGTCGATATATCAAGAAACGCCACTCCACACTTATCCTTGTTGAAATACAACGAGGCAAGGAAGTTGTTCTCCTTGTAATTCAATACATTGTCATCAATGGCCACTCCGGGTGTTACCAATTCCGTGATACCTCTTTTAACTAACTTCTTTGTCAGCTTCGGGTCTTCCAGCTGGTCGCAGATAGCCACTCGCTTTCCTGCCCGAATCAGTTTGGGAAGATACGTGTCCAGCGCATGATGCGGAAAGCCCGCCATCTCCGTAGTGGTGCTTCCGCCGTTGCTGCGTTTGGTTAAGGTAATACCCAAGATAGCGGATGCGGTGATAGCGTCCTCACAATATGTCTCGTAAAAGTCTCCACAACGGAACAGCATCAAGGCATCGGGGTGTTTCGCCTTCAAGTCATGAAACTGTTGCATCATCGGAGTAAGTGCTGATTTGGCCATGGTGTGTATTCTTTGAATCGGGATGCAAAGGTACAAAAAACGTGGGAAAATAAAAAAGACTTCCCTTTCGAGAAGTCCTTTAATGGAAGAGGTGGGCGTTGACGGATTCGAACCGCCGACCCTCTGCTTGTAAGGCAGATGCTCTGAACCAGCTGAGCTAAACGCCCTCACCTATCGTTAGTGATTTTTGAATTGCGGATGCAAAGGTAAGGCTTTTTATATTATCCTCCAAATATTACAGCTGTTTTTTCTCTGTCATACCGCTATTCATACAGAAATTACGTCCTCCTTTTAATAGCCCAGCCCTAACGAGCCATTTAAAAGGAGGACGCTCAGTTGATTACTTTGCCATCAATTCTATCACATGGCTTTTCCCTTCATCACTGGTCAGCACGGGAATACCTATCTTCATGAGGTAATCTCCCGTATAGATTCCGCTCACCCCTTTCTGGCCACCCAGCAGATTCAACTCTTTAAGCTCATACTGTTTATTCGGGTCAAGTCCTTGCAAACGCACGTGAGGCAGAGGCTCATGATAGCGTGGATGCAAATCGTAGGCAAAGAGCACCGCACGGGTCTTGTCCTTGCTCACATAGTTGAGTGCGGCATGGTTGGTCTCGTAAGGAGAGATGAGACGGTAGAGGTCTCCGTCAAGTATCACCGGTTTCAGACGGTTGAAGTTACGTACCCCTTCACGACACAAAGCCAAGTTCTCTTTACTCATACCGTCAAGATTGATGTCGAAACCCAACTTGCATGAGCTTGCCACGTCTAACCTGAACTTCACGCTGGCATCCTTGTTCCAGTCAGTCACATGAGCGCCCATCGCTTTTGCGGGGAAGAACTTCGACATACTCCACTGTATGTACAGCCTTTCAAACGGGTCGGTATCATCCGAACACCAGAACTCCGTGAAGTACTTCAACGCCTCGTAGTCGCACCGTGCACCGCCACCTGAGCAGAGCATCATGGGCAGTTGCGGATATTTCGCTTTGATTCGATCAAGCACTTTGTACAGCCCACGCACATAGTCTATGTACAACCTGCCCTGCTCCTGCTTCAGATAGGGCGAGTGGATGTTGGTTATCGGGCTGTTGCAGTCCCACTTGAAGTAGGCTATGTCGGGATTCTCGGTCATCAGACGGTCAACTACATTGAACACATAGTCCTGCACTTCAGGATTGGCAAGGTCGAGAACGAGTTGGTTACGGTAATAGTAGGCATCACGGTTTGGCAGCTTTATCGCCCAGTCGGGATGCTTCTCAAACAGCTCACTCTTTGGGCTGATCATCTCAGGCTCTATCCACAATCCGAACTTCACACCTGTTTTCTTGGCTGCGGCGGTAAGAGCACTGATGCCATGAGGTAGTTTGTCGCTGATAGGCATCCAGTCGCCGAGTGAAGAATTGTCCTTATTGCGTGGATATTTGCCACCGTACCATCCGTCATCGAGCAGGAACATATCTACTCCGAGGTCTTTTGCCTCCTTGATAAGGGTAATCAGTTTCTTTTCATTGAACTTAAAGCCCGTGTTCTCCCAGTTGTTCAGCAGGGTCATACGGTTGCCCTCACCGTCTTTCAGTTGGTACCGGCGAGCCCAATCGTGCAGGTTTCGGCTGGCAAAGCCTGTACCTTTGTCACTCAATGTGAAGATGAACTCCGGTGTATTCAACACTTCTCCCGCCTTCAGACGATAGTTGGAAGCATACGGATTGATACCGGGAATCACACGCAATCCGCCCACATTGTCCACCTCAAAAGTGCAGTTAAAATTACCCGTCCATCCGATAGTGCCGAGCATCACACGTCCTTCGTTCTCCTTGGCCGGAGCGTTTAATCCTAATTCAAAGAAGGGTTCGCTCTGCATGGCGGCACGTGCGCCGAGCTTCGTATCAATGACTTTCTTACCAAAGGTCAGCTCTTGGGTGGCAGGAAAAGCCTCACGCGCCCAATCTCCGTGGTAGTGAGTGAGGAAATACTTTGCCTCGTTGAAGTAGAGCATCGTGCTTCCAAACCTCCAAAGCGTAATGTCGGCAGGTTCATGATGACTTATCTCACTCCAGACTTTTATCACATTCTCCTTCTGATACGCCACATAGTGCAGCGTGACGTTGAAGGCGTACTTGTCATCGGCAAGTTTGATGACAGTTTCCGTACCGCCTTTCACGGCACGGGTCTCATCTCCTTTATAATAAAGGTAGGTAGTCTGGTTACCGTCATAATGCGTCACGGCTATGGCAGGCTCAAAGAAATCTTCACCGCCCGATGCCATGTACGCCTCATGACCACGCTGACTCACGCTGGCATCCGACCCTGCGTAAACTGCCCAGTCAAGGCTTTCGGCATCTGACGTGTTAAGCAGCTTGTCACCAAGATAGGTCTGATACAGCCGTCCATGCTCATTTACCTTCAGCACAAGTTCGGTCTTATCAGTACTGATGCGTATGGTCTTGGTGTTTGCCGCCGTCATTCCGAGGGCTATGAATAAAGCCATGAATATAAGAATATATCTTTTCATGATGCTTACAGACTAATTTTGTGAACCTTGATGTGACTGAATGTAGCCTTTCCGTCGTGGGTATAGAGCTTGAAAGAGTCGTAAGGTACGGTGGGGAAAATGAGGTTGGTCATGGCGATACGACCACCATCGACGAATATCTCCACGGAACATTTATCCACAAAGATATCCACATGGTATGTCTTACCCTCACACAGGTTGAGCGGTGCCCACGTTCCAAGGGCGAAATCGTTCTGGTAATTGACCGCATTCCTCATTCGCAGAGGCTGCAAACCTTTCGCCTTGTCAGCCTCATCAGCCTTCTTCTCAATGTCATGCACAGAGGAACGGTTTCCGAAATCAGTCAATCCGCTCTTGGTCCGATCCATCACAATGCGTCCAGCCTTCATATCTATATAAATGAGTGATTTCTCACCCTTGGCGTTATACAACTCAATGCCCGCCAAGCCGTTGGCAGAAGGAGTGATGTCCGCCTCTACTTCGTAGGCACCGTTCATACCCTTGGTGATATCCTTATAGTCCTTTTCCGCTTTGACCGTTACGTTGTCAATACTCTTTGTATCCTGTCTGAGCGCAAGAATCTCCTTCGTCACATTAGCCGCCACGTAGTATTTTCCATCCTTGGTGTACAGCGAGAGTTCACGAGGCAAGCCGTTTGCACCACGATACTGCTTGATGGGAGTTACATTGGCATACTGCCAATTGCTCATCCACGGCAAAGCGACCACCCGGTCGCCTGTGTTGGAGAAACACACAGTGGCATAGTGGTCTTTTCCATAGTCAAGCCATTTCGCCACATGGGGGTTGTCCAGACATGTGAATGTCTTCCCGTCAAAATCACCGACAAAGTACTCTGTGGCACTACCACCGAACAAGCAGCCAGGATTGACATTCATCAACATGACGTATTTTTTATTATTCGGATCACCGTTAACAGGCAACTGCACGAAGTCGGGACACTCATACTGGCTGGGCTGTGCACCGAAACCACGTCCGAAGCCACTGACATACTCCCACTTCTTCAAGTCGTTTGAACGATAGAAACGCATCTCCTTGTCTGCCGAAACAATCATATACCAAGCCTTTGCTGGCTCATACCAGAACACTTTCGGGTCACGGAAATCTTTCAAACCATCGAACGGACGCAGCACTGGGTTTCCTTCATACTTGGTAAACGTGCGCCCATTATCCGTACTGTAGGCCATGCACTGTATCTGTCCATTCTTATCGCTGGCCGAAGTGTACAAGGCTATGATAGCTCCCTTGCCATAGCCGGCGGTATTATCCTTGTCCACCACCGAACTGCCGGAAAAGATTTGCCCGAGTGTGTCGCGTGCGATGGCTGGCTGAAGCTCCTGCCAGTGTGCTAAGTCACGGCTCACGGAATGCCCCCAGTGCATGTTTCCCCACTTCGAGCCGTAGGGGTTGTACTGGTAGTACAAATGATACTCGCCATCCTTATACACCATCCCGTTGGCATCGTTCATCCATCCGTAAGAAGGAGTATGGTGATAGAGCGGACGATAGTAGTCGGTATTCTTCACACTCCAAGTGTCCGACATCCGAATGTCCTTTAATGCCAAATTCTCAGGATTCACGTTGAGCAGTTTCACTCTGGCTGTCTTACCCTTTCCGACAAAAAAGGGAACTTTGTAGTCCACACGATGTTGTGCCAACCGAATGTCCATCCATGTGTCAGCCGGAGAGCCTGTGTCCAGCAACACTTTCGCCTCGTCTTTGTCCTCCTCAATAGGAAGAATCAGGTATTTTTTAGGATTCGTGATATTCAATATAGTGGTGTCGCCTTTCTGCTCCACTTTTATCACTTGAGCTGTGGCAGGTATTACCGTCGTTGCAAGCAAGGCGGCCATAGTCGTTGTTATCAGTTTGTGACTCATAGTTTGATTCATCTTTTCGTTGTTATTTTTATTGTAAGTTTTCTTTCCTGTAAAGGGTATCTTCATAGATCTTAGAATTTAAGACTTGCGGAGAACTCCACAGTGAACGGACGGAGATAGCTTCCTGTCATCAATGCGCCATTGTATTTCTTCGCCTCGTCCTTGGTGATGAGTTCCGCACCGGCTATACTGCCTTTGGCACCAGTTTGGTTGAGGAAATTAACCACGGTGCAGCCAAGAGAGAGACGCTTGTTCACCTGCCAGTTCACACCGCCAAAGGTTTCCCAGTGTCCGTTGAAATAATACGCCTCGTTAATGTTGGCGTAGGTCTTGCTGAAGTACCTGAAACTTGTCCACACCTTGATGTCCTTCGTAATCATATAGCTCGGGTCAATCTCAATCAGCACCTGCGGAATCTCGGCCACAATGTTGCCCGTGGCGTTAATCTTTCCTTCGTAGCCGTCAGAGAACTTGACGGAAGTCTCATACTTCTTGTAAGTAGGTTTCTGATAAGTAAAGAGAAAGTGCAGGTCAAAGCCTTCGAACGGATGCGCCATCACGTCAGTAGTCCATCCAAGGGTCTGAATGTCGTAGGTAAGCGGTGCCGCCATTATCTCGCCGTCATGCTGAAGGTTGAGCGTCGAGTTGTTATTGCTCTTCGAGATATAGGAGAACAGCGAAGTAAGGCTCAACCATGAATTGTTGAAATAAATTCCGGCACGACCCAACGGCACGGATACTTTGTCTGTGTTGGGCAAGGTGGCAGGTGCAAAGTTCTCAAACCTCGGGTGCTGCACAATATAAGTGAAGTCGCCTGTGAGACCGAATCTTTCCGTGAGTTTATAAGTGAGTGCGGCGGTGAAGGCGTAGTTCATCCAATCGTAGCTCAGCTTGGCAGGCACAATCTTGGTACCGTCAGGAGCAGCGGCACCTATATAGTAGTCGGCAAAACGTCCTACGAACTCTCCGTTTTTGTTACGCACGGCAGCGTTCTCCCCCTGGAGCGACTGCCACTCTATACGCCCGCCATAGTACACATTGAACTTGGGAGTGATGTCCCAGTCATGCGTCAAGTAGAGAGCCAGCTTGTTCTCATGCCCTTTGTAGTATTCCGACGCATTCTTGTTGAAGTCATAGAAATAATTGCTGCGCTTCTTCTGGTCGAAGAGACGCACGGCATAGCTGCCGTCATCCGGCACGCTTTGGTCATACATGGTGGTGTTGGAGGCATAGTCAATGTGATAATACCACTCATTCAGTCCGACACGCAGCGTGGAAGTCTTGAATTTCTTCGACAACTCTGTGGTGAACATCAACTCGTCGATGTCTCCGGCATTCAGACAAGACATTCTTGTCTGTACATATTCACCCGTATAAGGTGACAACTGTCCGTCCAGTCCCCGCTGCACATAGTCGTAAGCGACATTACCCTTTACATGGAGGAGTGACATGGGCGATTGATAGACCAATGCGCCACGTGAATGGTCGTAGCGTCCAATGGCTTTCCACGTCAATCCATTATCCCAACGGTACGTATTCATAAGCGACACCTCACTCGAACGGTTGAGCGCGGCATCGTAAAGGGTGGTCTCTTTCAATTGCCCGGTGCGCATATCACGGTAGGTGATATTGTTGTCGGTGGGCAGATAGGACGTGGTACCGAGTTTGAAGCCTCCGTATTCTTTTACGCTTCCGTCGCCTACATAGATGAACGGTGCTGACTGGGTGGCATAATTATAAACTGGATGGCTGTTAGAATATTTATACATAGCGGTGAACTCTCCCCTCTTGTCATTATAGCGTTTGGTAAGAGCCGCCTTATATAGTTGAGTGCGATCTTGGAAAGGAGTCGACCTGATTTTGAATGTGCCCGGGTCGAAGTCTTGATACATACTCGTGCTGTAATACCAATCCTTGCCCATTGACCCGTTGAGGTTGAGAGAGAACTCCTGAAGACCGAAGTGATTCGACTTATAGTTCAATGTACCATTGAAACCTTCTTGACCTAAAGTGGTGAAAGAATTGACCGCGTATCCAATATTGCCTGTGGTAATGGCAGTTTCCGAGATTTTCAGCAGACCGACATGGCTCAGACTGGCGTCAGAACGCCAGATGGAATTGACACTGCGTGGATTGGTGGCATAGGTGATGGGCAGACCGTTCTCAAGCACATTGACATCTGCCGAAGGCAGTCCTATCTGAATCTCACGAGGTCCATTCGCACTGGCAGCGTTCAACATCACATTCCGGTTACCTTCCTCTTTAGACGGCGACGCGGTAGTGGCAGTGCGGCTTTTAGTCGCATCCTGTGCACAGACATTTATAAAAGAGGTCAATGGTAAAAGTGCAATCAGAAAGGGCTTCGCAACTAAATAATGAGCTGGATTCATACTTGTAAATTTTGAAGGGATTGTTTGATTTACTCTAAGCTTGAATTGATTTCTGCGGCAAAGATACCGCTTTGCAGGAAGATGATATGTAACAAATGTTTCCTATACTTGTAAAAAACGTTCATCACATCATTTTCATTACATACTTCTCACCCAATATTTCATCTCCCATCCCCCACTCCCGCTGCATTATACCCCACAACAAGGTAAATTTTTCTTCTATATCGTTCTTTATTTCGGATTTTATTGTATCTTTGCAATGGAATTTCTATTGATTTGTATTTCTTCCAAAAGAGAACGCATTCTCTTTCAAGATAAAGACTTCCTTTTCAGTAGAGTTCCCTCGAATTAATAACCCACAAAACAGAATGAACATGAACAGAAGATTTTTTTGGATGTGTATTCTCGCAGGCGGTTTGTTACTTCCCGCATGCAGTAATGACGAACCTGAAACCGCTAATATCCCGACAGCTGTGCAGCAAGCCTTCGCCACACAATTCGGTGACGCAAAGAACGTAGACTGGGACATAGAAAATGGTAAATACGCTGTAGCTGAATTTTATCAGAACGGCACCAAAAATGAGGCGTGGTATGACCTCCAAACGGGCGCATGGCAAATGACAAAAAGAGAAACCGCTTTCGCAAGTCTGCCCTTACTCATACAAGAAACTTTCAAGGCCAGTGAATATTCCAAAGCTCCTTGGAGAATGGAAAACGAAGTGGACATCCTTGAACGCAAGGGAGTGGAAAAAGTCTACATCATCGAGGTGGAAAAAGAAGTGCAAGGAATGGAAACCAATGTGGATTTACTCTTCACCGAAGACGGAAGATTGGTAAAAGCCAATGTGGAAACTGAGCAGGATAATGATTTCAACCACTATCTGCCTACCCCCGTCGAAGGGGAAATTGACCAATGGCTGAAAAAGAACTTCCCCAACGCATCTATCGTAGACATCGAAACCGAGAGAGGTTATACGGTGGTAGACATCATCGTCGATAACAGAACGGAAAAAGAAGTGCGCTTCGACGCTCAATCCAACTGGGTGGACACGCAATGGGATATTCCTTACGCCCAACTCTCCCCTGCTATCAAACAAACGATTCAAACGAGCTATCCCGGCTATCGTATAGATAATGAAGCCACGGTAATTGAATCTGCCACTGGGATCACGTATGAGGTGGAATTGGAAGACGCACAAGACAGGGATAAATACGTGACCTTGGACGAGACAGGAAAAGTTATTTCAGAAAGATAACCTATTAGTACACCCTATATACAAAGATACCGGCAGCACACTGTCGGTATCTTTTATTTTTATCCCACAGTGTATGGTGATCATTTTTTCACGGAGACTTACAGGTAATAACTCAGTGAATAAGGCATCGAAACTCACCGCTCCACGAAAATTACACGGTGAGTAAGCAAGAAGAATACGGTGAATTACAATCCACTATACACCGCATCTTCCCACAAAAAAAGAGCGTTCCTTTTGAGAACGCTCCCTTTTATACTGTAAAATTGGAATGAGCTATTTAAGCTTCTGCAACGGGTTTTTCAACCGGCTCTACGGAAACCGTGCTACGGTCTAACTTACCTTTCTTGAAAGTCACGATTCCGTCTGCCAAAGCGTAAAGCGTATGGTCTTTGCCCATACCTACGTTTTTACCGGGATAGTGTACAGTACCACGCTGACGAACGATGATGTTGCCTGCGATGCAAGTCTGTCCACCCCAAATCTTCACGCCTAATCGTTTGGACTCTGATTCACGACCGTTTCGGGAACTGGTCTGACCTTTTTTGTGTGCCATTTCTTCTAATTATTTAAAGTGATTAAGCAATAACTTGTTTGATTGTCAACTCTGTGAACTGCTGACGATGGCCGTTCAATTTACGATAGCCTTTTCTTCTTTTCTTGTGGAATACCAGCACTTTCTTGCCTTTTACCAGCGGAGAAACCACTTCGCATACCACTTTTGCGCCCTCTACGGTAGGTGCGCCTACGGTGATGTCACCTTCTTTGTCCACTAACAGGACTTTGTCAAACTCAACAGTAGCGTTGGCTTCGGCGTTCTGAATGTGATACACAAACAACTTCTTGCCTTCTTCAGCCTTGAACTGCTGACCGTTAATTTCTACAATTGCGTACATTAATTTATTATTAAACGGTTTTTTCCGTAAGGCGGATTCCTTTATGAAATCGCTTCCTTAAGCCTTTGCGGACTAAATCGGCTGCAAAAGTACAGCTTTCCCGCGAGTTGGCCAAATTATACAGAGCTGATTTTACACAAATTCAGGAATATAGCCTATTCAGAACGAGCCAGTGAAAGTGTGCGAACCGTATATCCCTGTTTTGTACGAAGGAAAATGAACGGAGAAATTTTTCCGTAATCATCTCTCAATCCATAGCCCAAACACTTATCCTCCGTATAGAAAGGCAACTGGTGTGCTTGCCGCTTCCCATTCTTACGGTCTATCCTTACATACACGTAGTGATCTTTCCTCAAATCCACTCTCTTAGGAGAACCATACCTCACCAAACAATAAATATACCGTGCGTCTATCTTCATCGCCGCCACACTCCGACTAAAGGTACGGTCATACAAACGTCCGTACTCAAACTTATAAAAATAGGCACTGTCCGGCTTAGGTATGGAAACGGAATCAATATCAAACGCCACATAACGACTTGGTTTATCCAGCGCCACACTATCCACCACATTAATCACTCCCGTATAAGAATTTGTATAAGCCAATTCCCGTCCTGAATGTGCGAATACCGCCTCATTGAAATACTTTCCCGTCCGGCTGATGCGTTGGGAATCCTCCATTCTTCCATAACGCCCACTTATTCGCTCTGTTTTCGAATCCACCGTGGCAACCGTAGGATTAAACTGTGTATAGAAGTAATCCTTGAAAGAATCCAATTTCGGATCCCTCGTTAATCTCTCTTTGGTGAATCCCTCATCCGGCCAGGATCTCCTCTCGCATCCCAGCCAGACTCTTCCCGCAAAATAATCAAAAATGAAATGGAAGTAATAGAAAGGAGAATTACGTTCGTCAGATTCGTGTCCTATCATGTTTCCAGGTTTCAAGGTTGGTAATTCACGCACAATAAAGGACGCTCTGTTCGCATAGCCCAACGCATCCTTTCCCTCCATAAACAAATCGGGCAAAGAGTAAGAGACCATCAACTTGGTAGAGTCTACCAAATTCGCAGACAAAGGTATGTAGAACACACTCCCTTCCTTTATCATCGCCTGATATTCGCTTTCCGGAACCTTCACATACCGTCTTCTTTCCACACTGTCCGCTTGAACAAGCGTACGGTACACCAATTTATCCCGCTTCTTCTCACATAGCACAATACCCGACTTGAAATCATCGTTATAAAAGAAGTAGTCTCGTTCGAACTTCGGGATGTCATACACCGAAGACACATATCCGTCTTTTCCCAAGTCCAACGGCAAGTCTTGGCTTTTCCATTTTCCCACAGAAGCGGTAGGAGACAAAGGTTCAAACGGTTTTTCTCCGTCTGCGTCAGTATGAAACACATGCGGGAGCACTCTACGCTTACAGTTCCTCAGTTGCCGCACAAAGGCTGAGGTACAATAGGTCGGATTTCCCCCTGTAAGCAGTTCCCCTGTCCGAACAGCAATCTTCAAGATATACAAACCCAGTATGTCCGCGGAATTAAAGCTGAAAATATGAGAATAAGTGGATTTCGTATCATACAAGAAATAGTCAGACGCAAAACGCTTACTCTTCACATACGATTTCGCCGCAGACGAATCCTCGTATGCGGTAATCAGCAATAACTTGTTCTTCTTATCATTCTCTTTTAACAGCTGATGATAAGCGGAAATCAACGCTTCACAACGAGGACAGGCCGCAGGTATATATAATATCGCGTAGACCGTATCCTCTTTGATAGGAAGCAATTTCAGATACTTAATCAGAAGCCCCTCTGTCTGGGGCTTCTGACGTATTTGCAACTCTCCCTCTTCCAATTCCTTCACATAATTCCGATTCTCACGTTGAGCAAAAAGAGAGAAGGAAAGGATGAGAAAGAATAATGTCAAATGGATTCTCATTTCACTTCTTCTACTATGACGCTACCATCTTCATTTTCCTCTCCTAGCAAATCTGACAATGTTTCCGCTGGAGATTTAGCAAGAATTTCTTGCTGAGTCGAAGTTTCACCAGTTAATGGAAAATAAACTTCGGTTGTAACCTTCGTCTGTGTATCAGCATATAGCCCTTCCACTGTTTTTTCTATCACGGCACATATATCTGATACATATCCCTTACAAGGATTTTTGTTACTGTTTCTTGCCTCTGATCCATAATAGGTTTTTTTCACTTTATATGTTGATTCTGATAAAGGTTTCTCGGTCTCATGTTGCTGGCAGAAAGCCGCACTACAAACCAATACAAATCCGATGGACAATATGATTCTTTTCATAAAGATACTCATTTACTTAATACAAATTTATATTGAACAAGATACATCTTTGAAATAGACAAACACGCTATTCCTTGATGTTGATAACGTTTCTTTGGGAACTGACTCCCTTTAAAACAAACAATGAATTAGTCTTATGCTCTAAAACGAATTTAATTAACTTGAAACTCTCCATTTTTGACCGATATACTTAAGATTAAGTCTACATTTAAGAGATAGCAAATCTCCCATAAATTAGCCGCCTCATACAATATATTTGTCATCTAATCAAGAATTCACCTCTCCCTTACAATCCACAACTCTTCTTAATTATTAAATCCCATTTACACTGAAATGTTAACATCTCACTCTTCCTTCAATTCAGACCTACTATTCTTCAAATCTAATTGAATCACATTGCAAATATACCGCATAAGTATATAACCGCAAATAAGACAAGCTATATTTATCAATAAATACTTATATATCTTGATATATATCAAAAAGTTTTGCACGGCTGTCAAAAGAAATGACGACTCACTGTCCAAGCTGGTATGCAGTCAATTTCGCGAATAAAAATTTGCGTAAGGCTTTGTATGGAGAGTGAAGAACGAAAAATACAAAAGCAATGTACTCATGCATATAAAGATGTATTCTCTCCATTCAATTTAATGAAGCAACTAATCATACTGGATAAGTATCAGACCTTCTTTTTTATTCCAAACCATATTGACAGGAACCATGAAGTTTGAACTTATCTTACCAATAAAGCCTTTATTATCATATATGTCTAATTTTATCCTGTTTTTTCTATTCACAGAATAGGTATAGCCAATCTTGTTGTTTCTGATTCTTTCAACACACAGATTATACATTATGGTGATAACACTGTCTGGAGGTATTTGGGAACTTTCTTTCTCTGCTTTAGTCAAGTACGTCCAAGTGTCATCTACAAATGTCTGCAAGCCATAAATCCTACCTATTCGAATAAACTTTTTGCCATGATTTTCAAATTTCACCATTAAATGCCGTACATTTTCTTTTGAAACTGTCGCACTGATTTTTAAAGAGTCTTTCAGATATTTATCCGCTCTTAGAGCAGAAGAGTCTTCCTCTGTCAAAACACCAATTTCGTCAGCACTATTAATGAAATATGTCCATGACAAACAGACTGACATTATCATCATACTTAATAAAGTCATACTAATATCGTTTAAGACCGAATGTTTGATTTATCAAATACGCTTTGATACATCCTCCATAAAGTGCTGAAAATAAAAATTACACCGCCCGTACAATGAATGTACAGACGGTGTAAATTATATTTTATTCTCTAATTAATCTGCCAATTTAGCGCAGATGAACTCACGGTTCAAACGAGCGATGTTGGCGATTTTCTCTTCCTTCGGACAAACAGCCTCGCAAGCGCGGGTGTTCGTACAGTTACCGAATCCCAACTCATCCATCTTGGCAACCATCGCTTTCGCACGGCGAGCTGCTTCAGGACGACCTTGAGGCAGAAGAGCCAACTGGCTTACCTTGGAAGAAACGAACAACATGGCAGAACCATTCTTACAAGCGGCCACACACGCACCGCAACCGATGCAAGTAGCGCAGTCCATAGCCTCGTCAGCGTTTTCCTTCGGAATCAAGATAGCGTTCGCATCCTGAGGCGCGCCTGTACGGATGCTGATGTAACCTCCAGCCTGGATAATCTTGTCGAAAGAGCCACGGTCTACCATGCAGTCCTTGATGACAGGGAAACCAGCGGAACGCCACGGTTCTACGGTGATAGTCTCGCCATCGTGGAAACGACGCATATAGAGCTGGCAGGTAGTAGCGCCACGCTCTGTCTTTCCGTGCGGTGTACCATTGATGTACAGAGAGCACATACCGCAGATACCCTCACGGCAGTCATGGTCGAACACGAACGGCTCTTCGCCGGCTTCGATCAATTCCTCGTTCAAGATATCCAGCATTTCGAGGAAAGAAGTATCCGTAGGGATGTCTTTCATTTCATGGGTATCAAAATGACCTTTGTCCTGAGGGCCGTTCTGACGCCAAAACTTCAGTGTGAAACTTATAGTCTTATCCATTGTTTGAATTCTTTAATTGATTAGTAATTTGTTTGGTTCAAAAGTATCAGCTCTTGTAGTTACGAGTCTGAACCTTGATTGCTTCGTACTTCAACGGCTCTTTGTAGAGTACAGGAGCCTTGTCATCGGAGCCTTGGTATTCCCAGCATCCTACATAGAAGTAGTTGGCATCGTCACGTTTTGCCTCGCCTTCTTCTGTCTGGTATTCCTCACGGAAGTGGCCACCGCAGCTTTCGTTACGGTTCAAGGCATCGTAAGCGATCAAGTAGCCCATCGTGATGAAGTCGTTCAGACGGATGGCCTTGTCAAGCTCCACGTTCATGCCCTCTTTCGTGCCGGGGATAAACAAATTAGTCTCAAATTCCTTACGCAACTCGTGCAGCAGTTCGATGCCTTTCTTCAAGCCCTCTTCTGTGCGTGCCATACCGCAGTATTCCCACATGATATGGCCGAGTTTCTTATGGATAGCGTCTACGGATTCTTTTCCGTGGATGTTCATTAAATGGTCGATCTTAGCCTGTACCGCTTTCTCAGCTTCTTCAAACTCAGGAAGGTCGGTAGAGAAACGAGGAACCGTAATCTGGTCGCTCAAGTAGTTCTGCATGGTGTAAGGCAGCACGAAGTAACCATCAGCCAGACCCTGCATCAAAGCGGAAGCTCCCAGACGGTTCGCACCGTGGTCGGAGAAGTTACACTCACCGATAGCGAACAGACCCTTGATGTTGGTCATCAACTCGTAGTCGACCCACAGACCACCCATCGTGTAGTGGATAGCCGGGTAAATCATCATAGGGTTCTCATACGGGTTCACGTCCGTGATTTCCTCGTACATATCGAACAAGTTGCCGTAACGCTGAGCCACCACATCCTTGCCCAGACGATTGATAGCGTCAGAGAAGTCAAGGAACACAGCCAAACCAGTGTTGTTCACGCCAAAGCCCTTGTCGCAACGTTCCTTAGCGGCACGGGAAGCCACGTCACGAGGCACCAAGTTACCGAACGCCGGATAACGACGCTCCAAGTAGTAGTCGCGGTCTTCCTCCGGGATATCTTTACCCTGAATCTGTCCTGCCTGCAACTTCTTGGCGTCTTCCAGTTTCTTCGGCACCCAGATACGTCCGTCGTTACGCAGAGACTCAGACATCAATGTCAACTTAGACTGCTTGTCTCCGTGTACGGGGATACAAGTCGGGTGAATCTGCACGTAGCAAGGATTAGCGAACAACGCACCCTTACGGTAAGCGGCGATAGCGGCAGAACAGTTACATCCCATAGCGTTGGTAGACAGGAAGTAAGTACGTCCGTAACCACCTGTTGCCAATACCACAGCGTGAGCGGCGAAACGCTCCAGTTTACCTGTCACCAAGTTCTTGGCGATGATACCTCTGGCACGACCGTCAATCATCACCACGTCCTGCATCTCATAACGAGTGTACAGCTTCACAGTACCTGCGTGAATCTGACGGCTCAATGCGGAGTAAGCGCCCAACAACAACTGCTGGCCGGTCTGACCTTTGGCGTAGAAGGTACGGGACACCTGCACACCACCGAAAGAACGGTTGGCCAACAGACCGCCGTATTCACGAGCGAAAGGCACACCCTGTGCCACGCACTGGTCGATGATGTCGGCGGAAACCTCAGCCAAACGGTACACGTTAGCCTCACGCGCACGGTAGTCACCACCCTTTACTGTATCATAGAACAAACGATATACGGAGTCGCCATCGTTCTGGTAGTTCTTAGCGGCGTTGATACCACCCTGTGCGGCGATAGAGTGCGCACGACGGGGAGAATCCTGAATGCAGAAGTTGAACACACGGAATCCCATCTCGCCCAGTGAAGCGGCCGCAGAAGCACCAGCCAAACCAGTACCTACCACGATGATATCCAAACGACGTTTGTTCGTGGGATTCACCAGTTTCTGGTGAGCTTTATAGTTTGTCCATTTCTCAGCGATAGGACCTTCAGGTATCTTAGAATCTATAGTAATCATAATAAGAATGTTTTTAGAATGTTATTAACAGCACTGTCCTCCGCAATGAGCGAAAATAGCGAAATAAAGAACCACTACGAGGAAGGCCAAGATCAGCAGAGAAGAATAGATGTTTCCAATCATCTTCCAACGGCAGAACCAAACCTTTCCGTTCCATCCCATAGTCTGCATTGCGCTCCAGAAACCGTGAGTCAAGTGGAACCACAAAGCAGCCAACCAAATAATGTACAGCACCACGAAGACAGGATTGCTGAATGTCTGGAGAATGTAACCGTATCCATCGGAAGCGTACAGTCCGCCCAACATCGGATTGCCGATCAGTTCAGCGAACATCATGTTATACCAGAAGTTGAAGAAGTGCAAAGCCAGTCCGAGCAACACAATGACACCCAAAACCAACATGTTCTGGGAAGCCCATTCCACCTTGGCAGGACGGTTCGTCACCTCATAACGGTTGTCGCCACGCGCTTTCAAGTTCATACGTGTCAGCCAGAAAGCGTACACGATGTGAATCACAGCCAAAGCCGCCAAGCCGCAAGTAGCCACCACAGCATACCAGTTTGCGCCCAAGAACTCGCAGACTGCGTTGTAAGCGTCGCCTGAGAACAGAGCGACCAAGTTCATTGACGCATGGAACGTCAAAAAGAGGATAAGTGCGATACCCGTAACGGACATGACCACTTTCCTTCCGATAGATGAATTAAATAACCACATAAGTGAATTAAAATTTAAATTATTAGTTACTAGTACAGAATGTTCTTTTCCGGCGCAACGGCAAGTCGTGTCCTTACACGGCTGTAACGCAAGCCCTTAGCTCTCACTTCCGGCCTGCGTACTGTTTCGCCCTGCAAATGTACTCTAAAAATATGGATTAACCAACGGTTGCACGGAAATTCTTGCGGATGTCCTGTGTAGGCATGGAGAGATATAGAATCCTGCAACCCCGGTGCGTCGCTTTTTTACCTGAATCCTTGTCCATCTCGAAAGAATAGCCTATCTTTGCGTACACATCATTGATAAACGCCTATGGGACAATTCATCAACCCGTTCTCTGACTGGGGGTTCAAGTTGATTTTCGGACAGGACATTAACAAGGACTTGTTAATCAGTTTTCTGAATGATCTGCTCAAAGGAGAACATGTCATTCAGAATATATCGTTCTTGAACAACGAGCAATTGCCGGAGACCGTAAAAGAGCGGGGATTGATTTACGACGTGTACTGCAAGACGGACAAGGGAACGCACATTATCGTGGAGATGCAGAACAAGTTCCAGCCCCATTTCATCAGCCGCTCCATCGTGTACGCCGCACGTGCCGTCATAGGACAGGCGGAGAAAGGCGCAAGCTGGGACTACGATGTAGAGTCCGTGTACACCGTCTGTTTCATGAACTTCATTACTCCCGAGCTGGATGAACGGAAGTTCCGAACGGATGTGGTCCTGGCGGACAGAGACGACCACAGAATCGTCTCCGACAAGTTGAGGTTCATTTACCTACAGCTTCCGCTCTTTAAAAAGGACGAACCGGAATGTGACAATGATTTTGAACGTTGGATTTATGTACTGAAAAATATGGAGACTCTTAAAAGAATGCCTTTTGCCGCACAGAACGCAGTGTTCCAGAAACTCGCCCAAATCACAAACATAGCGGCACTCCACCCCGAGCAGCGTAAGAAATACGATGCCAGCATCAAAGCCTACCGAGATACGCTGGCCACGTACGAGGGTTCTTTCCTCTTAGGTGAAAAAAGCGGACTGGAAAAAGGAATACAGAAAGGACTGGAAAAAGGACGGCAAGAAGAATGTTTTCGGAATGCTCGGAATATGAAAAAGTTGGGGCTTGACGTGGCGATGATACAGAAAATCACGGGACTGACAGCTGAGGAAATTGCACGCTTGTAATGTCTGGATGGTAATTTCTTTTAATTGTGGATAATTCTTCACCTGTGCGTTCTAGTACCATACTAACAACTTACTGAATATAATAGAAAAACAGAGACGCGATAAATCGCGTCTCTACCTGACAGGTCAGATTAATGGTACGATGGCAGATAATCATAATGATTAATACCCCAAACCAAACCACCACAAAGGTATCACATTATCATGTCCGTATTCAATATCGTCCTTCACCACAAAGCCTTTGTCAAGCGTCTCAATCTGGGCTTGCCCTTTCTTGCGACCTCCTATCTCAAAACTGGCGTCGCCGATGGTGAAATCAGTCTCTCTTGAAGCGGTCACTTCTCCTAAAAGCCTTGTCTGATTATAAAAGAACGTCTCCCGCACATTGCCAATATCCGCATGCAGCGGAGACAAAGAATAGATGATATTCGTGTTGTCAAGATACACTTTCTCCACCTTGCCCAACCGACGGATACCACCTGTCCCGTCTCTCAGCTGCGCCACCAAGCCCGCTTCTTCTATCATGGAAATATAGTTGGCCACGTCATTGCGACTGACTCCTATCATCTCACCGATTTTCTTCATGTTCGGCTTAAACGGCACACTCTCGGCTATGATGGAAAGGAGTTTCTTCAGCTTGAGTCCCGTAGACATATTCATACTCGCAAACGAAGGAATATCCACTTCTAACGTTTGCTGTATCACCTGACGAAGTTTTTCGTCATATCCCAATTCCATCATGAACGGATAATACCCCCGCCTCAAATACTCGTCAAACAACGCCAACGGATGTGGAATCATCGAGGTGTCGATTCCTCCCGCCTTCATGTCCGATAAACTATATACCGGCACCGCAATGTTATGGGCTAATTCAAGGTACTCCCGAAACGACATACCCTGCATATTGTACATCACCGCCCTACGACTCAAATCTGACGCACCCTTTCGCAAGTCCAAAATGGAAGAGCCGGAGAATACTACCTGAAGCGACTCATAATAATCATATATCAGCTTCAATTCTTTTGCCCAGTCCGGGTAACGGTGTATTTCGTCTATAAACAAATGCGAATATCCTTTTTTTTGCATTTCGTCCGCAAGGTCTACCAACCGATGGGTAGAGAAATAAAAGTCCTCGGCATTGACATACAACACCTTGCTTCCCGGCAATGCTTCTTTGATATGCTGCAATATAAGCGTAGTTTTACCCACGCCTCTTGGCCCCATAAGTCCAATCATCCGATTCCGCCAATCTATGAGGTGGTACATATAACGGTGGAAAGTGGACGTGGTACGTGAGACTATAACTTGATGTCGTTGAATGAGTTGTTCCATAACCTTGTATCTATCTCACTGCAAAGTTACAAAAAATGCACCTCGGAAGTGCATTTTCTCCCGATAAATGCACCTCGGAGGTGCATTTATGGTTTCACACAGCCGAACCACTCATGAAAGACCCCTAAAAAACACATACGGCTTCGATGGCGATCGAAGCTGCTTTCGATGCTGATCGAAGCCTTTTTCATTAGCGATTGAAGCCGTATGTGTTTTTAGGGGTTAGTAATTGGTAATTACTAATTATGCTTATTAAACGCTTTAAAGTGACAGCACAAATTGCTTGTACGCTTTTGCGTTTTCCTCCAATTCTTCCGGGGTGATGCCGAACGTGTTGTAGCAGGCGTGATAGCCGGCGTACACCGCTTTCAGATAGTCGCACGACATGATGTAAGGAGTCAAGAACTGGGCTGTGGTGAAGCCGGCGAGACCCTTCTCTGAATAGTCTTCGGCTTTTCCACCTGTGGAGATAGCCAGAGCCACTTTCTTTCCCTCCAAGGCATAGTGGTTGAGATAGCCCCAGTCGGGAGTCATTACTTCATCAAACCATTTCTTCAAGAGAGAAGGCGCACTGTACCAGTAAATGGGGAATTGCAGCACAATGGCATCGTGCGCATCCACCAACGCCTGTTCTTTCTGGATGTCGATTTTCTCGTCGGGATAGATGTCATAGAGCGAATGCACGGTGACTTCCTCTCCAGCTTTCCGCAGTTCTTCCATCCAACGGCGGTTGATGACGGATTTTGCCAAGTCGGGATGAGTTACGATTACTAATTTCTTTCGCATGGTTATTCGTTGTTTGTCGATTTATAGTAAATATCTTTCATGACCAGTCCGGCTATCATGAAACCGAAGATGGCGGTGATGTGGGCGAAGGTGCCGTTAATCTGCGCCTTGGAACTACACCATTCGTGATTGACCAAAGCCGGATTGCCAGGGCCGATTTTCGCCTTCGGACACATACAGTGTGAAGTGCCGCAGGTATGGTTCTCGCCTTTGTTCTCCAAAAGCTCTTCGCTGTAGACACATTGGAACTTGTGCGCCGGCTTTATCTTCATCCGCTTGAACCGTTTCCGCAATGCGGCACCTAACGGACAGCCTCTCACTTTCCAGAACTCCGCCACCTTGATTTGCGTAGGGTCCACCTTCAAAGCGGCTCCCATAGAAGAGAAGAACACACCGGGAGCCTCACACGCCTTGCGGATGAGCAACACCTTGTCCTTCAAGCTGTCTATGGCATCTATGATGTAGTCGTATTGTGCCAGTTGGAAAGAAGCGGCGGTTTCCTCGTTGTAGATATTCTGAATAGCGTTGATTTCCGCAGAAGGATTAATCTCCAGCAGCCGTTGCTTCAAGACCTCCACCTTCACTTGCCCCACCGTTTTGGTAGTGGCCATTTCCTGCCGGTTCACATTGGTGATACACACCCGGTCGGAATCTACTACCGTCAGCTGCCGGATGCCGGAACGTACCAAGCTTTCGGCACACCAGCTTCCTACGCCTCCCACACCGAAGATAATCACCTTCGTATGTGCGATACGGTCCATAATATTTTCTCCGACAAGAAGTTCCGTTCGTCTGAATATTCCTTTCTCTATTGTTGATGTCATATTCGTATTTATACTTCTTCTATCCGTTCCAATTCCCATCCGGCGAATTGCAGGACAAGGCAATGCAACTGCGTGCCTTGGCGCAATTGGTCTACACGAGGAGCTTTTGCGTAACAGTGGATTTGCTCCACCGCTTCTTTCCATTGCGTGTCCGCTTTCAAGGCGTAATCCTTCTTAGGCAGGTATTTCAACTCCACAATATAGCTGTGCTTGGAGGCATAGTGTGTCAAGTCCGGCAGGAGGAAGAAGTCGCAATAGCCGTGTGCGAGTTCCACTTCTGGTGCGGTCAGATAATAGCCGCACACGCTGAGATAGGCCGTAAAGAATCCTTGCAGGTTACGTTCTCCCTCGATGGAGCTGCGTACCGAACTGTTCTCTTTATAAGCGTTGGCGATGAAGCGAAAAGCCTCTTCCCACTGGCCGTCAAAGGCCATCTTGGTGAAAAGCATACGCAGTTCGCTTAAGTTCACACAGTCACTGTCTTGATACTCGTCCAGCAAGTAGCCATAATATTGTTTGCGCACATTGTTGTTGGGAATGCCCAAGATAAGGCGATTGCCACGTCTACCCACCATAGTCAACATGCCGTAATAGAACAACAAACTGGAGAATACGGGGGCTTTAATAATATCTTCTGGGGGAAAAGACGGAAGCAACTTGGTCACAATCTGACCCTCCAATGTGATTTTCCGCAGCACCTCCTTTCGGTCTCCGTCAAACCTAATGAGCTTCTTTATCATCCCATAATCTATCCTTGTATTGGGATCAATCATCCTCTCAGGTACTTTCCCGGACATTATATAACTCTGTAGATAATAAAGCACCATATCGGAATTGAACATCCGAGTCTTCTTATCCAAGCAGTCCACCGCAAAGCAGTAGTTATCATACCAAGGCTTCATGTCCTTTATTATCTTTTCCACATCAGCCTCTTGGGAAAGCCATCCCTGTTCCTTGTAATACGTGAACATGGTGCGCACATCCTCCGTGCTGAATCCGAGCAGTTCGTTGAGAGACGGTTCGGTGGTCACATTCCATCCGATGTTGAAACCGCTGGTCAAGTCGTCCAGTGTCACCGGGCTTACCCCCGTGATGAAGATGCGGTCGAACATATCCTTGAACTTCTTGAACACCTCCCGGTAGAAGCCGCTGGCGTGTGTCAGGACGTGATACACCTCCTCACCCTTCTCGTTCAGTACCACGTTCGTGAAGTTGTCATACTCATCCACTATCAAGTAGAGATGGTGTCCCCGGTATTTCGCCTCGGACTGGAGCAGGTTCAATTTCTCTACTGTGGAATCCGTGGCGAAGAACTGCGCCTTGATTTTCTCGTCGTAGAAAGAATCATAGCGGGTCATGAAATTGTTGAGACAGATGTTGCAATAGGAGTAGAAGTTCTTGGCCAGCTCCTCGGAAGTACCTCCCGCACGGGAGAAGTCAAGATACAGCACTTGGAAACCGCCCTGTAAAGGCGTTGGATGAGTCCCTATCCAGAGTCCGTCAAATAAAGAATGGAAACGGTCTTTCATCCCCACGTCATAATACGCCCTGAGCATACTCAGCAGCAGGCTCTTTCCGAACCGTCGGGGACGGATGAAGAACAGATTGCTGGGCATATCCTCCAATACCGGGATGAACTTTGTTTTATCCACGTAATATTGGTTTTGTTCCCTTACGCTTACAAAGTCTGATATACCATAGGGTATGCGTTTCGTCTTTTTCATCTTTTCCTGTCTTTTCTGCAAACTTACTAAAAAATTTCGGATAAAGAGGAAAGGCCGTAGGAAAAGTTAAATAATGGTCAAGAGAGTCTTCTTAAATCCGCCCCTGCCGGACGCTGGAACACCCGCAAACCGAACTCGGGAATGATGGCGAAAATATAGTCCATTATCTCATTCTGGAACGCCTCGTATTTCTGCAAGTCGGTAATCATCAGGAAACAATAAAACTCAATGGGAAGTCCCTCCGGCACAGACTGCAACTGGCGTACCATCACCCAAGCTTTACTGTTCACCTCTGGCAACTCCCGTAAATAACGCTGAATGTAGTGGCGGAAGACATGAAGATTGACTATCCGCTTGCTTGTGATTTCATTTTCCCGCAAAAAGCCTTTCTGTTCAAAAGACACCAGTTCTTCTTGACTACAAAAATGAATGGTGTTCACATCTATATAGAGCGAACGTTTCATACGCCGTTCTCCCGTCTCCTTCATCCCTCGCCAGTTCTGAAAGGAATCACTGACCAACAGATAAGGCGGCACGGTAATGATGGTACGGTCGAAGTTCTGAATCTTCACGGTAGTCAGCGTGACTTCCGTGACGGTACCGTTCACCCCGTACTTCGGCATCGTAATCCAGTCACCCGGACGAAGCATGTCGTTCGCCGTGAGCTGCACGCCGGCAGCCAAGCCTAACAACGTATCCTTGAATATCAACATGATGATGGCGGCGGAAGCTCCTAATCCAGCCATCACAGAAGTGACACTCTTGTTCAAAAGGATGCTGATAACTAATATCACACCAACGACAATGGCCACCAAGTTGAACATCTGGTAGATGCCCTTCAGCGGACGGTTGCGCAGCTGCTTGTGTTCTTCTGAAATCTCGTACACGGAATGCAACACGGCACTGACCAAGTGCAGTGAGGTGATGACCAAATAAATCTGACAGGCTTTCAGACACCATTCCAGTAGTTCTGCCTGTCCATGGAAAGCCATAGGCAGGAAGATGTACCACAAGACGGGCGGAAGCAGATGCTGAAACGCCCGCATCACTCGCTCGTTGAACAAATAATCATCCCACGTGGCTTTCGTGCGAGACACAATGCGCTCCACCACGGGTATGATGACCCAACGAAACAGGGCGGTCACAATGTAAGACAACACCATCAGACAAAGGACGACAGCCACAGGCCGCATCCACACCAGTTGTGCGGGAGTAGCTCCCAGCGTCTCCCTCAGAAACCGAGTGACAGAGAAGGTAAGCGCATCAAAGTTCATTGTGACCACATTTAACGATTCAGACTAATTTATCCACCGCAGCCTTGAGCTGTGCGAGAGCTTTCTCCAAGACGGCTCTCGGAGAGGCCACGTTCAGACGCATGAAACCTGTGCCGCCAATCCCGAACATCGCACCGTCATTCAAGGCTAATTTCGCCTCGTTGACAAAGAGACGCACTAAATCCTCGTGCGAGAGATTGAGGTCACGGCAATCCAGCCACATCAAGAAAGAAGCCTGTGGCTTCCATGCCTTGATAGCGGGAATATGCGTGCGCAAGTACTCTGCCACAAAATCGACATTACCTTCTATATAGGCCAACATCTCTTTCCGCCATTCCTCTCCTTCTTCACTGAAAGCCGCCATCGTGGCGATGGGAGCGAAAAGATGCGGGTCATCCAATTCATTGGCTTTCAACCAGTCGAAGAACTTATGCCGGATTTCCTTATCGGGTACAATCGCATACGAACTGACGATACCCGCAATGTTGAACGTCTTGGAAGGCGCGCCAAACGTAATGCTGCAATGCGCCGCCTTCTCTGACACGGAAGCGAATGGAATATGCTTGTGGCCATAGAGTGCCATGTCACAGTGAATCTCATCGGAGATAACCAAAATGTGATGGTCATAGCAGAAATCAGCCAACTTCTCCAAGGTCTCCTTGTCCCATACGATACCCCCAGGATTGTGCGGATTAGCCAACACCAATACCTTGCATTTCTCATCCGCTACCTGTGCCAGGTTGTCGAAGTCCATTTTATAGGTATGGTCTTCCGTCTCTATCAACGGGTTATAGACCACTTCCCGGTGGTTCCCCTGCGGAGTGAGACGGAACGGATGATACACAGGTGGCTGGATGATGACTTTCTCGTCTTCTTTCGTGAACACGTTGATAACCATACCTATGCCCTTCACGATACCCGGAATGAAGGCGTACCACTCCGGGTTGGTTTTCCATCCGTGATGACTGTCAATCCATTTGCCTACCGTCTCCCAATAGCCTTCCGGCAGTACGGTATAGCCGAACAGAGAGTGTGCGATTCGTTTGCGCAACGCTTCGGTAATAAAAGGAGGAGTGAGAAAGTCCATGTCCGCCACCCACAGCGGAATCAAGTCGCTTTCACCGTACCGTTCTTTCAGCACGTCTACTTTCAAAGCGCCCGTCCCGTGACGGTCTATTATCTCATCGAAGTTGTATTTTCCCATGTGTCTTTTATTTCGCTTCCAACGCCTGTTTAATATCCTCGAACAAATCGTCCACGTCTTCCAGTCCCACGGAGAGACGGATAGTAGTGTCTAACACATCCATCGCTTTACGTTGAGAACCAGAGAACGGGCCGAAGATGGTGCTGGCGGGATGTATAGCCAAGGTCTTGTTGTCAAAGAGATTCGTAGCCCGGCGTATGAGTTTCAAGTGGTTGATGAAGTTCCAGCAAGCCTCCTTGCTCTCCAAGTCTATCGTCATCATGGCACCGGCTGTCTTGCCGAACTGCTTCCGAGCCAGTTCATAGAACGGATTGTCTTCCAGTCCCACATAGTTCACCCGCTTGATTTGCGGCAAAGTACGAAGCTTGCGAGCTAATTGAATCGTGTTAGCCGACTCTACCCGATAGCGTGCGTCCAGCGTCTCCAATCCGATAGTCTGCATATAGGCCACATGAGGAGTCATATACGCGCCTAAGTTGAACAACAGTTCCTGGTGCATACGGCGAGTGAAAGCAGGGAAGTTCCCGTAATCAATAATCACTCCGCCAAGAGTGGTAGCACCGCCGGAAAGGTACTTCGTGCTGGAGAGTATCTCGATGTCCACCCCCAAGTCTTTGGCCGAGAACTCCGTGAACGGAATCACCGTGGTGTCCGCAATCAACGGAATATGATGGGCGTGCGCAATTTCAGAAAGAGCCTGCAAATCGGCCACCTCCAACTGCGGATTAGTGATAATCTCCAAGTAAATACAGCACGTGTTATCGTCTATCGCTTTCTCCACTTCCTCTACATTGGTCAAGTCACACAAGTTCGCCCCAACGCCCAAGCGTCCGAACGTATTGACCAAGAGAGAATACGTATTGCCAAACAAATGGCGGGAAGAAAGAATGTTCTTCCCAGTCTCGGCCACCGCAATCAAGCTGTTACTGATAGCGGCCATGCCCGAAGAAAGCGCAACCACATCCTTGGCGTCCGTCAACGCCTTTATTTTGTCCTCGAAATAAGTGACGGTAGGATTTGTCACACGGGAATAGTCCGGAGCGTCAATCCTTCCGCAAAAAGCGTCCGCCATCTCTTTGGCGTTGTCAAACTCGTAAGCCGCGGTATGGTACACGGGCATACTGAGTGAATTATACGCATCGCGCCGCTTGAAAGGCGTATCTATCGCTAAGGTCTGTTTTTTCATTTTATACGATCGTTTGTTTGGGTTGCAAAGATAATGCAAATCGAATGCAGAAAAGCAAGCTTGCTTGCTCTTTATGCTGAGATGCAGCTTATCTTCTGCAAAAGTAGTAATTTCTCTGTTCATTGCCATAAGAAACAGAGATAAAAACACGGTGAGTTTCGCAGTGTAACTCACCGCACGGCAAAAATTATACGGTGAGTTACAAAAATTGTACGGTGAGATACGAGATGCCATCCACCGTGTTTTAGATTTGTCCATACAAAGTAAAAGCGTTATCTTTGCAATTATTATGAAGAAACGACTGAAACGACATATCATCGCTCCTTTGCAGGAGTTCTTGGAGCAGGAACGAGCCGGAGGCATCGTGTTAGGCATCAGCGTCATCGTGGCCATGCTGCTCGCTAATTCTCCACTGTCGGGAGACTATTTCCACCTGTTGGAATCCAAGTTCGGTTTCTCTCTGAACGGAGAACCGTTCCTCACCTACGACATGCACCATTGGATTAATGACGGACTCATGTCCCTCTTTTTCTTCTTGGTAGGGCTGGAGCTGAAACGGGAATTCATCGCAGGGGAACTCTCCTCTTTCCGCAAAGCCTTGCTCCCGTTGCTTACGGCCTTGGGAGGAATGGCCGTACCAGCCGTGGTCTTCCATCTTTTTAATCCCGACATGCCAGAGTCTGCCGGATGGGGCATCCCGATGGCGACGGATATAGCCTTTGCCGTGGGTGTGTTGTATATGGTGGGCGACAAAGTACCTCCTTCTTTCAAGATATTCCTGTTGGCCTTGGCCATCTTCGACGACTTGGGAGCGGTCATCGTCATCGCCCTGTTCTACACTTCGTCCATCTCTTGGGGCTTCTTGCTGACAGGACTCTGCTTCGCACTCTGTATGTGGATGGCCAAACGCTTTCATGTGCAAAATGTGGTGTTCTACGCCATTGTGGGCATCTGCGGCGTGTGGATTCCTTTCTTGCTTTCCGGGGTACACGCTACCATCGGGGCGGTACTGGCCGCTTTCATGATTCCGGCCAACGCCCGGCAACAAGCCACAGACTATTTTGGCGAAATAAAAGACGGCATGAAGCAGTTCGGAGAGATGGAACAGGAAAACAAGGGACTGCTCACAGACGACCAGCTGCACATCATGACGAGAATCAAGAACGATATAGTGGCTTCCACACCTCCCTTGCAGCGGTTGGAACACGGACTGCATCCCTTCGTGACGTTCATAGTCCTGCCCATCTTCGCACTGGCCAACGCAGGACTTGATTTCCGGCTGATGGATGTATCCACATGGCACGGCCCTGGACTTATCACAGGAGTGGCCGCCGGACTGTTAGTGGGAAAAGTCGTCGGCATTGCCGGAGTGCTGAGTATGGCGGTTCACCTGCGTATAGCCCCCATGCCTGAAGGACTTCACACCCGACATCTATGGGGATTAGGATTCCTTGGGTCTATCGGCTTCACGATGTCTTTGTTCGTCACCTCCTTGGCTTATACAGACACAGCCTTGCAAGAGCAGGCGAAGATAGGCATCTTCGCCGCTTCTATCATAGGCGGTGTATGTGCTTATCTTGTGTTGGCGAAAGGGAAAAAGTAGAGACGCGATGAATCGCGTCTCCACTTTCATCAATGGTAAATCCATATTTTTAAAGCACTAAGCAAATCGGAGACGCGATAAATCGCGTCTCTACTACACAGTGAAAAAAGGCACACCCTATTTATTCACTCTAAGAAACTTGTCAACCAGCATAAAATCCTTGGGCTGTAAATTATACTTCCAGTCCTTTCTTGCCTTGAACTTGATAAGGAACAATCCTTGTGAGCCTTCCAGGTACTTCTGCTCACCTACATTCACGAAGGTAGGATACAAGACTTTCTCCCCGTTTGTATGCAGCCGGTCTTTGGTCAGGTTCTCCATCTGGAGCGTATGGAGCGGCTGTATCCCTGTGAACTCTAACGCCTCCGCATCATAAGGCAACGCAAAGCTCAAGGCATTCACAGAAACCAAGTTCTCTCCTTTCACAAGCAGTGTGACGGTCTCTCCCGCCTTGTAGACTTTCTTCTCGGGAACCACAGCCAACTTACCGCTTACACGAGGGATGTCCTTACTTCCTACTCCGCTCTTCAGACGAGTGGCCACCACAGAGATGTCATAAGCGTCTATCACTCCATTCCGGTTGATATCACCCCCTGAGACATACCCTTCAAAGTCCTTGTCGCCCTTGCGCAAGCCGGTATAGTTCATATAGGAAGTGAAGTCGTTCTCATCCACTTTACGGTCATTGTTAATATCTCCGGGAATGGAAACCTTCGAGCCTGGCACCTTGAAGACGTAAAGTTCCCTTCCAGAGCCAAATCCTCCGACGGTACTGTCAGCCTCTATCTTAAGATAGCCGGCTTCCGGATGCTCCTTGAAGACAAACTCTTTGGTCTCATTGCTGCGTTTCCAATTGAAAGAACCCGCCAACGTCCAGTTTTCACCATCCATTCCGTAGTACACACGTCCCTTCAACAAAGTGCCGTTTCCTGCGTTCTGCCGAGGAACATAACGCAACTTGTCAAGTGTCGCGATGGCATGGAGATTGATGACACCCGTAAACGGAGTCGCTTTCTTCGTATAGTCCGTATGCCACAGGTTTTTCTCGTTAAAGTCAAACATATTGTCAAAACCTTCTCCATCCTGGTTCGCCACGGAAGTCTTTCCGCTGAGTCCGTGCAAAGCGTGTTCCAACGGATTCGTAGCGGTTTTGCCTTTAAGTTCCGTCCATGCTGACACTCCGTCCTTGTTCACCGCCCTCACTTTGAGCGCATATTCCGTAGAAGGTTTCAAATCCTCCAACGGCAATTGCAGGTTGCGAATCGTGGAGTAGCACATTCCCTGGAACTCAATCTCATAATAATCGGCGTTCTCCACCTTGTTCCAAGTCGGCACCAGCATGAAAGCCTTGTTATTGCCAGCGTCGGCAAACGAAACCTGCGGCGCTTGCAAACTCCCCTGATGACTTCTCGTCTTGTCGGCGGGATTGTACACGAATCCGTCAATGGTGACGTGAACCGCCTCCTTCGTCACATCCGACGAAGCCAGCTTAATATACAGCAAAGGAGTCTTCGTGATATGTTTCGAGGCAAACGCAGAACCCGGAGTCGCGAAACGATTCAGCTCAGGATCCTCGTCATAGTACATGACATTCTCCCCCTTCTCCAGTTCCGCCACGGAAGAGACTTCCGCAAGACTCACGGAGCGTCCTCCTACCTTTGCCTTCACTTTCTTAGGACGGGCGGTAAGATTCACCCTCAATTCGGTCGTTTTTTCTTTCAAGAATCCCTCGTAGTCTCCCTGGGAAGGATCGATGGAAAGCGTGACTTTCCCTTTTTCCGCCTTTGAGCTTATCTTTGTCGTCACAAAGTGGCCGTAGAGATACTGCTGGGTCTTGCCATCATCATCGTAAAGCGTATAAGAGGAAGCACCGTCCGGGTAAAACTCCACGATACGTTTCCGACAATCTTCCAACGAAGGATTGTTATGGGGATTCGACAACGGGATGATAGCTCCACTCTTCACAAACACAGGAAGCTTCCACAGCGGAGCGGAGAAATTATTCAAGATGCGTCCTCCCTCATACATATCCCCGGAGAAGTAATCAATCCACTTTCCCTGCGGTAAATAAATGCCGTCCCGTATGTCATCGCCCTCCTTGCTCATGGCCGTGTTCTTATAGACTGGAGCCACCAGGAAGGAAGGACCGCACAGGAACTGATAACGAGTGGCGGCAGAATAGGTATAGTCCGAAGGATAGTCCAGGAACATCGCCCTCATCAGAGGCTTTCCGCTCACGGCTTCATGCGCCGCCGTATATAAATAAGGCATCAGCTCTGACTTCAGTTTCAGATACCAGCGGTTAATGGAAGTGGCCGGTTCACCCAATATATGAGGATACTTAGGCGTGGAGCCCCATCCGTCCATGTTCAAGCCCATCGGCGTAAAGGTCTTCCATTGGTACTCACGCACATTCACCGGCACGTTTTTCCCTCCGAAGATGCCGTCCAAGTCCGAAGTGATGTTACTCATCCCGGATAATCCGGCTCCGATGAAGGTGGGTATATGAAAACGAATATATTCCCACTCACCGCCCGTCTGGTCTCCAGACCAGATAGAGGCGTAGCGCTGCGTGCCAGCCCAACCGTCCAGCGAAATGATGAACGGACGCGCGTTATTTCCATAGTAAGGCATAATCGCCGCCGCATCCGACACTCCGTTCAACCCGAAGGAATAACCGTCGCCAACCCAGGCCACGTCCGTCTTCAGCACCCTTACGCCCGCAGTGCCCACTTCTTTCACGATATCACGTTGCAAGAGGGCTTCCACACCGGCTCTGGGATGCAGTGCCGATTGTGTCCACAGTCCGATTTCCACTCCTTTACTATGCGCATAGTCTCCGAACGACTTCAGATTGCGGATATTTCCGTCCAACGTGGAATCCTGCCCGTAGCCGGCTCCGTAACCGTCATTCGGAAGGAACCAGCCCAAAGGCATATCATGCGCGGCATAACGGTCTATCGCCGCACGGGCAGAGAACTGGTAGTTCTTTTTCTCTCCGTTCAAGGACTCCTTCACGCCTCCATTATTCGTCTGGCTTTCCTTGTATCGCTTTCCGTCTTCAAAGAGAATCCCCTTGCCCGTAGTGTCTTCTTTCCAATAGTCACGGTTATACGCATTCAAATGTCCCTCATAGAAACCGAACTTCGGCAACAGGACAGGATGGCCAGTCAGCTGATAATAATCATTCAAAAGAGCTGTCGGCTCTTTGTCCACCATGAAAAACACATCCAAATAGTCCGTGTCGTGTGACAAACTCACGATGTCTTTGTTCGTCGCGCCAAAATCATACAGACCGGGCTTGAAGGTGTACCATAAAAGGCCATAGCCTCCCGTAGACCAATAGAAAGGGTTCGGGGAAGCTACTCCCCCATCCACCCAGTTGTTCGTATTGACAATTTCAATCTTTTCTCCCCGGTGAGAGAAACGACCGTTCTGCACTCCACCTCCGTAGAAATACTCTTGTGGAGTCATCCTGAGTGAGAGCGTCACTTTACGCGGAGTGATGTCCACAGGCAACGCCTGTTCCACCACCTTCTTTCCGGTACGCAAATCCGTAATCGAAAGCAACCCAGAAGTCTTGTCCACACACGCCTGAATAGCCGAAGTCGTTATGCTCACCTTCGCCTTGTCTTCTTGCAGTTCCAGCTTATCGAGCGGTTTCCGGGGATTGTCCGTCAAGATTTCAGCCATGGGCTTGGCTTCAGGCGATTTCATCACGCCGCCGTGGTCGTTACGGTACAGGCGGAATATATTATCCCCATAGAAATCCAAGGCTATCCGCTTCTCATTCGCCAACACCACTTCTACGGTCGTCTTATTTAACTTATAAGCTGCTCCGGCTGTCTTGATTTCGGCTTGCGCCGGAGAAAAAGACGAGACACTGCCATAAGCTTCCACGGAAGCCGCCAAGGCAGACACGGAAATAATGGCACAAGCTGCCATCTGATTTGCATAAGACCTATGCGTTCTTTTTTTCATGACACTCTATTTACAGTGATTGATTATTGGACGCAAATATAACAAATCTATTTCATTAAAGCGATTTTTCTATCTTATTTTATAGGATATAAACAGAGGAGACAACAATATCACATTCTCGATTTCGCCTCATTTCCTGCTCCTTCGCCCTTGTATTGGCTCTTCGTCATATTGAACTTGTAGCGAAGCGTCAGCATGACATTACGAGTGCCGTACCAACTATCCTGGTGCAACTGCATCTTGGGGTTGTAGAGCATACCGCTGTCCTTCGCTTTCAGCAAGTCGTTTCCCTTCACTTCCACGATGAGGCGGTCTTGCAGCCATGACTTGCTAAGCCCCACGTTCAGTTCATACCGTTCCTTGGTAATACGGTAATTCGTGGCGTGACCTTTACTTTGGAAGTTGAAATCCGCATTGAATGTACAATGGAAAGGAAGGGTTATCATATTCTTCACACCGGCGAAGAACACGGGGTCATTCAACGTGTAGTTTCCCAAATGTGTCTGTAATTTAAGCCATTGCTTCACCATTCCCGCGGAGAATACAGGTGTCCATATTCCAAACCGGGGACTGGCACTGAGGTACATCGTCATGGATTTTATGCTATGCTGGTTCTTATGATTCACGACCGTCACAGCCTCGTTGCTCTCACTTTGGTCTGCCCAGTAGATGATGGCGTTCCGGGAGTCTTTATAGTTCACCATAAACTGCAGTATGCGCCACATTCCACTCCATTCCACCGTATGAGTCAACGCATTCTTCAATAAAGGATTACCCGTTTGCAGGGTGAAACGGTTCAGATACGTCACATTGTTTGACAGTTGTTCATAAGTCGGACGCTCCGTCTTCACGGAATAACTAAGTTGTGTCATCACGTTTCCGAGGCGAGTACCCAATGATAAATAAGGGAACACATTATGATACGTGCGGCTTTGGGAAGGTTGATGTATCCCGTCCGCATAGTAGTCGAATTTCACGTATTCATAACGGACTCCCGCAGACACCTGGCCAATGGGAGTCAGGCATCCATACTCCACAAACGGACTGTACGTCTGCTCTTTCAACCGGCTGTCCGTATTTGCTATCAAGTCAGTACGGTTGATGGCGTAGTCATCCGTCCGGTTCGTGTGTACATACTCCGCTCCGTATTTCACATTCCCTTTTCCAAGAGGAGTAGAAAGTACCAACTTCAACGCCACCATTTGGTTGTCCACCCTGTTGTCCGCCTCGATATCACGTGACTCATGCGACACAGCCTTCTCGTTATAGGTGTCATGCTCTTTCCGTTTATCGAAATAAAGGTCGGAGTTAAACTCTATGGCCGTTTTCCCCCACTTTCCGTTATAGTACATATTCAGCAAATGCGAGGGACTGTCGGCATTGGACGACACATTAGACGTGCTAATCTTGTCATAAGAAAGTCCGTTTGCCAGAATCTCACTTTCCACCGTTCCGACGCGTTTCCGGAAAGGGGTAGCGGTCAAGGTGTATCTTGCCCCGAAAGAGTTTGCGGGGTCAATGTCATAACTGAATCCGCCTGTAACTTCATGCTGCTCCGTCGAAGTACGATGCTTGTCCTCATTATGCTGTTTCCATAGCACGTCCACTTGCGTAGTCTGGTCATAGAAAGAATGTTGTACTCTGTTCGTATGAGTATATTTATACTCCGCAAACAAGTTCAGCCCGTTCTTCCTGTAATTCAATCCTATCTGTTGGTCCGTATTGTGATAGTCATTGTAGGAATAGTTTGAGGAAAGAGAAACTCCCATGCCCTCTCCCTTCATTCGCATCGTCTTGATTTTAATCACTGCGTTTACAGCCGCATCATAGGAAGAGCCTGGATTCTGGATAATCTCCACACTCTTTATATCCGAGGATTTCAGATTCTCCAACTCTTCCACGTTATACAACTTACGATTATTGATATAAATCACCGTGTTTCCCTTCCCGAACACTTCAAAACCCTCTTTTTTCTTGACAATACCCGGTACATATCCTAACACATCGGTCGCCGTACCCAATTTCCCAAAGGCTGTTCCCGCCACATTCACCAAGGTGCCTTCATTGGTCTTCTTGTAAGTTTGTGAACCCTTTACTACTATTTCCTTGATTTCATTTCCACTGTCCTCCATCGTCACCGTCACAAATTCCTTTTGAGAGGGCACTTTGTGAAACACTGTACGGAAACCGATGCAAGAGAACTTGAGAATCCCTTCTTTCGCATCAGTGTCAAATGAGAACGTACCATCCTCCTTCGATACCGCTCCCCTTTCAAAAACCGAATCCTTTTCAGCGAGCCACATCACATTCACGAAAGGAACCGGAAGTCCGTTCTTGTCCACCACCTTTCCCGTGAGTCCTTGTGCAAACACATTAATAGTCATGACGCTCAAAAGCGTTCCGAAAATCATTTTACCCTTAGCTGTCCTAAACATCACTTTTTATTTCTCTTGATTCTTACTTACACAATCGTAAAATTGCGTTCTATATTTGTTTTATTCGTGCATTAGACGTAATAAAACCTCGGTTTAGTTGCACTTCTACCATTACTTTTGCTTTTTATTAAATCCGGCGGCAAAGGTACAACCTCTGAAAGATTAAAAACGAAAAAAGCAGTTCACAAAAAGTTCACAACTTACTCTGTGAGTTCACAGACTGTTCACGGATGATTATAACTCACTTATAATGAGAGAATAAATCTATCCCAGTCATTTGCGGTCTTCGATGGACCGAAAGCTTTTAAAGACAACCTTTTTCTCATCATGGAAACTCCACTTTTAGATTTAAAGACTAAGTCTGAAATAGCTTTAGGATTAATCCCTATTTTTATTAGCAGACAGACATGGAACTCATCAATATTTATATCGCACACATCAGATATACGTTGCCTGAATTTTGGATAATAAGAATCTACCTCCCTTTCTAGTAAGCTCCAGTCTTCCTCCGTAGGTCTGGCAAAAGTATTATTGCTTGTCTCCGTAAATCCCTTAAACTTCTGACATATTGCGGATGCAGCCAGATGCTGTTGGGCATTATTACGCTCAGACTGTATAATCAATGCTATTTTGTTAGCATTATCTAGCTGCTCTTTAGCCGCACAAAGTTGCCTTGTCAATTCAGAATTATTGCTGTTTGTCTCTTGTAAATTCCGCTCCAAATCCTTTATTTTCTTTTCATTCTCGAGAATATACCGTTTACTGATTTCTGTTTCCCTCTGCGACAACTCTCTTTGCCTCTCTTCTTGGATCTTTTTCTGTTGATTTTTTCTACTTCTATATAATGTATAGATTATCCAAAGCAACAACATTACAACCATAATAGACAAGAGTACACCAATACCTAATCTATACCTTATCTGTTCTGTTTTCAACTTTGAATTTTCCTTAGCCCTAAGATTATAATTATACAATCCATTCACATTTTCAACCGCCTCTGACACTTGTATGTGTTGGATTGAATCTGTATACAACTTAAATCCTCGAAATGCCTGCATAGCTTCACTTGGCATATTATGTTGAATATAATAGCTTGAAAGTTCATCATAACCTCCCTGTTTACCATACACATTTCCCAACTTTATCAGTTCCTTACTACAGAAATACACAGAATCTATCATCCCTTTTTTCTTAAAGTATCTCTGTTCTATGGATAATAATGCACTAATATTTACTGGTACATAATTTCTCTTAGCTATATTTAAATAGAAGAATGCTTGTTTCAAATCCTCTTTATCTAAATAAAAACTCGCCATATTTAAACTGAGATCTGACAACATCTCTACATTGCCCGCAATCTCAGCTAATGAGAAAGCCTTCTTACAATAAATAAAAGCACTGTCCATATCCTCATATTCTCTGTATATATAACTTATATCACGAAGGCTATAACATATTGCTGTAGTGTCTTTATTCTGTATATTAATAAAATAGCTTTTTCGCAAATAATTCAAAGCATCTTTATATAAATGTTGATCTAAAAACAGACTACCTGCTTGACTATATGCCTTACTCAATAATTTAGATTTTCCCTGCTGTTCTTCTAACATCAGAATCACCTTCTGGAAATATTCCAACGCCTGTGGGGCATCGTTCAAGTCTCTATACACACGTCCCGCATAGTAATACGCCACACTAAGCAGACGGTCATCCCCTTCTTTCTCATAGAAACGCACCAGACGGTCAATCGTCTTGGTAGACTTATGCTGTTTATATTCCTTGTCGTTCGCTTTAATACAAAGTAAATCGTAGTAGTTACGCACATATTCCGGACTGTTCGTCATGGATTTCCTCATATCCGCAAGCATGGTCAAAGCACTGTCCGGATATACCTCGGCAAGACTATCCACCATGACAAGCTGGTGAGGGAGAGGATGCCCCTGACAAGCGAACCCCAATACCAAGAGTAGTAAAAACAAAAAATAATATAACACTTTCCTCATTCCTCTTCATTTATAAGTTCCACTGCAAATATAGTGATTTCCACTCACATACCCAAACATCCGCTCTGAATATTTCATACCCGATTATCAACTTATGAAAGCGAGAAACAGAGGTTCACAAGTTTGTAGTACCACAGACTTGTGAACCTTCATGAATTTATGTAACTTTGCATCCAAACAAATTACACACAAGATGGTAGACAAGGCGTTTGTATATGGTAAATCTGTAGGTGGTCCTAACTTCACGGACAGGAAAAAGGAAACAGCCCGTTTGATACAAGACTTCACCAACGGGCTGAATGTCATACTTGTCTCACCGAGACGAATGGGGAAGACCTCTTTAGTGAAAAACGTGCAATCACAACTGAAAGACGAGAAGCTGAAAATCATATTTCTCGATGTCTATGATTGCCGTGACGAATATGACTTTTACAACCGGCTTGCGGAATCTCTCTTCCAAGCCACCTCACACAAAATAGAACAAGTGCTGGAAAACGTCAAAGACTTTCTGGTGAGAATCTCCCCAAAGGTTTCATTCAGCCCTTCTCCAGACACCGATTTTTCCATCTCTTTGGGAATAAGCCCCCAGAACTACAAGCCGGAAGAGATATTACAGCTACCAGAGAAAATAGCGGCTAAAAACGGGTATCAAATCGTTGTCTGCATCGACGAGTTCCAACAAATCGGTGAATTTCCAGACTCTCTTCTCGTGCAGAAAAGACTGCGGGGAGTATGGCAACATCAACAAAATGTGTCGTATTGCCTTTTCGGAAGCAAGAAACACCTCATGTCCAATTTGTTCCAAAACAAACACATGCCATTTTATCAGTTTGGCGAACTGATGTACCTCGCTCCCATAAGCACGGAAAACTGGATACCCTTCCTTTGCCAACGATTCGCAGATAAGGGGAAAACACTCTCATCCTCTCTCGCCCGTAAGATTTGTGAATCAGTGAAAAACCACTCCTCGTATGTACAGCAATTCGCGTGGAACATCCTGGCGGAAGTCCAAGGAGACAGTGTTACTGAAGAAGACTTCGCCAACGGACTGTCCGCACTTCTCGCCCAAAACGAACCTCTGTTCATACAACAAACGCAAGGACTGTCCTCCTATCAACTAAACTTCCTGCGAGCCGTATGCAACGACATACACACAGACTTTGGAAGAAAAGAAGTGACCGACAAATTCCCGCTTGGCACGAAATCCAACATCCCCCGCCTGAAGACCGCACTCCTTGAGCGAGAATTGATAGACCTAAGAAAAGACGGTATCCACATAGCGGACGCCGTTTTCGAAATCTGGTTCAAACAAGAAATGATGCGGAATTACACGTTCTGACCTCTCATATCCACGCAAGCTGACATTCATCGTCCTTACCGATGAGTACGGGAAATACGCTCTTATGGAGACAATTCCATCTATCTGTACGGAAATCCATAGAAGAAAGCGGGGAAAAGGTATAACTTTGCCCTCAAACCATTCATACAAAACTATGACCTATAAAACAATTCTTTCATTTTCACTTCTGCTGGGATTGTGCGGCAGTACTGCCTTGGCGCAACAAACAGGAGACAAAAAGATAATGAATGACTCCAACACACCCTTACACCTTCTGAAGCCGGACTACACAATGCCCTACGGCGCACTGACCGTGGAACAAGTGAAAGCCGACATGGACAGAGTTTTCAATTACATTGACAAGGAAACGCCAGCCGTGGTAGAGGACAAGACCACCGGCAAGGAGATTACCAATTACAAGAAAATAAACAAGAACTCCCAGTTGCGCCGAGGAGCTTTCCGACTTACGAGCTACGAATGGGGAGTGACCTATTCAGCCCTTTTAGACGCAGCGGAAAGCACTAGCGACACACGCTATTACGACTATGTGAAAAGCCGTTTCATCTTCCTCTCACAAGTCGCCCCCTACTTCAAGAAAGCGGGAGACATGAAAGACATCGACTCCCAGATACGCAAGGCCATCTATCCGCACGCGCTGGACGACTGCGGCGCCATCTGCGCAGCCATGATCAAAGCGTCACAAAAAGACAAAAGCCTTCCGGTGAAGGACATGATCAGCAATTACTTCGACTTTATCTGGAACAAGGAATACCGTCTCTCCGACGGCACATTCGCCCGTATCCGTCCGCAATACAACACCTTGTGGCTGGACGACATGTTCATGGGAATACCCGCAGTGGCACAGATGGGCGTTTACACCAAAGACACCAAGTACTTTACCGCCGCGGCAAACCAGTTCCTTGGCTTCGCCAAACGGATGTTCATCCCTGAAAAGGGGCTGTACCGCCACGGATGGGTGGAAAGCAGCACAGACCATCCCGCTTTCTGCTGGGGAAGAGCCAACGGATGGGCGTTACTGACCGCCTGTGAGCTGCTGGACGTACTGCCGGAGAACCATCCGCAACGTGCCGCCATCATGGACTTGTTCCGTCAGCATGTAAGAGGCATCGCAGCCTTGCAAAGCGGCACAGGACTTTGGCATCAGCTCTTAGACCGCAACGACTCCTATCTGGAGACTTCGGCTTCCGCCATCTATGTCTACTGTCTGGCACACGCCATCTGCAAGGGATGGATAGACCCGATCGCTTACGGTCCGGTGGCGCAGTTAGGATGGAACGCCGTATCCGCCAAAATCAACCCGCAAGGCCAGGTGGAAGGTGTTTGCGTAGGCACCGGCATGGGATTTGACCCCGCCTTCTACTACTTCCGTCCTGTGAATGTGTATGCGGCGCATGGATACGGCCCCGTGTTGTGGGCTGGTGCGGAGATGATTCGGTTGCTGAAGACACAACATCCCAAGATGAACGACAGCGCCGTGCAGTACTACACGGAAGAACAAGACACCAACGAACCGATATTCTCGGTGAAAGTGAAGAAATAAAAAACAGGCAGTTACAACCCACAAAGGTTGCAACCGCCTGCAAAGTTATGAATGAATGAATGAATGAAAATTAATTCTGACGCTGACCCAGTTTGCTGTCCAGGCTGTAGAGCGCAGTCTCGCCGAACTTCTCCACCTTGGTCACGATGTCGTCAGCGGTAGCCTCTTCCTGTACCTGCTCACGCACGAACTGCCACATGAAGTCCTCGGCTGCGAAGTCGCCTTCTTCCTTGGCGATTTTCAGCAAGTTGTTGATCATCTGAGACACCTTGCACTCGTGTCCGTACACGTTGCGGAACAAAGCCAACGGAGTATCCCAGCTGAACGGCACGTCTTTCACGGTCTCCACTTTAGCCGTACCACCGCGTTTGATCACGAAGTCAGCCATCATGGAAGCGTGTGTACGCTCTTCTACAGACTGTTTCTCCAACCAAGCCGCAAAGCCGCTGTATCCTTCCTTAGCGCAGAAGAAAGACATGGACAAATACAGGTTGGAAGACCACAATTCATTGGCTATCTGATCATTGATAGCCTCTTCAAGTTTCTTTGAAATCATAGTTACTTATGTTTATATAATTAGTTCCTCTTTGTTATGAGTACAAAATTAGTCCAATTCCCGGAGACACGCAAGTATTCCCCGCATAAAGATGTTAAACAAGCCTTATATAGACAAGGAGGAGAGCTTGGAAAAGCACTCCTCCCTTATGAGAACATTTAATACTCGTCTTCGTTGAACAAGAAATCCTCCTTCGTCGGATAATCGGGCCATACATCCTCGATACTTTCGTAGACTTCGCCTTCATCCTCCAACTCCTGCAGGTTTTCTATCACTTCCATTGGAGCGCCTGAACGAACTGCATAGTCAATCAATTCGTCTTTTGTTGCCGGCCATGGGGCATCCTCAAGATTAGTGGCCAATTCCAAAGTCCAATACATAGTCGTAGTGTTTTTATTTGTTCTTGTTTCAGACTGCAAAAATAGTGTTTTTCATTATTCGCACAAGAGGACAAGTCAGAAAAACTTGTCTTTCTCCTCGCTTTTTCACGCTATTTATCTCTTTCCTCCCGTGTAATAATACGGAAATATCACCTCCATATTACAATCTGTTTATTTACTATTCCGCAGCGTGCGAGGAGGTACAGCTAATAATCACCCTCTGAAATTCACCACAAATCGCTGGCGGGGATAGTGGCTGTCAAAAAGAGCCACACCTGCATGATACAGGTCGAAGGTGGTACTCACCTGTGGCGCTTTGCAAAGACTCGCCCACAGCTCTTTCGCCTTCGCAGTGGCGTAAGGACGGGAAAAGAGCCACACGCTGTGAGTGCCGCAACGGGACAAACACATCCCTATTATCTCCTTCGCAGAACCCACAGACGCATCAATGTACACCATCCCTATCTCGGAATGCCGGGAAAGGACTTCCTCCACTTCCGACTTACTGCCGCAACGCACACAGGGAATCCCCGCCAAGGAGAAACAGAGGGAAACGCCTGAGTCAACCGGCTCGACACACAAGGCGAAAGCGGACGAGGAATTAGTCGCCACACGATAATACAAACTCCACAGACGGAAAGAACCACGGGGAGCCGCTTCCTTTAACTGCGGAAGCAGGGTCTTATCCGTCTTGCCAAGCAACACACGGGTCACAAAGGAATAGGCGAAAGGCGACTGTACGCCAAATCCCTTACAGTGTCCCATCCGGCGACACCATATCCACCAGTTCTTTAATTTCACAGAAAACCGGCTGCCATCTTTAAATCCCTTGTTCCGCATATTCGCGGCAAATTTACGATAAAAACAACAATTAAGACAGTAGAGACGCGATTAATCGCGTCTCCCCCACATCGAAGATTATATTTTGGTGATCTGCCACTACAACGCAATTAGAACAAATTCTTTTGTTCCGTACTATCATTGAGACGCGATTAATCGCGTCTCTACTATTCCGCAATGGAGCAAAAAAAGTCTTTCCCTGTTTCACAACGGAGAAAGACCAAACAATATAGGTTTAATTTAAAGAGAGAGATTTATGAATTTATTTCTTCTGTTCCTTTTATTATAAGACGTATGAAGGAGGCAATTTGTTGCACCAAACCCGTCCTATATAACATCCTTTAGCGGAAAGGCGGGATAATACTTATTTATTAAGACATTCGGGCTATCCGCTAAAGGTTTATTATACGTTCCTCTCACTTGAAGAACTCATTAGTCCCCACCTTTCCGCTTTCACCGACATGTACGGCTCCGGCACGGTAAGGCAACCATACCATCATCTTTCCTTCGCCCCTGTTCGCCCATGCGTAGTAGGGAATCAATGTCAGCTTGCCCGGAGCAGTCTGCAAATCGCCCTCTTTCGTGTAGCTGATACGCTGCACGGGCACTGTAATCTGGTCTGCACCGCCAATGGCTTTAGTGGTAGACACAGACAAGGGAGCGTTCACGGGAGTCATCACCTGGAAAATGTCCTCCCCTTTGTTGTCGGGCCATTCAGCGCAATAGACCAACGGGCCACGCTGTACCGCCAACTGTCCCGCATCGTCCTTCACCTTCGGATTCGCCACAATCTTGCGAGGAGTCATGTCGAAAGCCAAGGAAACCTTGTCGCCTTTCCTCCACTTGCGGTCGATGGTAAGATAACCGTCAGCCGTCAAGGCACTCTTCACGGCCTGGCCGTTCACCTTCACACTGTACGTCGGCTTGTAACCGTCGGCGAACGCATACAAGTCGCTCGGCACCACTTCTCCCCGTGTCCAGTTCGGGATACGTATCTTCATGCCGAAGTCACCACCGCCCTTTGTCACCTTCAAATCCACATTGCCAGAGAACGGATAATTCGTCACTTGCTCTATCGTCACCTTATTCCCGCCTATATTCAGATTAGAGCTACCCTCTATGAAGAGGTTCACATACAGGTTCTTGTCCTTGGTGGCATACATATACCCCGCCACGGAAGGCAGGAAACGGCAGAGGTTGGAAGGACAGCAGGCGCATCCGAACCACGGCTTGCGGGAATAGTTGCCGGCAGACTCCAACGGATTGGGATAGAAGAATTTACCACCGTCCAATGAAATACCGGAAATCACCCCGTTGTACAACGTGCGCTCCAGCACATCATAATACTTCGCCTGTCCATGCAGCAGGAACATACGATAGTTCAAATACACATTACCGATAGCCGCACAAGTCTCGTTATAGGCCGTGGCGTTCGGCAACTCGTAATTCGCGCCGAAAGCTTCTCCCCAACTACGCGCGCCGATACCACCGGTGATATAGTATTTCTTGCCCACAATGTTGTTCCAAATACGGTCTATGGCGTGTACATAAGCCGTGTCGCCCGTCAAGGCAGCCACATCCGCCACACCGCTGTAATAATAGGTGGCACGCACGGCATGACCCACGGCCTCGTTCTGTTTCAACACAGGTTTGTCCGTCTGGTTATACGCGTCTCTGTGTGCGGTCTTTCCACGCATGGCCACGAAGTATTTCGCCTCGTCCAAGTACTTCTTCTCCCCTGTCACCACGTACAGCTTAGCCAAAGCCATCTCCGCAATCTCATGTCCCGGCACCACGTGTTTCTGGTTCTCTCCAGGGCCTATTTCCCGGCACACACAGTCGGCGTATTTGATGGCGATATCCAAGAAGTTACGTTTTCCCGTAGCCTGGTAATGCGCCACGGCACCTTCTATCAAGTGTCCAAGATTATACAACTCATGGCTCAAATCCTCCACCTTGCTCCAGCGGGTAGGCCCTGCCCAGTTATGCGGATGCTTCGGATTCATGGTACGGGAGGTGTACAGATAACCGTCTGGCTCCTGCGCTTTCCCCACGATGGTGATGATACTGTCCAAGAACTGCTCCATCTTCTTGTCGGGATAAGTCTGCAACAGATAGCTGGCACCCTCGATGGTCTTGTACACATCCGTGTCATCAAAAGAGAGTCCCCCCACCTTGTGAGCGTCGCTGGGATGCGCGGCGTTCTCAAAATTCTTGTAACGTCCGTTCTCCTCGCATTTCTCGAAAGAAAGCGGCACCGTCACCTTACGGGCACGCTCTAAATAACCGCCCCAGAAACCACCCTGCAAATGCGTGGCGGTGAATGGCACGGGCGTGATGGGATAACCCGAATGCGCCTTGTTCCCCTTTCCCGCCGCACTCACCGTGGCGGCAGACAGCAACAAAGCACTTGACAAAAACAATGTGGCAAATTTCTCCATAATGGTTATAGGTTTTTAATTGAATAAGTTAGGTTCTTGTGGGTGCAAAGATAACACTATTAAACCCAAGAACCAAGCGGAAAAGATATGTTTTACATCATAACCCATGCAATCCGATGCAATAAATCCGGGAGCCTGTAGCCCCCGGAAGTTCACGCAGTCCGCCTTTCAAGCGGGTAAGTTCACCACACTCCGCACGACTGTACGAAGAAACTACCGCCGATAGCGGTGAGTACGGTGATGATAAACTGGATAATAGTCTGCCATCTGGATTTGCTCATAATTCAATTCGTTTTAAAGGGTTATACTTGGTTTACGCTTCCGGCTCAAAGATTTTCATCTGTTCCCGGTTCCGAAGGTTCTGTAGTCTCGTTTCCGCCGGAGTCCGTGGAACCACCGCCTGTGGAGCCAGCACCCGTGGATTTCCGCAGTGTGGCCATCATGTCAAGGCTCTTGTTGCTGAGTGTGCCGGTGGCTCTGGAGCGGAGTCTCACGGAGTCGACGTTCTTCGTCACCGAGAATTCCTCCTCCGTGGCGGCACCGCCTCTTTTGTTCCGTATGCCCACGGAGAAGATGGCCAGGTTGTCGATTTTCACGTTCTTCCCGTCGAGCAGCTCCTCCTTGATACATTTCACCATCGCCCGCATCACCCCCACACAGGTAGCCTCGGAGAACCCGGTGTTGTGGTTGACCATGTGCTCGGCCAGCTGGTCCAGGTTGATGGTTTCCCCCGGAATCGGCTTGGCGTACCATCTGCCGAAAGTAAGGCTGCCCTTCAAGTTGTTCTGATAAACTTTGTACTTAATCATACATCTTTTTCGTTTTTAATTGGTTATTACTATGGGATCCCTTTACACCCGCGAAGATAGCGCAAGCCACGGCGGCGGTCATGCGTTCCCCCGCCAAGACGGGCGCAACCGTGAGATAAGAGGAGGTTGCGGGGAGAAGAGAGTAAGTTTCCAGTAAAAAACAGTTATCGTGTACACTGTTATGTACACTTTCTTTGTCACATGAGGAAAAACAAGTATATTTGCACAAAACAAACAATAGTAAAGGACATGGAAACATTATCAGTAAGAGAATATCGCAGCAATCTTGCCGCTTCATTTGCCAAAGCGGACAAAGGAGAAAAGGTTTTTATTCGCAGGAAAAACGAGATATACGCCTTGGTCAAAGTAGGGCATGAGGATATCACCGTATCTCCCGAGTCGCAGACCGTTTTCGAGAAAAGAATAAAAGCGGCCTGCGCAGAAGTCAAAGCCCACATGGAAGGCAGGAATGAACTTCCTTTAGCTAAAGACATTGTATTCTGATGAAAGTCATAGCCACAAAGGAATTCGTGAGGAGTGCGAAACCTATCGCAAAGAAATACCGCAGTTTCAATGCAGACTATCAGAAACTAATCGAGGAGCTTTCCAAGAATCCTCGAATGGGTACAGATTTGGGAGATGGATTCCGAAAAGTTCGAATGTCCATTTCCTCGAAAGGAAAGGGGAAATCTGGAGGAGCGAGAGTGATTACCTTTGACATGATTGAAAGAAACGACTGCCTATACCTTATGTTAGCATATGATAAGGCGGATTATGCCTCAGTCAGAATTGACATCGTGAAAAAACTGGCAAAGGAAATGGGACTTCTGTCATAAATTCAATCTTGCCATCGGGCTACAAACCTTCCAGAACAGAAGAATCATGGAAAAGAAACAGAATAATAAGAATCTCGGAGAACTTACCGAGGCTGGACGGGTTCAAAATACGGATGAAATGTCTGAAGAAGAGTATTTTGAATATGTGAAGAGCCAAGGGTATATTACATTGGAAGAGTCTAAGAGGAGATTCACGAAAATAATGATGGAGAAATTAAAAGAGATTCATGGCGGTGATTGTAAATAGTGTGGCAAAGCGAAAGACTTGGCTTTCAGCCAAGCTTTCACTTCACACATTCCAGCACAGTTGTTTTAGATATTCTTGAAGAAACAAGCGAGCGCAAATGTATAATGAGTCGCTTTTTCTCCAAATGTTTGTATATCAAAAGTATAATCTCCAAAAGCCCGTTCTAATTTTTCTATCTCATCCACAGACAAAAAAGGCTTCTTGAAAAACAAAAACTCCACATTTTCAACTTTTCCTTTTGAATCACAAGTAAATCTTGTGACCATTTTCTCTAATTTCAACTCTTCAAGCCTTTTTGTGGAAAACACTTTCCTGTAAACGTCACGTATCGGAGTTTTCGGCTTTGCCAAGAATTTATCAGCCGTACTGACCTGCAAGGAGTACCCACCTAAATCTTGACGGTAAACCTTACGATTTTCATAGTCGAAAACATACGTTTTCCCATTGCATTCTTTGGTTACTGTTTGCGCTTGCATGGAAATTGGATATGCAAGAAACAAAACTACAACCATAAAAACACCAATACTAAATAGATTCTTCATGGGGTAATCTTTTAAGTTACAACAAATATAAGATATATTTCCATTACGCCAAGCAATTACTGGTGTCTTTTATATATTTTCCACATACATTTGTCGCATCGGATTTTTAATCATGGGCGGTCGGAAGAAAATAAATGTAACGACTTAACAAAAAAAGACTTAATTTTGCATCGTCAAATATAAATTTACGAGCTATGCATTTGAG
>CAVDHB010000003.1:0-32716 GCA_963608705.1 Prevotella sp. P5-108
GATGTTGAAACTTTATGCAAATATACAACGATTAAATAATATACAATGATTATCCGCAAACATACCACTCTCCCGTCTTGCACGTTGCTATATAACTACTGTGGCAACGTAAATCGGCTTCAATATATTCCCCTCACTCGCAATATCGGATAAGCCTTTATTGGTTTGTGAAGTCCTTGCTCAAGACATTACTAAGTCTCTGCTCAAGACATTACTAGGTTACCGCTTAAGACTTTACTAGGTTTGGCCTCAAGACATTACTAGGTTTGGCCTTAAGACATTACTAGGTTTAAAATCAATGTTTTTAAAAGTTTTGTAGTGTTTAATACTTTCTATTTCTGCGAGATAGAAGATTCTTAGTTCAAGATATTGAAAAGTACTTGCTCAAGAGATTACTAGGTTTGCGTTCATGGCTTTGCCAAGTCTGAACCTATAGATGTTATAAAACGAGAAATTTCCTATTGATAAATAGACACGATTATCCTCAAAAATACTACTATCTTGCACGTTGCAATATAACGACTATACTAGTAGAGACGCGATTCATCGCGTCTCCATTCATCGCATCTCTATCTAAACAATGTACAATTGCGGATAATCCTATCATACATTCCCGTCCGTGTACTTGAATCGTTTGATGGACTTCTTGGGCGTCTTCTCAAACTCTTCTTTCATGATTTTCACGGCGGAAATCTGGGCGAAGCCCGGAAGGAAGCTGTTCACTTCTTTGCGATGGGCTTCCATGACATTTTGGATGTCCGTATCGGACAGTCCCATGGAACGGGCTTCTTCCATGTCGGGATGGATAAGTGCCACTAAGCGTTCCTCTTTCTGGATGACCAGGCTCTCGCTCACCATGACCATGGCGTTCAGCTTGTCTTCTATTTCCTCCGGATAGATGTTCTGTCCGCTGGCTCCTAACAGCATGTTCTTGCTTCTGCCCTTGATGGTGATATTGCCTTCTGCGTCCATGACACCGAGGTCTCCCGTGTGGTACCAACCGTCTTGGTCGATGGTCTCCGCAGTCAGTTCGGAAGCCTTGTAGTAACCTTTCATCACATTGGGACCCTTGGCCAATATCTCTCCCGGAATCTCCGCAGGATGAGGCGAGTCGATGCGCACTTCCATATTTAGGGCCGGTCTTCCGCAGCTGCCGGGCTTGAAGGTCTTGTAGTCCGCATAACTGATGATGGGAGCGCATTCTGTGGCGCCGTAGCCCACGGTGTAGGGGAAGCCTATGTAGTGGAGGAACATTTCTACCTCCGTGTTCAGTGCGGCTCCTCCGATGATGACTTCGTAGAACTCGCCTCCCAGGGCTTTGGTCAGTCCGTCTCTTATCTTTTGTTTGATTTTTTCGCCGATAATGGGCAGTCGCATCATGATGCGGACTTTGCGGGTGGCAAGAATCGGGAAGATACGTTTGCGTATTATCTTCTCAATGATAAGGGGGACTGTGATGATGATTTTGGGTTTTACTTTTTGGAAAGCGTCCAGGACAATGCATGGGCTGGGCACTCTTGTCAGGAAATACACGTGCGCTCCCGTAATGAACTCGTAGCACACTTCAAACTGCAGTCCGTACATGTGTGCCATGGGAAGCATGGACAGCACAGGGGACTCCGCTTTGAGTGGAATGGCCTGGCAGGCGAACTCGTAATTGGACAGCAAGGCCCGGTAGGGTATCATGACTCCTTTGGCGTAGCCTGTGGAGCCGCTCGTGTAGTTGATGAGTGCGATGTCCTCTGGGTCTTCCTCCTGGAATGACAGGTGGTGAGTGCGGAAGTTCATGGGGAATTTCCGTCCGAACAGTTCGTTCAGATGCAGCCGGGCGAAAGTCAGTTTCTCTGTGCGTGAGAGCAGGAGGGAATAGTCTTCTATGTGGATGACCCCCTCCAAGTCAGGCATTTGCTCTCCGTCCAGTCTTTCCCATATCTTAGTGTTCGTGAAGAATAGCCTACAGCCGCTTTCACGCACAATGTTATACACTTGCTCCGTGTTGAACTCGTGCAAAATGGGCACGGCTATCGCCCCGTAAGTCAGAATGGCAAAGAAGGCACTCGCCCATAGGGAGGAGTTCTTGTCGCACAGGGCGATACGGTCTCCCTTGTGGATGCCGCACTCCTCGAAGAGGATGTGGAGCTTCTCAATCTTACGGGCTACATCTTTGTATTGTAAAGTGCTGGTGCCATAGTCCGTGAAAGCGTTCAAGTCCCAGTGTTTTTTCAGGGAGTTTTCAATCAGTTTGAGGTAACTTTCTTTTCCTGTTTCCATGGCTTGGGGTGATGTAAGATGGTTTGTGGTCGGACTAATAGACTCTTTCTCCGAAAATCTTCGTTCCTATGCGTACCATCGTGGGGTTTTCTTTCAAGGCAATCTCATAGTCGTGAGTCATGCCGTAGGAACGTTCCTTGAAGTAGGGTGCGTCCGCGAAATAAGTTTGTTTGGCATAGTCAAAGAAGTCATGCGCTTTTTTGAAGTCGGCCTGGATGCGCTCGGCGTCATCTGTGTGAGAGGCCATTGTCATGATTCCCGCTATCTGTACGTGTGTCAGTGTCTTCCACTGGCCTTCTTTCAGCAAGTTGTCACAGTCTTGCCGGGAAAATCCGTATTTGGTGGCTTCCTCTGCGATGTGCAATTCCAAGAGGCAGGCTATCACTCGGTTGTGTTTCGCCGCCTGTTTGTCTATCTCTTTCAGCAGTTTCCATGAGTCTACCGCATGGATGAGGGAGATGTAAGGTGCGATGTATTTCACCTTGTTGGTTTGCAGATGCCCGATGAAATGCCATTCGATGTCTTGAGGCAAAGTCTTGTGCTTGGGTTCCAATTCCTGCACATGGCTTTCCCCGAATACACGTTGTCCCGCATCGTAAGCTTCTTGTACGGCCTCGGCGGGATGGAATTTAGAAACAGCCACCAAGCGGGTGCCTTGGGGCAGTTCCGCTGTGATGGCTTTTATTTCTTCCGCTATACGGTTCATTTCGTTTCAGGTGCTTCTTGCGCTTTAGCCGCGTCGGGGAATTCTGGTTTCTCGTCAGCTTCCACACCGTAAGGATAGACATCCATGATAGGTGTCTCTGCCACGGAGGCGATGCTATAGTCAGAGAGTGTGCCTTTCATGCCCTCGTCCAATTTCTTCACTGCGTCATGCAGGTCTGCGGCTTGTACCAACATATTGGAAGCGGTTTTCTTTTCTTTTCCGCTTTTCTCGTCGATGGTGATGAAATAGACCTTGCATTTGAACCAGCGGTCGGCTGCTTCCTCCGCAGAGTCGAACAGCTCGGAATAGTTGGCGCGGCGAATGTCGCTGACCGTGAATTCTCCACTGATGAAAGGTTTCATCTCTTCGATGATGCGTGATTCAGCTTCTGTAAAGTTAAGTGCGTCCACCAAATACGGTTCTGTCACTTTTTTTACCAATCCGCTTTCGAGTGTCTTCTCATATCTGATTTTGCACTCGAACCAAGTGTGCATAATGCTCATTTCTTTCTATTGTTTAGTTGTTCAGAGGCGCAAAGATAGCTAAATTCGGGGGGAACACAAAGGGTTTCCCATTGGAAAATCTTTAGCTTTTCTAAAATTACGTCTTTTAAAGTTGATGCAGGAAGTCGCCTGCTTCCTCCAGCGTGTTCAATTTTCCCACGTCCATCAGCTTCAAGTCTTTCTGAGGATAGCCGTAGATGCGATAGTCCTTGCAATTGGCCAGGTAAAAGTCGATGATGGAGAAGGTGTCGTCCCATTTGTCCATGGGGGATACCAACGTGGGGGAGAACAGATGGATGCCGGAGAATGCGTATTTTCGGCAATTGTGTACATCCAAGTCCTTGTAAGGAGATTTCACCTCTCCCGTAGCGATGTTCGTCCAGCCTACAAGCCGGTTCTCTTCGTTGAACAGGAGGTAGCGTTGGGTCTTCCGTTCGCTGACTAACAATGCGGCGTCTGCGTGCCGGTGCGTCTCATAGAAGTCGCGTAAGCGTGCGTTGCTGAGAATGTCTACATTGTGGATGAGGACAGGTTCTTCCGCATGGTCTTTCCATATCAAAGGGGCGGCGTGTTTCAACCCTCCACCTGTGTTCAGCAGTTTCTTCCGTTCGTCGCTTAGCTGGATGCGTAAGGGGCTGAAATCGTGTGTGCGTACATAATCCTCTATCATGTCGGCAAAGTGGTGGATGTTGATGGTCACGTCTTGGAATCCTTCTTGTCTCAGCTTCTCCAACACGTGCCAGAGCAAAGGCTGGTTGTCTACCTTTATCAGCGCTTTCGGACAATGGTCGGTCAATGGACGAAGGCGGGTACCCAGTCCTGCCGAGAATATCATAGCTTTCATTTGGTTTCCAGTGTTTGGTGGATATGTTGTTCACGGTGGCAGATTTCCACTTCTACTCCGTATTTCTCATGGATATGTTCGGCTGTGTGCTGTGCGCTGTACACGGAGCGATGTTGTCCGCCCGTGCAGCCGAAGGAAATCATCAAGTCGGTGAAGCCCCGTTGGAGGAAACGTTCCACATGGTGGTCCACTATCTTGTACACACTGTCGAGAAACGTCAGAATCTCCCCGTCATTCTCCAGAAAGCGGATGACAGGCTCGTCCAGTCCTGTGAGCTTTTTGTAGGGTTCGTACCGTCCGGGATTGTGTGTGGAACGGCAGTCGAACACATAGCCTCCTCCGTTGCCGCTGTGGTCTTCCGGGATGCCTTTGTGGAAGGAGAAACTGAACACGCGGACTTTCAATGGCCCTTTTCCGTCATACTTGGAATGGGTGGCTGGTCCGTCTGCATGAGGTGTTTCCTGAGAAGCGAACTGCGGAAGTTCTGTCAGTCGTTGCAGCAGTTCCATGAGATAAGGGAAACGGCGGATGGGAGACTGGAGAAGATGGCGCAGGTTGTCAATTGCAGGGGGGATGCTGTGCAGGAAATGCGGCTTTCGCTCGAAGTAACCGCGGAATCCGTAGGCACCTAATACCTGCAAAAGCCGGAACAGCACAAACACGTCCAGACGGCGACGGAAGTCGCTTTCCTTGATATAGGTGTAATTACCTAATTTGCTTAAGTAAATGTCTATGAGTTTGTTCCGAAGTTCTGGCGAGTATCTTGCCGAAGCCTGCCACAGGAAGGATGCCACATCGTAATAGATAGGTCCTTTCCTGCCTCCTTGAAAGTCGATGAAAGCGATTTCGCCAGACGGTTTTACCATCACGTTGCGTGCCTGGAAGTCACGGTACATGAACGTGTCTGACTTCTTTTCTAACAATTCGTTTGCTAACATTTGGAAGTTGGCTTCCAGTTTTATTTCGTGGAAGTCCATCTCCGTGGCTTTCAGAAAGCAGTATTTGAAATAGTTCAAATCAAACAGCACGTTGGTGCGGTCTAATTCCGGCTGTGGGTAGCACTGGTTGAAATCCAGATGTACTGCCCCTCTGTATTGCAAGTCTGGCAGAAGAGAGATGGTGTCCGCCAGCCATTGTTGTTCTTGTACGTTGTAGCGTCCGCCTGCTTCCCTTCCCTTTTTCAGCAAATCGAAAAGGGTCTGTTCGCCCAGGTCTTCCTGAAGGTATTGCAGTCCGTCTTCCGATACGGCATAGACCGTCGGCACAGGCAGTCGCTCTTCCTGGAATTTGTTGGCCAGGTAGACAAAGGCGTGGTTCTCTTCTTTAGAGGTGCCTTCCACGCCAATCATCGTGTGTGGTGTGACTCCTTCGGGGGAAGTGAGTCTGTAGTAAATGCGGTTGCTGCCAGAGATGGGCAACGGTTCCACAGAGGCAGGAGCGGTTCCTGTGTATTTTGTGTAGAGTGTGCGAATCAGTTTCATGAGATGGTTTATAGTTTTTTCAGTCCGATGCCGGGTCTGTCATTTAAGGTGATTTTGCCTTTCTTGACCAGCATTCCCTCAAAGCGGTCGTTCTTGATGAGAAGGTTGCCGTCGAGGTCGGCGAAGTCCATCACAGGCGACAGTTGTGCGGCGGCAGATACGGCGCAGGATGTCTCTGTCATGCAGCCCACCATGACTTTCATGCCCAAAGCTCTGGCTAAATTGGCCATTTTATAGGCTTCGAGCATTCCCGTGCATTTCATGAGTTTGATGTTGATGCCACTGACCACGCCTTTCAAAGGTAGAATGTCTTTTAACCCTTGCACCATCTCGTCGCCGAATACGGGTAAAGGACTGCGTTCCGTAATCCAGGCAATGTCGTCCAGACGGTCTTTGGCCATGGGCTGTTCCACCATGACCACGCCTTGCTCTTTCAGCCAGTGAATCATGTCGATGGCATATTGCTTGTCTGTCCATCCTTGGTTTACGTCCACGGTCAGTGGCACGTTGGTGACCTTGCGGACAGACTCAATCATCTCTTTGTCGTGTCCACCTCCTAATTTCACTTTCAGAATGTTGAACTTTCCGTCGCATTCCTTGGTCTTTTCCACGACTACATCCGGTTTGTCCATGCCGATGGTGTAGGTGGTGGAAGGGCATTTGTCTTTGTTGAAGCCCCAAATCTTGTACCAAGGTGCCCCTAAGAGCTTTCCAATCAAATCATGCAAAGCGATGTCTACCGCTGCTTTGGCCGGTGTGTGGCCGGGCATCAATTCGTCCAGATAGGTGATGATGTCTTCCAACTGGAAGGGGTCGCTGAAGCGTGTGAGGTCTACCTTGCGCAAAAACTCGCTTACGGAGGCCACGGTGGAACCAAGGTATTGTGGCATGGAAGCCTCTCCGTAGCCTGTTACTCCGTCATACTCTATTTCCACTTGCACGTCTGGCGTGGTGGTGCGGGAGTATTCGGCTACGGTAAAGGTGTGCCGTAATTTCAGTTCGTAAGGGAAGAAAGTGAGTTTCATCTTCTTCCCGCCTTTGGAAGCGGGTGCTTCACGGTTGATATTGAACAGGGAGGGTGTGCTTGCCAGCATTTTGTCGGGTACGACGGTGGCTGCGATTGCTCCAAGTCCTAATGTCTTTAAGAATTTTCTTCGTTCCATTCTGTCTGATATTTCAATGTACCAAGTCCCTGTCCAGCGGGAGCCGGTAGAGTTTGTTATTACCAATCCATTCGATGCCTGGTGTGCCGATATGGTTCAGTATGTCGCACGCCCAGAGGAAACGGTGGGCGTTGAATGCGTCATAATAGTCCTTGTCTTCGGGGTCGAGGCTTCCCACGTGTACATAGCCCATGCTGTGGATGAATCGTCCTTTACCTATATATAAGGCCACATGAGAGATACTGGCTTTCTTTCCGTTGGAAGCGGGACTGCCGAAGAAAAGCAGGTCGCCGGGTTGGAAGGTGTGGTAGTCCGTGGAAGGACGCTGTTTGCCAGTATAAGCCATTTGGGAAGCGTCACGGGCGAGAATCAGTCCATTCAGAAAAGCGCAAGTCTTCACGAATCCGCTGCAGTCCATGCCTTTGGCTGAGGTGCCTCCCCATAAATAAGGAAAACCGTTCATGGTGTAGGCGGTCTGTATAAGGTGGGGGGCGTCAGGATGACGAGTGCGCATCCACTGTGTTTCCTCCATTCCGTCTTTTATGGGCAGATAGGCAGTTCTTCCATCTGGATATTCCACTTCATAGAATTTCTTCTTCTTTCCGAGTAACTTCAGTCTGTTGCCCGCTATTAAGTCACTGATAATCGGTGAGCTTGTATCGGGGCGTGTGTATCCGTAAGTGGAAAGGGTGGTGACGATGATTTTCTTTGCTTTTATCCAGTTTTCCAACTCTTCTTTGGTGATCGGCACAATGCTGGTATAGTGTGTCCATCCTAAATAGCCGTCTGCTGACTGGATGTGCCACCAGTTGTTTTTCTCTAACAGACGGACGGGTGCGCCTAAAAGTGTTTGTGTGTCCAGGCCACTCATGTAAGACGGACGGCTTCGCATGCAAATTACGGAGAGATTGACCAGTCCGTAAGTCTTTCCGTGCAAAGCTGTGTCGGGCAAGAGACGGATGCTGTCTTTGTATGCAATCTTCTTTTTTGCCAGTTCTTCCTTTAAAGAAGCATAGGCATGGGGTTGATTGGTTACTCCTTTTATAATATAGGTAGAAGAATCGGGTGTGGCATTCGCCTTGATCGTGAAAAGCGCTGTTCTTTTGTCAGGGGCATATTGCCGGGTGAGGGCTGTCAGCACGCTGTCTGTCACCGTGCAAGGCTTTTGCGCCTTGGCGGAAAATGTCATACTGAGCCACAGGCTGGCAGTAAGTATGTAAAATGTCTTCATGGTTCAATGCTTTTTTAACCAACGGACGGGAAAGTGAATGCGCTGTTGTACAATTCTTCTCAGTTTTCCGCCCATAATCAACAAGATAACAGCCCACAGGATCAGCACCACACCGATGAAGATGCGGAAAGTGAACACCTCTCCGAACACGAAAGTGCCAATCGCCAGTGCGGTAATGGGTTCCAAGGCGCCTAATATGGAGGCGGGAGTTGAACCGATGTAATGGATGGAGGCGGTGGTGGTGCTCAAAGAGAATACCGTGGGGAAGAAAGCCAGGGCGATAGCACACATCCAGGACTCGAAACCTTGCAGCGGCTGAATGCCTCCTGTGAAAGAGGCCATGCCCAAGACGAGCAGGAAACCGAATAAGATAGAGTAGAATGTGACCTTGTCTGACGACATTTCTTTCAGAAAGGAACGGTTTACCCCAATCAAGTAAATGGCGTAAGACAGGGATGATAACACTACCAAAAGAACTCCAGTCAAGCTCAAAGTGCCTCCATCGGGATTCTTGTAGAGAAAATAGATACCCCATGAGACTAACAGTACGCAACTGACCGTCTTCCAAGAGAATCGTTCATGAAAGAAGAGCATCATCAACACGGCCACCATGGCGGGGTACACAAACAACAGTGTGGAGGCTACCCCGGATGGCATGTAATGGTATGAGTAATAGAGCAGTGCGGAAGACCCTGCGAAGCAAATGCCCATCAGGCACATATAGGGCAATTCTTTCCATTTCACCTTGAAAGACTCTTTGCGTATCAGCAGCAGCAATGCCAGCATGGGGACGGCAAACAGATACCGGTAGAACAAGGTGGAGTTGGTGGATAGGCCGAGCGCATAGAGCGGCAAGGCAAAGAGAGGGTTAGTGCCGTAACTGACAGCGCCGGCTATGCCGAGGCTGTATCCCTTGAATTTGTAGCTTGTTTCTTGTGTCATTCTTTTTCGCTTAATTCTAGCCAACGCATGGATTTGTCGTCTAATTCTGTATTCAGTTCCGGCAGCCGTTTGCTCTTTTCCGTCAATTCTTCCACGGAGAGTGTGCCGCTGCAAAGAGCTGTTTCAATGTCTTTCTTTTCTTTTTCCAGCTTCTCTATGTCTTTGGAGAGTTGGTTGTATTCCTGTCTCTCCTTGAAGGTCATGCGTTTCTGGTCGGAAGAGTGGGTACGGCGAGGCTTTTCTGCTGGCTGGGGCGTTTTCGCTTTGGGCTCATTCTCTTTCGCCAGCTCCCTTTCATGCTCTTCTTTTGCGTCTTTCCACAGGCGGTATTGGCTGTAGTTTCCGGGGAAATCCCGGATGTCTCCCTGTCCTTGGAACACTAACAGGTGGTCTACCACCTTGTCCATGAAATAGCGGTCGTGGCTTACCACGATGAGGCATCCCTTGAAGTGGCGAAGATACTCTTCCAGAACTTGCAGTGTCACAATGTCCAGGTCGTTGGTAGGCTCGTCCAAGATGAGGAAATTAGGATTCTGCATCAGGATGGTGCAGAGATAGAGTCTACGTCTTTCCCCTCCGCTGAGCTTGTACACGTAGTTGTACTGCTCTTCCGGCGTGAAAAGGAATTGTTGCAGGAACTGTCCGGCCGTGATGCGGTGTCCGTCCATCTCCACATAATCCGCTATGTTTTTCACGATGTCAATTACCTTTTGGCTCTCGTCAAACTGCAGTCCTTCCTGTGAATAGTAGCCGAAGCGTACAGTCTCTCCGATCTCAAGTTTCCCACTGTCGGGTTTTACCAGTCCGAGCAGTATTTTAATGAACGTGGACTTTCCTGTGCCGTTGTTTCCCACAATGCCCATCTTTTCATAACGGGAGAACACATAGTTGAAGTCTTTCAGTATGACTTTGTCTTTCCCGAACTGCTTTTCGAGATGTTCTGCCTCGAAAATCTTGTTGCCTATGTAGGAGGCTCTGCCGGAGATGGAGACGTTGTTGTCCACCACCCGCCGTTTGGCCACTTTCTCCAATTCATAGAAAGCCTGCTTGCGGTAGCTTGCCTTGTGCCCTCTGGCACACGGCATGCGGCGCATCCAGTCCAACTCCGTGCGATAAAGGTTGCGGGCGTGTGCCGTGCGGGCATCCTCCGCATCCAGTCTTTCTTGGCGTTTTTCCAGGTAATACTCATAGTTCCCTTTGTAGGAGTACATGGTCTCATTGTCCAGTTCCAGAATTTGAGAGCATACATTGTCCAGAAAATAGCGGTCATGCGTGACCATGAGCAACGACAGCTTTCCCTTGCTCAGATAGTCTTCCAGCCATTCCACCATGTCCAAGTCAAGGTGGTTGGTAGGCTCGTCCAATATCAACAAATCTGGTTCTGTGATAAGCTCGTTGGCTAAAGCCACTCTTTTCACTTGTCCGCCAGACAGTTGCTGGATGGGTTGGTTGAAGTCTGTTATTTTCAATTTGGAGAGAATCTCTTTGGCTTTCCGTTCATAGTCCCACGCCTTGAGTTGTTCCATCTGCATGAGCAGGTCGTCCAGTCCCGGATTTCCATCCGTGGCCATGCACTTCTCATATTCTTGGATGACTTTGGTGGTGTCGTTTCCCCGGTAGAAGCACGCTTCCATCACCGTCATTCCGTCGGGATAAACGGGCGACTGTTCGAGATAGCCTACTTGGATGTCTTTACGCCAGGTGATTTCTCCTTCTTCTTTTCCCTCTTTTCCTGCGAGAATGTTCAACAAGGTGGATTTACCTGTGCCGTTTTTGGCGATGAGTCCCACTCGCTGTCCTTCTGCGATGCTGAAGTTGATATGGTCGAACAGTATTCGTTCGCCAAATCGCTTTGTCAGTCCTTGTACATTCAGGAAGACATTATCTTGTGCCATGTGATATATTTTCTATTTAGTTATGATGCAAAAATACAGACTTATGTCCATATTCCCTATGGCTATCATGGTTAATTTAATGTAACAGTCCTCTTTTTACGCAGGCGAAAGGCTCTTTTCTTTGTTTGCGCATTCCTTGTCTCCTTCATAATTCTATTTAAATATCTTAATTGTGTAAAGTCTGCGGAATGTATATGGGGAAAATGTAGTATCTTTGCAATGAATTCAAAGGTTATGTCCCATGCGAATATCATGCTGAAGTGAATGGGATGACAAACTAATTAAATCACAGAACATAATAATTAAACTTTTTGCGTGGCCATGTATCTTCATGGTCCGTCGTTAATCAAATGAATACATATAATATTATTGAATTAAACGAGAAATCCGAAGAGGAATTGCGGAAAATAGCGCAAGAAATGGGCGCTGATGTCAAAGAAGGTACAACAAAGAATGACATTGTGTATACAATTCTTGACCGTCAGGCCGATATATCTTCTGTGGCTGTTTCCAAGCGAAAAACAACCACCCGGAAACGTACTCGTATAGCGAAGAAAGATAGTGGGCCTCTCTATACGGCCAATCAAGGGGATGGGGTGCAATTGCAAAACGCTCCGGCGGAGACTCCGGCTCCTGCGGCAAAACGTAGGGGAAGACCTTCTAAGGCGGCTAAGGTGGCAGAGGAAGCTTCTGCCATAGAGCAGGCCGCATTGTCACATCCGGATGTGCTTGACGCTCCTTCTGTCTCACCTGTCACGGATTTGGATGAAATCCAGAAAACATTGGGAAAGACGTTGGATACTGTGGAAACGAATAGCAATCCAGTACAACAGGCTCTTCCTATTACAGACTTGGACACCGTAATGCCGAACAGTGGATTAAAAGGTGTGTCTCCCGAAGATAAAGAAACTTCCAACTCTGTGGTGGACACGAAGGACGATGAGGAGACTGAGGCTCCCATGTCGGATATGGATGCGCAAGAGAGTGCAGAGATGTCAGGAAATACGGACGATAATGCCGATGCGGAATTATTGCCAGAAGGTGTTGATTTCAAAATCTTAGAGGATTTGCCTTATGAATTGTCTCCGGCCAATGCGGAGGAACATTATGGCGTTTCCGCCTCTTCCCGTTTTAATACGGTTCAACCAGATTTGTATGGGAACGTGCAGGGAGATGCCCGTTTGAAACATTCCCGTACTCCAGACGTTTCTTTTGACCATGCCCCGCAAATGAATACGGAGGAAGATTATGATTTTGGTGAATCTTTGACAGTGACAGGTGTGTTGGAATGTTTGCCTGACAGTTATGGATTCCTCCGTTCTTCCGATTATAACTACTTGACATCCCCCGACGATGTGTATGTAGCCTCCAATCAAATTCGCATGTATGGCTTGAAGACGGGAGATGTGGTGAGTGGATGTGTGCGTCCTCCACGTGCGGGTGAGAAATATTTCCCGTTGTTGAAAATCACGCAAATCAATGGATGTGACCCGGCAGTGATTCGTGACCGTGTGCCTTTCGAGCATCTGACACCTTTGTTCCCGGAAGAGAAATTCAAACTTTGCACAGGGCATAATGATAAAATGTCCGTGCGTATCGTGGACTTGTTTACTCCTATAGGAAAAGGACAGCGTGCGTTGATTGTGGCGCAGCCCAAGACGGGTAAGACGACCTTGATGAAAGACATCGCCAACGCCATTGCCGCCAATCACCCGGAGGCGTATCTTATCATGCTGTTGATAGACGAGCGTCCAGAGGAGGTTACGGATATGGCACGCACCGTGAATGCGGAGGTAATCGCTTCCACGTTTGACGAACCGGCTGAACGGCACGTGAAGATTGCGGGCATCGTGTTGGAGAAAGCGAAACGTATGGTGGAATGCGGACAGGATGTGGTGATATTCCTGGACTCTATCACACGTTTGGCAAGAGCCTACAACACTGTGTCTCCCGCATCTGGTAAAGTGTTGTCTGGTGGTGTGGACGCCAATGCGTTGCACAAACCCAAACGTTTCTTTGGTGCGGCTCGTAACATAGAGAACGGAGGTTCGTTGACCATCATCGGTACAGCTTTGGTGGATACAGGCTCAAAGATGGACGAGGTGATATTCGAGGAATTCAAGGGTACGGGTAACATGGAGTTGCAGCTCGACCGCACGTTGAGCAACAAGCGTATCTTCCCGGCTGTGAACTTGACGGCTTCCAGCACCCGACGGGATGATTTGCTGCATGACAAGACCACCCTTGACCGTATGTGGATTCTCCGCAAGATGTTGGCCGACATGAATCCTGTAGAGGCGATGGATTTCTTGCAGAAACACATGAACGGTACAAAGAATAATGAAGAATTTCTTATTAGCATGAATAAATAATTATCATAAAATGAAAGAACAGCAGCAACAGAACTCTTTTGTGGAGAATGAAGAACAAAAAGAGGATGTGAATGTAATGAGGATGGTGATGGACTATCTGCGCTATTGGCCACTGTTTATAGTGAGTGTGGTAGTGTGTGTAGTGCTGGCATGGGTGTATCTAAAGCGGACTTCACCTACTTATGAAGCGAAGGCTTCGGTGTTGATTCGTGACAATACGACCAATGGTTCTTCTGGCAACAGTCTATTTTCCAGTGCGGGTGGTGGAATGTTGCAAGGCATGGCTGATATGGGAGTTATTTCCATGGCGAATGTGTTTGATGATGAGGTTGAATTGCTGAAGTCGCGTACCTTGGTGAAACGTGTGGTGGAGAATTTGGATTTGTATGTTTCACAGACTGAAAAACAAGGCTTGCGTACGATTGATTTGTATGGTAATACGCCATTGAAAGTGTGGATGACTCCTGAACAGGCACGCAAAGCTGGTGGTGTAGAATTAAATATTGACTTGAAACAAAACGGATCACTTGATGTGGAGGCGAAAGTCGGCCCGGAGAAAGATCCTACTCGTCCACAGGTGGTAATCAACCGACAATATAAATCATTACCGGTGTTGTTGCACACGCGATATGGTGTCATCAGTATTACGAGAGTGGATTCCATTCCTTTGGAAGATAAAACGATTAAATCGTATATATCAAATCCAGAAGCGGTGGCAGCTGGTATGATGACCAATTACTCCGTGGAACCTACGTCCAAGCTGACCCACGTGGCTCAGTTCTCTTATAAAGATGTGAACCCACTTCGTGCGACGGCTTTTCTCCAGAAATTGTTCGATCTTTATAATGATGAGGCGAATGAAAGTAAGAACAGGGTGGCTGAAAAAACGGCTGAGTTCATCAACCAAAGAATCCAGATGGTGTCAAAGGAATTGAACAGCACCGAAGGGTCGATGGAACGCTTCAAACAGCAGTCTGGGGTGACAGATGTAGCTACGGATGCGCAGATTGCTTTGACAGGACGTAATGCTTATCAGACTAGTTTGGTCACTTACGAGTCTACGTTGAATGCCATTGCAGCGTTGAAGAGATATATTGTTCATGCGGGTAATGATGTGTTGCCGTTGGCTGGCATTTCCACCCAAAATGGAGATGGGGGCCTTTCTACTTTAATCGCTGAATACAATAAACAGGTAATTGAACGAGAACGTCTTGCGAAAAACTCCTCAGAGAATAATGCGGTCATAAAGAGATTGGATGTGACCTTGAGGGGGATGCGTGAAAATATAAAAAACACAGTAAATTCGCTGGAGAATGATGCAAGAACAGCGTTGAACAACTTGAATCGGCAGGGTGCTCTCTACTCAAGAACAATTGGTAATGTACCGAAAGACGAGCGTTCGTATGTAAGTATCTCCAGACAGCGTGATTTCCAAGCGCAGATTTACTTGACCCTTTTGCAGAAGAGGGAGGAGAACGCTATTGCGTTGGCTTCTACAGCGGACAATGCGCAGTTTGTAGATGAGGTGCAAGTAAGCGACACGCCAATCTCTCCGAAAAAAATGCAGGTGATAGCTATTGCCTTTGTCTTGGGGCTGGCTATTGCCGCAGGAGTGGTGTACTTGCTCAAGATGTTTGCTAACAAGTTGGAAGATCGTAGAGACGTGGAGCGTATCACGAAGCTGCCAATCATGGGTGTGGTGCCTTTCAGTAAAGAACAGCCTAAGTATGTCAAAGAAAATCACAATGGAATGTATGAGGAACTTTTCCGTAACATCCGTACCAATATTTCTTTCTTATTAGGTAAAGGACAGGTGATAATGGTGACTTCCACACAGATGGGTGAATTTAAATCTACTTCCTCCACGAACTTGGGAGCTAGTTTCTCCGCTTTAGGTAAAAAAGTGGTTGTCGTAGGATTAGATATGTATAAGGACGGTATGAAACCTATATATGGCTATCATTCCGGCACACAGGGACTTTCTGCCTACCTGGCGAATCCAGACGACACGGATTTGCTCTCATTGGTTCGTCCATCCAATAAGGCTAAGAACTTGTATATTCTGCCTTGTGGTGTATTGCCGCCAAATGCCGATAATTTGGTGAGCCGTCCGGCATTGGAAGATGCTATCAAGTTGTTGAAGTCTACGTTTGACATCGTGATTCTGGATACAGCTCCGGTTGGTCTGGTTTCCGATACTCGCATTATTTCTCGTTGTGCGGATATGACCTTGTATGTGTGCCGTATGCATTATACTTATAAGAAGGCTTTTGCCATCGTGAACGAGCTGCATGACAAGAATATGTTGCCTAACCTGTCTATTTTGATTACAGGAGTGCCTCTCAAGGAAATGAATCTTGACGGTTACGGTTACGGTTACGGTTACGGTTACGGTTACGGTTACGGTGCGAAGCACCGTAACCGTTGGACGGACAAGGTGAAAGGTATTTTCAAGCAAAAATAATCCAGAACAATAAGGTATTAGCAATATGAAAACAATTGTAGTAACATTATGTGTGTGGGTGTTGGCTTGTTTGTCATTCACTTCCTGCACCAGTACAGAGCGTATCATCTATTTTCAGAAGAGCGATTCGCTATTTCAAAATCCGCAGAAGATATTGCAGGCTTATGATATGAAAATCAAGCCGGCCGATCGAATCTCTGTGTCCATCAGCTGCTCTGACCCGGAATTGCTCGCTCCGTTTGCACAGAACGTGACACTGGGTACTTACATCAGTCCAACTGGCTATTCCTCAAACACAGGTAATAACGAGGCTTATCAAGGGTACACGGTTGATAAAGATGGAGACGTGAAACTGCCGGTGATAGGGAAACTAAAAGCTGAGGGACTTACGGAGGAAGGACTGGCTAAGGAAATTGAGAAATCCATCATAACTTCTGGTTACTTGAAGGATCCTCAGGTAACTGTGAAATTCACAAATGCCCGTGTGACAGTTACCGGAGCTGTAAACAAACCGGGACAGGTGAACTTGACTTCCCAGCGTAACAGTATTGTGGATGTGTTGGCTTCAGCGGGTGATATTGCCGACTGGGGTATCAAGACGAATGTGAAACTGTTCCGTGAGGTGAACGGTGAACGCAAGATGTATGAATTGGACATGACGCAGGCTGACAAGCTGTTCAATTCTCCCGCCTTTTATGTGCAGCAGAATGATGTGATTTACGTAGAACCGAACAAGTCTGTGGTGATTCGTAATACTCCGTTCTTCACTTTCTGGGGAGCGGCTTCGGGTATCGCAAGCGTGGTGATTTCATTGGCTACGCTGGCCATTTCCTTGTCTAAGTAGTATTCTCTATTACTGATATAAAAAGAGGGTAATCCCGTTAAAGGGTTGCCCTCTTTTCATGTGCTAAGATTTCCCGTCATAATGAATCTGCTTCTGCTTATTAACGCAATTAGCTTCATCCCTTATCGAAGCCTATTGCGTTGGCCATCGAAGCAGGCTTCATCGGCCATCGAAGCCTATTGCGTTTTTGCGCCATTTTTCCACCTAAGCATCTACCGGATAAAATCGGAGAAATTTATTCCCCGTCGTCCATTCTCGTCTTTAACGCATTGAGCTTCTCTATTTTTTTATGGTAGAAGCGCACTTTGAGACAGAGCATGTCAAATTTCTGTTGTGTGGCGGCTATTTCAGAAGGCTTTCCCTGTCCTTGCCTCAAGGTTTGCAGCAGGCTGTCTGTATGCTGGAGACTGTCTTGCGCCTCTTTCAGCGATATTTGCGATTTGAGAATAATGCCTTTTTCCCTTAGTTCAATGGCCATGGGATACCTGGCGTTCAGACTGTCCAATGCCGCTCTGGCTTGTGGGTACGCCTTTTGGTTGAGGCATTGTTCTGCCTTTTGATAGAGAAGTGCGGCTTTTTCAGTAGAAGTATCTTGTCCACATCCGCACCACAGGCAGACGCTGGCCATACATCCAAAGAGAGAAAGTGTGTATTTGTTCATGATTTGTCTATCTATTTTATGAAGCAAAGGTAGACTTTTCCTGTGAGAAAACAAAATAAATTCTTTAAATATCGTGTAGCCGGAGGTTGAAAACAACGGAAATGGTTAAAAAACACTTCTGTTTTACCTTTCTCCCTTGTTTTATTTGGCCATCTAGGGAAATAGAGGTACTTTTGCACTGTGTTTTTCATAGTATTAGATTTAAGGTTAACAAAGGTTGGGATACAGCGGTATCCCTTTTTTTATACTTTTTCCCCTTATATCTATATATTCTCTTTCTCCAGCGAGGGAAGATGATAGAATTTCCTTACTTCATTCACAAAGTCCTTCCCGTAGGTCTTCAACTTAAAGTCTCCGACACCGCTTACCTGTTTGAACTCCTCCAATGTCTTGGGTTTACGATCGCATATATCGTGCAAGGTCTTGTCGCCGAAGATTAGATAAGCGGGGAATCCCTTGGAGTCAGCTATACGTTTCCGCAGAGTTTTCAATACCACGAACAACGTTTCTTCTCTGCCGTCCGTAGAGGCGCCGGTTCTTGCTGTGGTGGTATCTTCGGGGAACTCGTCTATGGACAACATGTCCAAATGCTGCATACGTTGTTTCAGTACTCTCTTTCGGGTGGTCTCTCCTGGTTGTAGAGGCACAAATTCCGCTAACATGGCTTTGTCTCTTCCGAAAAGCACTTCCTTTCCTGCCGGAGTTGCCTTCAAATGGTTTCGTTCGTTATAAGCGATTTCGAAGTAGCCGTTCTGCATCATTTGCAGGAGATAATCATTCCAGTCTTTATAAGGTATATCTCTTCCTGCGCCGAAGGTCTTGATAGTGTCGAAATGCTTGTCTTTGATTTCCGGGGAGTAAGTACCGCGAAGAATATGGATGAGAGAGGGTAGGCTGACTTGTTCCTGTGTGCGCATGACGGCGGACAAGGCTTTCTGCACAAGGACAGTGCCGTCAAAGAGCTTGGGCGGATGGTTGCAGACATCGCAGTTTCCACAGTTCTCTTGCGTGGATTCTCCGAAATAATTCAGCAGTATTTTTCTGCGGCATACATTGGACTCGGCGTATTCTCTCATTCTGTCGAGCTTTTCCATGTTTAGTCCGCTTTGTCCACTGTCCTCGGCGAATTTGCGGAGTTGTACGATGTCGGCGAAGGAGTAGAAGAGAAGAGTCTCGGCAGGTTCGCCGTCTCTTCCCGCTCTGCCTATTTCCTGATAGAAACTTTCAATGCTTTTGGGAAGATTATAGTGGATGACCCATCGGACATCGGGTTTGTCTATACCCATGCCGAACGCCACGGTGGCACATATCACTTGTGTTCTGTCATGAATGAAGTCTTCCTGTATGCGGTTTCTTTCTTCCGGCATCAGTCCTGCATGATAAAATTCGGCGTCTATGCCGTGTGCGTTCAGCATTTCGCTTACTTTCTCGGTGTTTTTCTTGCTCAGGCAATAGATGATGCCGCTTTCATCCTCATGCCGGTGTATGAATTCCCGGATTTCCCGGTCTTTGTCTTTCTTTTGTCTTCCTCTTCTGACTTCCAGGCTGAGATTGGGTCTGTCGAAAGAGGATATGAACACACGGGGTTGTCTTAGCTGCAATTGCCTTACGATGTCATTGCGGGTGATTTTGTCAGCCGTGGCTGTCAAAGCGATGATGGGTTTTCCGGGGAAATCTTGTCGCAATGAACCCAACTGTGCGTATTCAGGCCGGAAGTCGTGTCCCCATTGCGAGATGCAGTGCGCCTCGTCCACGGCAAAGAAAGAGATGCGCATGCTTTTGAGCAGACGGTCTTTTTCCAACACTAACCTTTCCGGGGAGATGTAGAGCAGTTTGAGCTGTCCTTGCACACAACGTCGTTGGATGAGGTGTTCCTCTTCGTGATTCAGGCTGTTGAGTGCGGCTGCCGGTATGCCGTTCTCTGTGAGTGATTCCACTTGGTCTTTCATGAGAGAGATGAGCGGCGAGACTACGATGGCGGTTCCCGCACACAAAAGTGCTGGAAGCTGATAGCAGATGGACTTTCCTCCGCCAGTGGGCATTAGCACGAAGGTGTCGTGGCCTCCTAACAGAGACTGGATGATTTCTTCCTGTTTGGGACGAAAGGCACTGTAACCGAAGTATTTTTTCAGCGCATCGTATAATAGGTTATTTTGCATGGTATGCAAAGTTAGTGTAAAATGGCAAAATAACATCTTTTTATGGTCTCTTTTTTCCATATTTCACTTTTTCTCCCTACCTTTGCCTTGAGTACTAATATAAATAGTAAGGATATGGTGGAGACGACAAAAACAATGGGTGGATACGCATCCTTGATTAAAGCAGATAGAGCGGACGAGCTGTATTTGCAAATTGTGGAGAAATTGGTGAAGGATAAAATCTACAAGGATCCTGATTATACGGCCAAACAATTGGCGGATGAATTGAAAACGAACTCCCGCTATATTTCAGCGGTGATACGTTCTCGTTTCAAAACGAACTTCTCGCAGCTGATGAACGAATACAGAGTCCGACTGGCCGCCTCAATGCTTGAAAGACGTTCATTGTTGTCAAAGACAGTGGATGAAATCGGCGAAGTGTCCGGCTTTTCGAATAAACAGTCGTATTATACAGCTTTTAAGAAATTGACGGGAACCACTCCTTCTTCATACAGAAAAGATTTTTTTCGTCAAATGACAATTAGAGATCTTGTGTAACGAATGATTATAATGACAGATGTGAACCATGTAAAGGAGAAGTTCCCGTATGCGGACGAGGCATTTGCGGACTTGCAGATGCTTCGCTATAGGGTGCCGGGATTTGAGACGCTTCCCCTCAAACAGAAACTCTTTATATATTATTTGTCAAAGGCGGCCATAGCCGGAAGGGACATCCTCTTTGACCAGAACGGTAAATACAATCTCCGTATCCGGAGGATGCTTGAGGCTGTATATGTGCATTATAAAGGGGACAGGCATACAGCGGATTTCGAGGCTTTTGAAGTGTACTTGAAACGTGTATGGTTCAGCAATGGTATCCATCATCATTATGCTTGCGATAAATTTAAGCCTGGATTTTCAGTGCGCTTTCTTCAAGAAGCGGTGGATTCCATAGACGCTTCTTATTTGCCTTTGGCAGAAGGACAGGAAGTGGCTGCATTCTGTGAAGAGGTGTTCCCTGTCATTTTCGATCCTGAAATCATGCCTAAGCGTGTCAATCAGACCGACGGGGAAGATTTGGTGAAGACCTCTGCTTGCAATTATTACGAGGGAGTGACTCAGCAGGAGGCGGAGGACTTTTACAATGCGAAGAAAAATCCGGCGGATACCCAACCTCCGATGTATGGTCTCAATTCCCGTTTGGTGAAGAAAGACGGCGAGCTACAGGAAATCGTATGGAAAGAGGATGGACTGTACGGTACGGCTATCCGGGAGATTACCGCTTGGCTGAGGAAAGCGGAACCTTATTGTGAAAGTGAAAAACAACGGAAAATAATCGATACCTTGCTCCGCTTTTATAAGACAGGGGATTTGAAGACGTTTGATGAGTATTCCATTCTCTGGACGGAGGACAAGGATTCGAACGTGGACTTCATAAACGGTTTTATAGAGGTATATGGAGACCCGCTCGGCTTGAAGGCCAGTTGGGAAAGTTTGGTGGATTTCCGCAATGAGGAGAAAACTCGCAGAACGGAGATTCTGAGCAGTCATGCGCAGTGGTTTGAAGACCATTCCCCGGTGGATGACCGTTTTAAAAGAGAAACCGTGCGAGGTGTTTCGGCAAAAGTCATCAATGCGGCCATATTGGGAGGGGATATGTATCCTTCTTCGGCCATCGGCATCAACTTGCCTAACTCCAACTGGATTCGCAGCACACACGGTTCCAAGTCAGTGACCATCGGCAATCTGACGCACGCCTATGACGAGGCGGCTAAAGGAAGCGGATTCCGTGAGGAGTTTGTGATAGATAAGAATGAACTGGATTTTATAAACCAGTATGCGGACATCACGGATGAATTGCATGTGGACTTGCATGAGTGTCTTGGACATGGCTCCGGCAAGATGCTTCCCGGAGTAGATCCTGACGGGCTGAAAGCCTATGGGTCTACCATTGAGGAAGCGAGAGCTGATTTGTTCGGCTTGTACTATCTGGCGGACTCGGAAATGACCAAACAGGGACTGACACCTGCGCCAGACGCATACAAGGCGGAGTATTATACCTATATGATGAACGGCTTGATGACCCAGCTTGTGCGTATAGCTCCTGGTAAATCCATCGAGGAGGCGCACATGCGAAACCGGGCGTTGATTGCCCGTTGGGCGTTCGAGCTTGGAAAGGAACACAAGGTTGTCCAGTGGGAAAAATCTGCGGGAAAGACCTATGTGAGAATCAATGATTACGAGGCTCTTCGGCAGATTTTCGGAAAAGAATTGGCGGAGATACAACGCATAAAGAGCGAAGGAGACTATGAGGCCGCAAGGCGTTTAGTGGAAACCTACGGAGTAAAAGTGGACGAAGACTTGCACCGGGAAGTGCTGGCTCGTTATGAGAAACTTCATATCGCTCCTTACAAAGGCTTTATCAATCCGGAATACGAGTTGGTGAAAGATGAGACAACGGGTGAGGTAAAAGATGTGAAGATTGTCTATGGAGAGAGCTATGCGCATCAGATGCTCCGCTACAGTCAGGAATACAACACCTTACCTTCCATAAATGAATGAACGTATGTGGGGAGAGTCGGAAGAGGTACACGAGAAACTGCGTAAGATAAAGACAGACTTGCGTTTGTCCATGAATGGAATGGCGTCTGCCAGTATGCGGAAGAGAGGTTTGGAATACAAGGTCATCTTCGGTGTGGAAATCCCTCGTTTGCAACTGATTGCAAAGGAGTATGGCAAAGACCATGAGCTGGCGCAAGCCTTGTGGAAAGAAGATATTCGCGAGTGCAAGATACTGGCGTTGATGATTCAGCCCGTAGATTCCTTTTATCCCGAAATCGCAGATATATGGGTAGAGTCTATGCGTTATCCGGAGCAGGCGCAGATTGCTTGTCTGTACTTGTTTCAACAGCTGCCCTACGCACCCAGCAAGGCGTTAGAGTGGATAGCGGGAGAAAAGCCGATGACTCGTTTTTGCGGATTCTCGCTCATGTCCCGTTTATGGAGCAAATACAAGGAATGGAAGCCTGCCGCAGGGGAAGAGTTCTTGGACCAGGCTGTGAATACCTTGGAGGAAAACAATCTGCTTCTCAGAGGTGCGGTCGTGAAAGCGTGGACTTCATATATAGAAAGAAACCGGGCCACGGCCAAAAAATCACTTGAGCTTCTCAAACAGATTCCCGTATCGGAAGACGAGGACTTGAAAGCAAGGGTGGAGCTGTTGAAAGAAACGGCAGACTTTATATTACAGGAAGTATAATCAAAGAATAGAATAGCAAAACAGATAATCATGGGAAAAATAGATGTATTATTAGGACTCCAGTGGGGAGACGAGGGAAAAGGTAAAGTGGTGGACGTGTTGACGCCTCACTATGACGCAGTGGCTCGTTTTCAGGGAGGACCGAATGCGGGACATACGTTGGAATTTGAGGGACATAAGTATGTGCTCCGCTCTATTCCTTCTGGTATCTTCCAGGGCAACAAGGTAAACTTCATCGGTAATGGCGTGGTCTTGGCGCCCGACTTGTTTATGGACGAGGCGAAAGACTTGGCGGCTGCTGGATTTGACTTGACCAAGCGTTTGCGTATCAGCACGAAGGCACAGCTCATCATGCCGACACACCGCATCTTGGATGCCGCTTACGAGTCTTTGAAAGGAAAGTCGAAAGTCGGCACTACGGGCAAGGGTATCGGCCCTACTTACACGGATAAGACAAGTCGTAACGGCTTGCGTGTGGGGGATGTGTTTGATCGTTTCGAGGAAAAATACGAGGCGGCGAAGGCACGTCATTTGCGGATTCTGAAGAATATCGGATACGCTTTCGACGAGCAGGCTTTGGCCGAGACGGAGAAAAAATGGATGGAAGGTATCAAGTACCTGCGTGAGTTTGCCTTGGTGGAAACCGAGTACGAAATCAATCATCTGTTGTCTGAGGGTAAAAACATCCTTTGCGAGGGTGCGCAGGGTTCCATGCTGGATGTGGACTTCGGCTCTTATCCGTATGTGACTTCTTCCAACACCATCTGTGGTGGAGCTTGCTGCGGATTGGGTGTAGGACCGGTGCATATCGGGGATGTCTATGGTATCTTCAAGGCGTATTGTACCCGTGTGGGCGGAGGTCCTTTCCCCACAGAGCTTTTTGACGAAGTGGGCAAGGAAATCCGTGACAAAGGCCACGAATACGGTGCCGTGACAGGACGTGAGCGTCGCTGTGGATGGATAGACCTTGTGGCGTTGAAATATGCTATCATGATTAGCGGCGTGACGAAGTTGATTATGATGAAGAGCGACGTGCTGGACGGTTTCAAGGAAGTGAAAGTCTGCCGTGCGTATAAGATTAACGGTAAGGAAACCACGGAACTGCCTTTCGACTTGAGAGACGACGTGGAGCCGGTGTATGATGTGTTGCCAGGATGGAATCAGGACTTGACGCATTGCACCAAGGAGGAAGACTTCCCGAAGGAGTTCAAGGATTACATCAACTATCTGGAAAAGACCTTGCAAGTGCCCATTAAGATAATTTCTGTGGGGCCTGACCGTACGGCTACCATCGTCCGCAAGTGATGGATGAGCAAATAGAGAATTTTGTCCGAGCCTTGTCCGTCTTTCTGCTCAGAGAGGCGGGTGAGGACGGTTTAGAATATACACACGATTCTGTGCGCATTGTAGACGCATGGAATTGTGTGTTTCAGAATGTGGGAGTGAAAGGCACGGACGAAGAGAAAGACATCTATGCCATGGCTTCCCTCTGTCATTTGGATGAGAACTTGAACAGTGTGCCAGACGAGAAGAAACTCCTTGGACTGGCACGTGCGTATTTTTCCTGACATAGTATGGCGGCACTTTACATAATCATTTCATTAGTGTGCGGATTCCTTCTCGGAATTTACTTCAAGAATAGGCAAACGGAGGCGGAAAAAAAAGCGTACGACCGTTTGAGAGAGGAAGAGGAGAAAAGGCATAACGAACAACTTCAACTGCTCAAAACCCAATTTAAAGAATTGGCTGGCGAGGTGTTGGAGGAGAAGTCCGACTTGATGAAAAGGAAAAACAAGGAACAGCTGAATGACTTGTTGGATCCGTTTAAAGATAAACTGAAGGATTTGTCGGAAACCGTACAAGCCTCTCGGACGGAAAATGCGGCGAGTCGGATGTCGGTCGAAAAGATGGTTGAGCAGCTGATGACGCAGACAACGAATATCGGGATGGAAGCGAAACGCTTGACCGCTGCCTTGACGCATGAAAGTAAAACACAGGGGGACTGGGGAGAGACGATACTTGAACGCATTCTGGAGGATTCCGGTTTACGAAAAGGAGAGGAGTATTTCCCCCAGGAGAATGTGAAGGACGATGAGGGTAAGAATCTGCGTCCGGACATGGTGGTGAGACTTCCGGGACAAAGGCAGGTTATCATCGATGCGAAAACCTCTCTTACGGCCTATGTGGATTATGTAAATGCGCAGGACGAACTAACAAGGAACGAACGACTGAAAGCGCACCTGCAATCCGTTAAGACCCATGTGGATGAACTGGCTCGCAAGAACTACCCGAAATCGTTCAAAGGCAAGGCGGTGGATTATGTGCTGATGTTCATCCCTAATGAAGGGTCATACATCACTGCTATGCAAGCGGACCGTGACTTGGCGTTGTATGCCTATCGCAAGAATGTCATCTTGATTAATCCCACCAATTTAATGCTGGCTTTGAAACTGGTCTACAGCCTTTGGCAGGCGGAACGTCAGAATAAGAACGTGGAGAAAATAGTGGAACGGGCTGAGAAAATGTACGAGCGGTTTGTGGTCTTTTCTAATACTTACCAGGATATGGAGAAGACAATTCAGAAGCTGAGCGCAACCTATGAAAAAGGAAAAAGTCAGTTGGTTTCCGGTAGAGGAAATATTACGAAAAGATTGACAGACTTGAAAAAATGTGGTCTTAATCCTTCCAAAGAATTTTCGTCTGAAGTACTGGAGCAAAGTGCGGAAGACAGTCAAATAGAAGAAAACTAACAATTAAATACAGATATGAATGCGGTAAAACCGAGTATTCCGAAAGGAACAAGAGATTTTTCGCCTGTGGAAATGGCGAAGCGCAATTATATATTCAACACCATACGGAAGGTGTACGAGTTGTACGGATTCCGTCAGATTGAGACTCCTGCCATGGAGAACCTGTCCACGTTGATGGGCAAATATGGAGAAGAGGGCGACAAGCTGCTCTTCAAGGTGCTTAATTCTGGAGACTATCTGAGTAAGGTGCAGCCATCCGATTTGGAGAGCCGCAATTCCTTGAAACTGGCTACGGAGATTTGCGAGAAAGGGCTTCGTTATGATTTGACGGTGCCTTTCGCGCGCTATGTGGTGCAGCATCGCCAGGACTTGACATTGCCTTTCAAACGCTATCAGATTCAACCTGTATGGCGCGCTGACCGTCCGCAGAAAGGACGCTACCGCGAGTTCTTCCAATGTGACGCCGATGTGGTGGGAAGCGACTCGTTGCTCAACGAGGTGGAGCTGGTGCAGATTTTAGGCACTGTCTTTAATCGTTTCGGAGTAAGAGTGGCTATCCATTTCAACAATCGTAAGATTCTGACGGGTATAGCCGAGGTGATTGGACAGCCTGACAAGGTGGTGGACATGACCGTGGCGATAGACAAACTTGACAAGATTGGCTGGGACAATGTGAAAGCCGAGTTGATGGCGTGTGGATTCACGGAGGAAAACACAGACAAGCTCCGTCCGATTCTGGACATGGAAGGCGATAACGAGGAGAAACTGAAGGCTTTCAAGACCTTGTTTGAAGGCAACGAGTGCGGAACGAAAGGAGTGGAGGAATGCGAGTTCCTTATCCATACTTTACAGGCTACGAAGTTCCATAAAGACGGTATCGAAGTGGTCTTTGACCCCACGTTGGCGCGTGGCTTGAACTATTACACGGGCTGCATCTTCGAGGTGAAGGCGTTGGATGTCCAGATTGGCAGTATCGCCGGTGGAGGACGTTATGATAATTTGACGGGTATCTTCGGTATGCCGGGATTAAGCGGCGTGGGCGTCAGTTTCGGTGCAGACCGTATCTATGATGTGTTGAACCAGCTCGACCTGTATCCCAAAGAGGCCGTGGCGCACACGAAGGCTCTGTTCATCAATTTCGGAGAGAAAGAACTGCTTTATTCCTTGCCCATCGTGACTCGCTTGAGAGAAGAAGGGATAAGCGTGGAAGTCTATGCCGACAAGGCGAAGATGAAGAAGCAGATGTCCTATGCCAATGCGCTGGAAATTCCGTTTGTCGTGTTGGTGGGTGAAGACGAGATGAACGCCGGAAAGCTGTCGGTGAAAGACATGGAGAGTGGCGAGCAGTTCCAGATGACACCCGATGAGCTGGTGGCAAAATTGAAATGAATATGAGAGAGCAGCTAATCAATTGTTTCCTTCCTTATGGCAGTCTTCCCGATTTGAAGCGTACCATACAGGAACTGAGGAAAACAGGATGGATAAAGAGCATATACATCCTTTCAGATAAAGACCAGCCCGCCGTGGATGGGTGCGAGGTGATGCACTGCAACGGCTTCAGGGAAACGGCCACTTTACGGTCCATCGCTTCTTTGTGCGATACGCCTTATACGCTGTTTTACACGAAAGACACAGCGTTGGAGTGGGGATTCCTCGCCTTGGACAGGTGGCTTCAGATTGCGGAAGACACACAGGCGGCTTTCAGTTATGCCGACCATTTTGACGTGGCGGACGGAAAGCGTGTGAAAGTGCCGGTGATAGATTATCAAAAGGGGAGTCTCAGAGATGATTTTGACTTCGGCCCTGTGTTGTTGTACCGTACCAGCGCTTTTATCGAGGCAGTTTCCCGGATGCGGACGGACTATATGTTCGGCGCATTGTACGACCTGCGTCTGAAAGTGTCGCAGAAAGCGGATTTCGTACATATCAACGAATATTTGTATTACGAAGTAGAGACGGACAACCGCAAGTCGGGGGAGAAGCTCTTCGACTATGTAGACCCTAAGAATCGGGCCACGCAGATTGAGATGGAGAAAATTTGTACGGCTCATTTGAAAGATATCGGCGGCTATTTGGCTCCGGGTGATGAGAAAGGGTTGGACCTTTCCGCTGAAAAGGACGATTTTGTGTACGAGGCTTCCGTGGTGATTCCTGTGAAAAACCGTGCGAAAACCATCCGTCAATGCATAGAGTCTGCCTGGAGACAGGATATGGGCGATTCGGGCTTCCGATACAACGTGTTGGTGGTGGACGATAATTCTACCGACGGCACCTCGGAGATTGTGGATGAGATGGCTTCTCAGAGTGACCGGCTCTTCCACATTTGCCAGGACAAGTCTTTCCATGGTATCGGGGGCAACTGGAATGTGGCGGTGCATGACCCACGCTGCGGACGCTTTGCCTTGCAGCTGGACAGCGACGATATGTATTACGACAATCATACGGTGCTGAAATTCATCCGTGCGTTCTATGAGCAGCAATGTGCCATGGTGATTGGCACCTACCAGATGACGGACTATGAGTTGAACCCCATTCCGCCCGGTGTGATTGACCATCGTGAGTGGACTCCTGAGAACGGGCGTAACAATGCGTTGCGTATCAACGGACTGGGGGCGCCTCGTGGTTTTTACACTCCTGTGCTGCGTACTTTGAACTTCCCTACCACGAAGTATGGAGAAGATTACGAGGTGGCCTTGCGAGTGAGCCGGTCGTACAAGATTGGACGTATCTATGACGTGATATATAACTGCCGTCGTTGGGGCGGAAACTCTGACGCGGCGTTGGATATAGAGTCCGTGAACCGCAACAACACGTATAAAGACCGTCTGCGCACATGGGAGTTGCAGGCGCGTGTGGCACTTAACAAACAGCGTAAAGCCTGACCTATGGAAGAGTATCGTATGTACAGAGGGCTTGCCATGGCGGCCCGTCAGCTGCTTTCCGAGCAGGTGGAGGAATGGCCGCTCTTTGCGAAAAGACGGGAGGCGGTCGCTACATCCCGTCTGCGTTCTATCGCCTTGGGACCAGCCGACAGTGTGTTGGTGATGTTCAATCCGGAACGAATCAAATCGGTTGAGGCGGATATTTCGCCGGAGGTTATCGCTTCCCGGGCTTGTTTCCTGTGCGATGCCGGTAGAGACCCTTTGCAACGCAGTTTGGCGGTAGGCTCTAATTACACGTTGCAGGTCAATCCTTATCCCATTTTCACGGAGCATTTCACGGTGACTTACCGTGCGCATATTCCGCAGCAGCTCAAGGGACATGAGCGGGAATTTGTGGACATCATGGGAGGATTGGAGGAAATGGGTGTATTCTACAACGGCCCGCAATGCGGCGCCTCTGCTCCTGACCATCTGCATTTTCAGGCGTTTGGCGAGGTGATGAGGCTGCCGGCTCTGTTGATGTACCGGGAATGGCCTTCCCGTCCTTACATAGAGGGCGTGTCCTGTTTGGAGGTGGATTGTCGCTCGGTGTTGCTTATCGAGACGGATTCTGCCAGCAAGGCTGCGGACTGCCTTGCCCGTGTGATGGAACACCTGCCGGTGAAAGAAGGAGAGTACGAGCCACGGGTGAATGTGGTGGGTACTTTCAGCCAATACGGAGACACAGGACAGTACACGATTCTCATCTTCCCTCGCGAAGCGTTGCGCCCCTCTTGTTATTTTGAGAAGGAAGCGGAGAAGAGACATGTCATAAGTCCTGCCACCGTGGAGATGGGCGGATTGATGATTACTGTAAATGAACACGACTTCGAGACGCTGAACGCTGAGGACGTGCGGAAGATATACGAGGAATGCGCATGGCAAGGGTTGAGAAAAGCGTGAGGAACCGTTCTCCGTGGGCGTGGATTCCGACCTTGTATTTCGTGGAGGGACTTCCGTATGTGGCGGTAGTGTTGATTTCCGTCATCATGTACAAGCGTATGGGACTTTCCAACACCGACATCGCTTTCTTTACCAGCTTGATTTACCTGCCTTGGGTGGTCAAGCCGATATGGAGTCCGTTTGTGGACATTCTGAAGACCAAGCGGTGGTGGACGCTCACCATGCAACTCTTTGTGGCGGTGGGGCTGGCGTTGATAGCTTTGTTTCTGCCCTTGAAATGCTTCTTTGCGGCTTCGTTGGTCGTGTTCGGCTTCATGGCTTTCGCCTCGGCCACGCACGACATCGCCGCAGATGGCTTCTACATGCTGGCCTTGAATGAGAAAGACCAGTCTTTGTTTGTGGGCATCCGTAGCACGTTCTATCGTGCCGCCATGATTGCGGGGCAAGGACCGTTGGTCATCCTGGCTGGCTACCTGGAGAACCACAGCGAGGGCATGATGCGCTTCTGGCAGTCTATGCCGTGGGGCGCATGGGTGAATACCTCTGCCGGATTGCTTGCGGAGAAAGGAGCCGGAGGTGGTGAGGTGGCTTCCGCCTGGAGTCTGACATTCTTGCTTCTTGCCGTGGTGTTTGCGGTGGTGTTTTTCTACCACCATTGGGCGTTACCCCGTCCTGTGGCGGACAAGGAGCAGGGGACACATCTCAAGTCAGCTGGAGAGGTGATGAGAGAGTTCGGTGAAACTTTCTCCTCTTTTTTTCGTAAAAAACATATACTTTCAGCCGTACTCTTTCTGTTGTTCTTCCGCTTCCCGGAAGCGCAGCTTGTGAAACTTATAAACCCCTTTTTGCTTGATCCATTGGAGAAAGGCGGGTTGGGATTGAGTACGGAGGAAATCGGACTGGTCTACGGTATTGTGGGAGTGGTCGGATTGACGCTTGGAGGTATTCTTGGAGGAATATGCGCCTCTCGTGGTGGACTGAAAAAGTGGCTGTGGCCTATGTCTTGGGCTATTTCCTTGACATGTATCACCTTCGTATTCCTTAGTTTCACACAGACACAGAACCTTTTTCTCATCAACCTCTGTGTTTTCATTGAGCAGCTGGGCTACGGCTTCGGCTTCACAGCCTATATGCTCTACATGATTTATTTCTCGGAAGGAGAACACAAGACGGCTCATTACGCAATCTGCACGGGGTTCATGGCCTTGGGTATGACGGTGCCGGGAATGTTCGCTGGCTGGTTGCAGGAGCTGATTGGCTACAAGATGTTCTTCATCTGGGTCATGATTTGCTGCGTCTCCACGATAGCGGTCAGTGCGTTTGTAAAAATTGATAATAATTCAAAGAAATGATATTACTTGCAGATAGCGGGTCCACAAAGACTGAATGGTGTGTGGCTCAGCAGGGAAAACAGATAAAGACGATTCTCACCAAGGGCATTAACCCTGTATTCGAGACAGGAGAAGAGATTGTCAAAGAATTGCAGGCCAATTTATTGCCGGAATTGGAGGGAATCACTGTAGAGAAAGTCCAGTTCTACGGAGCGGGATGTGCCTACGAGGAAGTGAACAAGGTAGTGGAACGTGCCGTGGGCGGATTGTTGAATGTGCCAGTGGAGGTGAACAGCGACTTGCTGTGTGCCGCTCGTGCTTTGTTCGGGAGGCAGAAGGGAATCGCTTGTATCTTGGGGACGGGTTCAAATTCTTGCCTGTATGACGGAGAACGCATAGTGGAAAACGTTTCTCCCCTTGGGTTTATCTTAGGAGATGAAGGCAGTGGAGCCGTCTTGGGACGACTGATGGTAGGAGCCGCTTTGAAGAATCAATTGGGAGAAGGCATGAGAGAAAAGTTTCTCAAACGCTTTAATCTCACGGTGCCAGACATCATCGACCGTGTGTACAGAAAGCCGTTCCCCAACCGTTTTCTGGCCTCCTTGTCCGTTTTCTTGAAGGAAAACATAGACCATCCCGAAGTGCGTACCTTGGTACGTAAATCCTTCGACCGTTTCTTCCGCCGTAATGTCATGCAATATCCCGACTGCCACCGACTGCGGGTCAGCTTTGTGGGCAGTATAGCGTATTACTATCAAGATGTCCTGAAGGAAGTGGCCGACGGACGCGCCTTACATATTGGCGAGATTATTCAAGCTCCCATGGAGGGCTTGGTACGGCAATCCATGTAAGATAAGCCTCTTTTTAGCATTGGATTTTCAAATCCATCAAAACGATGTTACAACACAAAGTGGAGACGCGATTCATCGCGTCTCCACTTTCATTAGCGATTCATCGCATCTCTATATCCATTAGCGATGAATAGAATCTGTACGGGAAAGATTTGTAGAATCTATAATTTAACCTTCTCTCACTTGCTTTTCACCCTTGATAAATGTGTAAAACACTAAGAAAAGCTGAGACGCGATGAATCGCGTCTCTACTCTGGTGGTACGATTACAGATAATTATATATTCTAACTTTCTAAAAGTCAATAAGATGTAAGTCTCCAGCTCCCAGTCAGCGCCGAGACATCTTTAATCACAGTTACTCTTATTCGGTGTAAGACGTAAGATGTGTAAGTGGATTTCATACTTTCACGCGCGGGCGCATGAGGCAGAAAATTACCCTTGTTTTCATACAAATATTCCTGTAAAGTTATGAAATCCACTTACACATCCTACACATCTTACACCATCTCTGTGTCTCACCGCAAAAGTCGTCATAACTCACCGCAGAAAAAAATTACTCACCGTGCAATTTTTCCAGTTCACCGTGCAATTTTCGTAACTCACCGTATAATTTCCCCTGTTCACCGCATGAATTCCGCGTAAGTGCGTAAGTAACGTAAGTGGATTTCAACCTCTCACGCGCGGGCGCGTGAGAAAGAAAATCACTCTTGTTTTTATAGAAGTGTTCCCGTAAAGTTATGAAACCCGCTTACGCTACTTACGTACTTACGCTGTTTTCCTCTGCGGGTACCTTGGAATCCGCCCGCATCCGCCGGAAAAACGCTGAAAAATTATCACCGAGATAAACAAAAGATACACAGCGGGTTAAGCCTTAAATCCGCAAGTGTCCGCAAAAAAACTTCAAAAAAAGTCTCCGTAAAATTTGGCGGTTTGGAAAAGTCGCCGTACTTTTGCAACCGCTTTCGGGAAACAACCCCGGAACACTGAGAAAGAGTTCATTGAAATGTTTGCCATAACAGACAGAGCAGCAGGGGAGTAAGTCACTTACTTCCCTCGGTACAGGGAGCAAAACTCGATAAATCGAGTCATTGCGCCCCGTCAACAGAGAAAAGAAAATAAAAAGATATAGAGTGAAGAGTTTGATCCTGGCTCAGGATGAACGCTAGCTACAGGCTTAACACATGCA
>CAVDHB010000004.1:0-33949 GCA_963608705.1 Prevotella sp. P5-108
TCTGCGGTGAGTTACAAGAGCTTATGCACCGTGCGGGAGATATGCTAAAAGAATGAGGTTGTACCGTAGAACTTAATTACGACACAACCTCATTCTTTTATACTGTCGGATTAAAAATCCTAATAGTCAATCGAATCGGATTACAAATCCGATTCAACAAAGTAATAGGTAATTGATAATTACTAAGTACCAACTACTAAATACTAACTACTAATTACCAACTATTTGTTTAGATAGACAACATCGTCAATACACGGATGATGTCTTTTTTCATCGGCTTGTTCGTATTGATGGCCACATCGAACGGCACATCCACAATCTCGCCGCCTTTGCGTCCCAGCATGACTTTTGTCTTTCCAGCCATCAACGCTTCCACTGCGGCCACACCCAGACAACTTGCCAAGATACGGTCGTTTGCCGTCGGAGAGCCACCACGCTGAATGTGTCCCAAAATACTTACACGGACACTATACTGGGGATATTCCTTGCGCACACGATCTGCATAGTACATGGCACCACCATCTTTCTTGCTCTCGGAAACGAGGACAATACTGCTGGCCTTGCGTTTGCGTTTTCCACGCTGGATGAACTCGTCCAACTGGTCTACATCCGTCTTGTCTTCCGGGATGATAGCGGCCTCAGCACCTCCGGCAATCGCACCGTATTGTGCCAGGAAACCTGCGTCACGTCCCATCACCTCGATAAAGAAAATACGGTCGTGAGACTCTGCGGTATCACGGATTTTATCCACACAGTCCACCACAGTCTGCAACGCCGTGTCATAACCGATGGTCACATCCGTGCCAGAAGTATCATTGTCAATAGTGCCAGGCAGTCCTACGCACTGAATGCCATGCTCTTCCTCCAGCAGCTTCGCACCTGTCATGGAACCGTTTCCACCAATCACCACCAAAGCATTGATTCCGTGTTTTTTCAGGTTATTATACGCCTTGGTACGTCCTTCAGGAGTCTTGAACTCTTCAGAACGGGCAGTTTTCAAGATGGTACCACCACGAGCGATGATGTTGCTCACGTCTTCGGTGGTCATGTCCTTGATTTCGTCATTAATCATACCCTCATAACCACGATAGATACCCCTCACCTCAATTCCATTATAAAGAGCGGTACGCACTACGGCACGGATAGCCGCGTTCATTCCGGGAGCATCACCTCCGGAGGTCAATACTCCGATGCAAAGTTTCTTATCCATAATAATATATTAAGTTTCGTTTATCCTATGCTTATAAGCAGGCATCCACATACCCCGCCTGTTTCTACCGCAAAGATACAGAGAAAAATAGAAACAAGCGGAAGGAATCCCGCGAAACTCCACCCTTGGAATTTACTTTTTCAGACTCTGTAAATAACCATGCAAGCCGCCATGGTGTCAATGACACACCGACTTGACAAAACAACCCATTTACTCCTGTTTGCGAAAAAGAAGACACAAAAATCCATTATGTCGGAAAAAAAGCGTATCTTCGCAGAGTAAACTCAATATCATGCGATATAAAGAAGGACATATCATACTGCGGGACATGAAATTCCACGCCTATCACGGCGTGGACGCACAAGAGACGCAAGTGGGAGCTGATTTCACGCTATCCTTGCGACTGCACACTGACTTGTCCAAGGCGGCTGAAAGCGACCGGGTAGAAGACACACTGAACTACGCAGAGGTATATCAGGCGGTGAGACACGTGATGGACACTCCTTCCCATCTGCTTGAAAACGTGACGCAACGCATCGCCGCCACACTGTTCACCCGCTTTACCATGTTAGAGAAAGTGGAAATTATCCTTTATAAAGACAATCCACCCGTAGGTTGCGAATGCCAGGGCTTCGGAGTGGAAACCACGTTTACACGCTAAAGCCACACTGTCATGCTCGAACGTCTCCTCCCCCTTTTCCTGTTGCTCTTGCTTCTTCCCGACCTGTATATCGACTGGCGGTATCTGCGCAAGAGTCGTGCGTCATGGTTGTCCACTCCTTATCGCAGACGCTGGATAAGGCAAGTATGGTGGACACCTTCCATCCTCTTTGCCATCGCCGCAATCTATCTGCTGACATCCAATGACTACTCACCCTTCCATTTAGCCATCACGGGACAGTTGCTGTTGGCTTCCTATTTTTTCATTTTCCCGAAGCTCCTGTTCACCCTCTTCTCCCTTCTTGGATGGCCTTTCCAACGGCTCTTCAAGCTCAAACGCAACTACGGCGACTACCTCGGAATACTGATGGCGGTGTTCGTGCTATACATTCTCTTTACAGGCACTTTCATAGACCGCCATCGTTTCACGGTGAATCATGTGACATACACCTCCCCGGACGTACCAAAGGGATTTGACGGCTACCGCATCGTGCAGTTCTCTGATTTACACATCGGAACGTTCCGAAACGGATTCGAGGGGAATGTGCGGACCATCGTGGATTCGATAAACGCACAGAAAGGAAACCTCATCGTGTTCACAGGAGATGTCGTGAACCACCGCGCGGAAGAACTGGAGGGATTCGAAAAGACATTGAGCCAGCTGCACGCCCCGGACGGAGTGTACACCATCATGGGAAACCACGACTACAGCATGTACATCCCGTGGAAGACACAGGAGGAACACGATGCGGCCATCGACAAAATCATCCGCGCTGAACGGGACTTTGGATGGAATATGCTGCTGAACGAACACGTCATCTTGAGACAGCATGGCGACAGCATCGCACTGGTAGGTTCCGAGAATGACGGCACAGGCCATTTCCCCCATCGTGGAAACCTGGCCAAAATGCTCTCTCACATCGAGGGACTGCACAACGACACGACACACCAGACTAAATTGTTCAAGGTGCTTCTCAGCCACGACCCTTCCCAGTGGCGGCGTAAAATCCTGCCGCAGACAGACATCCAGCTGATGCTCTCAGGCCATACCCACGCCATGCAGTTCATGATTTTCGGATTCTCTCCTGCCAAATGGATTTATCCTGAATGGAAAGGATGGTACAAGGAAGGCAACCAGTGGCTCTACGTCAATGTGGGAGTAGGAGAAGTCATGCTTCCCTTCCGTTTCGGCGCACTGCCGGAAATCACAGTCATCACACTGAAACATCAATAACACAATATGAAACCACTCTATCAACTTTATCAAGCTGTATTTGTCAGCGTGTTGGGTGGACTGGCCACCCTGCTCACCGCCGGTGTCACCATTGTCGGCTGTCTGTTCAACGGACATTTCTGGGGATACTATCCCGGCAAAATATGGTCACGCATCATGTGCGCCCTGTGCCTCATCCCCGTGAAGGTAACCGGAAGGGAACATTTGAAAAAGCACCAGTCTTACATATTCGTATTGAACCACCAAGGAGCGTTCGACATCTTCCTTGTCTACGGTTATATCAACCGTAATTTCAAATGGATGATGAAAAAATCGCTGCGCCATGCCCCGGTCATCGGACCGGCCTGTGCCGCTTGCCACCACATTTTCGTGGACAACAGCAGCCCCACAGGTATCCTGCACACCATCGAACAAGGCAGGGAAACACTGCAACATGGCACCTCCTTAGTGGTGTTCCCCGAAGGGAAACGCACGTTTACCGGCAAGATGAACAAGTTCAAGCGAGGTGCGTTCCTGCTGGCGGAGCAGCTGAATCTTCCCGTAGTACCTATCACCATCAACGGTTCTTTCGAGATTCTGCCCCGACAAAAGGGTATCAGTTTTGTAAACCGTCATGCGTTGACCATGACCATCCACGAACCTATTCAACCCCAAGGAGACACCCCGGAAGCCATACGGGCAGTGATGGACGCAGCGTATGAAAGCATCCACAGCGCACTGGACAAGAAATACCAATAAACTCATTCACCCTTTATTATAATAAGGTATATGGAAAAAACACTTGTACTTCTAAAACCCTGCACTCTCCAGCGTGGACTGATTGGAGAGGTAGTCAGCCGATTCGAGAAAAAAGGCTTACGCATCGCCGGCATGAAGATGATGCAATTAGACGAGCGTATTCTTAATGAACACTACGCTCATCTCAGCCAGAAGCCTTTCTTCCAGATTGTGAAAGACTCCATGAAAGCCGCTCCCGTCATCGCCCTCTGCCTGGAAGGTATTAACGCCGTGGAAGTGGTACGCACTATCACCGGTGCCACCAACGGACGCAAAGCGGCTCCCGGCACTATCCGAGGCGACTTCTCCATGAGTGGACAAGAAAACATCGTACACGCTTCCGACAGTCTGGAGACAGCGGAGGTGGAACTGAAACGTTTCTTCAAGCCAGAAGAAATCTTCGATTACCGTCCTGCCACCTTCGACTACCTTTACAGCAAGGACGAACCGTAATTTCTTTTGCGGAAAACCATAAGAATGCGGGGCTTTCAGAATACATCCGAAAGCCCCGCACATTTTTATGCTGCTCGCCTTATCAGAAATTGCAGATAAAGCCGAAAGTCAAGCTGTTACTATTCACGTCAAAGCCGAAACCGTTTTTCCCCAAGACGGTATTCTCGTTGTGTTTGGAATGACGATAGCCCAAGAAACCAGCGTGTGCGATGAAGGACACATTCTTGTTCAAATCCACCGCAATACCCGGTTTGATACCGATTTCAAAACCGTTTTTAGATCCATCGTCCGTACTTACCGTATTACCACCTGACTCTACACTGTATTTAGTCTTGGACGTAGCGAAGGAGAAACCTCCATCCAAGAACAGACGCACTTTTCCCAAACGGGCGTAAGTGGCACGTACATAAGGAGAAATGATGAATGCGTTTGTCTTCATATTTCCGTCAAATTCGTCATCGTGAACCCCGCCATTGTACTGGTAGCCATACTTGAGCGCAACGCCCAACGCCCATGTGTCGTCCAAGTTGTAACCGATTTCAGGAGCCAGTGTGAAAGAAGTGGTGTTAGCACCGTCTTCTGCGTTACGCCATAATCCCAATTCACCGCCTACATACGTCTGGGCACTTGCTGTCATAGCCGCTGCGGCCACGAACAACGATACAAAAAGTTTTTTCATACGCTTAATCTTTGTGTGTTTATTACTATTGTGTGTTAATTCGTCCGCAAATGTAAGAGAATACAGAGACATGACAAAGCAATCGAAACCTAAAGACTCCTTTTTGGACAAAAAAGAAGTAGTTTACGACATCAAACACAGACAACTTCGCTTGTCAAGCTGTATAATTCAAATAAAATCCGTACTTTTGCATACAGACTAATATACATTTATCATACAACACATGGGAAAAATCATTTTGACCGGTGACCGTCCTACGGGAAAGCTCCATTTGGGACACTACGTAGGCTCACTGAAAAGAAGAGTGGAATTACAGAATGCCGGAGACTTTGACCGCATGTTTGTCTTCATCGCCGACGTACAGGCACTGACAGACAACGCGGACAATCCGGAAAAGATACGACAGAACATCATCGAGGTGGCACTGGACTACCTCTCCTGCGGACTGGACCCGGAGAAAGTGACGATCTTCGTGCAGTCGCAAATCCCCGAACTGGCGGAACTCACCGTCTATTACATGGACTTGGTGTCTGTCTCCCGTCTGCAACGCAACCCCACCGTGAAGACTGAAATACAGCAAAGAGGGTTTGCCTCCAGTATCCCCGTGGGCTTCTTCACCTATCCCATCAGCCAAGCCGCTGACATCACGGCGTTCAAGGCTACTACTGTACCAGCGGGAGAAGACCAAGAGCCGATGTTGGAACAGACCCGCGAAATCGTGAAACGTTTCAACAGCATTTACGGTGATACGTTGGTGGAACCGGAGATTCTGCTGCCCGACAACCAAGCGTGTCTCCGTCTGCCAGGCACGGATGGAAAGGCGAAGATGAGCAAGTCCATCGGCAACTGCATCTACCTCTCCGACGACAAGAAAGAAGTGCAGAAGAAAATCAAAGGCATGTACACTGACCCCGGACACTTGCGGGTGGAAGACCCTGGGAAAGTGGAGGGCAATCCTGTGTTTACTTACATGGACGCTTTCTGCCGGGGAGAAGAGGACTTCGCAGAGTTCTGGCCAGACTACAAGAACCTGGACGAGGTGAAAGACCACTACCGCCGTGGCGGACTGGGCGACGCCAAGTGCAAGAAGTTCCTCACCAAACTCATTGAGCGTGAGCTGGAGCCTATCCGTGAACGCCGCCATGAGTTCGAGAAAGACATCCCGGAGGTGTTCAATATCTTGAAGAAAGGCAGCGAAGCAGCACGTGAAGTAGCCGCCCAGACACTGCACGACGTACGCAACGCCATGCGTATAAATTACTTTGACGACAAGGCTTTGATTGAAGAACAAGCCGCCAAATACACACAACAATAATAAGATGAAAAAGACCATACTCTTATCTTTCATGCTGGCTACCACAAGCATGGCTTTCGCACAGGGAGGCATCACGCCTTCCATGCTGAAGACCATTCAGAATACCTACAAAGAAACGCCCGCGGACAAAGCACTCTCCAACGCCTTGGCGGGAAACTCCATCGACAAACTGGCGGAGAACCATCATAACGATGTACAGCTGGACACCTACTTCAGCATAGAGACACCGAAGCAGAGCATCACCAACCAGCTCAGCTCCGGCCGTTGCTGGATGTTCAGCGGACTGAATGTGCTGCGTGCCAACGCTAAGGCGGAGAAACAAGTACCGGCATTTGAGTTCTCCCAGAACTACCTGTTCTTCTACGACCAGTTGGAAAAGTCGAACCTCTTCCTTCAAGGCATCATCGACACCGCAAAGAAGCCGATAGACGACCATACAGTGGTGTTCTTCTTCAAAAGCCCGATAGGCGACGGCGGCACATTCTGCGGCGTGGCCGACTTGGCGGAGAAATACGGACTGGTACCCAAAGAAGCCATGGCCGAAACTTTCTCCAGCAACAACACCAGCCGTATGGCAAAAATCATCTCTTCCAAACTGAGAGAATACGGATTGCAACTGCGCCAGATGGTAGCGGAGAAAAAGAGCAAAGCCACCATCGAGGCAGAGAAAACCAAAATGTTAGGCACCATCTACCATATCCTGACCTTGACGTTGGGCAAGCCTCCCGTGAGCTTCACCTACTCATTCAAGGACAAAGACGGCAAAGTGCTGACCGAACCGCAGACCTTCACCCCGAAGAGTTTCTATGAGAAAGTGGTAGGCGCACCTATTAACGGCACATTCCTGATGGCGATGAACGACCCCTCACGTCCTTATTACAAGACTTACGAGGTGCAGTATGACCGCCACGCTTACGACGGACACAACTGGCGATACCTGAACCTGCCGATGAAAGAGATTAAGGAACTGGCCATCGCCTCGTTGAAAGACGGACGGAAGATGTACAGCTCTTATGACGTGGGCAAGTTCTTAGACCGTGAGAACGGCTACCTCGACACGGGTAACTACGACTATGCGTCGCTCATGGGTACCACGTTCAACATGGACAAAGGACAACGCATCCGCACCTACGACAGTGGTTCCACTCACGCCATGACCTTGACAGCCGTGGACTTGGACGCCAAAGGCAATCCCACGAAATGGAAGGTGGAAAACAGCTGGGGAGCTTCTTACGGACAAAAAGGCTATCTTATCATGTCCGACCGCTGGTTTGACAACTATATGTTCCGCCTTGTGGTGAACATGAAGTACGTACCAGCCAAACTACAAGAACTCTACAAGCAGAAGCCAACCATGCTTCCGCCCGAAGACCCCTTGTTCCAAGCAGATAAGTAATACACTGCTCCCTTGCTTCTTGACAAGAAGAAGGCAAGGGAGCTTTTTATATCTTAAAGAAATGAAGAAACTGATTCTAAGCACAGCCATCGGATGTATGTTACTCACCACCGTGAAAGCGGAGGCACAGGACACGGTAAAAATACAGGAAGTGAAAGTACCTGTATTGATAGAGAGGCAGGACAATGAACTGTTTCGTTTACGCCTGAAGACTGCACAAGCCCGGAAACTGGACAGACTGATACTGACCTTTTCCGAGAATACACCACTGTCACACATCGCCTCCGTAAAACTGTACTATGGAGGAACGGAAGCTCCTATAAACGAGAAGAGAACACTCTTCGCTCCAGTGAATTATCTGTCAGCATTCAGAGAAGGAAAGACCTTAGCGGCCAATCCTTCCTATTCCATCTTGAAAGCCACTGTTCAATCGCCCCGCACACGCACACTGTCCTTTCAAGTAGACCAACAACTGTTTCCCAGCGTAAATTATTTCTGGATCAGTTTGCAGATGAAGCCTGACACTCCCCTTGACACCAAGGTAGCAGCTTGCGTGAAAAGCGTATGGGTGGACGGAAAAGAAGCTCCCCTACAAACCGTGGAAGCACCCGCTGACCATCTCATGGGCATAGGTGTACGACACGCAGGAGATGACGGAGTAGCCGCCTACCGCATTCCGGGACTGGTCACCACAAACGCCGGCACACTTTTGGGAGTGTACGACATACGGCACAACAACAGTACCGACTTACAGGAATATGTGGAAATAGGACTGAGCCGAAGCACTGACAAGGGACGCACATGGGAGAAGATGCGCATTCCGATGTCGTTCGGAGAAACGGGCGGACTCCCCAAATTCCAAAACGGCGTAGGAGACCCTGCCATATTAGTAGACAAAAAGACGGGAACTATTTGGATAATGGCGGTTTGGGCGCACGGCATGGGAGGAGGAAACGCAGGACGGGCATGGTGGAATTCTCGGCAGGGAATGGACTCCACCAAGACCGCACAGCTCATGCTGGTGAAAAGCACCGATGACGGACGCACTTGGTCAGCGCCCATGAATATCACCTCACAAGTAAAAGACCCTTCTTGGTTCTTCCTGTTGCAAGGACCTGGCAGAGGAATCAGCATGGACGACGGAACCTTGGTCTTCGCAGGACAACACATCAAGGCAGACCGAATACCCGATGCTTGTATCATTTACAGCAAAGACCACGGAAAGACCTGGCACATCAGTTCCTCGGCACGTACAAACACCACGGAAGCGCAAGTGGCCGAAATCCGGCCTGGACAGCTCATGTTGAACATGAGGGACAATCGTGGCGGTAGCCGTGCCGTGGCCGTTACGGAGGACATGGGAAAAACATGGCAGGAACACCCTTCTTCCCGGAAAGCCTTGCCGGAGCCAGTCTGCATGGCCAGCCTGATTCATGTGAAAGCCTCCGAGAACTGTCTGGGAAAGGACTTGCTGCTGTTCTCCAATCCGAACGACACTAAGAACCGCCGTAAAATCACCATAAAAGCCAGCTTGGACGGAGGACTGACATGGCCTGTGCAGAACCAGCTGCTGCTTGACGCCGAAGACGGCTGGGGATACAGCTGTCTCTCCATGATAGACCGTGAGACCGTAGGCATCCTTTATGAGAGCAGCGTGGCGCACATGACTTTTCAGGCCGTGAAGCTGAAAGACATTGTAAAAGTGCTACAGGGGAAGCAAAGGAGATAACCTCAGAATTTGGCCTTTTGTCCATTTTTCGTATCTTTGCATGAACAAACAAGAGACCTACTATGTTGGACAACCTGACATCCTATTTCCCTATCAGTGACCCCACGTGGATATTCTTCGTGGTGCTGAGCATCATATTGTTCGCCCCGATGCTGCTTGAGAAACTCCGTATCCCCTCCATTGTGGGTATGATTTTCGCAGGCATCCTCATCGGGCCGCACGGGCTGCACATCTTGGACAGAGATGACAGTTTCGCCCTCTTCGGGAAAGTCGGGCTGTACTATATCATGTTCCTCGCCTCTCTGGAGATGAACTTGCAGGATGTGCGAAAGATACGCAACAAGGCCATCTTCTACGGAGTAGCGTGTTTCCTCATACCTTTCGTGTTGGGATTAGCGGGCAACGCCATGCTCCTCACCTACTCGTTCGCCGCCTCGGTGCTGATAGCCTGCATGTACGCCTCGCAGACGCTTGTGGCCTACCCTATTATATTAAGGTATGGACTGACCCACCAGCGCTCGGTGAACATCGCCGTGGGAGGCACCATCATTGCCGACACCCTCACGTTGTTAGTGCTGGCTGTGGTGGGCGGAATGTTCAAGGAACACAGCGGAGGATGGTGGTACTGGGTACTGCTTCTCTTGAGAGTCATCTTGATTGGCGGTTTCATCTACATCACCTTTCCCCGGCTGGGCTGCTGGTTCTTCCGCAAGTACCACGACAAGGTGGTGCAATACATCTTTGTGCTGGGACTGGTGTTCCTTGGTGCCGGACTGATGGAGTTTGTGGGGATGGAAGGTATCTTAGGAGCCTTCTTGGCCGGACTGGTGCTGAACCGGTTGATACCCCCTGCCTCTCCACTCATGAACTATGTGGTCTTCGTGGGAAACGCCCTTTTCATCCCTTACTTTCTGATTGGGGTGGGAATGATTATAGACGTGAAAGTGTTCTTCTCCGGCGGCGGAGCCATGAAGACGGCGGCAGTCATCGTAGTCCTGGCCATCGTGGGCAAATGGATTGCCGCCGAATGCTGCAAGCGTGTGTTCCGTTTCTCCAAGCTTGAGGGACGCATCCTCTTCGGACTTAGCAACGCCCGTGCGGCAGCGGCCTTGGCCATCGTGCTGGTAGGCCACTCTATCCGCTTGCCGGACAACACCCTGCTGCTGGACGAATATGTGTTCAACGCCACCATGCTGCTCATCTTGGTCAGCTGCGTAATCAGCTCCTTTGTCACAGAGAGAGCCGCCTACCACACGGCCATCCAGACACCTGCCGGCACAGAAGTGGAAAATGAGAACGAGACGAAGACCATGATTGCCTTTGCGGACTCTGAAAGAGTGGAAAGCTTGGTGAACTTGGGCATGATGACCCGTCTCCGTTCCTCTGACCCGCCGATGGTAGGACTGAACGTGGTACTGGAGAACCGCACCAACCTGCGAATCAAGGGAAGACGAATGCTGGAAAGAGCCGTGCAAATCTCTCAAAGCGGCCACATCGCCATGGTGACACAGAACCGTTGGGCGGTCAACATCGCCAGCGGACTGATACACGCCATGAAAGAGTTCGACGCTACGGAGCTTATCATCGGACTGCATGCCAAGAAAGACGAGAAAGACTCATTCCTCGGACCTGTGGCGCAAGCCATTATCCAAGGACTTCCGTTGGAAATCATGATATACCGTCCCGTGGAACCTATCGCCATCATCCGGCGCATCCACGTAGCCGTGCCGATGCTGGCTGAACTGGAACCGGGCTTTCCTCATTGGATAGCCCAGTTGGCTAAAATCGCAGACTCCGTGGGATGCTACATCGAGTTCTATACCCCCACTTCCACAGGGCAGAAGATACGGGAGTACATGGAACGCCACCTTCCCCGGATGACTTCGTACCTCTTCCACAAGGCGGCAGACTGGACGGAGCTTCAACTGATGGCGAAAAACGCCCGCAACAATCACTTGGTGGTCTTCGTCATGGCGCGTAAAGGCTCTGTTTCTTACAATTCCACCCTCGAAGGACTGCCTGAGATAGTCGGGTCTCAGTTCAACAAGCAAAGCCTGCTGATACTCTACCCAGAGCAATACAGCGACACCTCTTCTGAGCGAAAGATACTCTACGGGGTGCAAGCAAAATAAATTGTGTAGAAAATGATAGACTTAAAAGGAATAACCAAGAGCTTCGGCTCCCTGCAAGTGCTGAAAGGCATTGACTTGCATGTGAATAAAAGCGAGATAATAAGCATTGTGGGACCCAGCGGCGCGGGAAAGACCACCCTGCTGCAAATCATGGGCACTCTCTCACGCCCTGACAGCGGATCGGTAGTGATAGACGGCGTGGACGTGAGCCAGATGAAAAGCGGAAAGTTAGCCCGCTTCCGCAACGAACATATCGGCTTCGTCTTCCAGTTCCATCAGCTGTTGCCGGAATTCACCGCGATAGAGAACATCCTTATCCCGGCTTACATCGGGAAACGCTCTGTCAAGGAGGCGAAGGAAAGAGCTGCGGAACTGCTCCGCTTCATGGGACTGGAGGACAGGGCTGACCATAAGCCCAATGAACTGTCCGGAGGAGAGAAACAGCGCATCGCCGTGGCGAGAGCATTGATAAACAACCCCGAAGTCATCATGGCCGACGAGCCTTCCGGCAGTCTGGACACGAAGAACAAGGGAGAGCTACACAAGCTGTTCTTCGACCTGCGCAAACAATACGGACAGACGTTCGTCATTGTCACCCACGACGAGGAACTGGCCAAACTCACCGACCGTACCATCCACATGAAGGACGGACGGATTGACGAGAAGGCCGCCCTGGAAACCGAGAACCAAGAAACCGTATAAGCCAATGGAACACATCAGATTAGGAAGATTCAACCAACTCGAAGTCTTACGTGAAGTAGACTTTGGAGTTTACTTGGACGGGAAAGACGACGGAGACATCCTCCTTCCCAAGAAAGAAGTGCCGGCAGACACGCATGAGGGAGACTGGCTGAACGTCTTCGTCTATTTAGACCAGGAGGAACGCCTCGTGGCCAGCACGCTTACCCCCGTGGTACAGGTGGGTGACTTCGCCTACTTAGAGGTGGCATGGGTGAACGAGTACGGTGCGTTCCTGAAATGGGGATTGCTAAAAGACCTCTTCTGTCCTTTCCGGGAGCAGAACGGGAAGATGCAGCAAGGCAAGCGATATGTCATCCGTTGCTACGAAGACGAACAGACGCACCGAATCGCCGCATCGGCACGTATAAACCGTTTCCTGTCCAAGGAGATGCCGCCTTACAGTCCCGGCGACGAGGTAAACCTCTTCTTCTGGCAGATAACGGACTTAGGCTACAAGGTGGTCGTTGACGGAAAGTACAGCGGCTTAGTATATCGTGATGAGGTGTTCCGTGCCGTGCATGCAGGCGACAAGATGCCGGGCTATGTGAAGCTGGTGCGTGAGGATGGTAAGATTGACATCGCCTTACAGCCCAGCGGAAGAGCCAACGTGGTCAGTTTCGCCGACAAGTTCCTGCAATACTTGCAAGCGCACGATGGACACTCCACATTCCACGACAAATCTTCCGCCGACGAGATTGCCGAGGAGTTCGGCGTAAGCAAGAAGACCTTCAAGAAAGGCGTGGGAGAACTGTACAAGAAACGCTTCATCAAGCTCACGGACAACGGTATCGACTTGGTGAAGAAGAAGTAGTTACGTTCCGCAAACATACCACCGTCCAATCTTGTACGTTGCTGAAATAGTAGAGACGCGATTCATCGCGTCTCCATTCATTGCGTCTCTACTATTTCAGCGATGAATTGTATCTGTGATTGGTAAGATATTAAAACACTATGAAAAGCGGAGACGCGATAAATCGCGTCTCTACCTAAACGATGTGGATTAAGTGGTACAATTTCATATATAATAAAAGGAGTACGGACAGAAAAAACGAACGCACCTTACGATGCGTTCGCCTTAATTCTCTCCTCTAAATTATCTTAGTTGTATCCTTGACGAAGAGCCAACGACTTACAAATCTTCGTTCTTGTGTGTCTCGTACTCGGCAATCTCACGCTCACCCACACTGGCGAAACCGTACATCTCGCCGTGCTGGCTCACGTCCAGACCGAGCTGCTCACCCTTGGCGGAGACACGCATCGGAATCATCTTGTTTGTAATCCAATAGAGGGCGTAGCTCATCAAGAAGGTGTAGACAATCACGATGCCCACAGCTGCCAAATGCAACAGGAAGACGATGAAGCCCTCATAAGTACCCGCTTTCAGACCTTCGGAAATGAAGATACCTGTCAATACGGTACCGAAGATACCTCCTACACCGTGAGTCGGGAACACGTCCAACGCATCGTCCACGCTGGTTTTGTTCTTCCAGTGCACTGCCTCGTTACAAATCATGGTAATCACCATGGAGATGAAGATACTCTCGCCCACGGACACATAACCGGCGGAAGGAGTGATGGCCACCAAACCTACGACCGCACCTACCGCCGCACCCATAGCGGAGGGTTTACGACCACGCAAGCAGTCGAAGAAAATCCATGTCATCATGGCTGTGGCAGAAGCTGTATTCGTGTTCAAGAACGCTTTCACGGCCATCGCATCCGCATGGAGGGAAGAACCGGCGTTGAAGCCGAACCAACCAAGCCACAACATAGCGGCACCCAGTATCACGAAAGGAATATTGGCAGGGAGAGAATGCTTCTGCGCACGGCGTCTGCCAAGGAAGATGGCTCCCGTCAAAGCGGCCACACCTGAAGAAGCGTGCACCACGATACCTCCGGCGAAGTCAATCACGCCCCACTGGCGGAACAGTCCCGCAGGATGCCATGTCATGTGGGCCAACGGACAGTACACGAACAGGCAGAACAATATCATGAACACCATGTAGCCGGAGAAACGCACACGCTCCGCAAAAGAACCCGTAATCAACGACGGGGTGATGATGGCAAACTTCATCTGGAACAGTGCGAACAAAGCCAGTGGAATCGTCGGCGCCAGGTTCGGGTCACTGTGCGCTCCTACTCCCTTGAACATAAAGAAAGTGGCTGGGTTTCCGATAATACCGCCAATGTCGTCGCCGAAAGAAAGGCTGAATCCGCACACCACCCACAGGATACTGATGATACCCATGGCGATGAAACTCTGCAGGATGGTGGAGATGACGTTCTTCGCTCCCACCATACCACCGTAGAAAAAGGAAAGTCCCGGTGTCATCATCAGCACGAATATGGTGGCAGTAATCATCCACGCCGTGTCACCAATGTTCACTTGGGGGTCTGGTTCCCATTTCGAGCCTTCGGGCAAGAATAATCCCAAAAGGCCGATGATGACCATGATGGTCATCATGATAATCCATCTTTTTTTCTTCATATTGCTTATCTTTTGTTTGTTATTTCAGTTCGTTCACTATCCGTATGCTGCATCGGAATGATTTCTCGTAACGTTTAGTTAATGCAAATATAGAGAATCAATATAGAATAAAGAAAGGAAAGCGCACTTTATTTTCACTTTTTGCTATTATTCTTGATTAATATCAAGTATTCTGCAAACAGAAGAGGACATCCGCTTTCTTGTCTGACTGTCCTTTTGCCACATTCACAGCGCATTGTCACCTTCTTTTAAGGTTTCTCTTTACAATCCGTCAGCCATTGCCACAGGAAAGCCCCCTGTGCTTGGTGTTTCCAAGAAAACACGCTATCTTCGCAGTCAAATAACCAACTACAAACGATATGAACGAGAAGAAAACACCAAAAGAAGAGTTTATCGAACTGTTACGCTCCACCGGACGCAACGGGGTGGAAGACGTCATCTCCGACTTAGAGGAACAAGGATTTTTCGAAGCACCCGCCTCCGCAGGGCATCACTTGAACACGGAAGGAGGACTGGTGCGACACTCCGTGAACACCTGTCACGCCGCACTTGCCATCTGGGAAGGCATGAAGAAATGGGAACCCGGACTGGAGAACGAGGTGGAGAAAGACAGTCTCATCCTCGCCAGCCTGCTGCACGATGTGTGCAAGACCGATGTCTATAAAAGGACGGTGAAGAAACGGAAGAACGTGCTTGGACAATGGGAAGATGCGGAAGGCTACAAAGTGACGTACAAGAACTTCCCCATGGGACACGGAGAGAAGTCCTTGGTACTGCTGCTCTGTGACGGACTGGAACTGACAGATGCAGAAATGCTGGCTATCCGCTGGCACATGGGAGCCTTCGGACTGAACCTGAACAGTTTCGAGGAGGTACGCAACTACGACGCAGCCCGCACGCTCTATCCCTTGGTCTCCCTCATCCAAGCAGCGGACAGTCTCGCCGCCGGTATGCTGGAACGCAGCGGAGAGGACATAGACCAGCTATAGTGGAGACGCGATTCATCGCATCTCTACTCAATAATTCATACCAAAAGCCCAAAGAGGCACTATATTGGAGAAACCGTATTCAATATCATCTTTCACGATATACCCCTCTTTGGCTTTCTCTACTTGTTTCTGCCCCTTTCCTTTACCGCCCACTTCGAACGTTTTCCCTTCTATGTAAAAGTCGGAGAGCGGAGAATTATACACAGCTTGGCGCACACGCATCTGATTATAGAAAAAAGTCTCTCTTAAATTGCCCATATCGGGTGAGTCCGAGGACAACGCATAGGACAAATTAGTGTTGTCCAAATAAACTTTCTCTGTCTTGCCAAGTCCTCTTACTCCCTTGGTGGTATCTCGTAACAAAGCTATCAGCCCCGCCTTCTCCATTAAATCCATATAGTCGGCAATGTTATTTCGGTCCGCTTTGATAGCTGTGGCAATCGTGCTCATGTTGGGCTTGAAAGGCACACTGTCGGACACAATCTGCATCAGTTGCTTAAGTTTTCTCGACACACTGACCGTGAAGTTAGCATAAAGAGGAATGTCTGTTTCCAATGTCATGTTCACAACCTGGTTCAGACGCATCGCATATCCTTGCTCCTTATAAAAAGGATAATACCCCTGCTTCAAATAGGCGTGAAAAGCGGCAAGAGGATGCTGGATGCTCGACGGAAGCTCCACCTCATGACGCAATATTTGCGACAAAGTATAGGCAGGTATGTGCGTACCCATCTCCATATTGATATATTCCCGAAAGGACAGCCCCTGCATGGAAAAGACCAAGACCCTGCGGCTCAAATCAGCTGTACCCTTGTATATGTCAAGCACGGAAGACCCTGTGAATATGACTTGCAAATCTGGGAAATTGTCATAAATCATCTTCACTTCTGTCGCCCAACCTTTATATTTATGAATCTCGTCAATAAACAAATGCCTTCCACCCATCTGCACAAAGTACATAGCTGTATCGAAAAGCGTATTCCGGGCAAAATACACCGACTCAGCACTGACATAAAGCGAATCTTTCAATGAAAGGTTCAACTTGATGTACTGAAGCAGAAGCGTTGTTTTCCCCACTCCTCTCGGCCCGACCAAGGCCGTCATGCGATTATCCCAGGGGATAGCATCATACATGTAACGCAGAAAAGAGGTATCAGTCCGTTTTACCAAGGCATCGGAAAATCGTTTCAATAAGTCCATAGTTGTCTGTAAAGATTGGTTTACGAGGGCAAAGATAGCTATTTTGCGGTAAAAGCACCGCAATTTCACCGCTATTTTGCGGTATTTTTACCGCATTTTATACCATATCTTCTTTATTAAAGGGATAATCCGCACACTTTCGGATGGAGATTTGTACGAAACGTTTGTGTACTGGTTCAAGCTCTTGGAAGTTTAAGACGAGAGAGTTAACTTTGCGACACAGAATTGTTCCGTATGGACACTTACAATCAGAGACCATGAAAAAGATAAGATTAATTTTAGTCGGGTTCTTACTGCTTGCCTCCGCCACACAGGCGGCGGATGTACGCACCGTGAAGAACCTGAACTTCGGATGGAAATTCCATGCCGGAGACTTGCAAGGAGCGGAAACAGTCTCCTTCAACGACAAGGGGTGGCAGGAAATCAACGTGCCACACGATTACCAAATCTCACAACCTTGGGTACCGCCCGCTAAGGACGAACGTCCCGACAACAGCGACAACGCCAGCAACATCAAAAGCCGGTTGAGTTCGAGAGGGTTCAAGGAAATGGGTATCGGATGGTACCGAAAAGTAATCACTCCGGACAAGGCTTGGGAAGGGAAACGAGTGCTCCTCGACTTCGAGGGTATCATGCTGGTAGGCGACGTGTACCTCAACGGACAGCGCATCGGCGGTACGGAGTACGGGTATCTCGGCTTCGAGGTGGACGTGACCAAACTCCTGAAATACGGCCAGCCCAATATACTGGCCGTGAAAGCCAACACGCAGAAGCCGGAGAACTCCCGTTGGTACACTGGCGGCGGACTGTACCGTGACGTGCGCCTTATCGTCACCGACAAAAACCAGTTCTTCGTCCGCAATCCTCTGTACATCACCACGCCTGTCGTCACTGACGGAAAAGCCAGCGTGAAGATTCAGGCGGAGATGGCCTGCTACTTGAGAGTGCCGAACTTGAAAGTGAACACCAAGATTATCGACGCTACAGGCAAGACCATCTATGACCAGACGAAAGAAGTGCCGTTCAACCGTGGACAGAAAATCAACGAATACTCCGTGGACAGTCTCACTTTGAGCAATCCGAACTTATGGAGCTGTGAGAATCCCTACCTGTACAAGGCTGTGCTGACTCTCTACCGTCCCGACGGTACCATAGCCGACCAGGCGAGCGACCATTTCGGAGTGCGTACCATTGAATACTCTCCTAAATTCGGCTTCAAGCTGAACGGCAAGAAGGTATTGTTCAAGGGTATCGCTAACCACCACACGTTGGGAGCCTTGGGCGCAGCCGCTTACCCGCGGGCAATGGAGAAACGCATCCAACTGCTCAAGGAGTACGGTTTCAACCACATCCGCACCTCTCACAATCCTTATAGCAAGTCATTCCTTGACTTGTGCGACAAGTACGGAATGTTGGTGGTGGACGAGCTGTATGACAAATGGCTCACCAAGTTCGCCGGCGGACGCACACCGTGGACGAATCTGTGGCAAGAACACATCCCAGAGTTTATCCGCAGAGACCGCAACCATCCGTCTGTCGTGATGTGGAGCTTGGGAAATGAGTTGCAACTCTACTGGGACTTGCCTTTCGCAGACTGGGGTGTCACACCTTACCATTTGCAGAAAGTGTTGCTGAAGCGTTATGACAAGACTCGTCCTGTCACCGTGGCCATGCACCCAAGAGGCCGTAACCTGAAAACGGACTCCCTGCCTGCACCGCTGGCCTTGGAAACGGACATCGCATCCTACAACTACCGTTACATGTACTTCCCCGGAGACAGCAAACGTTTCCCATGGATGATATTCTACCAGAGCGAGGCCAACAACAACATGATGGGACCGAACTTCTACGAGATGGACTTGAACAAGGTGGTAGGTCTGGCTTACTGGGGCATGATAGACTACTTGGGAGAATCCAACGGATGGCCTGCAAAAGGATGGCCTAACGGTGTGTTCGACCTCTCCTTGGAGCCGAAACCTAAAGCTTACTTACTAAAGAGCATGTTCCTGCCTAAGACTCCTGTAGTGCATATAGGCATCGTGGACAGCGAAGACAACACAGTATGGAACAATGTGAAAGTGGGCACCAAAGGGCTTTCCGACCACTGGAACAGAAAACCGGGCAGCACCCTCTCTCTCTACACCTACACGAATGCGGACGAGGTGGAGCTGATACTGAACGGAAAGAGTCTCGGCAAAGAGAAAAATAACCGTCAGAACCCGAAAGTACGTAACCAGGTTTACTGGAAGAATGTGAAATACGAACCGGGCTACTTGGAAGCAGTGGCTTATACCAATGGCAAAGTGGTGGCTCGTCACCGCATAGAGACCACTGGCGAGGCCGTGAAGCTGAAAGCGCAGGCTGACAACGCCGCATGGAAAGCAGACGGCATGGACTTGCAGCACATGCGTATCACGGCTGTGGACAAGAAAGGCCGGGTAGTGCAGTTGGCTGACCAGCAAGTGACTTTCAATGTGGAAGGCCCTGCCTCCATCGTAGGAGTTATCAACGGCGACATCAACAGCAACGAACTGACCGTAGGCAACACCCGCAGTCTGTTCAAAGGTACGGCCACCGTCATTCTCCGTGCCGATCAAAAACCGGGCAAAGTGACGCTGACAGCTACCGCCAACGGACTGAAGAAAGTGAAGTTGGTATTGGAAAGTAAATAATGAGTGAGGGGACTTACCCCTGCGTATAATAGAAAAGAGGCTGTGCCGATGCACAGCCTCTCCTTATATAATACTCTATGGAGATTAAGATTAGAAGCCTAAAGTAAATCCACCCACCAAGAAGGCCTTGTCAGTAGCCGGAGAGAAGATAGTCTGTACAAATACAGGAATCTCGAAGTTCTTCGTCACCTTGACGTTCTTACTTGCCTTCAAAGACAGGTCTGTGAACCATGCCTTGTCTTGGCTGCTGGTTGCGCTATGAGAATAGTAGCCTTCCCACGGAGTGAAACCTACAGAAGGAGTCAAGGTTACATCAGCCGGCAGGTTGAAGTTGTAAGCGGCGTTGATGTAAGTAGAATACGCGCGCTTGCCATTTTTAAACTTCACAGCATCAGCTCCTGCAAACCAAGTAGACCAGCTCAAAGTCAAAGGGAAAGACTCGCCGAAGTTGTAGGCTACCGTACCCTCGAAGTGGTGACGGCTGTCTGTAGTCGCTCCGCTCTTGTCATGCTCATAATAGCCATAACGGCCATTCTTTCCACCCCACCAGTAATCGCTCACCATCAAGGTAAGTCCACCAGTAGTATAGCTCAAGTTGATATCGAATTCACGCTTGTCGCTTGCTGCATTAGCAGTCACAGGCGTACTTCCCCAGAAGTTCAAAGCGAAACCTTTGTAACCCAAAGTAGCGGAAGGCTGCACTGCGAAACCTTGTCCCTGATCGAAACCACGCCAGATGTACTCATTCGTGAAAGTAGCAGAGGCATGCGCTTCCAACTTGTCCTGTGCCTTCACAGCAGAAGGCATTACCATCAGAAAACCGGCCATCAACAAAGACGCCTTAATCAAATTCTTTTTCATTTTAATAGTGTTATTAGTTTCATAAAGAGGGTTCTTCCCGCAGAGGAAGAACCCTTCCTTACAAAGTTATCCTTTATTATTTAGCCTCGTCCAAAGCCACGTTCAGTTTCAACACATTCACGCGGTCAGAAGGACCGAAGAGACCCAAGAACGCACCCTTTGTGTTAGCGTCCACAATCTCTTTCACCTTAGCCTCACTCATGTGACGGGCCTTGGCCACACGTGCCACCTGCACCATCGCACTTGCCTTGCTGATTTCAGGATCCAGACCGGAACCGCTGGCCTCAACCAATTCGGCAGGCACCTCACTGCGTTTCACAGTCGGGTTCTTTTTCAAGAAGTCATCGATACGACCCTGTACTTCTTTCAAGTAGTCCGGGTTCGTAGGGCCTTTGTTGCTACCGCAAGAGCTGGAAGCGTCATAGCCGTCTCCGGCGCAGGAAGGACGACCCCAGAAGTAGGTGTCCTTAGTGAATTGCTGGCCTACGTTAGCCGCCCCCACGACCTTGCCGTTCAAAGTCACCACCTCTGCGTTACCGTGGTTGTTATTTACGAACTGGCCGTAAATCCACAGGATGAGGATATAGAAGATTGAGAAGAACACACAGAATACGATGGTCAGTCTCAATGAGTTTACAAATGTTTTCATCTTGTTCTCTGCCTAATTAAAAGAATAATCCAATGAATAAGTCAATGATTTTGATACCCACGAACGGAGCAATCACACCACCCAGACCGTAGATGAACACATTACGGCGAAGCAAAGCGGAAGCACCAATCGGTTTGTATTCCACACCACGCAAAGCCAGCGGAATCAATGCCGGGATGATCAACGCATTGAAGATTACGGCAGAAAGGATGGCACTGGAAGGACTGTGCAAGCCCATGATGTTGATGGCATCCAACTGGGGAATAGCCAACATGAACAAGGCAGGCACGATAGCGAAGTACTTAGCCACATCGTTCGCGATAGAGAAGGTAGTCAATGTACCACGGGTCATCAGCAACTGCTTTCCGATTTCCACAATCTCGATCAACTTAGTCGGGTCGTTGTCCAAGTCCACCATGTTACCGGCTTCCTTGGCAGCCTGTGTACCAGAGTTCATGGCCACACCCACATTAGCCTGAGCCAAAGCAGGCGCGTCGTTCGTACCGTCACCCATCATGGCCACCAGCTTACCGTTAGCCTGTTCTTTCTTGATGTAGTTCATCTTGTCCTCAGGCTTAGCCTCAGCGATGAAGTCGTCCACACCAGCCTTCTCAGCGATGTATTTAGCAGTCAACGGGTTATCACCTGTCACCATCACGGTCTTCACACCCATCTTACGCAGACGCTGGAAACGCTCCTGAATACCCGGTTTGATGATATCCTGCAACTCGATGACACCAGCCACCTTGTCGTTCACGCTCACCACCAACGGAGTACCACCGTTAGAAGTAATAGCCTTGATGATATCCTCTGTCTCTTTCGGGAACTCATTGCCCGCATTGATGGTCATCTGGCGGATGGCGTCGAACGCACCCTTACGGATTCTTGTGCCGTCAGCCAAATCGATACCTGAACTCTTAGTCTCAGCGGTAAACTTAATCATCTTCGCACCCGTCGTGTCCAAGCCGCGCATACGCACACCCTGCTCATGACCGAGTTCCACGATGGACTTACCCTCAGGGGTGTCATCGGAAACGGAAGACATCAAGCAATATTCCACGAACTTCTGTGCGTCCTGACCTTTGGCAGGATAGAACTTCGTAGCTTTACGGTTACCAATAGTGATGGTACCCGTCTTGTCCAGCAACAATGTATCCACGTCACCTGCGTTCTCCACAGCCTTACCAGATTTGGTAATCACATTGGCACGCAACGCACGGTCCATTCCGGCGATACCGATAGCGGAAAGCAAACCACCGATGGTGGTCGGTATCAAGCACACGAACAAGGACAGCATGGAAGCGATGGCGATGTAAGTGCCCGGATGGTCGATATTCGTATAGTCAGCGAACGGTTTCAAAGTGATACACACGATGATGAACACCAATGTGAACGCAGCCAACAGAATGGTCAAAGCGATTTCGTTCGGAGTCTTCTGACGAGAAGCACCTTCCACGAGGGCAATCATCTTGTCCAAGAAGCTCTCACCCGGCTGAGTAGTCACTGTCACCTTGATATGGTCAGACAACACTTTCGTACCACCCGTCACAGAACTCTTATCACCACCTGCCTCACGAATCACCGGAGCAGACTCACCCGTGATGGCACTCTCGTCGATGGAAGCGAGACCTTCGATGATTTCACCATCGGCAGGAATAACATCACCTGCATCGCAGACATACACATCACCTTTCTGCAACTGAGAAGAGCTTACGGTCTGAATCTCACCGTTCACCACTTTCTTGGCAGGAGTGTCCTCACGTGTCTTACGCAAGCTGTCAGCCTGTGCCTTACCACGAGCCTCGGCGATGGCCTCAGCGAAGTTGGCGAACAACAGGGTGAGGAACAACACGATAAACACGAAGAGGTTGTATCCGAACGTACCTACATGCTCGTCATTAGGCACGAACATCGTGTAGATAGTCACAGGAAGCATGACCAACGTACAAATCCAAACGGTGAACATGATAGGGTTCTTCACCTGTGTACGAGGGTTCAATTTCACGAAAGACTGCTTGATGGAAGACATCACTTGGTCTTTCTGAAACAGAGATGCTGATTTATTATCTTTCATTTTTCTACTTCAAATTAAATTACAACGTTAATTGCTCAGCGATGGTACTCAAAGCCTGTACAGGGAAGAATGCCAAAGCGGCCACAATAAAGATAACCACGAAGGTCATACCTGCGAAAGTCACGGTATCGCATTTCAACGTACCAGCGCTCTCAGGTGTGAATTTCTTCTTAGCAAGGATACCTGCGATAGCCACCTGTCCCACAATCGGAACGAAACGACCCAAAATCAACACGATACCGCAAGTGTAGTTCCAGAACCAAGTGTTATCAGTCAAGCCCTCGAAACCAGAACCGTTGTTGGCAGCTGAAGAAGTATATTCATACAGCATCTCGCTCAATCCATGGAAGCCGGGGTTGTTCAACCAAGAAGCTCCGTCGCCGACTGTATCAACCGCATCTTGTGAAGCCCATTCGGGGAAGTAAGCCAAGGCAAAGCAAGCCATAGCCGTACCTACCAAGATGATGAAGGGGTGAAGCAACGCCACGACTGAAGCAATCTTCATCTCACGCGCTTCCACTTTCTTACCAAGGAACTCAGGTGTACGTCCCACCATCAATCCACTGATGAACACCGTGATGATGATAAAGGTGAAGTAGTTCATCCAACCCACACCTACACCACCGAACCAGGTGTTGATTTGCATGTTCAACATTTCCATCATGCCAGAAAGAGGCATCGTGGAATCGTGCATACCGTTCACAGAACCGTTGGAAGTAACAGTAGTAGTGATACTCCAAAGAGCCGTAGCACCGGCACCCAGACGAGTTTCCTTGCCTTCCATCGCACCGTTGTTCTGAGCGATACCCATTTCGTCAATCTTCGGGTTGCCGCCCATTTCCATGTTCGTGTTGATGAGGACACCTACCAAGTAAGCGAATAACATCACACCATAGATGCTGTAACCGAGTTTCTTACGGTTGATGAAGCAACCGAAAGCCACAGCCATAGCCATCGGGATAATCAGGATGGAGATACACTCAGTCATGTTGCTGAAGTAAGTCGGGTTCTCCAACGGATGGCTGGAGTTCACACCGAAGTAACCACCACCGTTCGTACCTAACTGTTTGATAGGAATGATAGCGGCTGCGGGACCCTGAGAAACGGTCTGCTTCGCACCTTCCAAGGTGGTCAAGTCCATCTTCTTGTCAAAGCTCATAGGAGTACCTTGAGAGATGATGATGAAGCCGACGATCAAGGACAACGGCAAGAGGATACGAGTGCAGCTCAGCACGAGGTATCTCCAGAAGTTACCGATAGTCTTCGTGGTCTTGCCAGCGAACGCTTTCATGATACCAGCCATAGCGGCCATACCCGTAGCGGCAGTCACGAACTGGAACAGCATGATTACGAAAATCTGCGTGAAGTAAGTCAGTCCGCTCTCACCAGAATAGTGCTGCAAGTTACAGTTCACCATGAAAGAGATACAAGTGTTGAACGCCTGGTGTACCGTCTGGTTGAGGTTGCCATCCGGGTTCAACGGAAGATGATGCTGAGTTACCAGCAACACCATACCCCATACGAACCAAAAGAGGTTCAATATCAAGAGGGATTTCAAAAATTTCTTCCAATCCATTTCCTCGTCAGGATTCACACCGCCGAGCTTATACATCAAACGCTCGATGGGTTTCAGGAAATCCAGACAGGTTTTCTCACCTTTAAAAACTTTAGCGATGTACTTTCCCAGTGGTATGCTGATAGCCACCATCAGGACGATCTGCGCTATTACACCTAAAACTTCTGTGTTCATTTCTTTTACCCTTTAAAATTTCTCAGGCCGGATTAACACGTACATCAAATAGATGAACATGATGACACTGATTACAAATAATGCTGCGTACATAATCTTTTCTCCTTTCTTTAATGTTAGATTTTTTCGAACCAATCCACGCACTTCAAGAAGAGCCAGAAGCACACGATTCCGCTCAGCAAGCAGAACCAAAAGCCAATTGTGAATATAGCCATTTGTTTGTTAAGTTAATGGGGAACACTCCCCGGTTAATAATTAATTACCGTCTTCTATATATGCCAAAAGCGTGCCAAAACCTACACTCATCCATTATCAGGTTTATTCTTAGCATATTATCTGTTTTCACGTATATTCATGCACCCCGCAAACCCTTCCATTTTGAAAAGGTGCATACTATCATTATGGAAAAACACACCGAAACAGTAGGCCAATTCAGAAAAAAGTCGTAATATTGCGGTGGTTGATTCTATCAAGGAGCATCCATTAATTATAAAACCAACCCATAACAACAAAAGAAATGAAAAAAATCAGAGCAGCCGTAGTAGGCTATGGCAACATTGGCCGCTACTCCGTGCAGGCACTTCAAGCCGCACCCGACTTCGAAATTGCCGGAATCGTCCGCCGTCAAGGTGCGGAAAACAAACCCGCAGAGCTGGAAGCCTACGAGGTGGTGAAAGACATCCGTGAGCTGAAAGACGTAGAGGTGGCCATCTTAGCTACTCCTACCCGTTCCTGCCCCGAATACGCCAAGGAAATCCTTCCGCTGGGCATCAACACGGTGGACAGCTTCGACATCCATACCTCTATATTGGACTACCGCAACGAGCTTCAGCCTCTCTGTGAGAAATACGGCAGAGCAGCCGTCATCGCTGCCGGATGGGACCCAGGTTCAGACTCTATCGTGCGTACCCTCATGCAAAGCCTCGCTCCGAAAGGATTAAGTTATACCAACTTCGGCCCCGGCATGAGCATGGGACACTCTGTATGCGTGAAATCCAAGAATGGTGTGAAAAACGCGCTTTCCATGACAATCCCCAAGGGCGAAGGACTGCACCGCAGAATGGTCTACGTAGAACTGGAAGACGGTGCGTCCCTGGAAGAAGTGACCGCAGCCATCAAGGCCGACCCGTACTTCGCCAATGACGAGACGCACGTATTCGCAGTACCCTCTGTAGAAGAAGTACAGGACATGGGACACGGCGTGCACATGGTACGCAAAGGTGTGAGCGGCACTACACACAACCAGCGCATCGAGTTCAACATGAGCATCAACAACCCCGCACTGACAGCGCAGGTACTGGTGAATGTAGCCCGTGCCTCCTTGCGCCAGCGTCCCGGCTGCTACACCATGATTGAACTTCCCGTGGTGGACATGTTGCCCGGAAGCCGGGAAGAAGCCATCAAGCACTTGGTATAAAAGCTAATTGGTATAAAAAGATAAGTCAGGCATTACCACACAATGCCTGACTTATTTTTTGGGGGATTATAAAGTCAATTCAAATTCCAGAAAGTCCGAAACCTGAATTGAGGGAATTACAATATTCTGTGATACAACGCAATGATATCCTCTTTGGTCACCTCACGAGGATTACCCGGTGTACATACGTCCGTGATAGCCTGTTCTGCGAGAGCCGGAATATCTTCTTCCTTGATACCTAATTCGCTGAGGTGCTGAGGTATTCCAACCAATTTAGACAAGTCTTCAATAGCTTTGCAAGCAGCTTCCGCAGCCTCCTCACGAGTCATACCATCTTTATATACACCGACAGCCTTGGCGATTTCCACATATTTGTCAATGCAAACAGGCATATTGAAACGCATCACTGTAGGCAACAAGATAGCACAAGCCACTCCGTGAGGCACATCATGCAATGCGCTCATCGGATGAGCCATACCGTGGTCTACGCCCAAACCTACATTGGAGAACGCCATACCTGCGATGTACTGTGCCACAGCCATACCGTTACGTCCCTCAGGATTCTTCGGGTCGTTTACCGCTACGGGCAGGTATTTGTGAATCATCTCGATAGCCTTCAACTCAAACATATCGCTCATCTCCCAAGCAGCCTTCGTGATGAGTCCTTCGATAGCGTGAGTCATAGCGTCCATACCAGTGGCAGCAGTCAGTCCCTTTGGCAAAGAGTACATCAGCTCGGCATCGATAATAGCCACTGACGGGATGTCGTTCGGGTCTACACACACCATCTTCTGCTGACGGGTTTCATCGATAATGACGTAATTGATAGTAGTCTCGGCTGCTGTACCTGCCGTAGTGGGCAGCGCAACGATAGGCAGACACTTATTCTTGGTGTCAGCTACACCTTCCAAAGATACTACATCCGCAAATTCGGGGTTGGTAGATACGATACCAATGGCTTTCGCTGTATCCATTGAAGAACCACCTCCGATAGCCACGAGGAAATCAGCTCCCGCTTTCTTGCATGCCTCTACACCCGCATTCACGTTGCTGACAGTAGGATTAGGACGCACCTCATCGAACACCTCGTAAGCGATTCCGGCTTCGTCCAACACGGACAGCACCATCGTAGCCACGCCGAACTTCATCAAACCCTTGTCTGTTACGACCAAGGCTTTTTTCCATCCACGGTTCTTTACTACGGTAGGCAATTCCTTGCGTGCTCCCGGACCAAAATAAGAAACTTCATTAAGAATGAATCTGTTAATCATAATTATCTGTTTTTAGTTGTATGAATTATCAGGAGATGAATATAGTAACCTCCCCACAATATGGAGAAGCTTTTCCTGTGATGCCTCTCCTACCGTCATAGTAAGCACATTGACACAAGCATATATAAAATGAGCGACACCCATGAAAGTGATTCTTGACTTATGTGAAATGGTATGTTTGCAAAAGACAAATTGTCTAAATGCAACCAAGATGCAGCAAAGATACGGACTTTATACCACTAAGCCTAACATCTTACCCATATATAATGCCACATTAAATATTATTTGCCCATTTAAAGAATCAAACAGGATTTATATGAGTATCATACAAGGGAAATTACACTGTAGCAACTAAGGTCAGCAGACTCAAGAGTGCGACAAGTTCACCGTGTACCACATGTATCAACTACGTACAGAGCTATTCATAGTTTCCTCCGTCTGTCAACGGATATACAGGAGGCTGTGCAGCAGATGAAGAGGTATAATAACGCCGTTCTATAAAATCTGCCATTTGCTTCTTCGCCTTGTAAACCGCCCGTTTTACATCCATTCCCTGTGCAGTGGCAGAAGCCGTCATCGTGGCGAAAAGAGAAGATACGGCTATGGGTGACATACAAATCCCAGACCTCCCTTTTTCATGTATCGCAAGAGCCGTCTGTACTGGTCGATAATAGAACAACTCCTTTTTGCAAGCAAGCACGTCAGCTTGTGAAGTGGGACATTTCTCCTCTTTCACATTTTCTATATGCAAAGAAACTCTTGACAGACCGGCCTCCACCTTCTTTTTCTTTTCACGAGACAGGTTTTCAGGTTCTCCCTCTCCGACAGCCGTCTCCGAAAGTTCTTTCTTTGTATCAGGCAAATCCAACACATAGCAAGCAAAACCGTAGTGGGTGGAAAGCAGCAGAGCCAGTTCCGCATTCGACAACCATTTTTCCACGATGGGAGGGACAGACACCTTTTTCTTTTTTTCAGCCCCTTTCACTATACGCTCATAATAAAAAGAACCACGGGAACTTTCTTCGCTCAAACACGGTTTTTCTTCGTTGGTCATATTCTTCATCTGACGCCAAAGACGCAACGCCTCCTCTCTCCTTGGCACAAGCAAAGTGACCAATGGCAGAAGCTGGTCGCACACACAGCGCACCACAGCCTTATCCACGAGCCACAGCCCCTTCTCATCCGTGAACAACGGCTGGTATATAATATGGTGAATACCACTCCCTCTCAATGCCTTCACCACCTCACACACCGTCTCCACATTGGGCAAGACACCTATTTTCACGGTGACAGGCTTCCATACATCCATAGCCTGAGCCAGCTGGCTCCTCAACTCAAGAGCAGAGACAGCGGAAAGACAAATCTCCCCTTTATCCGTCCGCCGCACCTGCGAAGTGACCACGGCCGAGACAACCCCCTCACCAGAAGAGCGTAAAGCCATGTCGGCCTGTACTCCTAAAAGCCCCTCAGGGTCAGAAGCGGAAACAGTTAGAATCACAGAAGAAGGTGTAAAATCCATGGTTAAGTAGTATTAAGTGAAGGGCGCATACGGCTCTTTTCCGCAAAATTACGAAAGAAAAAACAAACACCGCAAAGAAGCCTGAAGAATGGCACTTATTTCAAATACTTTCACGTATAAAGTATTTTTAAGCACGTATTTCACACTTCAAAGACTTTTAGATTCGATTTTATGTAGTACCTTTGCCCCGCCAACGATTGGACAAAGGAATTTACACACTACTAAGATGACTTATAAACTGCTTGTATTGGATGTGGACGGAACGCTCACAAACTCGAAAAAAGAGATTTCACCCTCTACCTTGCGGGCTATAAAAGCTGCGGAAGAACGAGGGGTGCGTGTCATTCTTGCCACAGGAAGACCCACCTACGGAGTGGCTCCCATAGCAGACAAACTGCATGTGGAGCAAAGAGCCGAATATGTGCTCTCGTTCAACGGAGGGGTGATTACAGAATGGAACAGCAAAAACGTCATCTATGAATGTGAACTTCCCCACGACTCTATACCTTATTTATATGACAAGGCCAAAGAGAACCACGTGTCCATCATGACCTACAAAGACAATTATGTAGTTTCCGAAAACACGGAAGACCCGTATGTGCAGATTGAGCTGTCACTCAATCACATGAATCCGAAGAAAGTGGAGAATTTCATAAAAGAGACAGACTTTCCGCTCCCTAAATGTATCATCACGGGCATCCCCTCCACCATTGAAAGGCTGGAGAAAGAAATCGGAAAAGACTGGAATGAGCAACTCTCCGTCTATCGTTCCGAACCGTTCTTCCTTGAAATCATGCCGAAGGGAGTGGACAAAGCCACCTCTCTATCCATCCTGCTGAAGAATTTAAATATAGACCGTAAGGAAATGATAGCTTGCGGAGACGGCTACAACGACATCCCCATGCTTCGTTTTGCAGGACTGAGTGTGGCCATGGCCAACGCCCAACGCCCTGTGTTGGAGATGGCAGACTATATCACCTCCTCCAATGACGAGGAAGGAGTGAAAAAAGTCATCGACAAATTCATACAATAATCCGACCACGCATCATGAGAAATCTGCTTATTTGCCTGTTATCTTTATGCTTATGTACCACAGTAGCCATTCCTACGCAAGCAAAGAAGAAAAAGAAGAAGGCGAAAATAGTGTTATTCCAACCAGATTCCATCATGCGTGCGCTCAACGCCGCCACCCAACGGATAGGCATCACATACCACCCCACCTTTAGTGTAACGCCCCAATTCGACAACCGTTTCTCCCGTCGTCAGACAGGCATCGACGTGTCCCACTACCAGGGAACTATCGACTGGAATAAGGTTGCAAATGACGAACAAGTAGGCTTCGCCTTCTTGAAGGCCACCGAAGGACAGTCGCTGGTAGACAGACAGTATCTCCGTAACCTGAACGAGTGCCGCCGGCTGAGAATCCCCGTAGGCGTATATCATTTTCTCAGCACCAAAGTCTCCCCTGAAGACCAGTTGAACAATTTCCTGTCCAACGTGCGTCTGGACGACACGGACTTGCTCCCAATCGTGGATGTGGAACTGAAAGGACGACGCACGGCGGAAGAACTGCGGGACGACTTGGCGAAGTTTTGTGAATTATTAGAACAAAGCTGCAAAGTCCGTCCCATCATCTATACCTCTTATAATTTCTACCACAACTACTTGATGGGAGGACGCTTCGACAAATACAAGGTGATGATAGCCCGTTATCACCCAGATGAGCCTTCTCTGCGAGACGGAAGGCAGCACGTCCTGTGGCAGTTTACCCAGTCGGGAAGAGTGGACGGCATAAGAGGAAGAGTGGACATCAGCCGATACGGGGCAGGATTCTCACTGAAAGACTTGATGAAGAACTAAAGGATGAATCTCGAATATTTTACGTACCTTTGCAGCCGCAACATATTAATATAGAAAAAATTCATATCAGACGAGTATGGACGAATCATCTTTAGCGGAACATTTCAACGATAGAGGACTTCTCGGACGGAAAATCGACTTGCTCCTTCGCACAGGACAATTGCTGGTGGAATCTTCCGCCGACACCAACCGCATCATGCGTGACATGAAACGGACTGCCGCCTACCTCGGCATTCCTGAGAAGTGGCTTCACATACATATTTCATTCACCATGCTGTTGGTGAACGTGAGTGACAACGGGCTTCACTCTATCACCAAATTCCAAAAATGCGAGAAACACGGCATCAACATGACCACGCTGTCGCTGGTGTCCAAGCTGTCCTGGCGCGCTATCGAGGAGGACTACTCGCTGGACAAATACGAGGAGGAGCTGAACGCCATCCGGGACAAAAAACGCAACTACACACCACTGGTCGTGGCTATCGGAGCGGGATTCGCCTGTGGCGGATTCTGTAAACTGTTCGGTTGTGACTGGGTGGGATTCTTTCTGGCTTCCCTTTGCGCCATGATTGGTTTCCGCACCCGATTTTATTGCATCAAGGCAGGCATCAACACCTACGTGAGCATCGCCATCGCCGCTTTTGTGTCTACCGTTCTGGCCTATTTCTGCCACTTCGTTCCCTGGACATCCACTCCCTGGCATCCCATCCTCGCCTGCGCCCTGTTTATCGTGCCGGGCATTCCCATGATAAACTTCGTGGACGATATGTTGGACAACTATATCGTGGTGGGTATCACCCGCTGCATCAACACTTTCTTGATGGTAGGAGCCATGGCGTTCGGCATCGTGGCGGCCATCCAACTATTTCAGGTAAAAGACTTCACCACACTCTCCATGATTCCGCACAGCTCTTATTTTGTCTATGCGGCTGCGGCTGCCATTGCCGCCATGGGTTTCTCCATGATTTTCAACATCCCCATACGCCTGCTTCCCGTAGTGGCCGTGGGTGGTATCATCGCAGTCTGCACCCGTAACTTTGTGAATTTCGACCTCGGCATGGGAGCCATCATAGGTTCTTTCGCAGGTTCTATGTTGGTCAGTATCATAGCCATCAAAGCGGTACACTGGTTCCATGTACCGAACCATGTGCTGACCATTCCCTCCGTGATTCCCATGGTGCCGGGAGTATTGATGTACCGTCTGCTCTTCGGACTCATCAATTTCAACTCACTTACGCCTGAGACCATGCTGATGGCCATAAAAAGCGGTGTCGGCAGTGGATTGACTGTATTGGGTATGGCGGTGGGTGTCGCAATTCCCAATATCTTCCTGCGCCGTTATTTGGCAAAAGGGAAACAGACGCATTTAGAACAAGTACTAAGAGAAAGGAAAGAAAGAGGAAAATTCCTTGATTGGTAGGCTTGTAACGAAAATGTCACACGCTTGTCATTTTCTTATAACATCCGCTCCTTACCTTTGCAGGTGAAATAAATAACAGGCAAGCAGATGAAAGCAATTACATTGTTTTTAGGAGCGTTGTGTCTGCCATTCATGGCCACAGCCAGCGAAGCGAACACGCAGGATACCACTCAGAAGACTGAGAAAGAGAGCAAAGGTTTCAAGCTTTCCGCTCCTAAAATCCATGGGACACTCCGTGCGAAATACGAATACCAAGACGACACGAAAGAAGGACGTTTCGAAGTGCGCAACGCCCGTGTGAGTGTGGTCGGAGACTTATTGCCCACCGTGTCCTATAAAGCAGAGATTGACCTCTCGGACGAAGGGTCTATCAAGATGCTGGACGCCTACGCCCGTGTAAAACCGTGGAAAGGTTTCTCTTTCACCGCAGGACAGATGCGTGTTCCCTTCACCATCGACGCTCACCGCTCGCCTCATCAACAATACTTCGCAAACCGTTCCTTCATCGCCAAGCAAGTGGGAAATGTGCGTGATGTCGGTGTGACCGCTGGCTATACACTTCCCACAGACATGAAAATCATACTGGAAGCGGGAATGTACAACGGTCGTACAATTCTGACAGACCAAAAAAGCTCTTGGCACAAACAACCCAGCTATTCAGCAAAAACACAGTTTTTCTTCACCCCTGGCCTGAACTTGACACTGGGTGTGCAAAGCGTGAAGCCCACGACCGTCCGCCAGCATTCATACGACATCGGCGCTTATTACCAATGCAGGAATTTCCATATTGAGGCAGAGTATCTGTACAAGACTTATTCACAGGACGCTTATAAGAATGTACAAGCCGTAAACGCTTTCGCCAACTATGACATTCCTTTAAAGAAAGTGTTCAAGAAGATGTCCATTCTGGCACGTTACGACATGATGACTGACCAATGGGACGGCAAGACCTTCTCCGGCGAAGAAAAGAATGTCATCAAAACCACAGACTACAAACGGCAACGTCTGACAGGAGGTTTAACGTTCAGCTTGGGACTTCCCTTCACGGCAGACATCCGCCTGAATTACGAGAAATACTTTTACGCCAAGCACAGCATTCCCAAAGAATCAGAGCAAGACAAGTTCGTAGCGGAACTAATGGTAAGATTCTGAAAAATTTTAATGGTATGGGAAAGGGGCAGTGTTTCAATACTGCCCCTTTGTTCTATTACTCAACCTACTTATTTTTCAATATCATTTCCATTTATTTGTGCCAAACTTTTTTGGGCTTCTTCGCAACCTTGCTCCGCAGATTTCTTTAACCACTCCACAGCCTCTGACATATCCTTGGCTACACCTTCGCCATTTGCATAGCATGCGCCCAAATTATTCTGCGCAATTGCATGGCCTTGCTCTGCCGATTTCTTGTACCACTTTACTGCCTCTGATATGTCCTTGTCCACACCTTCGCCTT
>CAVDHB010000005.1:0-30071 GCA_963608705.1 Prevotella sp. P5-108
CCGACGAGCTTGCCATGCACGATAACTTGCATGATTATGCTAATTATCGTTAACCGTATGCAGTTTTCTTATTATAGTTCATATAGTGGAATAATACTAAAGACTGACTCAAGTCCTTCTTTTCTTCTTTCTTAGCCATAACTTACGCTTCAAACATTCGTTTCCGAAATTCTAGTTCCGTTAAATTTACGTTCCACTTCTCGTCTTCCTTACGGAGTCTCAACAGGGTATTATCCCCATTCACATAGATACGGTCTATAGAGGTATCTATAGAGGTATAAGGACGCAACATTTCACGGAAACGTTTCTCCAAACTGTTATTGTCCATTTTCTCACAATTACGCCATATCACCAACGTATGTTCCTGTTCCCTGTGGGTAGTCCCTTCCACAATACACAGCTCTTCCTCAAGCCAATGTATTGTTTTTACATTCAACCCTATTAGATAATTGAAAGTCTCCACAAAATCCAATGTGGTTTTCTGCGAATGATTTTCACGGTTGATTTTCATGGTCACAGAGAACGGATTCTTGAACCAATCCAAATCAAATAAGCTGTCTTTAGACTCCAAATCCAGCTTGTACTTCAACATATAACTCTCGTAACTCTTGGACTCCTGTTGAAACGGCAAGGGCTTCATTTCCAGATTATCCGATTTCTTTTCCAGATTATCCAATGTGTCCTCGTATTGCTCCAATCGGATGTATTTGAAACACTGAGAAATGCCTTTGCGGGAGACAGGCTTGGGTAATGGAGACTTCTTCTTATCCACCTTCCAATCAGAAGAATATACAACCTTCTCTACCCGTTCCTTGGTCTTTTCGTTAAAGTAGTCATATCCTTCTTGTAAAAGAATATACTTATTCTTATTCTCTTTTTCCTCTCTTATTTTCTCAATAACAGCATGCGCAGTTGTACCAGTTCCAGCAAATGGATCCATTATTATGCCTTTGCCTGAATTCAATAAAGAGACGAGTCGTTTGTATAATTCTACAGGTTTTTTACCATTAGGTAATTGCACTCCCCCTTCGTTAAAGACATTATTTATTCCAATATTATCAGTATCAGACCATATATCACCAATACGCGACACTGGCTGTTTTTTCCCATTTTTCTCTTTCACCTTTTTCTTTGCAAAAACAACCTCCTTCCCATTTCTTACAATTCTCTTAAGCCCTGTAGCGGTAGAGTCAAGATGAAATTTATCATCTTTTTCCTTGTTCTTAATAGAATTACTTGTAGCTTCTTGATATATATGATTAGCATTTTGCAATCGAAATTTATCAAATTGCTCTTTATTTCCTTCATCTATGCCTTGTTCCTTTGCAACCTGCTTTACTGTTCTTCGTGTCCATTCTTCAGGATTCTCGGAATCATTGAAATCAACCCATCCCCCATATCTATCAAAAGCTTCATCACAACTACATGGCACATATACAGGATTAAACTTATAATTGTCACCTTTGGAATACACCAAAATAGACTCCTTAATTTTAGGTATTTTTTTATCAACATGCGACATCTTCACGCCACTTAAGTATGACATCTGTACAGTGATATTGGTATGAGAACTCCAATTGAATTCTTTCATCAATTCCTCAAGATTGAACAACTCAATATCATTTATGTTAAAAGAACACCAAGAATTATCCTTCAATAATTCAAAAATGAAACTTATACGATTATTCATCATTGTAATCCATGAGGAATCTGTAAAATTATCCTTATACAAGAAATCGTCATTTCCTGTATTATATGGAGGATCTGTAATAACCGTAGTTATTGAATTATAGTATTTTTCCCGTAATAAATTCATTCCTTGGAAATTCTCACTATTAATCAGCAACCCATTACATTCCTCATCAACATTCTTCATGCTATTCACGAGTTTGTGCTTAAATTCCGTGCTGAAGAACCGAGTATCAAGCACGAGGAAGCGGTTCTTTTCGAGAAACTTCACAGTCAAGGGCTCACTATACCCCTCTGTCATCATATCGCCTTTTATCTCATCAATAGCAAAAAGTCGCACCCATTCTTCACGCTGCGCTTTGTTGTCTACAATCTCTTGATAAAGCTCCCCAGGAACACGGTCAAGCGTAATGCAATAGTCGCAACTGACCACAAACTTCTTCTTCAGCCACAGTTTCTTTTGGAAGTTCTCTAATTGAGCCAAGAAATCAATAATCTTGTTCCCCAGTTTCTTGATTGCCTTCACAGTGCCGAGATGAGAAAGAATGTAGGACTCATTCAAAAAATCATCCAACAAGATAATCTCATTCTTGATATAGAAGTCCAATTCCCTTCTCAAGAATCCTCCTAAATCTTTATGAATGAAATAATCAAAAGTGTTCTTTGCCGTATAATCCTGCAAGTGCTTTCGTAACAAGGTACGATGTGTATCTTTGGGAGAAGGCTTTTCGGATAACAAAGCCATTTTAAAATCCTGAGGTATACCTGCTTCTGAGCGAATTTGGTCTTCTGCTTCTTTTATCAATTTATTCTGCAGATCTTTCTCAGACTTCAATACAACATAGTTGAAATAGATATACAGGTCTTTATCCTCTTTACATTCCCAAAATTTCTCGTCCTCAGTTTTCTCAGCCACTGCCAATTTAAAGAAGCGTTTACCTCCGTTCTTTGGCAAATTATTATTTTGCTCAGTAGAAGCCTCTTTCAACACAAAATGCACTTTTTTACCTGAAGAAAGTTCAAACGAATAATTTCTGAAGTTCTCAGATGTCTTGATATAATACTGGTCATAATTCGCCCAATAAAGTTTTACTTCTTCCCCCTCATAAGGAATAGCATAGACACCTTTTTTGTAGCGAGGTTGGCATATAAAGTCACCGTCCACATAATAGCGTTTGAAGAAATCCACCAGACGGGAAAATACCTCATCTTGCATTTTATGTGTATCAAACGTTTTGAGTTTCCCTCTCAGCTCCTTTACTTTGGAAGAAGTGTCCGGATCTACACCAAGTTCATCTTCCAATCGTTTCTTAGATTGTCCTGCATTTTCTTCCAAAATAGAATCCACTAGACGAGACAACTTGCTATTTTTGTCATCTTTAAGACCAAAATAGTTCTCAATTTCTTCCCGTTTGTAATTCATGATACGGTAGATACCGAAATCCAATTCTGCCCGATCCATTCTGAAGAGTTCGCATAACTCGGCTCTGAATTTTTTTAAAGAATCTTCCATTTGCTTGTTTTTAATAAAGATATAAGAGGAAGACTTGTAGTCTTTCTCTAAAATAAGTGTGGCAAGCGGAAGAAATGGGTATAATACGACACTCCGCCGCTATAGCTTATCTTATGACTGGCGCTGAACTATTCTTTCGTGAAAAACAGGCTGCGATGGAAATGCCTTGAAAAGAGTAGGCATAAGAAAAGCGTGGTGCTTCCCTTATCGAACTCTTAGGCATTTGGCGTAGCCTGTTTATACAGATAAGTTCAGCCCACGCTATAGCGTGGGCATTTACTGAACTTATTCTTGTATAAACGTCTTATCAATCGCCAAATTTCAAGAGTTTCCGAATAATAGTAAACGCTGTATTATTTCAATATGTGATATTCAATCTGTTGATTTCTATTTCGTTCTGTATAAATTTAGTTATTATGTGGGAATATTCCCATGGCAAAGATACATCATTTTATTGAAACAGTCAAATACATCATCACATGATTCTCTTTCAAAAGATAAAGTAGATGATTATCCGCAATCGTGCCACTAATAAACATTGTTTAGGTTGCAACGTGCAAGATAAGACGGTGGTACAGTTGCGGATAATCATTATCTTGTCATGCGGTGAGTCTTTATATTAAGCAACGTACAAGACAGAAGAGCAGCAAGTTTTTTTAAAACTTATCTCACATTGAAACTCACCGTATAATGCATCGAAACTCACCGTGCAATTTTCGCCAAGCGGTGAGTAATGACTCCTTATTCACCGTGTTTGACTCTATATAATGAAGAAGGCAGGCTGGAGAGTATAAGGTAATTTCAACGCAACGCGCCCTTATTCTGTCTTATAAATGGAAAATTACTGCGCATTGTGAATCTTCTTCTCTGTGTGTACTTTATGAAAGAAAATGGACGAAAAAGTAAGGGACTATGGTACAATATAGCCCCATCTCCAGTGCTTTTATGTTGTTTAGTGTAGGCCAGTGTACCTTTAGTGTAGGCAATATTCCTGTTTTTTATCACGTTAAAAACTGATAAACAGCGATTTAAAATATTCAGTGTAGGCGTGTAGGCAAATTCACGAAAAAACTTTTGGGAGGAGAGGATATTATGTTTAATAAGAAAAATCGTGTGTCTGTATTTTCTAAAATGATTACCCGCAAACATACCACCGTCCTATCTTGTACAATACCAAACGACTGTATAGGCTCATTTATAATGATTATCCGCAATTGTACCACTAATCAACATTGTTTAGGTAGAGATGCGATTTATCGCATCTCCGCTTTTCATAGTGTAATCACAGATACAAGTCATCACAGATGAATGTGTAGACGCGATGAATGGAGACGCGATGAATCGCGTCTCTACTAATTAAACACTAAGCGAACATTACACATTAAGCACGAAGCAATCAGCCGACGGGAAACATTCTTGTATCTTTTGCTCATCGACTTCGGTGGAGAAAATGCCAAACAAGGCAGACCCGGAACCGCTCATGGCAGCGTACACGGCACCGAGCTGATACAGCTTCTCCTTTATTTCCGCCAGCTCAGGATGAGAGGGGAAGACACTTTCCTCGAAATCATTCCGCACCTTTCCTTTCCATTCCTTTACCGGAAGTCTTAACAGGGCGCGGAGATTCCCGGCAGATTCCCGGGGAACCACATGACGGAAAGCCTCCGCCGTGGAGATGAACACCGGGGGCTTCACCACCACGACATACCCTCTGTCCAGCGAACAGTCCACCGGGGAGAACTCGTTTCCCGTACCTTCCGCATACAGGGTTCTGTTGTGAATGAAGAACGGGCAATCAGCCCCCAAGCGAGCCGCATATTTTTCTAATTCCGAAATCGTAAGCCCTAATTCTCCCAGCTTGTTCAAGCCAAGCAACATGAAAGAGGCGTCAGACGACCCTCCTCCCATGCCAGCCTGCGAGGGGATTCGCTTGTGCAGCCGAATCTCCACCGGGGGCAAAGACGGAAAGTCCCGCTTCAACAACCGCCAGGCTTTCATCACCAAGTTGTCTTCCGGCTCCCCCTTTAACGGCACACCGTCCAAAGACAATGAAGGAGCGTCCAGCTCTGGACGCGCGTTAATCTCCAGCTTGTCACACAATTCACGCAACGGGAAGAAGACAGTCTCCAAGTCATGATAGCCGTCCGCACGACGGGCCACCACATTCAGACCGAGATTGATTTTCGCATTAGGATACAATATCATTCTTATTCAATTTAATAGTCGTTTGTTCGTATTGCGGTAAAGCCGGAAGGTGTAAAACACCAGATGCGCCGTGCCGAACAGCACGCTTACCCACAACAAATCCTTGGGTTCGCTCCATCCCGCAATCTGCTGGTGCCAAATCCCGGTGATAAAACACAGGAAAGACAGACCGATACCTATGTAGCAGAGCAGACTTTGCCCGTGTCGGCGAGGCGTACAGCCCCCCATCACACTGTGGCTCACCCCGTAGAGGGCGTAAATATCCATCCCTATCAGCATCCAGATAACCAGCCGTATCCAAGTGTCCGCCGGCAGAAAGACCATCATCACCATGCAGCACAGAATGCCCGCCACTGGTATGTACGGGACAAACGGCACACGGAAAGTCCCCTTCGGCGCAGGGGGAAGCGTCTTGCGGGTAATCATGATGCCGATACACACCAAGATGAAAGAAAGCAGGGTGCCGATACTGATCATCTCTCCCGTGATGTCCGCCGGCACAAAGGCGGCGCCCAACGCCGTAACGCACACCAGCAACATCGTGCTGCGCACGGGCGTTCGAAAACGGGGATGCAGGTGGGAGAACACACGAGGCAACAAACCGTCTTTGCTCATACTGTAAAAGATACGGCTCTGTCCGAGCAGACAGACCATTATCATGCTGGAATACCCCAGCAGAATGGACAACAGGATGGCCTTGTTGAGCCAGGGATACGCCACATGGAACTGTCCATCCGCTCCCATACTGCCCATGTGGGCGATGGCCGTGGCCACCGGGGCTACGCTGTTCGCCCCCTTGAAGTCCGTGTAATGCACGATGCCGGTCATCACATGACCGAATATCATGTACAACGCCGTGCAGACTATGAGCGAGCCGATAATGCCTATCGGCATGTCCCGCTGCGGATGGCGAGTCTCCTGCGCCTCGGTACTCACCGCGTCAAAACCGATATACGCGAAAAATATCACGCCTGCGCCACGGATGACACCCGACCATCCGTACTCGCCGAACACGCCCGTGTTGGCTGGAATGTAAGGCGTGTAATTGGAAGCGTCTATGTATTTCCACCCCAACACGATGAACACCCCTATCACCAGCAGCTTCAACGCCACCAAGATATTGTTGGCCACGGAACTGTCCTTGATTCCCCGCGTCAGCAACAGACTCACCAGCAAGACAATCAAGGCGGCTGGCACATTGGCGAAGCCGCCTTCCGCCGGACAATGCAGCCACACGTCAGGCAGATGGACGCCGACATCCCGCAACAAAGAGTTCACGTATTGCGACCAGCTCACACTGACCACCGCCGCCGAGACGGCATACTCCAACACCAAGTCCCAGCCTATGATCCACGCTATCAGCTCCCCCATGGTGGCGTATGAATAGGTATAGGAACTCCCGGCTATCGGAATACGGGAGGAGAACTCCGCATAGCACAGTCCGGCGAAACTGCAAGCGATGGAAGCCAACAGGAAACTCAGGGTGATGGCAGGTCCTGAATAATCAGCCGCCACAAGCCCTGTCACGGAGAACAACCCCGCGCCTACGACATTCCCTATGCCCAGCGCAATCAGGCTCCAAGGCCCCAGCACACGCCTCATGCGCACGCCATCCTTCGCGTTCGCCTCCGCCTCCAGACGGGACAGCGGCTTTTTTATGAATAAATCCATTATATAATACAGTTAAAAGGCTTTTGTAGAGCAAATATACGGATTAATACTGGAACGGACAAAAGAGACACCGTTTAGTTGGCCATTTTAAAATATTTCCGTATATTCGCATCTGTCAAAACTATATGCGAATCAACAGCCATTCAATATGCGTATGAAAGAACTTACGGACACCGCACTGGTGTTGGAAGGCGGCGGAATGAGAGGGGTGTTCACCTGTGGAGTGCTGGACAGTTTCATAGACAAGGGCATCCACTTTCCATACGTCATCGGGGTGAGCGCAGGCGCTTGCAACGGACTCTCCTTCATCTCCCGACAAAGGGGAAGAGCCAGGTACAGCAACATCGACATGCTGAAGAAATACCACTACATCGGCTACAAATACATCCTCAGCCAACGTTGCATCATGGATTTCGACCTGCTTTTCCGAAAGTTTCCCGACAAGATACTGCCCTACGACTACGACGCTTATTTCAACGCAAGGGAGGAATACGAGATGGTGGCCACCAGCTGCCTCACGGGCAAGGCTGTCTATCTCTCCGAACACAAGGACAAACGGCGGCTTGTGCAGATAGCCCGCGCGTCGAGCAGTCTACCGTTCGTATGCCCCATCACCCGTGTGGACGGAACGCCGATGTTAGACGGTGGCATCGTGGACAGCATTCCCTACCAAAGGGCTTTCGAGCGGGGATACTCCAAAGTGGTAGCCATCCTCACCCGCCACAAGGGCTACCGCAAACAGCTGTACCACACAAAAGTACCGCCCTTCATCTATCACAGATACCCAGAACTGAGACAAGCCATCAACCGGCGCAGCGAAGTCTACAACCGGCAACTGGCCGAAGCGGAAAGACTGGAAGAGGAAGGAAAGATGGAAATCATACGCCCGGTATGCCCCGTGAAGGTAGACCGCATAGAGAAAGACGTACACAAACTACAAGCTCTCTATGAGGAGGGATATGCCTGTGGGGTGGCTTTCTGTGATAAAATGTGTAATGTGTAGTGTTTAATGTTTAATTGACTGGACAATCGAAAAGTAGAGACGCGATTCATCGCGTCTCCAAAGCTTTTGCGGAGCACAGTTCTGTCGGATTCGTCTTTAATCGGATATGATTATCTACCATTGTACCACCAATCTACACTGTTGGATGAAGATGCGATTCATCGTTTATGAATGTGTAGACGCGATGAATCGCGTCTCTACTGATTGACGAAATCTTCCGTGCATCGGTGGCGTATGGCTTGACATACCCTATCTCCTCAATCTTTCACTCCGAAATAATTGCTGGCCACCAGTGTCACAAAGCCCCGTTTCACCTCGTTGTTAGGGAAATCAAGAAGGAACGTGTTCATGTCCCTGTCGAAGTCCTTTATGGTGAGATACCCGCTTTGGTAAATCATCGGCAAGGGACGCTCCACGTCGGCCTTGTAGTCGTCAAACTCCTCAGGCGAGTAGTACTTCCCCGTAAGCTCGTTCAAGTTCTCTTTGAAATGGCTAAGCAACCGTATGAGATAAGTAGGCGTGCCAGTCTTGAACCAGTAGTCTTGCATTCGCCTTTTCTTAAACGCATTGAGAATACTGAAAGGATTGTACACATCTCTCATGTCATCTGAGAAGTGATAACCATCATACTGCTCTTTCAGCTTCATTCGCATTTCCTCCTCCGTGCATCCATACTCCGCGGCCATGTTTCTGATGGGTTCCTCAAAGGTCGAATAAAGCTCCGCCTCCGTGATTCCGCACAGGGTGTCGTACTCCGGTGACATACTGATGTCCTCTGGCTGGTTGAAGCCGCTGAACACGCTTATCTGCGAGAACTTTGTCACGCCGGTCAAGAAGACGAACTGAAGGTATTTGTCGGCAAGCTTGAACGTGGAATAGAAACCTTTTAGGATGTTTCGGTTACATTCCTCCAATGTCATCTCTATGCCGTCAATCGTTGTCTTAGCGTTTATGTCGAGCACATCAAGGATGGGCTTGTCGTATTCGTCCACGAGCACGACGGCTCTACGTCCCGTTTTTTTATAGGCATTAGCCAGTACATTCATGAAACGTATGCCAAAACCAAGTCCCGATGTCTCTGGACGGCCATATTCCTGTTCCCAAATGGACAGGTTAAAGTCAAGATGCGAGGCAAGTTCACCATCTTTTGTGAAATTACTGCCATTGAAATCTATATGGAAAACAGGGTATGTCAGCCATTTCTTTTCCAAAGCGTCTATCTTCAGCCCTTTGAACAGTTCCTTCCTACCGAGGAAATAGTTCTCAAGCGTGGATATGAGCAGGCTTTTGCCGAACCGCCGGGGACGGCTCAGAAAGTACACCTTGCCTTCGTTGGCAAGCGAATACACAAGGTCGGTCTTGTCCACATACACATAACCGTCCTCTATAATCTGTTCAAACGTCTGTATTCCTATCGGATATTTCATACTCACAGTGCCTTTAAAGATTGCGAAACTTGTATCTTGCCACAAAGATACGCTTTTTCATGGTATTTTAAGCAACTGGCTCGTGAAAAGTAGAGACGCGATTAATCGCGTCTCTACTCATAAATGAAAAGTCCCGGCAGGAAACACTGTTTCCCCCAGGACTCTTCTTGCTGAAGTAAAATATTCACCTTACTTTCTCTATCAACTCCATCCCTTTGTGAATGGCGTCTTCATTCATGGGGATGAGGTTGTGATGGCGTTCGGGAAGCGTTTTGAACAACGCTTTCTTCACACTCTCTATGGAAACGATGGGATGCAATTTCAACAAGCCTCCCAATACGAACATATTGAACACCTTGATCATCTTGCTTTCCGCCGCCGCATCCATGGCACTCATCTTGTACACATGGATATCCTGACGTTTGGGAGGCTCAATAATGCCGTAAGTGTCGTAAATCAATGTACCGCCAGGCTTCACCTTGCTCTCGAATTTCTCCAACGAAGGCTCGTTCAGCACAATGGCCGTGTCGTAGGTACTGAGAATCGGCGAAGATATCCGGTCATCGCTGATGATGACTGTCACGTTGGCCGTACCGCCACGCTGCTCCGGACCGTATGCGGGCATCCAAGTGACTTCTTTTCCCTCCATCAAGCCGGAATAGGCCAGAATCTTTCCCATGGACAAGACTCCTTGCCCACCGAAACCAGATATGATAATTTCCTCTTTCATTTTCACTTTTCTTTTGTCGTGTCCTTCAAATCGCCAATGGGGTAGAACGGGAACATATTGTCCTCCATCCACTTGTTCGCCTTCAACGGAGAGAGCTTCCATCCTGAGCTACAGGTAGAGACAATCTCCACAAGATTGGAGCCACGTCCGGCCATGGAGTTCTCGAACGCCTTTCGGATAGCCTTCTTGGCCTTGCGAATGGCCGGCACTGTCTCCACAGACTGACGGGTCACATAACACGTACCTTCCAGTTTTGCCGCCAAGTCAGCCATTTTCACCGGGTAGCCGTGCAGTTCCGGCACACGTCCATAGGGACAGGTAGCCGTCTTCTGCCCCATCAAGGTGGTAGGCGCCATCTGGCCACCAGTCATACCATAGATGGCGTTGTTGATGAAGATGATGGTGATATTGTCGCCACGGTTCAGCGAGTGGATGGTTTCACACGTACCGATACACGCGAGGTCTCCGTCTCCCTGATAGGTGAACACCAATCTGTCCGGCCACAACCGTTTGCAAGCGCAGGCCACCGCCGGTGCTCTTCCATGCGCGGCTTCCATCCAGTCGATGTCAAGATAACGGTAGGCGAAGACAGCGCATCCCACCGGACATACACCGATGGTTTTCTCCTCCATCTGCATTTCCTCGATGACCTCCGCCACCAGTTTATGCACCACTCCGTGACTACAGCCCGGACAATAGTGCATGGTCGTATCATTCATCAGAGACGGTTTCTTGTAGACCAAGTTCTCTGGTTTTATTATGTCTTCAGTTGTCATGATGTGTTACTTCTTTATATAACGTAAAACAAACTCCACTACCTTGAAGAAGACGGCACAACCGCACACGTAGATGTACAGTTCCGTGTCGGGGTTCATAAAGTAGATAACCACCGCGATGACGGCGGCCAGCATGAACAGCAGGTTCATTGCCTGACGAATGTTGAAGATAAGCCTTCCCTCCCGGCTCTTGGCTCTGTCCCGGAGTTCCCTCATCTCCCGCAGACTGCGGAAATCCTGTCCTTCCACAGGCTGCTTTGTCTCATTCGGAGTGTCCAGCGACTCTTTATCCATTGTCGTCATACGGTGTAGTTATTTTTTAATCAGTTTGGTTTTCAAGGCGTTCACTATCTCGTCGGGGTCTGGTACAATTCCGCCCATACGTCCGAAATGCTCCACCGGGCAACGTCCCAGCACGGACAGCAGCACGTCCTGAATCATCATTCCCGCATTAATCTCAACCACGAGAATACCTTTCATGCGCTCACTCAAACGCTGAATCTCTTTCGAGGGGAAAGGCCATACCGTGATAGGACGCAACATTCCCACTTTAATACCCTCCTCGCGGGCAATCTCGATGGCTTTCTCCGAGATTCGGGAGGCAGAACCGAAGGCCACTATCAGATAGTCGGCGTCTTCCGTCAGCGTCTCCTCATAGCGGACTTCCTTATCCCTGATTTCCTGGTATTTCTGCTGCAAGTGCAGATTCCGCTGCTCCATCACCGCAGAATCCAGCTCCAGAGAGGTCATGATGTTCGGCTTGCGGTGTTTCAAACCGTGCCCGTTAGCCGCCCAAGGACATTCTTTCGCAATTTCCTCTTCCGTGCGGCGGGGCTTGAACGGAGGCAACACCACCTTCTCCATCATCTGCCCTATCACTCCGTCGGAGAGAATCATGGCCGGATTACGGTATTTGAAAGCCAAGTTGAAAGCCAAGTCCACAAAGTCTGCCATCTCCTGCACAGAAGCCGGCGTGAGGACAATGGTATTATAGTCACCGTTTCCTCCACCCCGTGTGGCCTGGAAATAGTCAGACTGGCTGGGCTGGATAGTTCCCAGTCCCGGACCTCCACGCTGCACGTTCACAATCAGCCCCGGTATCTCGGCACCCGCCATATAGGCGATGCCTTCCTGCATCAAAGCCACACCCGGACTGGAGGAGGATGTCATCACACGTTTACCGCTTCCGCCTCCACCGTACAACATATTAATGGAAGCCACCTCACTCTCGGCTTGCAGCACCACCATGCCCGTAGTTTCCCAAGGACGTAATGCAGCCAACGTTTCCAACACCTCGGACTGAGGAGTAATGGGATAACCGAAATAGCCGTCACACCCACAGCGGATAGCCGCATGGGCGATGGCCTCGTTACCCTTCATCAATAGCACTTCGTTTTCCGTATTGTTCGCCATAGTCACTTCAATTTTACTCTATATACAGTTAAGCATGCGTCGGGACACACAATGGCACAACTCGCACATCCGATGCAAGCGTCGGGGTTTGCCTGTCGCACAAAGGGATAGCCCTTTCTGTTCACCTCGTTAGCCAAGGCCAACACATCGCACGGACACGCTGCCACACATTCGCTGCAGCCCTTGCACCGTTCCGTATTGACCACCACGGCTCCTTTTACTTTACCCATTTTATGCTGATTGTTATTTATTGATTATACATATCCTTATTAAAGAAGTCTTGAATATCCACCGCTATGCGGTAAGCCTCTCTCGCCGGACTTTCAGGGTTAATCTCCATCGCCTTCAGATAATTGTTGATAGCTCCCGGCCAGTCGCTCATTTTACGCCGGGCGTTACCTCTGAGATAGTACAAGTAATCCAAGGGCGGTTCGCTTCGGGCTATCATTGAATCCAGACGAAGAATGGCTTCCTCCGTCTTTCCCGTTTCAATCAAAGCCCTGATCTCATCGCATTGCGTTTGTTTGTTCATTGTTCTCCAATAGTCTGTTCGCTTGCGACATCACCGCAAGGTTCGTGTGCAAAGATAAATCTTTCCCTCTTATTATTGCACACCACAGCTACAAAAAATGAACATAAAGTATTAAGTATTTATAACAACAGTGTTTAAATTCCACATATACACTTATTTATCAGCTACATATATACAGTTTTACTTTTCATTTCACCACAACGTAAATTCTGCACACTTATGGGCAAGATGTGCCGCTTCCGTCGTAAACTGCACGCAAAATCCTTTGTATGTGCAATGTTTAAGCCCGCTGATTTCGCAGGATAATATAGATGACCATCGGCACTCCCCAGATAGAAGTCACCACATTCAACGGCAACGGCTGTCCATCCGCCAAGGGTAAACTGCCGCAAAGATTGCTCAACAAGGCCACACAAGCGCCCGCATACATCGTCCAAGGCAGCAGCCGGCGGGGATTGGACGAGGAGAGAAACATCCTTGCCACATGAGGAATCACCAAGCCCATAAAAGCCACAGGGCCACAATAGGCAGTGGTAACTCCAGCCAACAGACCGCTCACGCAAAGCAGACGGAAGCGGAAACGACGCACGTTCACGCCTGAATTAGCGGCATATTCCTCTCCCAACAGAAAGACGGACAAAGGCTTTATCAGCAACACCGCTGAAAACAGCCCGGCGAACGAAAGGATGGAAAAGGCGGGCAAATCGCCCAAGGCCACATGCTGAAACGTACCCATCCCCCACACCACAAAACTACGGATATCGTCGGACGTGCTGAAATAAGTAAGCAATGTAATGAGTGCGGCAATAAATGAGGAAAGCAAGATGCCGATAAGCAACAATGAGACGGCCCGGCTCACTCGACGGGAAAACCAAAGCAACACTCCCATCACCACCGCCGTACCCGACAAGGCCGCCACGACCGCAGGTACTGAAGAAAGCAAGGAGGAAGCAGACAAAAGACTCCCTCCCAGCAGTGTGATCAAGGCCACGCCCAAGTTCGCCCCGGAGGTAATGCCCAACATCGAGGGACCCGCCAACGGATTGCGGAACAAGACCTGAAGCAGCAAGCCGGAAACCGCCAACGCACTGCCTCCCCACAAGGCGGCCATGGCCGAAGGCAGACGGAGTTCCAGCAAGATGTAACGGTAATTCTCCAATTCGGCAGACAAATGGTCGCCCGTCAATGCCCGCACACAGTCATCCAGCGGAATGGACACACTCCCCACACAGAGATTCAACCACCACAGCAAGGGGAGTAAAAGAAGTACCAGCCACTTCACCTTTTCAAATCTTGTGCGGACACTTTGTAGACTTTCTTATACAAAATCTCCTGAATCCGTGTGAAGTCCTTTTCTTCGGACAATGCGCCATGACACATAAGATACAACGGCAGCGGTGCGTCTCCCTTGTGAAAAGGCGGTTGAAGGTAGTCCGCAAACCACAGGGCGTATCCATTGCGTTTGTAGAAGCCGATACGACGCTGGGCAAGTTCCGTATCGGGGCGTTCCACCTCCAAGATGACAGGTTTGGATGAAAGGGCATGAGCCGCTTCCAATGCAGCAGCTCCGATATGACGACCACGCAAAGCGGGCGACACTGCGAAATGCTCAAAGAAGCGGAAGTTCGCAAACTCCCACTCGGTGAGCAATCCCGCCGACTCCCCCTCCTGGGTAATCAAATAAAAATGAAAGCGGGATTCTGTCTCCGCCAACTGCCTTTCCTCCTGCTCATCCCTGCGTTCCGCACGAGGAAAGGACTGCATATACAATTGCTCACACCAGCTGTAAGCCGCCTCATTAGGGGTTATCTCCCTTAGTTCCACTGAAGATTTCATGCGCTGTGAATTAAAAAGATTTGACATCCACTGGATTCTCCTCATTGACATGGGCGATGTAGTCCAGCAACTCTTCCCGTCCGATTCCTTTTTCGGCACTGGTCACAAAGTAGGGCGGCAATTCCTCCCACTCTTCCCGCAGTGTCTGAAGATACTTCTCCACATTCTCATCCACCTTTCCTTTCTTCTTCAATTTGTCCACCTTGGTGAAAACAATGGAAAAAGGCACCCCGTTCTCACCTAACCAGTTAATGAACGCCAAGTCTACTTTCTGCGGTTCCAAACGGCTGTCCACCAACACGAAGAGGTTGGTCAGTTGAGGACGGTGCAACACGTAGTCTGAGATAAGCTTCTCGAAATTAGCCCTGTCCACTTTGCTACGACGGGCATATCCATAGCCGGGCAAATCCACGATATACCACTCGTTGTTCACCAAGAAATGATTGATGAGCATCGTCTTTCCCGGTGTGGAAGAAGTCATGGCTAATTTCTTGCGCTTGGCAAGCATATTGATAAGGCTCGACTTTCCCACGTTACTCCGCCCGATGAAGGCATACTCATGCCGTCCGTCCTGCGGACAACGGCGATAGTCACTGTTACTGATTACGAATTTAGCGTCTGTAATTTCCATAAGATTGTTGTCTTTGAGAGTGAATATGCAAGGAGGCAGTCCAAAGTCCCACGAACACCAGCGAACCGTTCAGCAGCAGAATCTCATAGCCGAAGCGGTATCCTGTGGAGGACTGCACAATTTGTTCAAATAGATAGCACAGCAGCGGAGCCAACACGCACACCACGGGAGTCCAACGCTCCCTCGGCCTACAGCGGGTGAACAACCCCAAGGCGAAGAGTCCCAACAAAGGGCCGTAAGTATAGGAAGCGAGTGTGAACACCGCATCAATGAGGCTCGTATAGCTGCACACACGGAAAAGCAAGATGAAAAGGATAAACAGCAATGTTACCCCCCAATGTGTCCACTTGCGCATCTTCACGGCTTTTTCCTGCTCTGAAAGCGAGGTGTATGCAGTCTTCATGCCTAAAATGTCCACACAGATGCTGGTGGTCATGGCTGTAAGTGCGGAATCAGCGTTGGCGAAAGTGGCGGCGACAATCCCCACGGTGAACAACACCAATACAGGGACACCCAACACTCCAGACCCGCAAAGAGAGGGAAGCAACTCGTCTCCCTTGTCCGGCACGGGCAATCCATGACTGGAAGCGAATGCAAGCAACAGTACCCCCAACGACAGCAACAGCAGATTCACGGGCAGAAAGGCGGCTCCATAGCTGCACATATTCTTCTGCGCATCCCGCAGACTGCGGCAGGAAAGGTTCTTCTGCATCATGTCTTGATCCAACCCGGTCATGACAATCACGATGAACACCCCGCTCACGAACTGCTTCCAGAAATACTGGGAAGAACGCACATCCGCAAATTCAAAGATCCGACTGTGCGGATTATCGGCCACTGTCCGCACGATGTCTGCCACATCTAATCCCATCTTACTTCCGATTTGGAAGACGATAAGGCATATCGCCGCCAGCAGACACAGTGTCTGCAAAGAGTCTGTCCACACAATCGTGCGCACTCCGCCATGACGAGTATAGAGCCAGATAAGCCCCATCATGAAGCACACCGTCAAAGGGAATGGCACTCCCCACGCATCGAACACATACGCCTGCAACACCGAACAAACCAAAAAGGACTTGGCTGCCGTCCCGGTCATGCGGGCAAGGAGGAAAAAAGCGGACCCTGTACGGCGGGACACTACTCCGAAGCGGTTGCCCAAATAGCCATACACGGAGGCCAGCCCCATACGGTAGTAAAGCGGCAGCAAACCGAAAGCCACTACCACATACCCCACCAAAAAGCCCATGACCATCTGAAGATAAGTCATGTCGATGCGCTCCACCCATCCGGGCACAGACACAAAAGACACACCCGACATGGATGCGCCTATCATGCCGAAAGCCACCACAAACCACGGAGACTGCCGGTTGCCACGAAAAAAGGTGTCATTGTTTCCACCCTTGCGGGCTGTCAGCCATGACACCAACATCAGCAGGCCGAAATAACCTACCAAGACAAGCAGCACCCCCATCCCGTTCATAAGCGAGGAGATGCGTAACGGTAATAATACCAATAAGTTTTCCCGAACTCTCTCCGCACATAATTGCGACGGACAGCGAAGTAGCGGTATTGCTTCTCCAACTTAGCCATATCCTCATAAGCCGCATCCTCCACATTATCATGGAAGACATAGAGCGGATGTGCCGCTATGCGAGAGTAAAGCACCAACGCCTCTTTGTAGTGCAGCGGAAGGGAGACATCCAACTTATAATAGCGGGGAATCTCCCTGGCGAACTGGTCCAGTTTTTTATCTAACAGCAGCATGCAGAGATAATAATCTCTCATAGCCGGCTTTGCGTGTGGATTCACGATTGCCTTTGAGAGAAACTGCGCAGGGGATTCCGCCGGATTGGCAGGTCTCACACCTAAATAATGGAACACTTCCTGTGGGCGGAACATCAACCCCAGTGTGTCGCCGAGCATGAGGAGCAACCCCCTCGAGCCGTATGGCTGCGGATAGGTGAAGAGTTTGCTTCCAAGTTCCCCCTTGCAAGACAAGGCGTAGGCTCTCAAGGCATTCAATGCCGGTGAAGTGGCATCAGACTTGCTTCCTATTTCCAACGCCTTTTCCATATCGTTCTGAGCCAACGCATTCTCCACCCTGTAGGTATAATGCAAGGTGTCGTTTGTGTTGCCTGTGGCTCCCACGAAAAAGCAGAAGCAGACCGTGATGACCAGGTTTGGAAGAAGCACGGAGAAGAAAATACCCGGTCCTTTGAAGTCCTGCGGCTCTCTGAGATACTTCAAGAAAGAAGCCGCAAAGAAATACAGCAGAAGCAACAAAGGGAAAAGCCAGCTCCACACTCCCAACGAAAAATGGGCAAACACGGAAGGATTGACATCCGTAAGCACCGCCAGCACAAGGCAAGAAGGAAAGAAAGAGAACGCATAGCTGAGACTTTTCAGACTCAGCAGCCGGTTCACTCCTATCTGCAAAATCCACAGCAGTCCACTGATAATCAAGGCTCCCCACAGACGAGAATACGTGGTCTTTCCTCCCGAAAAGACATGCTGCGCCGTAGCGAGAAGGTTGTCCTGCACGAAATAAAGGTAGCAGAACCAAAAGAACAAAAAGAGCAGTGTACAGGTAATATGCACCCCGTACACTGTCTTCTTATAAGTGGGATTGTTATAATTCATCTACTTACTTCCTTTTCAAAACCAAGGCGCTGCGTGCCGGAAGATAGAGTTTCAGCCATCCCTTTCTGTCTTTCTCATACAACGGGTCGGGGCAGGTGAAATGAGACATTGTGTCATCCACCAGTCCATTTCCACCAAAGGCTTTCGCGTCTGTGTCAAGCACCGTGGTATATTTACCCTGCGGCACCAAGAAGCCGTAGTCCGTATAAGACCTTACGGGTGAGAAGTTGAAAACGAACACTAAGTCATTGCGGCTATATGCCAGCACCTGGTCGCCGTCATTATGCCATACCTCCACCACAGACGTATTCTCCAACGCCTTCTCGCTGCTGAATATCGCAAGCATGGCTTTGTCGAAATCGCCAAGATAATGATAGCAGAGTTTGGGATCGTCCGCCAGGTTCCACTGCCGTCTCGCATACTTGTAGCTCCATCCATTGCCTTCACGGGGGAAGTCAATCCACTCCGGGTGTCCGAACTCATTGCCCATGAAATTCAAGTAGCCCCCGTTGGCGGTGGTCAAGGTCAGCAGACGTATCATCTTGTGCAAAGCGATGCCGCGGTTCACCCGGCAAGTCTGGTCGCCAATCTGGAAATGCCAGTACATATCCGAGTCAATAAGCCAGAAGATGATGGTCTTGTCTCCCACCAAAGCCTGGTCGTGGCTCTCCACGTAAGAAATCGTCTTCTCATCCTGACGGCGGTTGGTCACCTCCCAGAACATAGAGCTGGGCTTCCATTCCTCGTCAGGCAACTCCTTGATGGTCTTTATCCAATAGTCCGGAATGTTCATGGCCAAACGGTAGTCGAAACCATATCCGCAGTCCTCGAACTTCGCCGCCAGTCCAGGCATACCCGACACCTCCTCGGCGATGGTAATGGCATGAGGATTCAACTCGTGTATCAGTTTGTTAGCCAGTGTAAGATAGCAGATGGCATTGTCGTCCTCATGGCCGTTATAATAATCACCATAGTTCGTGAAAGCCTCTCCCAGTCCATGACTGTAATACAGCATGGAGGTCACACCGTCAAAACGGAAGCCGTCGAAGTGGAACTCCTCCAGCCAGTACTTGCAATTAGAAAGCAAGAAATGGATGACCTCGTTCTTCCCATAGTCGAAGCAGAGGGAATCCCAGGCCGGATGCTCGTGGCGGTCTCCCGGATAGAAGAACTGGTTGGGATCACCCGCCAAATTGCCAAGTCCCTCCACCTCGTTCTTCACCGCATGGGAATGCACAATATCCATAATGACCGCCATACCCATGGAATGCGCCGTGTCAATCAACTCTTTCAAGTCATCGGGTGTGCCGAAACGGCTGGACGGAGCGAAGAAACTGGACACATGATAACCGAAACTCCCGTAATAAGGATGTTCCTGCACCGCCATGATTTGCACGCAATTATACCCGTCCTTCTTGATGCGGGGCAGTATGTTCTTGGTAAACTCCTTATAAGTAGCCACTCCTTCCTTCTCAGAAGCCATTCCCACATGACATTCGTAAATCAACAACGGGTCACGCTGGGGTTTGAAATCTTTCACCTTGAAACGGTAAGGACGTGCCGGATGCCATACCTGGGCGGAGAAAATCTTGGTAACAGGGTCTTGCACCACACGAGTAATCCATGCGGGGATACGCTCACCTTCTCCCCCGTTCCAATGCACTTTCATCTTGAACAGTTGCCCGTGCTTCAAGGCGACTTTGGGCAATTTCAACTCCCATATACCCGCCGACTCATCCACACGTTTCGCCTCGTATTCAGGAGTCTCTTTCCAGTCGTTAAAATCTCCTATGAGGAACAGCCGGGTGGCGTTGGGCGCCCATTCGCGGAACACCCATCCGTTTCTCACCTTGTGCAGTCCGAAATACAGATGTCCGTCGGCAAAGTCGGAAAGCGTTCTCTTTCCGTCCTGCGTCAGCTCCTTTATCTTGTCCAACGCATGCCAATGTCTTCCGTCAATGGCATCCTTGAAAGGAGCCAGCCATCCGTCGTGTGCCACGATACCTGGCATATTCATCGTTTCCTTATCCATTTCTGTCTATGCTTTAAAGTCTGTTTATATGTTTTTCCTCAGCGTTCGTCCTTTACGTCCACCATCACACCGTGGTCGTAAGTTCCCCGCCGAATCAGCTTGCCGCTGCTATTTCGTTCTTCGAATTTTCCGTGTTTCTCATCGTTCAGGAAATCCCCTTTGAAAGTGTTGCCGTCCTTGTCCGTCTGCACCCCTTCGCCGTTTTTCTTTCCGTCCTTGAAAGTGCCTCTGAACTTCGTGCCGTCCACCTGCCTGAGATAGCCCGCACCGTCCATCTTCCCGTTTTTCCATCCACCCTCATACTGAGAGCCGTCCGCATTGAGGTAAGTGCCTTTTCCGTCAAACTGGTCGTTCTTCCACTGTCCGTCATACTTTCCTCCCTTTTTAAAGGTCAGTATGCCAAATCCGTCTTTCTTTCCGTTTTTGAAAGTCCCCACGTAGCGGTCGCCGTTCGCATAAGTGAAAATACCGTTTCCAGTACGTTCCCCGTCCACATAGTCGCCTTTGTAAATATCGCCGTTCTGGAAGCGGTACACGCCTTGGCCGTTCATCACATCATCCACGAAGTCGCCCTGGTAGACATCGCCGTCACTATAATGATAAGTGCCCTTGCCATTGCGCATATTGTTCAGGAAAGAGCCCTCGTAGTACGATCCGTCCGCCCAGTCGAACTTTCCTTTTCCGTTTTTCTTGTCATTGCGCCAGTCACCCTCGTAGTAAGCACCGTTCGCATAGGTGTATTTTCCATAGCCTTGCCGCATATCTTCCACCCACATTCCGGCATAGACATCCCCGTTGTAGTAAAACATCTTGCCATATCCCTGCTGGAAATCACGGTACCACATACCTTCGTAACGGTTGTTGTTCTTGAAATAGAACGTGCCCTTTCCATGCTGGTGGTCCTGAAACCATTCCCCCACGTATTTCTCCCCGTCGGGAAAAGTGTAAGTACCTTTTCCCTGTCGTTTTCCTTTGAGGTAGAACCCCTCGTAGGTCTGTCCGTTCTTATAGACCGTTTTTCCCCTTCCGTTGGGTTTTCCTTTCGTGAGGTCCCCGGTGTACATTCCCCGCTCTTTCTTGAAATAATAGCTTCCCACTGTAATGTTCTGCGGCATAGCCGGCAGCAAGACGACACAGCAGAGCCCGCCGAGAATGAATTTCTTTATATTCATATTTCCGTTATTCAAATGTTAGTCTGTCCACCAAGAGAAGTGTTTTCCAAGAACCTGCCTTTCAAAGGAGGCAGAAGTCCCTCCTCGGTTGAATGAACTCTTTGCAAAGTTATTTTTTTTCAAGTAAAGCACAAGCGCATTTAATGATTCTTACCATTAAAGCAAGCTTCTCTTGACCTATGTCAATGAGTGTAAAATCTTCCCCTCATCCTCTGCCAGAGACAGCCTCTCGGAAACACGCTGGCCGGAGCCACTTCCGGGCATATTCCCGTATGTCTTCCGCTGTCATGGAGAGAGAAGCCTTCGCCGCGTCGTTCTGCATGGAATAAGGCAGTCCGAAGAACTTCATGCTGATATAGTAATCCGAGTTGGAGAGCGGCTCCTCGTAGGTACGGCACAAATCGCCCATGTAATAATTACGCACCAAGGCCAACTCGTCTTCTCCCACAAGCTCCTCCTGCAAACGAGCGATTTCCCTGTACACGCCTTCTATCAAAGCATCCACGTGTTCAGGCGAAGTCTCGGAAGCGATGAGCAACATCATGTCATACGGATACATCACCACCTGCGAGGAGATGCCATAGGTGTAGCCCCTCTTCTCCCTCAACTCTTTCATCAAGCGGCTGCCGAAGAAACCGCCAAACAATGTGTTGAAGAAATTGGCCTTGAGAAAGTCCTTTTCCGTACGGGGAGTGAAAAAGCAACCCAGACGCACAGAGCTTTGCACCGCCGTGTCACAGGGTATAAACACTCTCTTTTCCGAAGAGGTGTGTCTCTCTGGTGTCTGCCTCACCGGCACAATGTCCTTTCCTCCCCATTCTCCTTTTCCAAAAGACTGGTCCAAGAGAGAATGAAAAGAATCGGTCATTTTTCCTGAATAGAATATATGGCAAAGCGAGGAACGATAGAACAAGGCATGAAAACGTCTCAAGTCTTCCACTGTCAATGCGTCGTAATCCGCATCTTCCGCAAACGCACTGCAAATATGTCCTTTCCCGAAAAGCGATTTCATCAATCCCCGCTGGGCTTTCGTACCGCTTTTCGCCAGTCTTATCCGTGTGAACTCCTTGTTCGCCGTGTTCACCACCTCGAACTCACGCTCCGGGAAAGTGGCCTCCCGCACGATGGAAGCCAAGAGGGGCAGCAATTCCTCCGCATACTTGGTCATGGAAAACAAGGTGACACGGCTGTACAGGTAATAAGTGGACACTTCCATCCAGGCGCCGTAATAGTCAAGCCGTTCCGCAATACGTGAGGACGGAAGCCCTTTGCCTCCTTCCCTCAGCATACGGCAGGTAGTGCCGGCCTGCAACAGCTTGTCCTGGTCTACCTGTCCGCACTGAAACACGATGTCAAGCCGGAACACACTCTCCTCCAGACTTCCCGGTTTCACCCTGTCCACGATGGTCAACGGAATCCCGTTCTCCAACCGCAGCTCCTGTACTGGAGGCAATGTATACACTTCCATCTTGCCCAATGCGGGCTGTTTAGTTCTGTCCACCATTCTTTTTATTCTTTTTGAATACTTTTCCGAAGTCTGTCAAATAACTCACTCTCAACTCAATGGCTGAAAGGTTGGACTTGCTGAAATAGTCTCTCTTTGAATTCTTGAAGATATTCGCCAGTCCGAAATAATATCGTCCCTCTATGCCGAAACGTCCGATGCCTGTGCCTATTTCAGCACCCACACCGCCCACGATACCATAGTCGAAATGATTTTCCAGTTTCTTCCCATACTCCCCGGTCACACCGTTCGGACGCTGGTTCTCCGACACAGGAAATGAAAAGTTGGCCTTTTCTTTCTCAAAGAGCGCATACCCTATCTGCGGCCCCAAATTCAGGAAAGCCTGTGCGCCTTTGTACTCCCGTCCCCATGCCAGCCTGCACAACAGCGGAAGCTGCACATAGGTGATTTTCCGGGAATAGTTTTCGCCCGTAGGCTGGTCATTCCCATCCCGGATGTCCTCCGTCCATCCGTGCTGCCCCACGTTCAGCTCCGCCTGGAAAGAGCAAAGAGCCGAGAAGTACTTCTCGCACGTATAACGGAAAGTCACTCCCAATGATGGAGCGATTTGTTTCTTCTGCGAAATGGTGGGCGTGAACCCCACGGAGTTCAAGTTCACTCCTGCGTTCACCCCCACATACCAGTTGTTTCTCAATTCTCCCACCTGCGCCTTGGCCAGGGTTGCCATGCAAAAGAAGGCGAGAAAAAGTCCGACACCCTTCATTTTCAATTGTCAAAGTCTAAGATTTCCACCGTGCCCTTTCTCGTATAATGGATATAGCGCACCTCCTCGTTCACAAATCCTCCCCAGTTGTTCACCCTGCGAAACGAGAAATGATTCTGGTAAGGGTCAGTCTCCACCTTGTCAAGATAATAGCTGAAAGACGAACCGTAGTCGGCCAACGCCTTCAGGAAATAAAACGCTGCGTCAAAGCCGAACATCGGAAACTTCGGATGCGTGGGCAGCATCTCCGTATGAAACCATTTCTCGTAGGAAGACACGAAGTTCAAGTTCTTTTTCCTCCAGGACAGGTTGTAAAAAGAAGAATAGATATAGGTATCCATGAAATGGAAGTTCTTCAGATGATACTGCTGGAAGGCCTGCCAGTCGGGATAGCCGAACACCTGGAAGGCATAGGATGGATGCGCCGCCATGAAAGCGCGGAATTTAGTCATCAGCGTGTTCAAGGCCGTAATGCCGTAAGAGGTCGGTACAATCACGTTGTTCTTCTGCAAATCCACCATTTTCAGCATCTGCTCTTCCGAAGCCTTCTCCGCCATCACCTGGAACGGAATGCCCGCTTCACGCAGGGCTTTCTTCAGACCAATGATAAAGTCCGTGGCCTCTGTCTTCGAGCCAGACAGGGAAGTGGAATAAAGAATAATATTCTGCCCCTTGAACATCCGGCAGAAGCTTTCATACACGTTGCCGTACTGGTAGCTGCGAGGAGGATTCACTAAAAAAAGGTTTTTCGAGGAATACACCTTGTCGTTCATCGCCGAGAAAGGAGCCACCACCGTGCAGTTCATCCGGTTGGAGAAATCCGCCAACACCGGCAGCTGGTCCACATACATCGGGCCGAAAATAAGGTTGCACTGCTGCAACTGGGCGTTCGCCAGCACGGACTGCATCTCCGCCGGAGTCTTCCCTGAGTTGAAAGCGAACACTTCCACCGTCTTTCCCAACGTCTTCAGGCTGTCCACCGCCATCAGCACGCCGCGGTAGAACTCCACCATCCGTTTCTGCTCCCATGAAGCCGCACTCTGGAAAGGCAACACCACCCCTACCTTGATATGGCTCATGGGACGTGGCGCAGGCAATACCCAGCTCATCGGCTGCACCGTCCGCTGAGGCTTCTTGGCAGGGAAAGGAATGCATACCAAATCACCTTTCTTCATCACATATCCCGGCTGTTTCATCTCTGGGTTCACTTCCTGCAAGGCCTGCAAGGTCACGTTGTATTTCTCCGCCACTTTCAGCGGCGTGTCTTTCCGTTTCGCTTTATGAATATCCTTGCAACGGCTGCTGAGCGACTGTACAGGCTTGGCTGGCTGCAACTGAGCGGCAGGCTGCGCCGTTTTCGGAGAGACACCGCTTTTGATGATTCTCACCACCTTGCCTTCGGAGAAGGTGGAAGCGGTCAGTCCTGGATTGGCGTTGGTCAATTCCGCCATACTGACACCCTGCGCCTTGGCCACACTGTACATCGTGTCGCCCTTCTTGAGGGTGTAGAACCGCACCTTCGCAGACGACTGAGGAATGCGTATGCTCTCGCCCAGTCTGACCGACGTAGCGCACGAGGGATTCAGCCGTATGATTTCCTCTTTCGGCACCTTGTACATGGCGGCGATGCTGTAAAGCGTCTCCCCCTTTGCGATCACATGCGTGAAATAGGCGGACGTAGTCTGCGCGCCTAACGGCAGACAGCGGAATATTCCGCACAGACACATCGTCCCGAAGAGTCTCAAATAATTCATCTTATCCATATTTTGTCTTAAATTGTCTGTACTTCCCCGCCACAAAAAACGGGAAAAGCCAAGAACTTTCCTTGCAAAGGTAAACAAAAAACTTGAGAAGTAAAGCGAAGCACAGAAGAATAGTCGAACATAAAAGAGTTAAGGCAGTCGAGAGTTGGATAACCAAAGCCCTCGCAAAGCCGGCGTATGGTGAGGTCGGTGCGCAATGTTGTTTCCATCGTCTATGCCTGATATGGTATTATTATCCGGTACATTCTTCTTGTGGTGGGGCGGTTGCCGAAAGTCATTTCGTAGTTGTATTTGTTCTGTGCCACCTCGCTTAGCTTGAAGTCGCAATTCTTGTAGAAGCCCACCGCACTGTATTCCTTCGTGTCAAGAGCTTCTACCGTAAGGAACATCGTGGCCGACAGACTGTCTCTCGCCACCATCTGTTCTATGGCATCAAGTACGGCTCTGCCAAGATGAATGTCGGGGTCATTTCTGTAATCCTCGCATACGGCAAGATAGTCAATCTCCACTGCTGGAAACTTGTCTCTATTCCAAAACTCATCGCCATACTCCACCGCTTTGCTTGCCATGCCCCCTCCCATTGTGCGCATATCATCATTGTTGATGGTCAGGGCATCTTTGCTCAGCGCAAAGAACGCCACGGCACGCTTTCCTTTGAATACCACCCATAAACAAGAAAGACGAAGCTCGATGAACTTCGCCAGTCCTTTTTGCTTGTCGTGGATGAAGTCGTCCATCGATTTCACACCACACTTAAAGTCAGCCAACACGGACGTGTCGCTGACTCTTACAATGTCATCCCAGCACTCTTCCATCCAAGCCTATCCATCTGAAATTATAATGGCTCAAGGCTTTCCTTGACCTCTCCACCCTGGCGTGGTCTTCACTGCTCAGCTTGCCTGTGGCTATACGCTGTGCCGACTCACGTATGTCCTTTGCCGCCTCCTCACTGACAGGACGGCGTTCTGAATTGATACCTAACATAATATGTCTTCTTTTATGGTTGCAAATATAATGTTTTTGTCTGTAAGCGGCAAGTTTTAGGATAAATAAATCACCGACATAGCCTAACCCCTTGTCTGATTCTTTCACAGAGCTTACGCTGACGAGCTTCTTAGATGCGGGGGTGCCATTCAGCATTTAATTTTTATTATTACTGTTTTTCACGGTATATCCGTCGGAAAACGTACTTTTGCAATGATAAAAAGAAGTATTTAGGAGAACGCTTGACAATGAAAGAACAGAACAACCTCGAAATATGGGGCGCACGGGTGCACAACCTGCGGAACGTGAACGTGCAGATTCCCCGTTACAGCCTGACCGTCATCACGGGACTGAGCGGAAGCGGAAAATCATCCCTCGCCTTTGACACCCTCTTCGCCGAGGGACAAAGACGGTATATCGAGACATTCTCCGCCTATGCCCGCAATTTTCTCGGCAACATGGAACGACCTGACGTGGACCTCGTGAAGGGACTCAGCCCGGTGATTTCCATCGAGCAGAAGACCACCAACAAGAACCCGCGCTCCACCGTGGGCACCACCACGGAGATTTATGACTATCTCCGTCTGCTCTACGCCCGGGCGAGTGAAGCCTACTCTTACCTTTCCGGCGAGAAGATGGTGAAATACACCGAGGAGCAGATTCTGCGGCTCATTCTCAAACAATACGAGGGGAAACGCATCTTCATCCTCGCCCCCGTGGTACACAGCCGCAAGGGACACTACCGAGAACTCTTCGAACAGATCCGCAAGAAGGGATTCCTCTTCGCCAGAGTGGACGGAGACGTGAAAGAAATCACGCCCGGCATGAAACTGGATCGGTACAAGAACCACGACATCGAGATTGTCATCGACAAACTCGCCGTGAACGAGAAAGACGGGAAACGAGTGGAGCAAAGCATCAGCGTGGCCATGAAGCAGGGAGACGGGCTGGTCATGATACTCAACGCCGAAAACGGGGAAATCCGCCATTACAGCAAGCATCTCATGTGTCCTGTCACAGGCATTTCCTATCGTGAGCCGGCGCCTCACAACTTCTCCTTCAACTCCCCGCAGGGAGCATGCCCCACCTGCAAAGGACTGGGCTATATCAACATCATAGATGAGGCCAAGGTCATACCCGACCCGCAACTCTCCATCCATGACGGAGCGATAGCCCCTTTGGGGAAATACCGCAACTCCATGGTGTTCTGGCAAATCGACGCCATCCTCGAACAGTACGGAGCCACACTCAAAACGCCGGTCTGCGAGCTGTCCAAAGAAGCCTTGCACACTGTGCTGTACGGCTCGGAGGAGAGAATCAAGATCAAAGCCTCCCTCATGCGCACCACCAACGACTATTTCACCCAATACGAGGGCATCGTGAAATACATACAGACGCTGCGGGAAAGCGACCCCTCGGAAAAAGTGCAGAAATGGGCGGAGCAGTTCAACAAGACCGCCGTCTGCCCCGAATGCCACGGCGCAAGGCTGAAGAAAGAATCCCTGCATTTCCTCATCAATGGAAAGAACATCCACGAGCTGTCCTGCATGGACATCTCCGAACTTTACCGATGGACAGAGGACTTGCCCTCGCATATCTCGGAACGCCAGCGGAAAATAGCCGGCGAGATACTGAAAGAAATCCGCACCCGGCTCAAATTCCTGCTGGACGTGGGACTTGACTACCTCTCGCTGGGACGATCCTCAGTCTCTCTGTCCGGCGGAGAAAGCCAGCGCATCCGACTGGCCACGCAGATTGGCTCGCAACTGGTGAACGTGCTGTACATTCTGGACGAGCCGAGCATCGGACTGCACCAACGGGACAACGTGAAACTCATCCAGTCGCTCAAAGAGCTGAGAGACTTGGGCAACACGGTCGTGGTGGTGGAACACGACAAGGACATGATGCTCAACGCCGACTGGATTGTGGACATGGGACCGAAAGCCGGACGGCTGGGCGGAGAGGTCGTGTTCCAAGGCACTCCCGAGGAGATGCTCACCAAGAACACGCTGACCTCGCAATACCTGAACGGGAAAAGGCAAATCGAGATACCCGACAAGCGGCGGAAAGGCAACGGACAGACGTTGAGCATCACGCACTGCACAGGCAACAACCTGAAAGACGTGACCTTCACCATCCCTCTCGGCACGCTGGTATGTGTGACAGGGGTCTCCGGCAGTGGAAAATCCACCCTCGTGAACGAGACCTTGCAACCCGCGCTCTCCCGGCATTTCTACCATTCTTTGAAAGAACCGTTGCCCTATAAGGACATCAAAGGCATCGACAATATCGACAAGATCGTCAATGTGGACCAAAGCCCCATCGGACGCACTCCCCGCTCCAATCCCGCCACGTACACGGGCGTATTTTCGGACATCCGCTCGCTGTTCAGCGAACTGCCCGAGGCGAAAATACGCGGCTACAAACCAGGACGCTTCTCCTTCAACGTGAAAGGGGGACGGTGCGAGGCTTGCGGCGGCAACGGCTACCGCACCATCGAGATGAACTTCCTGCCGAATGTCAGCGTGCCTTGCGAGGTGTGCCACGGCAAACGATACAACCGGGAGACACTCGAGGTGAGATACAAGGGGAAAAGCATCGCCGACGTGCTGGACATGACCATCAACGAGGCGTGCGAGTTCTTCGAGAACGTGCCGAACATCCTGCATAAAATCAGCGTGCTGCAAGACGTGGGACTGGGCTACATCAAGTTAGGACAGTCTTCCACCACGCTCTCCGGCGGAGAAAGCCAGCGAGTGAAACTGGCCACGGAGCTGAGCAAGAAAGACACCGGACGCACACTCTACTTGCTGGACGAGCCCACCACAGGACTTCACTTCGAGGACATACGAGTACTGCTGGGTGTGCTGAACCGATTAGTGGACAAGGGCAACACGGTGCTGGTCATCGAACACAACCTGGATGTCATCAAAATGGCCGACTGGATCATAGACATGGGGCCGGAAGGCGGAAAAGGTGGCGGACAAGTCATGGCCTGCGGCACGCCAGAACAAGTGGCGAAGAGCGGAAAGGGATACACCGCACCTTTCTTGCAGCCCTTGATTAGTGTTTAATGATTAATGTGTAGTGTTTAATTGATTAAGCACACCTCCTATGTAGAGACGCAATTAATCGCGTCTCTACTGCACATTAAGAATTAAACACTATACCACAAATTAAACACTAAACATTAACAATTAAACATTAATATGAGCAAACATCCGAAGATAAACAAAACCAACGTGGCCAGGCTTTTGGACAAAGCCGGCGTGAAATACGAACTGGTACCCTACGAGGTGGACGAGAACGACCTCAGCGCCACACACGTGGCCAGCGAACTGGGCGAAAACATCGAACAGGTCTTCAAGACCATCGTCCTGGAAGGAGACAAGACAGGCTTCTTCGTGTGTTGCCTGCCAGGCGACTATGAAATCAACCTGAAGATGGCCGCAAAAGTCAGCGGAAACAAGAAATGCGAGCCGCTGCCCTTGAAGCAACTACTACCCACCACGGGCTACATCCGGGGCGGCTGCTGCCCCATCGGCATGAAGAAACCCTTCCCCACCTTCATCCACGAGACGGCCAAGGACTTTCCCTTCATCTACGTCAGCGCAGGCCAACGAGGACTCCAAATCAAGGTTTCCCCGCTGGACTTGGCAAGGGAATCCCATGCCGAATTTGCAAAATTGTTTTAAACGGGAAAGAAAATCGGGAAAAGATTTGGTCAGTACAAAAAAACTCCCTACCTTTGCACTCGCAATCGAGAAACAACGGTTTCGTAGCTCAACTGAATAGAGCATCTGACTACGGATCAGAAGGTTTAGGG
>CAVDHB010000006.1:0-48840 GCA_963608705.1 Prevotella sp. P5-108
ACACTGTGCTTTTCCACTCTTATTTTGATGGAATACAAAAGTTTAAATCACTTCAATAATAGACAATTAAACATTAAAAACTAAACACTACACATTAAGTACTGAACCAATTCTTATTATGAAGAAAATTGTAACTTTCGGGGAAATCCTGCTTCGTCTGACTACTCCCCATAGTCTGCGCTTGCAGCAGAGCCGTTATTTCGAGGCCAACTTCGGAGGCAGTGAGGCCAATGTGGCCATCTCCATCGCCACTTATGGCGGAAAAGTCTCTTTTGTGACCGCCTTGCCGAAGAACCCGCTGGGAGAAGTTTGTCTGATGAAACTCCGGGAACATAGTGTGGACACGGAGAACATCCTTCAAGACGAGGGAAGACTGGGTACATACATCGTGGAGAAGGCGGCGGATATGCGTGCCAGTCAGGTTATATATGACAGAAAGGATTCCGTGTTCTCTCTGCTGAAACCAGGTTCGATTGACTGGGAGAAGGTTTTCCATGGAGCGGAGATTTTTCACTGGTCAGGCATTGACGCGGCATTGACGCAAAACTTGACCGATGTGTGTCTGGAAGGTATCAAGGCGGCGAATGACTTGGGATTGACCATTTCTTGCGACATCAATTACCGCAATAACTTGTGGAAGTACGGGAAGACGGCAGATGAGGTGCTGGAACCCCTGATGAAATACAGCGATATTCTCTTTGGCTCTAATGGAGAGTATGAGAAGGCTTTGCATATCCCGGCACCGAAGTTCAAGGCTCAGAACGGGGAGGATGCTATCGACCGTACAGCCTTCGAGGCATATTGCAAGCAGGTGCAGGAAAAGATGCCCCGCTGTAAATATATGTTCATCGTGCTTCGCAATGTGATGAGTTCGGAGCATCACACTATCGGCGGTGTGCTTTATTCCAACGGTACGCTGAAGACCACCCGTATCTATAATATAAACAATGTGATAGACTGCATGGGAGTGGGTGACGCTTTTGTGGGAGCGATGCTTTACGCCTATCAGAAATACAAGGACGACCAGGACAAGCTGGACTTCGCCACGGCGGGAAGTGTGCTGAAAAACACCATCGTGGGAGACTACAACATGGTGTCGGTGGCCGAGGTGGAAGCCTTGATGAAAGGCGGTACGGGCGACATGGCGCGGTAAAGAATACCGGGAATAATTGCGATTCTCGATATTTTTCAGTATGTTCGCGGTAATAATCATACGAATATGAGTGAGACTACTGATAATAACAAGCCGCTGACAGCGGATGAGAAATTCAAGATAGAGACCGATGCGGTCGCTATGTTGAAGACAGTCTATGACCCGGAGATTCCAGTGAACGTGTATGACCTCGGCTTGATTTACAAGATTGAGGTGGCGGACGACGGGGTGCTGAATATGGATATGACATTGACAGCGCCCAACTGTCCCGCAGGTGATTTCATCACGGAAGACATACGACAGAAGCTGGAATCGGTGCATGGGGTCAAGAAGGTGAACATCAATATCGTCTTCGAACCCCAATGGGGCATGGAAATGATGTCGGACGAGGCGAAACTGGAACTGGGAATGATGTAATCTTGGGGATGCCTATGAAAAATATCTACTTTCTCTCTGATGCGCATTTAGGGTCGCTTGCGTTGAAACATCGACGCACACAGGAGCGCAGACTGGTCAATTTCTTGGACTCCATCAAGCATAAGGCGGAGGCGGTGTATCTCATGGGAGATGTGTTCGACTTTTGGTTTGAGTACAAGACGGTGGTGCCGAAAGGCTACACTCGTTTTCTGGGAAAGGTGGCCGAACTGAGCGACTTGGGAGTAGAGGTGCATTTCTTCACGGGTAATCACGACATGTGGTGTGGCGATTACTTGGAGAAGGAGTGTGGGGTAGTCATCCACCGCAAGCCTGAAGTCTGCGAGCTGCATGGCAAACTGTTTTTCCTTGCGCATGGGGACGGACTGGGGGATACGGACAAGAAGTTCCTGTTCCTTCGGAGGGTGTTTCATAATGAGTTCCTGCGCCGTTGCTATGCTTCGATTCATCCTCGTTGGGCCATCCCTTTCGGAATGAACTGGGCGAAGAAGAGCCGTATGCAACATCAGGACGCCCCTTACCAAGGTGAGCGGAATGAGAAACTGGTGTTGTTCGCCAAGGAATACTTGAAAGCGCATCCCGAGGTGAACTATTTCGTGTTCGGACACCGGCACATCGAGTTGGACTTGATGCTGACCCGTACCGCGCGTCTGTTTGTGTTGGGCGACTGGTTTCATTTGTTCACCTATTTGGTGTACGACGGGGAGAATATCTTTCTGGAGAACTATGTGGAGGGGGAGTCTGATATGTAAAACTGATTGTTAAACAAATAAATCTATATGAATTGGCTTGTAACCTTATTTACCGACACTAACTCCGTGGCACATATCGCCTTGCTCTATTCCCTTGTCATCTCCGTGGGGGTGTTGCTGGGAAAAATCAAGGTGTTCGGCGTGTCATTGGGAGTGACTTTCGTCTTGTTCGCCGGAATTGTCGCAGGGCATATCGGTTTCACAGGTAATCCTGTTATTTTGAATTTTTTGCAAGACTTCGGACTTATTCTTTTCGTGTTCTGCATTGGTTTGCAGGTGGGACCCTCATTCTTCACTTCATTCAAGTCGGAGGGTATTTCCATGAATCTTCTTGCGGTGGGAGGTATTGTGTTGAACATCCTCATCATGCTCCTGCTGTATTGGCTGTGCTTTGACTACAACGACCCGAAGAACCTGCCGATGATGGTGGGCGTGCTTTGCGGGGCTGTGACCAACACTCCTGGATTGGGTGCCGCCAGCGAAGCGTTGGAGCAGGTGTTCCCGCATGGTACGGCACCGCAGATTGCCGCTGGTTACGCCTGCGCCTATCCCTTGGGTGTGGTGGGTATCATTCTCTCGATGATTCTCATCCGTTTTATCTCTCACATCAACTTGAAGAAAGAGAGCGACTCTTTCCAGCAGGCGGAGAACAACTTGGAGATGCAGCCCCACCGGCTGACACTCGAAGTGCAGAATCCTGCGTTGGAAGGGAAAAAGATTCAGCAGGTGCAGAAATTCCTCGGACGTGATTTCGTCTCTTCTCGTATGCTTCATGAGGCGCATACCATTATGCCGACCGATGACACTGTGCTGCATATGGGGGACAAGATGCTGATTGTGTGTGCCGAGCATGATTCCGAGGCCATCCAGTCATTTATAGGAAAAGAAGTAACAGTGGACTGGGAGCATCAGGACTTGCCGATGGTGTTCAAACGCATCTTGGTGACTCGTCCGGAAGTGAACGGAAAGACTTTCGGCTCCTTCCACTTCAACGCCATGTATGGAGTGAACGTGACCCGTATCACCCGTCAGGGCATGGAACTCTTCGCTCGCCATGAGCTGCCCATCCAGGTGGGCGACCGTATTCGTGTGGTGGGGCCGGAGGATGCGGTGGACAGAGTGGCTGACTTGATGGGAAACTCGGAGCGTCGGTTGAATATTCCGAACATCGCCACCATCTTTATCGGCATTATGCTGGGCATCTTGTTCGGCAGTATGCCTTTCTCTATCGAGGGTATTCCCACGCCGGTGAAACTTGGCTTGGCCGGAGGTCCGCTGATTATCGCTATCTTGTTGGGTGCGTATGGCTATAAGTTGAAACTGGTGACCTATACTTCCACGAGTGCCAACTTCATGTTGCGTGAGATTGGCTTGGTGCTTTTCCTGGCCAGTGTGGGCATCAAGGCAGGACAGCATTTTGTGCAGACGGTGGTAGAGGGAGACGGACTGATGTATGTATGGTGCGGATTCCTTATCACGGTGATACCTTTGCTTGTTGTGGGATTCATTGCCCATTGGCGGTTTAAAATCAACTATTGTGTGCTGGTGGGCATGCTGGGTGGTATGACCACGGATCCTCCCGCATTGGCCTACGCCAACCAGACAACGGGTAATGACGGGCCGGCTATTGGTTATTCCACGGTTTATCCGCTGTCCATGTTCCTGCGTATTGTGACAGCTCAGTTGATTATACTGTTCCTTTGTTAGGAACATCACACAGATATTTACGGGGAGTGAGACACCACATTAAGTGGCTCGCTTCCCGTTCTTTTTTCTCAGACGATGGACAGATATAATGACTATGGCACGTTCCTGCGCCGATTGGCAGGAGGGAGGGTGCAGAAGATTCCGGTAGACGCTGGTTTCACTTGTCCTAACCGGGACGGTACGCTGGGTAGGGGTGGATGCACGTATTGCAATAACCGGAGTTTTTCCCCTTCTTATGGATGCGGAAGGAAATCTGTAACCTTGCAGTTGGAAGAGGGGAAGCGGTTCATGGCCAGGAAATACGCCTCGATGAAATACCTTGCGTATTTTCAAGCGTACACTGGCACATACGCTTCTGTCGATTTCTTGAAAGCACTTTATGAAGAGGCGTTGTGTTGCGAGGGGGTGGTTGGCATTGTCATAGGCACACGACCAGACTGTATGCCGGATGAATTGCTGGCTTATTTGGCTCAGTTGAGTAGGCGTTGTTTGCTCATAGTGGAGTACGGGATAGAGTCCACGAACGACCATACGTTGAGACGTGTGCGTCGGGGACATACTTTCGCAGTGGCAAAGGAAACCATACAGCGGACTGCGGATGCGGGTATCATGACGGGAGGACATGTGATACTGGGGTTGCCGGGGGAAAGCCGGGACGACATCTTGGCGCAGGCTTCCGTGGTGTCATCCCTCCCTTTGACCTGTTTGAAACTCCATCAGCTGCAATTGATTAAGGGTACTGAAATGTCCTGTGAGTATAAGAAAACTCCTTTTCCTTTGTTTACGATGGAGGAGTATATAGAATGTGTCATTGATTACTTGGAATTGTTGCGTCCTTCCTTGGTACTGGAGCGTTTTGTCTCGGAAGCGCCCTCTTCATTGGTTATCGCACCCAAATGGGGTGTGAAGCCGTATGCCTTTATGCAGCGGGTGAAGGAAAGGATGGAAGAACGGAATACTTGGCAGGGAAAGAGATGGAAAGAGTGAATTTGCTCATATCCAGAAAACTTTGTATCTTTGCGCGAAAAGAATTAAATCGAAAAAACAGATATGTCTTGTATCTTACATATTGAAACCTCTACGGAGGCGTGTTCCGTGGCCGCCAGTCAGGACGGAGCATGTATATGGCACGAGGAAGACTTGAAAGGGCCTTCCCATGCAGTGAAGTTGGGCGTTTTTGTGGACGAGGCTTTAAGTTTCATAGACAATCATGCCATACCGTTGGATGCCGTGGCTTTGAGTTGTGGACCGGGTTCTTATACGGGACTGCGTATCGGATCCTCCATGGCAAAGGGAATCTGTTATGGAAGAGGAGTGAAACTCATCGCTCTTTCCACGTTGCAGGTGATGTGCACCCCTTTGCTGCTCTTCAAGGAGTTGCCGGAAGACGCGTTGCTATGTCCGATGATAGACGCCCGGCGCATGGAGGTGTACAGTGCGGTCTACGACCGTGCGTTGCACGAGATGCGTCCCGTCAGTGCGGATGTGGTGACTGAAGAATTGTACAAGGAATATCTTGACAAACACCCGGTCTATTTCTTCGGAAACGGGATGGACAAATGCCGTTCATTGCTGGAGAAACACCCCAACGCTCGTTTCTTCGATCATATTAAACCGTTGGCGAAATACATGTTCCCGTTGGCGGAGAAAGCCGTGGCGGTGGAAGATTACAAGGACGTGGCTTATTTTGAGCCCTTTTACTTGAAGAATTTCGTGGCTTCCAAGCCGAAAGACCTCTTGCATGTGAATCATAAAGAAAAGTAGATATGGAATACAATACAAACCGTGAGCGTCTTCCCATGCCGGAATACGGGCGGGAAATCCAGAATATGGTGAATTATTGCCTGACGCTGCCCACCAAGGCGGAGAGGCAACGTTGCGCCAATACCATCATAAGGGTGATGGGGAATCTTTTTCCGCAACTGCGTGACACTCCTGATTTCACGCACAAATTATGGGACCACTTGGCGATTATGTCGGGATTCAAGTTGGATATTGACTATCCGTATGAGGTTATTCAGCCTGCCACGTTGAACACTCGTCCAGCCAGTATTCCTTACGCACAGGGACATGTGCATTTACGCCATTATGGTAAATTGGTGGAGAATGCGTTGAACCACCTTGCGGAAATGCCGGACAGTCCAGAGAGAGACGAGCTGATTGTGCAAACCGCCAATCAGATGAAAAGAGACATGGCGATGTGGAACCGCAATTCTTTGAGCGATGCGAAAATATTCAAGGACATTGATTTCCTTACAAAGGGCAAACTGTGTTTAGACCCGGCGCGCTACCACTTGATTAAAGTGGGGATGGAGATGGATGATAATCCCATGTCATACAATGCTAACTCACATAAACGATAACACACACAGCTTATGGCTTCATTTATAATTGAAGGCGGTCGCCAGATGAACGGCGAGATTACACCGCAAGGCGCCAAGAACGAGGCGTTGCAGATTCTTTGCGCTTCGTTGCTGACGGACGAGGAAGTGACCATTCACAACATCCCTGACATTGCGGACATCCGCACTTTGCTTCAGCTGATGAAGGAAATGGGGGCGAAAATCACAGAACACGGAAAGGGGACGTTGATTATCAAGGCGGACGCATTGGATGAGAGTTGCTTGGATAATCTGGAGTTTATCCGTAAATGTGCGTATCTTCGTGGTTCGGTAATGCTGATTGGTCCTATGTTGGCTCGTTTTGGACGGGCGGTGGTCTCCAAGCCGGGAGGTGACCAGATTGGGCGTCGTCATATAGACACGCACTTGTATGGTTTCCAGAAACTGGGTGCCACTTTTAAGTATGACATAGAGAAAAGTATATTCGAGATTTCCGCCAAGAAGAAACTGGAGGGTATCTATATGTTGCTCCCGGAGGCTTCCATCACGGGTACCGCCAACATCTTGATGGCGGCGGTGAGAGCGCATGGCACTACAACGATATACAATGCGGCGTGCGAGCCTTATATCCAGCAGCTGTGCCATATGCTGAACCGTATGGGTGCGAAGATTAGCGGCATTGCGTCGAATCTCTTGACTATTGAAGGCGTGGAGCATTTGGGCGGCTGTGAGCATACCATCCTGCCTGACATGATTGAGGTAGGAAGCTTTATCGGTGCGGCGGCCATGACATGCAGCGACATTACCATCAAGAATGTGTCTTACGAAAACCTTGGTGTCATACCTGCCGCCTTTGAGCAGCTTGGTGTCAAGTTGGAGCGTGTCGGCGATGACATCCATGTGCCGGAGCAGAACCATTATGAGATAGATTCCTACGTGGACGGTTCTATCCTCACCTTGTCTGACGCTCCCTGGCCGCAATTGACCCCCGACTTGCTAAGTGTGCTGCTGGTGGTGGCCACACAGGCGAAAGGCAGTGTGCTGATTCATCAGAAGATGTTCGAGAGCCGTTTGTTCTTCGTGGACAAACTGATAGATATGGGCGCGCAGATTATCCTTTGCGACCCTCACCGGGCGGTGGTGATTGGACACGACCATCGTCTTCGTCTGCATGCCGGACGTATGAGCTCGCCTGATATTCGTGCGGGCATTGCGTTGCTGATTGCGGCGATGAGTGCGAACGGTGTGAGCCAGATAGACCGTATTGAGCAGATAGACCGCGGGTATCAGAATATTGACGGGCGGTTGAATGCGATGGGTGCGAACATACGACGTATCGAATGATAAGGCCGGAGGAAGTCATAGAGATAGGGACTCTCCAAAAACCACACGGCACGGAAGGAGAGATTACGCTGCTTTGTGCGAACAATGTGTTCGAGATGGCAGAGGAACCAGACTTCATTGTGTGTGACATGGAGGGTATCTTGGTGCCGTTCTTTCTGGAATCTTACCGCTATAAGGGAGCCATGTCCGTCTTGCTTAAACTGGAGGATGTGGACACATTGGAGTCCGCCCGCAGGTTTCAGGGCGTGAAGGTTTATCTGCATCGCAGGTTTCTTCCGCAGACGGACGAGGCGGGAGAGATGGAGGATGAGTTCCTTATCGGCTTCCGTGTGGAGGAGGAGAGAGAAGGGTGTATCGGCACCGTGAAGAGAGTGGACGATTCTACCGCCAATGTGTTGTTGGTGGTGGAGCACAACGGCGAAGAAGTGCTGATACCGTTGCATGAGGAATTTGTGCGGAAGGTGGATGAAGAAGCGCACACTCTCTATTTGTCCATGCCCGAAGGACTGCTTCAGCTGAATCAAAAAGAAACTGGTAAATGAAGAAGAAAATAGCAATTTTAGGCTCTACCGGGTCTATCGGTGTCCAGGCGTTGCAGGTGATAGATGCGCATCCAGACCTTTTCGAGGCGTATGTACTGACAGCTTGCAATCAGGTGGACTTGCTGATAAAACAGGCCCGGAAGTTTCAGCCTGAGATGGTGGTCATAGCCAATGAGGCGCATTACGGCAAATTGAAAGAGGCGTTGGCGGACTTGCCCGTCAAGGTGTATGCGGGCGAAAAGGCACTGTGCGAGGTGGTGGAAGACAGCGGTGTGGATATGGTATTGACGGCCTTGGTGGGTTTTGCGGGGCTTGCTCCGACAATTCACGCCATTCAGGCGAAGAAAACCATCGCCTTGGCCAACAAGGAGACATTAGTGGTGGCGGGAGATTTGATAGACCGTTTGGTGGAGCAGGAGAAAGTCGCCATCTTGCCCGTTGATTCAGAGCACTCGGCCATATTTCAATGTTTGTTGGGAGAGCAAGGCAACAAGATAGAAAAAATCCTGCTGACAGCTTCAGGCGGCCCTTTCCGTCATTATTCGCTGGAAGAGTTGGCCAAGGTGACGAAAGACCAGGCGTTGCATCATCCCACGTGGCAGATGGGCGCGAAAATCACGATTGATTCCGCTTCCATGATGAACAAGGGCTTTGAGATGATAGAGGCCAAATGGTTGTTCGGCGTGTCCCCGGAACGGATTCAAATACTGGTGCATCCACAGTCCATCGTGCATTCGATGGTGCAATTCGAGGATGGCACGGTGAAGGCGCAGCTGGGAGTGCCGGATATGCGGCTGCCCATCCAGTATGCGTTCACTTTTCCCGGCAGGGTGAAGGACAAGTTCGGACGACTGGACTTCTTCCATACGGCGGCTTTGACTTTCGAGGAGCCGGACTTCGAACGTTTCCGCAATCTGCGGTTAGCGTTTGACGCGATTCATCAAGGTGGGAATATTCCCTGTGCGATGAATGCGGCCAACGAAGTGGTGAATCTTGCGTTCCGGGAAGACCGGATAGGTTTCCTGCAAATGAGCGAGGTTATCGCCGAAACCATGAGCCGTACCTCTTTCGTGCTTCATCCCGCTTACGAGGATTATATCGCTACGGACAAGGAGGCCAGAGCCACAGCCGAGTCGCTCCTTTCCCAAATAAACAAGTAAAAGTAAAAAGAATAAATGGATACGTTTTTGATAAAAGCGGCGCAGATGATGCTGTCGCTTTCCATCTTGGTGTTGCTTCACGAGTGCGGACATTTCTTCCTCGCGAAGTTGTTCAAGATAAGAGTGGAGAAATTCAGCCTGTTCTTTGACCCGTGGTTCCGTCTTTTCAGTTTCAAGCCAAAGCGCAGCCATACGCAATATGTGTTGGGATGGTTGCCGCTGGGAGGCTACGTGAAGATAGCGGGAATGATAGACGAGTCGATGGATACGGAGCAGATGAAGAAACCGGCGCAGCCGTGGGAGTTCCGCTCCAAGCCTGCGTGGCAGCGTCTGCTGGTCATGTTAGGCGGTGTGATAGTGAACTTCCTTTTGGCTTTGTTTATCTATTCCATGATTCTGTTTGTGTGGGGCGATTCTTACGTGCCTGTGCAGAAAATGGACAAAGGAATGAAATTCAACCAGACCGCACAGCAGATTGGTTTCAAGGACGGGGATGTGTTGTTGCGCACCAACGAGGTGACGTTCGACCGTTTCAATGCCGACTTGCTCCGAAGCTTATCTAATGCGCAGACGGTCACGGTGAAACGGGATGGAAAAGAGGTGGTGATCTCCATGCCCTCTCAGATGAGTCTGCTGGATATGTTGAAGGAAGACCCGGCCTTTGTGGAGCCGTTTATGCCGAATAAAATAGACAGTCTTGCGGCGCAAAGTCCGGCTATGAAAGCGGGCATGATGCCTGGAGACAGTATATTGGCCATCAATGGAAAAGCCGTGCATTCGTTCAACGAGGTGACGGATGTCTTGGTGCGTCTGTCCGAGCAGACGGTGGTAAACACTGAAAAGAAAAAGGTGTTAGGCGTGTTCAACCGTACTACGAAGGTGTATTGCTCTCCTGCGGACAGCCTGCGGTTGCGTCAGGTGAAGGTATTAGTGTCCCGCAATGGCGTGCGTGACACCCTTTCATTCCAGCTGGACAAGGACTTCAAGATGGGGGTGATGGTCAATATGCCTTACCAGCCCGTCACGGTGCATTACAGTTTCTTCGGCAGTTTCCCTGCGGGAGTGCATCACGGCCTTGACGTGTTGGGCGGTTATGTGAATGATTTGAAATATTTGTTCACCTCGGATGGAGCCAAGAACATCGGCGGATTCGGTGCGATAGGCAGCATTTTCCCCACACAATGGGATTGGTTGCGTTTTTGGGAGATGACCGCTTTCTTAAGCATTATCCTCGCTTTCATGAACGTGTTGCCTATTCCGGCGTTGGACGGAGGTCATGTGTTGTTCCTGCTTTACGAGATTATCTTCCGGCGCAAACCGGGAGAGAAGTTCTTGGAACGTGCGCAGATGGTGGGAATGATATTCCTGCTTATACTGATGGTATGGGCGAACTTGAACGATGTCATCCGTTTCTTGTTGTAGCGTATTTTGATGAATTGAGCATAAAAATCCCCTTGTGTCAATGGATGCAAGGGGATTCTTTTAGGATGTGTACCGTCCAGACTTATATGAAAGCGAGTCCGTAATGGGTTTCAAATGGTATTCAAACGGTCGTTTAAGCCACTCATATCATACGTGATGAACACGTGTATCAAATGTGATGAGTGTGTGTATCGTATGTGATGAATGTGTGTATCAAATGTGATGAGATGTACAAATGCGTGTTTTTCAAAGAGAAAACGATGGTTAAGGAGTGGTAAGTCTGTATATGAGATGTGCTGGACTTGTTAGTGTGGTCATTTGTGTCGCTTGTCAGGGGAGAACCATAGTGCTTTTTCTCATAAGCAGAATTTAAGACTTGTTAGGCTGTGAGATGCATTTATTAGGCGTGATTTTATACCAATCAATCATGGTGGTGCTTGTATAAGGGAAACCCTTTTTAGTCTGAAAGTTTTTTTATATGAATCTTTTTGAGTAATTTTGCATTGAAGAAATTGTGTTTTATTAAAAAATAATAGGTGTGAGGACTGTAAAATGTGTATGTGCGTGTGCCTTGATGATGGCTGCTGTTTCTGCAAGTGCGCAGAATAATAAGGTGAAGCCTTTCCGTAATCTCTCTGTGGGCGTGGAAGCCGGAACAGCGGGTGTGGGAATTGGTTGGGGACGTGCCGTGCCGAACAACCGTATTGGTTTCCAATTCAATATGGGCGTGCTTTTCCATGGTACTCCGAAAATCGACAGTAGCAATGCGGAAGTCAGCGAAGCCTTGAATGACGAGGCGGAAGACGGAGGCATCACTAAAATAATGCGTAAGGTAACAGTGTATCCTGTGATTTCCTTTAAGTTGGTAGGACGTATCTTTTAAATAGATTATTGTGTGTATCCTAAAGGGTGTGGAGTCGTGTTTCTCATGATTCCATACCCTTTTTAATGTTTTGCCATGCAATGAGGATGTTTATAGTTCATTTTATTTATCAAAATCTTTTGGGTTATACGAGGAAGTTCTGTACTTTTGCGGTATAATTTAGGATTAACAGTATAATGATGAAACATATTTACATGGCAGGTTTGTTGGCCGGCGGAATGTTGGCGATGAATGCCTGTCCGTCAATGGCTGGTGGCAAGAAGAAAGAGAAAGTGCGGACAGTATTAGTGGAACAGGAAATTTCGGAGACGGATCCGTTGGCTTCTCACGTGGATAAAAGCGTGAGAGCGCAGGATGATTTCTTCGACTTTGCGAACGGAGCGTGGTTTAAAGCGCATCCGATTCCCGCTTCCGAGCAGGACAACGGCATTTTCCAGCTGCTGGAAGACACCATACAAGACCAGGTAAGGCGTATCTGCCAGACTTCTGCGGCTCAGAGGGATGCCCCGAAAGGAAGCAACGTGCAGAAGATAGGGGACTTGTATTATTCGGGTATGGACAGCGTGGCGAGAAACCAGCAAGGTTTACAAGCGTTGGACGCTTATCTGAAGGACATTGACGCAGTGTCCTCATTGGAGGGACTGGCGCAAGAAGTCGCAAAACTCTACCGTATCGGTTGTGCGCCGATTTTCACTTGTTATGTGTCACAGGACGACCATAACAGCGAACAGTATATTGTGCAGATGATGCAGGGAGGGCTCTCCATGCCTGACCGTACTTATTATGTGGACAAGGATGAGTCTGCACGGACAGCGAGAGTAAAATTCGTGGACTACGCTCAAAAAATATTCCAGCGGTTAGGCTATGCGGAGGCGGACGCAAGATTGGCCGGGGAAAAACAGTTGGCTTTGGAAACCGCTCTTGCCCGAATATCCCGCAAGACGGAAGACTTGAGAGACCCTTTCCAGAATTATCACAAACAGTCTGTGGAAGAGTTCGAGAAACTGGCTCCCTCTTTTGCGTGGAAGGCTTACTTTAAAGGTATGGGACTGGAGAAGGCAGACTCGGTGAATGTGGGACAGCCGGAGTTCTATACCGCCTTAGAGGAATTGTGGAAGAATGAGCCTCTTTCCGTGTGGAAAGACTATCTGAAGTTTCAGTTAGCAGACCAGTTGACATCTTATGCAGATGATGAAACCTACGCCGCTTCTTTTGAGTTCTACAATCAGACGTTGAGCGGGGTGACAGAGCAGCGGCCTCGTTGGAAGCGGGTGGTTTCTACCGTGAACGATATGCTGGGAGACTTGGTGGGACAGGTCTATGTGGAAGAGTATCTTCCGAAAGGTACGAAAGAAAAATTACAGGAGATAGGCCGTGCCATCAGGGAACAGTTCGCTGAGCGCATTCGCCATCTGGACTGGATGAGCCAGACCACGAAAGAGAAAGCGCTCCACAAGCTCAATGCGATTGAGATGAAGCTGGGCTATCCAGACAAATGGAAGGATCTGTCTTCGGTGGAGATTAGCCGCAAGTCCTATTTGGAGAATGTGCTGCGTCTGAACGAATGGTATTTCAACTACGAGTATGGCAAGTATGGCAAACCCGTGGACAGGACGGAATGGGACATGGAACCGCAGACTTACAATGCCTATTACAATCCTTCAAACAACGAGATTGTGATTCCGGGTTGCAATATCTTGGTACCCGGATATGAGAAGACGATGGCCGACGACGCTATTCTTTACGCCATTGTGGGCGGCACTTTCGGCCATGAGCTGACACACGGTTTTGACGACCAAGGCTGCAAATACGATGAGATAGGAAACTTGCAGAACTGGTGGACGGCTGACGACAAGGCGCAGTTCGATGCCCGCACGAAGAAAATCGTGGAGCAGTTCAACGCTTACGAGACAGTGAAGGGATTGCATATTAACGGAGAGAACACGCAGGGCGAGAATATTGCTGACTTGGGTGGCATCATCGCCGCTTACAATGCGTTCAAACAGACGGCGCAATACAAGGAGGGAAAGAAGATTGCCGGTTACACGCCCTCGCAGCGTTTCTTCTTAGGTTATGCGTTGGCGTGGATGCAGAACCAGCGTCCGGAGGCGATGGCTACACAGGTGAAGAGCAATGAACACTCTCCGGCTAAATGGCGTGTGCTGGGACCTCTGAGCAATATGCCGGAGTTCTACGAGGCGTTCGGAGTGAAACCTGGCGACAAAATGTATCGCTCTGAGAGTGAAAGGGTAAGAATCTGGTAAGAGATACCGTAGAAGACATGGAGAGAGTCCTGTTCGCCATACTCTTGAAGAGTGCGGACAGGACTTTTTTTAACCGTATGCACGAAAGTACAGACTTTGGCACTATTCTCTATTCCCGGAAGTACATGAAAGCCTTAACTTTGCGTCAAACAATAATTACCAAGGCTTTTGAAGCCGTAAAAAACTGATTTTTATTATGAAACGAATCTTTGCGGGAGTATGTTGCTTCCTGCTTTCTGTCGGCTCGCTTATGGCGCAGGCATTGCCTGACCGCAAGGCGACCTTGCAAACTTTAGTGAAAACAAACGGTTACTTCATGAAGAAGTACGCTGATCCTCGCACTCCGACCTACGTGAAGAAATTCCGTCCGTCTAACTTGTGGACAAGAGCGGTCTATTTCGAAGGACTCTCCGCACTCTATTCCATTTATCCAGACCAGAAGTATTTCGACTATATGTATCAGTGGGCGGACTTCCACAAATGGACTCCCCGTAACGGAAACACCACGAGGGATGCGGACGACTATTGTTGTGGACAGGTGTATCTCGACCTCTACAACCAGTGCAAGGATGAGAAGATGATCAGCAATCTCCGCGCACACGCCGGGATGCTTATTAACACGCCACAGGTGAACGACTGGTGGTGGGTGGACGCTGTGCAGATGGGACTTCCTTATCTGGCCAAGATGGCGCGCACCACGGGCGACACTCGTTATTATAAGAAGGCTTTGGAAATGTATCGCTGGACGCGTGATGACAATGACGGCGGGCTTTTCAACGAGAAAGAAGGACTGTGGTGGAGAGACCCGGACTTCAATCCTCCTTATAAAGAACCGAACGGTCGGAACTGCTATTGGAGCCGTGGAAACGGATGGGCGTATGCGGCTATTGTGCGTGCGATGGACGAGATGAATCAGGATGTGGCGCATTCTGCTGACCGTCGTACAGGCTACAAAGGAGATGGATACGACTTGTATCTGGCCGACTTCAAGTTGATGAGCAAGGCGTTGAAAGACTGCCAACGTGCGGATGGTTTCTGGAACTGTAGCTTGCATGACGCATCCAATTTCGGAGGCAAGGAGACTTCCGGTACGGCGTTGTTCGTCTACGGAATGGCATGGGGCGTGCGTCAAGGTATCCTTGACAAAGCGACTTATTTGCCAGTGCTGCTGAAAGCATGGAACGCCATGGTAAAAGAAGCGGTTCATAGCAATGGATTCCTTGGCTATGTGCAGGGAACTGGCAAGGAGCCGAAAGACGGACAGCCTACGGGCTATGACATCACACCTGATTTTGACGATTACGGATTGGGATGCTTCCTCTTGGCAGGTACTGAAGTGTATAAACTGAATTAAGAATCATGAACTATAGAAATTGTTTTGCATCTTTGCTGCTGGCCGCTGTATGCGCCACGGCTAGTGCGCAGGATTTGAAGTTCGCTTTCCCCGACAATGGAAAGGCGGACAAGAGTTATCAAACTGTAACTAAAGAAACTCGTTTTGACACGGCGGGCTATGGATATGACATCCTTCCTTCTCCCTCAAAGGGAGGCAAGAAGCCGTTCTACTTCTCCGTGAAAGTGCCGGATGGAAACTACCGGGTTACGGTCACATTGGGAAGCAAACGCCATGCGGGTGTGACGACCGTGAGAGCGGAGTCTCGCCGTCTGTTCCTCAATGCGATAAAGACAAAGAAAGGGGAGTACAAGACCTATTCCTTCATTGTGAATATGCGCACACCTGAGATTGATGCGAAATCCAAGGTGAGATTGAAACCGAGAGAGGTGAATAAGTTGAACTGGGATCACAAGCTGACCTTGGAGTTCAACGGAGAGTCACCGGCGGTGCAGTCCATACGCATTGAGAAAGATGATAAGATTCCTACAGTGTTCCTTTGCGGAAACTCCACAGTGACTGACCAGGAGAGTGAGCCATGGGCCAGCTGGGGCCAGATGATTCCGTATTTCTTCAATGACAAGGTAGCTATCGCCAACTATGCCGAGAGTGGAGAAACCGCCAGCGGATTTATCTCGTTGAAACGTCTTGCCAAGCTGTTGACCCAGGTGAAGAAAGGGGACTATATCCTCGTGGAGTTTGGCCATAATGACCAGAAAATCAAATCTCCGGGAGCGGGAGCCTACTATTTGTACTCCTATTCGCTGAAAACATTCGTGGATGAGGCGCGTCGTCATGGAGCTACTCCTATATTTGTGACTCCCACTCAGCGCAGATTCTTTGATGAACAGGGCAAGATAAGGGAGACACACGGAGACTTCCCGGCAGCAATGGAGGCTGTGGCAAAAAGGGAAAAAGTAGGAGTGATTGATGTGCATCAAATGTCTCGCACTCTGTTCGAGTCTCTCGGAGTGGAAGGCTCTAAACAGGCGTTGGTACATTATCCTGCCAACACATTCCCTGGACAGACAAAAGCTTTGGCTGACAATACGCATTTCAATCCTTACGGTGCGTTTGAAATCGCTAAATGTGTGGTGGAAGGTATGAAGAAACTCAATCTTCCCATCGTAAAAGACTTGAACTCCAATTACAAAACTTTTGATCCCGCTCATCCGGACAATCCGAAGTTGTTCCATTGGGATTTGGCGGTGAGTGCCGACTTGGTGAAGCCGGAAGGTAACTGAAAAGAACTACAAGTTGTATATTACAAATGAAAATTCCCGAATATCTTATGAAAGGATATTCGGGGATTTTTATTTATGATTCTCCGCAATTGTACCACTAATTAACATTGTTTAGGTAGAGACGCGATTCATCGCGTCTCCGCTGGTTCAGTCATTAAAAATCCCCTTCCGCTACGAGTTGCAGCTGAAAGGGGACTGGAGTTAAGCTTTTACCTTAACGATGACTTTTTTCAATCCTGTGGGTGTCACGCCCGGCGCATGGCCGTCTTGCGGGAAGAAGATGGCGAACATGCCTGGTTTTACTTTTACATAGGACTCTGCCAGTCCTTCATAGAAAGTGACATCTTTCTCCGGGTTGTAGGGAGTGGCTTCTTTGCAATCTTTCAAGGGAGTGTATCCCATTTCCTCTGCGTCGCTTACGGGAATCTGGATGTCCAGATAGTCTTTGTGCGCCTCGATGCGGGCTTGCTCTTTTGTTTTGGGCTTGGTCTGCGCCACTTTGGCAAACAATTCCTTTCCCTGAATTTCAATTTTCCCCACTTCCAATGCGGTCAGGTCGTGGCTGTTCAGAAATTCCACCACCTTGTCGAACAAGGGGTTTACTCCTGCGTAGTTCTTTAAATTCTCTAATCTGTCTACAATCATGATGAATATTGATTTTAGTCTCTGATTTCCCAAGCCAATGCGCTGGCTCCCAATATGGCAGCATCGGAGTCTTTCAGCTCGCTGACCAGAATCTTTGCCTTGTTTTGGTAGATTTTCAGCAGGTTGGCATCAAAGGCTTTCTGCACAGGGTCGAGAATGTAATGTCCAGCTTTGGTCAGTCCTCCGAAAAGAATGAACGCCTCAGGGCTGGAGAACGCCATATAGTTGGCGAGTGCCTCTCCTAAAATCTCGCCTGTGTAATCGAATATCTGTTTGGCTATCTTGTCTCCTTTCTCCGCTGCGTCGAACACATCCTTGGAGGTGATGTGGTCAGGATCCAGCTGACGGAGCAATGTGTCTTCCTTGCTGCATTCCACAAATTCTTTCGCCGTGCGGGCTACTCCCGTGGCGGAGCAGTAAGTCTCCAGGCACCCGTGTCTGCCGCAGCCGCAAAGGCGTCCGTTGTCTCGTACCTTTATATGTCCTAACTCGCCGGCGAATCCGTCTGCGCCGTAGACCATCTTGCCGTCTACCACGATGCCGCTTCCCACTCCAGTGCCAAGTGTAATCATGATGAAGTTTTTCATCCCCTTGGCCACTCCGTAGGTCATCTCTCCGATAGCGGCGGCGTTTGCGTCATTAGTCAGTCGGGCTGGCAGTCCAGTGCGTTCCTCGAACATCTTCGCCAAATGAAGGACACCCTTCCACGGCAGGTTCGGTGCGAACTCAATTGTGCCGTGGTAGTAATTGCCGTTTGGTGCGCCTATGCCGATTCCCTTGATTTTGTCTTTTCCTCCCACTGATTCTATCATGGAGAGCAGCTTTGCGGACATGCGTTCCACATATTCTTCCACTGTTGGATTTTCTTTGGTCTTTACGGAATCCATAGCCAGAATGTTTCCTCTGGCATCCACTATTCCTCCCACGGAGTTTGTGCCTCCTAAATCAATGCCGATTACATACGGCTTCTCATTGTACAGTTCCATAATCTGGTAATTAATGTTAGTTCTGAACGCGAATGTACGTAAAAGCGGATGAATTACCAAACATACTCCCTTCATTTTACATTAGAGATAGGTATGGGAGAACCTATACCATTATATATAAGGGGCAGAATCTTCACGATGCTTACATAATAGCTAATATATGTAAAATATGAATGCGGTAGTGTGTTTTAAGTACCTTTTCTTTTTGGCTTTCTATTTTTATCCCTTATATTTGCAAAGGTTTCTAACAGCAACGTGAAGAGCTATTTCAGCTTGTGCGGTGCGGATAGTAAAAACAAACGAGGCAATAAAGCAAAAACATAATTAACTAACAACAAATTCAAAACAAAAACTTTATGGAAACAAAACAAACAGCTAAGACAGCTAAAAGAAAGAATTCCGTACCTGGCATCAAACAGGCAGGATGGGTGATTATCTGCTGCTTTATCATTGCAGTATGCTTCTTCCTCTTCGTTCTTGGTGACGGATCTCACTTCCAGGGAGGTGACAATGCTAACCAGCCCTTGGATATGCTCGGCACAGTCTACAAAGGTGGACCGGTCGTTCCTGTGATCCACACTCTGTTGCTGACCGTGATTGCATTGTCTATCGAGCGTTTCTTCGCTTTGCGTGCCGCTTTCGGTAAAAGCTCTTTGGCGAAATTCGTGAAAAATATCCAGGCTTCTCTCGAGGCTGGCGACTTGGCTAAGGCTAAACAGTTCTGCGACAAGCAGAGAGGCTCTGTGGCTAACGTGGTGTTGGCTACTTTGGAGAAATACCAGGAGATGGAAGTTCGCGAGGGAATGGTAAAAGACCAGAAGGTTATCGCTATCCAGCAGGAACTTGACGAGGCTACCGCTTTGGAATTGCCTATGTTGCAGGAGAACCTGGCTATCATCGGTACAATTACTACACTGGGTACGTTGTTCGGACTTCTCGGTACTGTGATCGGTATGATCCGTTCATTCGCCGCTTTGGCAGCTGGTGGTGGTGCTGACTCTTTGGCATTGTCTACTGGTATTTCCGAGGCCTTGATCAACACCGCCTTCGGTATCTTGACCGCAGCTTTGGCCGTTATTTTCTACAACTATTTTACAAACAAGATCGATAAGCTGACTTACGCTATCGAGGAAGTAGGATTCTCAATCGTACAGACATTCTCCGCTACTCATAAATAATAGTTCGGAGGAGTGAGTCGTACTTAAAATCTGACGAACATTATGGGTAGACCAAAGTTAAAAAAGAAGAACCTCTTCATAGACATGACGGCCATGTCCGACGTGACTGTGTTGCTTCTTACGTTCTTTATGTTGACTTCAACATTCGTAAAGAAGGAACCGGTTAAGGTCAATGTCCCGTCATCCGTCTCCCAAATCAAGATTCCGGATTTGAATGTCCTGTCAATCTTGGTGGACGAGAAAGGTCATATTTATATGAGTCTGGACAAGAAGGATATGGATCCGGTGCTGCAGGCGATTGGCGACAAATACAGCCTTTCCTTCACACCGTCTCAGGAGAAGACTTTCTCGGAACTTCCGACATTCGGCGTTCCTGTGGAAAATCTTGCTGAAGTCCTGAGCAAAAAAGCCGATCAACAGGATGCGGAAATGAAGAAATATGGTGGTATTCCTTGTGATAGCACGAACAACCAGTTTAAGGAGTGGGTCAAAGCAGCTCGCGACAATAACCCGGAACTTCGTATCGCTATCAAGGCTGATCAACACACACCCTATTCTACAATCAAAAAAGTAATGAACGCGCTTCAGGATTTGGATGAGAACCGTTATAACCTCATAACGAATCTGAAAACCGAATCAACGAAGTAAGGAGGAAGAATATGAGTGCAAGAAGAAAGAGCAAGCAAAAGAAAATGAACGTGCGTGTCGATTTCACCCCTATGGTGGATATGAACATGTTGCTGATCACTTTCTTTATGCTTTGTACATCATTGAGCAAGCCTAAGACCATGGAAATCTCCATGCCGTCTAATGATAAGAATATCCAGGACTCGCAGCGTAACAAGGTGAAAGAGTCTGAGGCCATCACTATCCTTGTATGTGGAAATGATAAAATATTCTACTACGACGGACAGATTAACCTCAATGACCCGAAATCACTTGTCGCAAGTTCATACGATGCGAATACCGGTCTTCGTAAAATGTTAGGAGAACGTAACCAGGAGGCTATTCAGAAGGCTCAGCCTTATCTGACAGCCGAGGATGACAAACAGCAGGCAGAAAACCAGAAGAAACTTGATGAAATCAAGGGAGCTCCCGGTACACCGACTGTCATCATCAAGGCTACGGACGATTCTTCTTATAAGAATCTGATTGATGTGTTGGACGAAATGCAGATTAACTGTATCGGAAAATACGTGATCACTCCTATTACTAAAGAAGACAAGGAATTGCTGACAAAATTCGGTCATATCACGATTAAGGATGCGGCTACCGCAACTAAATAACACTAAAACGAAACGTATATGTCAAAGATAGATCTTATTTCAAATGACTGGCTGAGTTTGGTGTTTAAGGACAGAAACAAGGCTTACGGTGCATACGAGATGCGCCGTACAGCTCCGAAACGTTTCAACTGGTCCTTGATTGTGGTGCTTCTGATTATTATCGGTGCCTTCGCCATTTCATTCGTGGTGAATAAAGTGCAGGAGGCTCGCCGTGCGGAATTGGAACAGCAGATGAAAATGGCCGAACTCGAAGCCGCTAAGAATAAACCTAAAGAAGAAAAGAAGGCTGTCGTAAAGGAGAAAGAGCCTGAGAAGAAGCCTGAGGAAAAGAAGGAAGTCGTTGAGAAAGTGAAAAGCTCCATCAAGTTCACCGCCCCTGTCATTAAGAAAGATAGCGAGGTGAAGGCTGAGGATGAGTTCAAGTCACAAGCTCAGTTGATGCAGACTAACACAGCCATCGGTGCATTGAATGTACAAGGAAATGATGATGGTGGTGCTGTATTGCGTACGACGATGACTACCATTGCCGCTCCTGCCGCTCCGGAACCGGAGAAGAAGGAAGAGGTGGAGACGAAAGTCTTCGATATGGTGGAACAGATGCCGTCTTTCCCTGGTGGCGAGGCTGCGTTGATGGAATGGTTGAACAAACATATCCATTATCCCGCAATCGCTCAGGAAAACGGTGTGGAAGGCCGTGTGATTGTACAGTTCGTGGTTGGACATGACGGTTCAATCAGCGGTGTGACCATCGCTCGTTCAGTGGATCCTTCTCTGGATCAGGAAGCTAAGCGTGTCGTTCGCGCCATGCCTAAATGGATTCCTGGTAAACAGAACGGTAAGTCTGTGAACTGTAAGTTTACACTGCCTGTCACATTCAGACTGCAGTAATTTATACTAATAAGATACACTGCCCCCTTTCCCCTTTTAAGGGGGAACCGGGGCAATGTTTCGTAATACGAAATAATAAAATAGGACAATCAGATGCGTGGTTTTAGTTTTATAAAGTTGTGCTTGTGTGCGAGCGTGGTGGCTGTCTTTATGGCTGCTTGTTCGAAGAAGAAAGTTTCAAGTGATCCGCAGGATAATACCACAGCTACTTCCGGCCTGCTGAATCTTGCGGCGGACGAGAGTTTCGCTCCTGTGATAAGTCAAGAGATTGCGGCGTTTACAAGTCAATATCCTGCCGCGAAGATAAAACCTGTATACACTTCTGAGGTCCATGCTATAGACTTGTTGTTGAAAGACAGTGTGCGTATCGCTTTCGCTACCCGTCAGCTTACAGAGGGGGAAGTGCAACGAATGAAAGATAAGCAGTTTACGCCAAAGTCGGTATTGGTGGCTTATGACGGTCTTGCGTTGATTGTGAATCCCGCAAATAAGGATACCCTAATTTCAGTCGATGATTTCCGCAATATCATGATGGGGAAAATCACCCGGTGGAACCAGCTCTATCCTTCTTCGAAATTGGGAGAATTGACAATGGTGTTCGACAACACTAATTCCAGTACAATCCGTTATGCGATGGATTCCATTTGCCATACACGGAACATCGTAACGACTCATCTGCGTGCGATGGAACATAATAAAGATGTGATACAATATGTGGCGGACAACCCTGGAGCTATTGGAGTGATAGGTGCCAATTGGTTAGGGGACCCTACAGACACTACGAATCTTACTTTTAGCAAGAAAGTACAAGTGATGTCCGTGAGTCGTGAGCCTCGTGCTACCGCCGCAAATAGTCTGAAACCTTATCAGGCTTACATTTATTTGAGAACATATCCTCTTGTGAGGCCCATATATATGATTTACAATGACCCGCAGATTGCCCTTCCTTATAGTTTCATGGGATTCGTGGCTAATCAGGACATTGGACAACGTATCATTCTGAAGACAGGACTGGTTCCGGCCAACGCTCCGGGCATCCAATTGAAAGTGAGTGATGACGATTCGGCAGAGTAAATTGATAAGCATATAAATATTTAAAAGGACATACGATGAAAAAAATGTATTCAGTACTGGTCGGTGCGTTGCTGCTGACCTCTACTCCGTTAATGGCGCAAGAAGCTGACGCATGGAAGGCTGGTGTAGACACGCTTGATGCGGTGATTAAGAAAAATCCGAAGGCTGCTGAGGATTTGGTGAAAGTTTATACGAAAGGCAACAAGAAGAACTTGGAGTTCCTGTATGCCGTGGGACAGGCTTATTTGGCTGCGGATCAAGTGCCAGTCGCTCAGGAATACGTGGAGAAACTTCGTAAGGCCAATTCGAAGGATGCCCGTTCCTATTTGTTGGAAGGTGACATTAAGTTGCATAACAATGATGCGGGTGGCGCGGCTCAGATGTATGCAAATGCCCAGTATTTTGACCCGAATAATAAAGAGGCTTTGGTAAAACAGGCTTTGATTTACAAGAAAGCCAACCCTGATGAGTGTATTCGTTTGTTGAAGGAGTTGCAGCAGAAAGACCCTTCTTATGCGGGTGTGAACCGTCAGCTGGCTACTTTGTATTTTGACAAGGGCGATTACAAGTCTGCGGCTATTTATTTCGACAGCTTGATTAAATCCCCAGAGGCACGTGAGAGCGAGTTTGCGAATTATGCAGTGTCTCTTCTGCAGGCTAACGATGCGGCCAAAGCGAAGAGCGTGAGCGAGGCTGGAGTGCAGAAGTATCCGAACAGTGTGCCGTGTCAGCGTTTGGCTATGTATGCGGACATCACGTTGAAAGACACTGACGCTGCTGCTAAATCAGTAGAACGGTATTTCAAGTCTACTCCTGCTGACAAGTTGATAGCATACGATTATATCTACAGAGCGACTTTCTACCAACTTACCAAACAATTTGATAAGGCTGCCCAGGATTATGAGAATCTGTATGCGAAAGACCCGAAACAGTATGCCGTGTTGGCGAATGCCGCAGACGTGTATGAGGATGAGGGACAGTATGACAAGGCTATTTCTATCTATGACACTTATTTGAAAGCTTTGGCAAGTAACGGCAAACAGCCGCAGGCCGCTGATTTGTACAAGAAGGGACACTTGTTGTATGCGCGTGCTTCACAAGAGAACACGTCGGCTGACGTGAAAGCGAAAGACTACGCTGCGGCCGCTCAGGCGTTTGCGGAGGTTGATAAGTTGGAGCCGGATAATTACATGGGCAGCTTCTGGCAGGGACGTGTGGCAGCAGCTTTGGATCCAGATGCGAAAGCCGCTACCGCAAAGCCTTTCTACACTAAAGCGTTGCAGTTGCTGGATGCCAAGAATGATCCTGCGAAGTATTCTTCTCAGATTGTGGAATGTCTGAAATACCTGGGTTATGCCGCTTATCAGGCAAAAGATATTAAAACAGCCAAGGAGAACTGGCAGCGTATCTTGACACTTGATCCGAACAATGAGGTGAAAGAAGCCTTGACGCATTTGAAATAATTTCGATTAAACAATAGGAAGGGGACGGGGTTCATGGCAATTCCGTCCTTTTTATTTTGTAAGAGACAATGAAACAATTCAAACGTGTAATCCTGTGTGTGGCCTTGGGACTCGGGGCGATGTCTTCTTATGCTTCAAAGCCGTTGAAAGACTGGGCGCAGAGTATGAAATTAGGAGGTTATTTGGTAGGACGATATACCTGGAACGACCGTGAAGGACAGACGGACAACGGCGGTTTCAATATGCGCTATGTGCGACTGTACACTACGGGAAAGCTGCTTGATTTTAATTACAAGGTACAAGTGGACTTTTGGGGGCTTCCAAATGCGGATACGGGAAGTGGTACCCATTTAGTGGACGCTTGGGCGGAATGGAGCAAGTTCTCTTTTCTTAAAATCAAAGGGGGACAATTCAAGCGGCCTTTCTCTTTCGAGAGTCCCTACAATCCAATAGACATCGGTCTGCATGACTATGCTCAGTCTGTGCGTAAATTCACTGGATTTGGCGACAGGGTAGGAGAGCGAAGCGGAGGAGGCAGGGACCTCGGTATACAAGTGCAGGGTGATTTGCTGCCTGTTTCCGCTGATGCGCATACACTTTTGCATTATCAAATAGGGGTCTTCAACGGACAGGGGATTAATACGGCGGATGTGGACAAGAAGAAAGACCTCATTGGAGGTGCGTGGATTTCGCCCGTGAAAGAGCTGCGCATAGGAGCGTTTGGTTGGACTGGTTCCTACGCCCGTAAAGGTGGAGACGGAAAAGTGGTAAGCGTAGACCGTAATCGTTGGTCTGTGGGCGTAGACTATGAGAGCGATTGGGTGGTAAGAAGTGAGTATTTCGCTTCTGAGGGTCGTTCATTCAAAACAACTAAAACTTCTGACACTGAACTCTCATCCCATGGGAACAAGGCGGACGGATGGTATGCCACAGTAGGTGCGCCTCTTGTAGGAAACAAACTGAAATTGTACGGTCGGTGGGACGTGTATCGTGATCGTAAGTCCATGCATACGGCCACACAGATCTATACGGCTTCACTGAACTACCGTCTGAACAAGAATCTGTTGGTGCAGGGAAGCTACTACTTCACGCACGACAAGAGTACACCTTCAGCGGATGCGAACTTCAACACGGTGAACGTGCAGCTGTACCTGCGGTTTTAATAAAGATAGTACTACCTGATCATGTGCTATATTGAATAGACGTATATTCAATGTGTGTAGTACCTGATTAGGTAGTATTTAGATTTTTTCTTTTCAGGCTTATTAAACTATATGCTTAATCCCCCTGGTTTGTCGAATGAGCCGACAAGATACCCATTTTTTCCAAAAAATGAATATTCCTACCTCATTTTTTAAGTACACAAGTTTGTGGAATACAATAAAAGGGAATAAAGAAATTCTCTATTCCCTTTTATTGTGAGCGGAGAGAGGGAGATTCGAACTCCCGTGACCCTTTTGGGGTCTACACGCTTTCCAGGCGTGCCTCTTAAGCCACTCGAGCATCTCTCCAATCTTTGGCTTAATATGAGCCGAATCCCGGACTTGAACCGGGGACCCACGCATTACGAATGCGTTGCTCTACCAACTGAGCCAATTCGGCAACCTTGTTCAGAACTCATTTCTGAATTGCGGGTGCAAAGGTAGTGCTTTCTTTTGATACCACCAAATTTATTGCTCGCAAAATTCAGAAAAAGTTCAATGTCTTGTTAGAATCGTTGTTTTTCACTCCTCATTCGCTTTCTTGGCGTAGGCGAACAGCTCTTGCCGGATATGGCAATAGCCGGTTGGGTTCTTGTCCAGATACTGCTGGTGGTATTCTTCAGCGGTGTAAAAGTTAGTGAGCGGTTTTACTTCCGTGGCCACTTTAGCGGACGGACTGCTTTTTTGTATCTCGTTCACTATATTTTTTATGACAGGCAAATCATTGTTGTCTGTATAATAGATTCCGCTGCGGTATTGAAGTCCTTCGTCTTCTCCCTGTTTGTTCACACTGAACGGGTCGATGGCCTTGAAGAATATTCGCAGCAGCTTGTCCAACGGCAAGACGGAAGGATCATACTCTGTTTTGACGGTCTCTGCCGCAAGGGTCTCTCCCTGGCATACTTCTTCGTAGGAGGGATTTGGACGTATGGAATTGGCGTAGCCCACAGTGGTGTGTTCCACGCCTCTGACAAATTGGAGGTAGTGTTCCATTCCCCAGAAACATCCTCCCGCCAAATAGATTTCTTTCATGTTTTATGCTTTTTCTATCACTAAGCACAAAAGTACAAAAAAAAATCAATCCACTTTCAACTCTGCGAATAAAATAGTACCTTTGCAGAAAATTTGCACTCGATAGATTTGATTACATGGAACCATTAAAGCATGAATGTGGAGTGGCAATGATTCGGCTGCTCAAACCTTTGGCCTATTATCAGCAGAAATACGGCTCATGGATGTATGCGCTTAACAAGATGTATCTCCTTATGGAGAAGCAGCATAACCGCGGGCAGGAAGGTGCCGGTATTGGTTGTGTCAATCTGAACGCCGAACCGGGAAATGAATATATGTTCCGTAAGAAGGCGCTTGGTTCAACAGCCATTACGGAAATTTACGCTTCTTTGGGCAAAGATTTTCAGGCGTTCACCCCCGAACAGCTTAACGATGTTGATTTTGTAGAAAAGAACGTTCCCTTTGCGGGACAGATATATATGGGCCACCTGCGGTATTCTACTACCGGTAAGGTTGGCCTTTCATTTATCCATCCGTTCTTGCGTCGTAACAACTGGAGAGCGAGAAATCTTTGTCTGTGCGGCAATTTCAACATGACCAATGTGGACGAGATTTTCGAACAAATCCGTGCGCAGGGGCAACATCCCCGTATCTATTCAGACACCTATATCCTGTTGGAGCAGATAGGCCACCGTCTTGACCGTGAGTCGGAACGCAACTACAAGAATGCGAAAGAGAAGGGGCTTGAGGGTGGAGACATCACTGAATATATCGAAGACCACATGGATATGCGCAATGTGCTGAGGTCTGCCGCTCCTGGATGGGATGGCGGCTATGTCGTGTGTGGCATGACGGGCAGTGGAGAGATGTTCTCCATGCGTGACCCTTGGGGTATTCGTCCAGGTTTCTGGTATGCGGATGACGAAGTGGTCATCGTGGCTTCTGAACGTCCGGTGATTCAGACCGCTTTTGAGTTGGAGGCTGACCAAGTGAACGAGTTACAGCCCGGACAGGCCGTGATTGTGGACAAGAATGGCAAGATGAGTCTTTCGCAGATTCTGCCTCCGAAAGAGAAAATGGCCTGCTCTTTCGAACGGGTCTACTTCAGCCGTGGCAGCGACAAGGACATCTATGTGGAGCGTAAAGCGTTGGGATATCAATTGAAAGACCGTATCATGCAGGCGATTGACGGAGACGTGGCGCACACGGTGTTCTCCTTTATTCCTAATACGGCGGAAGTGGCGTTCTACGGAATGCTTGATGCGTTCAAGGATGAACTGAACCAGCAGAAAATGAGACAGATTGAGGCACTTGATCATAAACCCACACACGAGGAGCTGGAGAAAATCATGCGTGTGAGGTTAAGAAATGAAAAAGTGGCTATCAAGGATATCAAGCTTCGTACTTTCATTACGGAGGGTAACAGCCGTAATGACCTTGCGGCTCATGTCTATGACATCACTTATGGCAGTATTACGCCTTATGTGGACAACCTTGTGATTATCGACGACAGTATTGTGCGAGGCACTACGCTGAGGGAAAGTATTATCCGTATCCTTGACCGTCTGCATCCGAAGAAGATTGTCATCGTGTCTTCCTCTCCGCAGGTGCGTTTCCCCGATTATTACGGTATCGACATGCCCCACATGAACGAGTTCATCGCTTTCCGCACGGCAGTCCATTTGCTGAAGAAGCGAGGAATGGAGCATGTGATTCAAGATGTGTATGAGAAATGCAAGCGTGAGTTGCAGAAACCGAAAGACGAGATGAAGAACGCTGCCATAGAGATTTACTCGCACTTCACAGACGAGGAAATCGCTTCCGAGATGGTGGAATTGCTTCGCTCTCCGGGTATCGAGACACCGATTGAGATTGTCTATCAGACACTGGAAGGGTTGCATACCGCTATTCCTCATCATGAGGGAGACTGGTATTTCAGCGGCCATTATCCCACGCCGGGAGGTATGAAGCTGGTAAACGAGGCGTACATAAAGTACGTGGACGAGGTATATAATAAAAAACAAAACTAATAATAGTAGTATAGAATACGCAGAATGAGAAATGTGACACTTATCCTTGACGACGGGACTCGTTTTCACGGGAAGTCGTTCGGCTATGAGCAGCCGGTGGCTGGAGAGGTCGTCTTTAACACGGCGATGGCTGGTTATCCGGAAAGTTTGACTGACCCCTCTTATGCGGGGCAAATCATGGCGTTAACTTATCCGCTCATTGGCAATTATGGAGTTCCACCTTTTACGAAGGATGAATTCGGCATCGAGAAGTTCATGGAGAGTGATCGTATCCATATCAAGGGGCTTATCGTGTGTGATTACAGCCAGGACTACAGCCATTGGAATGCGGTGGAAAGTCTGGCGGACTGGTTGAAACGGGAGAAAGTGCCCGGGATAACAGGCATCGACACACGAGAGCTGACGAAAGTGTTGCGTGAGCATGGCGTGATGATGGGCAAGATTGTGTTCGATGATGACCCTGAGAACGTGCCGGAGGCAGATTATGCCGGGGTGAACTTCGTGGAAAAAGTATCCTGCAAGGAAATCATCCGCTATAACGAAGGAAAAGACCGTAAGAAAGTGGTGCTGGTCGACTGTGGCGTGAAGAACAACATTCTCCGTTGCTTGATAAAAAGGGGCGTGGAGTTGATTCGGGTGCCTTGGGACTATGATTTCAATGAGATTCCTTACGATGGACTTTTCCTCGCCAACGGACCGGGTGATCCCGATACCTGCGAGAAGACCGTGGTGAATATCCGTAAAGCGATGGCTGCGGACAATGGCAAGCCTATCATGGGTATCTGCATGGGCAACCAGCTGCTTTCCAAGGCTGCGGGTGGTAAGATTTACAAGCTCAAATACGGACACCGCAGCTACAACCAGCCTGTGCGCATGGTGGGTACGAATACGTGCCTTGTGACGAGTCAGAATCACGGATATGCGGTGGACAAGAATACACTGGGCGACGATTGGAAGGAATGGTTCGTGAACATGAACGACGGATCTAATGAAGGAGTGATGCATAAGACTAAACCGTGGCGTAGCGTCCAGTTCCATCCAGAGGCGTGCGGCGGTCCGGTGGATGCGGAATTCCTGTTCGATGATTTCATTAAGATGCTTTGATAGCTAACACATTACAGATAGAGAAATGAAAGATACTACTATAAAGAAAGTCCTTCTTCTGGGTTCCGGCGCTTTGAAAATCGGAGAGGCTGGCGAATTTGACTACTCCGGCTCCCAGGCGTTGAAGGCCATGAAGGAAGAGGGCATAGAGACAGTCCTGATTAATCCGAACATCGCCACCGTGCAGACCAGCGAGGGTGTGGCGGACAAAATATACTTCCTTCCCGTGACGCCTTTCTTCGTGGAGAAAGTAATCAAGAAAGAGAAGCCGGACGGCATTCTGCTTGCTTTCGGCGGACAGACCGCCTTGAACTGCGGAGTGGAGCTGTTTCGTAAGAATATACTGAAAGACAATAATGTACGTGTACTGGGTACTCCTGTGGAGGCCATTATGAACACGGAAGACCGTGAGCTGTTCGTGGAACGTCTGAACGAAATTGACGTGAAGACGATGCGCAGCGAGGCTTGCGAGAACATGGAGCAGGCTGTGAAAGCGGCGCATGACGTGGGCTATCCTGTCATTGTGCGTGCGGCGTATGCCTTGGGCGGACTTGGTTCCGGTTTCTGTAGCACGGACGAGGAACTGAAGAAACTTTGTGAGAAAGCGTTCTCTTTCTCTCCGCAGGTACTGGTGGAGAAGAGTCTGAAAGGATGGAAGGAGATTGAGTATGAGGTGGTGCGTGACGAGTATGACAATTGCATCACGGTATGTAATATGGAGAACTTCGACCCGCTGGGTATTCACACGGGTGAGAGTATTGTCATCGCTCCGTCCCAGACACTCAGCAATTCCGAATATCAGAAACTCCGTGAATTGGCTATCCGCATTGTGCGCCATGTGGGCATTGTGGGTGAGTGTAATGTGCAGTACGCTCTCGATCCTGAGTCCGAGGACTATCGTGTGATTGAGGTAAACGCTCGTCTGAGCCGTTCTTCCGCATTGGCTTCCAAGGCTACAGGCTATCCGTTGGCCTTCGTGGCGGCTAAATTAGCGTTGGGCTACGGGTTGTTCGACTTGAAGAACTCTGTGACCAAGACTACTTCCGCTTTCTTCGAGCCGGCGTTGGACTACGTGGTGTGTAAAATACCGCGTTGGGACTTGGGCAAGTTCCACGGTGTAGACCGGGAGTTAGGTTCTTCCATGAAGTCCGTAGGCGAGGTGATGGCTATTGGCCGTACTTTCGAAGAAGTTATTCAGAAGGGACTTCGAATGATAGGTCAGGGTATGCACGGCTTTGTGGAGAATAAGGAATTGAAGATTCCTGATATTGACAAGGCGTTGAGCGAGCCTACAGACCGTCGTGTCTTCGTGGTAGCGAAGGCGTTGGAGAATGGTTATACCATTGACCAGATTCATGAGCTGACCAAGATTGACAAATGGTTCTTGCAGAAGTTGCAGAACATCATTGATACAGACAACGAACTGCGTAAATGCACCAGCATCAATGTGCTTGACAACGAGTTGTTGCTGAAGGCAAAGGTGCAGGGATTCAGCGATTTCCAGATAGCCCGTGCTTGTGGATTGGAGAAAGAAATGCGTATCGAGCAGGCTATTCTGGTGGTACGCAACCGTCGTAAATCTGTTGGCATCGTACCTTATGTGAAACAGATTGATACCTTGGCGGCTGAATATCCGGCTCAGACAAACTACCTGTATCTCACTTATGCTGCCGTGGCACATGACATTAACTTCCCGCATGACAAACGTTCCGTGGTGGTGTTGGGTTCTGGAGCTTATCGTATTGGTAGCTCTGTGGAGTTCGACTGGTGCGGTGTGCAGGCTTTGAACACAATCCGCAAGGAAGGCTGGAGAAGTGTCATGATCAACTACAACCCGGAGACGGTTTCCACTGACTATGACATGTGCGACCACTTGTATTTCGACGAGCTGACGTTCGAGCGAGTGATGGATGTGCTTGATTTGGAGACACCACATGGCGTGGTTATCTCTACTGGTGGCCAGATTCCGAACAACCTCGCTTTGCGTCTGGATGAGCAGCACGTGCCTATCCTTGGTACGAGTGCCAAGAGTATCGACAATGCGGAAGACCGTGAGAAGTTCTCCGAGATGCTGAACCGTATCGGTGTGGACCAGCCCGAATGGAGTGCTTTGACCTCTATGGAGGATATTGACAAGTTCATCGCACGGGTGGGCTTCCCTGTCTTGGTGCGTCCTTCCTATGTGTTGTCTGGCGCAGCCATGAATGTATGCTCCAATGAGGACGAACTGAAGCGTTTCTTGAAGCTTGCCGCCAATGTGTCACATGAGCATCCGGTAGTGGTGAGTCGCTTCATTGAGCATGCCAAGGAGGTGGAGATGGATGCCGTGGCGAAGAACGGCGAGATTATCGCCTACGCCATCAGCGAACATATCGAGTTCGCAGGTGTCCACTCAGGAGACGCCACTATCCAGTTCCCTCCCCAGAAACTGTATGTGGAGACAGTGCGCCGTATCAAGCGCATTTCTCGCAAGATTGTGAAGGAGCTGAATATCAGTGGACCTTTCAATATACAGTACTTGGCGCGTGAGAACGATATAAAGGTAATCGAGTGCAACCTTCGTGCTTCCCGTAGTTTCCCCTTCGTGAGCAAGGTGCTGAAGCTGAACCTTATCGAGCTGGCCACCCGAATCATGTTGGGACTGCCTGTGGAGAAGCCGGAGAAGAATCTCTTCGATCTCGATTACGTAGGTATCAAGGCCAGTCAGTTCTCTTTCAACCGTTTGCAGAAAGCCGACCCGGTGTTGGGTGTGGACATGGCTTCCACCGGAGAGGTCGGCTGCTTAGGCGAGGATACAAACAGTGCTTTGCTGAAGAGTATGTTGGCTGTAGGACAGCGTGTGCCTAAACACACCGTGTTGCTTTCCACGGGTTCTCCTAAGCAGAAAGCCGATATGTTGGATGCGGCAAAGATGTTGGTGGAATACGGTTATGAGATTTACGCTACGGGTGGAACCTCCAAGTTCCTTACTGAGAATGGTGTGAAGAATGAGTTGGTCTATTGGCCGAGCGAGGAGAAGAAACCTTCCGCTTTGGAACTGCTCCATTCGCATAAGATCGACTTGGTGGTGAACATCCCGAAGAATCTGACCTCTTCCGAGTTGAACAACGGTTACAAGATTCGTCGTGCGGCAGTGGATTTGAATGTGCCCTTGATAACGAACTCCCGTCTGGCCAGTGCGTTCATCTATGCTTTCTGTACCACGAAGCTCGACGACCTCGACATCCAGAGCTGGGATGAATATAAATAATTAAGGAGTAGAGACGCGATTCATCGCGTCTCCTATTCATCGCATCTCCACGATGCAATAGATACAGACGTTCCGTCAGACGAAAGTGCTGACGGAACGTTTTGTCTTATTGCAGCAAGCTGGACTCAATAAGATTGCTGGATAAAATACGGTGAGTTGCGACTCACAACTCACCGTGTAATTATTTTTATACGGTGAGTAATTTTTGCCGTGCGGTGAGTTATAAAGCGAAGTTTACCGTCGGTGGATTGAATGCCTCTCTCACCACAAGAGTTCATTTTTAACTACATAAACGACATAGGTAACGCATCTATTTGTTTACCAGCCGCTTATATATGTACCTAACTACATAGAAACTACATTTAACTACATTTTATTACATAATTACCCTATTATATGCTATGTAGGTTTTACAATTTAGGATCTTTCTCCCCTAAAAAGATTAATAAATCAGTGTGGATAAGCCTTTTTGTCAAAAACGCACAATGAATAAGCATTTTAGAAAATACAGACACACGACGTTTCCTATTAAACATAATATACCTTTCCTTCCAAAAGTTTTTTCGTAATTTGCCTACACACCTACACTACACATTTTTAAATCATTGTTTATCAGCTTCTAACATGACAAAAATAGGAATATTACCTACACTAAAGGTACACGGAAAGTACACAAAGCTACACTAAACAAGCTAAAATCACAGGAAATGGGCCTACATTGTACCATAGTCCTTCACTTCTTCGTCCATTTTTCTTCAAAAAGTACACACAGAGAAGAAGATTTACAATGCACAGTAATTTTCCATTTATTAGATATGGAAAGGGCGCGTTGCGTTGAGACAGAAAACAAATGTCCCGTTCGTTGCTTTCTCTGTGGAATGGGGATAAGTCTTCTGATGTGTAGAGAGTACTAAATTTTGCGTTAAAAGATGGTATGCTTTTGGTTGCCTATCTTTTTTGCGCTACTTTTGCATAGGTTCTTGGATGCCGGAGGGCGGAAGAGAGCTACTTTGCGGATGAATATAGATAGCGGTATCTGATTCGAAGAAGTTTCGTACTAAAATGTCCCTACCAAGACTATAAGGTAAACTTCGAGGATTGGGATACGCCTAAGCGATAGGCGTACCCTTTCCTTTGTGTTTACTTTAGGGCATACTGTGGTAGGGACTGCCTGGTACGAGACATAAAGGGAAGGTGTACGCTTTCTTTTTGTCCGTGTTTCTTATACAGTGTCTAACAATCAATAAAGTCCCTACCACAATGATTACATTGATTTTATGTCCTGTTTGCGATGGTTGTATCTTTAATGGAGTACAACCATGAGTAGACGTTTGGAGCAGAAAAAGTTGCTGAATGCCCTTCAGCAAGATACTTGTTTAACGAAAGAACAGAAAGCGTATATCCGTTCGTTGATGTCGGAGAAGAAATACGGATTAGTGTGGGAGGACTCCTCCGAAGAGGTCTACGAGGAGTTGCGCACTCATATTCCCGTATTGAAGGAAGTGACGGAAAAAAGATTGTATCACAGTCCTTCTTCTCCCAATCATGTTATTATTGAGGGAGACAATCTGCAAGCATTGACTGACCTTTGCTATATGTACGAGGGGAAGGTGGATGTGATTTACATAGATCCTCCGTATAATACGGGCAAGAAGGATTTTGTCTACAACGACTCGTTTGTGGACAAAGAGGATGGCTTCCGTCATTCCAAATGGCTTTCCTTTATGGAAAGACGATTGAGATTGGCGAAAAGATTGTTGTCGGAGAAGGGAGTAATCTTTATTTCAATTGATGATAATGAGCAGGCGCAGTTGAAGTTGCTGTGTGATGATATATATTCATCTCAAAATTTTTGTGGCAATATAATATGGAGAAAGAAAAGTGGCGGTGGACAAACAGACGCTTTCTTTGTTTCAGAACATGAGTATATAACTGTATTTCAGTCAAGTAATAACTTTAAATGGACAGATCCAGTACAGCAGATTAATCTTTCTGATTATAAGTATACAGATGAATGCGGACGATATAAAATCGTTAAATTAGAAAAATGGGGAAGTTCGGCTCATAGGGAGGATAGACCCAGTATGTATTTTGCTATAAAGGATGAGAAAAGGGAGGATTTTTATCCTACTGCACCAGATGGTAAAGCTGGAAGATGGAGGGTAGGAGCTGATAGGATGAAGTATTTGGTTGTAAATAAACTTATTATATGGCGGAGAGGAGTTCCCTATGAAAAGGTTTATTACGATGAAGTAAAAGGAAAGATTAAAAAGACACGTAGTATTTATTATGATGTAGCTGAAACTGGTGATGGTAGTAATTTACTGACTTCAATATTTAGAGTAAAGGATGTATTTAATAATTCTAAACCAGTTGAATTGATAAAGAACCTCATAAAGCATCATGAAAATAAAGCTGCTCTCATCCTCGACTTCTTCGCCGGCTCTGGCACCACCCTCCACGCCACTATGGAATTAAACAAAGAAGATGGAGGCCATAGGCAGTGTATCTTGGTAAACAACAACGAGAATCGCATCTGCGAAGACATTACCTATGTAAGGAACAAGAAAGTCATTGAGGGCTATACTACTCCTAAAGGTGTAGAAGTGGAAGGACTGAAAAATAACAACTTACGCTATTATAAAGTAGAGCTGATGCCCAGAGAAAACACCTTGGCCAACCGGGATGAATTGCAACGGAAAGGTGTGGATATGCTTTGTTTGAAAGAGAATCTTTATACCGAGCAGGAGAAGTTCGGTAAGTTGGAGGCGAAGAATGACAAACTCCGTTATTTCAAGGAAGGAGAGCGGAGTATGTTGATCATACTCGACTTCACTTGGATAGAGAAGGTGGGAGAGGAGCTGAAAAGTATCACAGTGGTACAACCTGTGCATGCTTACGTTTCTTGTCCGGGGAACTATCCGTTCACGGAAGATTTCTTGGAAGTGATAGACAAGGTGGAGCTGGTGCCTTTCCCTGCGCAGTTTCTGAATGTATATAATAAGGTAGCCCCGCCGATGGAGGACAAACCTTTGGAGGAGACAGAGTATATATTGACGAAAAAGGAGGATGAAGCATGATTCAGTTAAAGCATTATCAAGAGGAAGCGGTAGACGAACTGCTGCGAAAAATGAAGAAACAACTCTTGTTGGATGTACGCAGGAAAAAGATAATCTTGAAAGCCCCCACGGGTTCGGGAAAGACGGTGATAACGGCGGCCTTATTGGAAAGGCTGACGGAAGATGTGGCGGAAGATGGGGGGATGCCTTTCCATGAGATTGCCTATATCTGGTTGGCACCCCACAAGCTGCACGAGCAAAGTTACTTCAAGATGAAAGGTCTGTTCTCCTCCAATCAGTACTTGCGTACGTTGCGCTGGGACGAGATAGACCATTCGCTCGATTACCTGCGACAAGGGGATATTCTCTTCTTGAATTGGGATAGTGTGAATCAGGATAATAACTTGATTATAAGGGAAAACGAACTTGGAAGTACCTTGATAGAAGTGGCGCAACGTACGCAAGAGGAAAGGCGTACATCGATAGTAGTCATTGTGGATGAGGAACATACGTATGCTGGTAAGACTGCTAAGAAAGCACAGGAGCTGTTGGCTCAGCTGAATCCGAAGATTGAGTTGCGTATTTCCGCTACGCCTACCTCACAGAGCGACCAGATTGTGACGGTGGACAGGCAAGACGTGATTGCCGAGGAGATGATTAAGAAAGGTGTCGTGCTGAATCCCGGCATAGAGGACTCTGCCTCTTCGAGCTTTACGTTGAACCAGCAACTGTTGCGGAAAGCTTTGGCAAAGCGAAAGGAGTTGGTGGAGAAATACAAGGCGGAGGGAGTGGATATCAATCCGTTGCTGCTTATTCAGTTGCCGAGTGATAAGCCGTCGATGAGTGCGGATGACAAGACCATCAAGGAGGAGTTGCTTGCTTATTTGAAGATGTATGAGGAAATAACGGAGGAAAATGGGCGATTGGCGGTCTGGTTGTCTGACCAGAAAGTGAACTTGGAAGGCATCGAAGCATGGAATAGCCTGGTGGATGTTCTGCTTTTCAAACAGGCCATCGCTATGGGATGGGACTGTCCGAGGGCGCACGTGCTGCTTATTTTCAGGGACATCAAAAAGCCGGAGTTTGCCGTACAGACGGTGGGACGCATCTTGCGGATGCCCCAGCAGCGTTTCTACCAAGACGAGAGTTTGAACAAGGGCTTTGTATATACTAACTTGAGTGCCGATACTATCCAAGTGGTGAAAGAGGATATGGATTATCTCAGCAAATTTGTGGCGCGACGTAAGAAAGACTTGCGGAACGTGTGTCTGGATGCGGAATGCGTGAAACGGCTGACTGTGCGCAACCGTTTGGGAAGTAACTTCCGGGCGGTGTTGTGTCAGACGGCGGAAGGCCGCTGGGACGTGAAGAATCCTTACGAAGAGGATGGAGGCCGATTCATCGAGCAGATACAGCAACAGAACAAGGAGCAGGTAAGGGGGGACATTGACTTGGACAAGCGGCGTATCATGGCCTCCATTGTCAGGGATATGAATTTGAAAGAAGAGGAAGGAGTGTATGAAGTGACCCATAAGGCGCATATCGCCCGCACGCAAGGAGAGGTGGACAGATTGTTTATGCTTTTCTGTCGCAGTGAAGTGGGGAGCTTCGCTCCGAATGACAGCACGCCCGTATTGGCCAATGCGTTGGTATGGATGATGCAGACCTACTTCGGAGTGACCGACGCGGATGCAAAGAAAATTATCTTGCATAATAGCGAGAATCGGACACAATTCAAGGCATTGATAGAAGCGGCGTTGGAGAATTACAAACGGTTGAAAGAACAACAAGCGGATATCGTCAAGCGGGAGTCCTATGAGTGGGAAGTGCCAGAAGAGCGGCTTTATCCGCAAGACACGCATCAGGAAGTATCTGCTCCCGATCACGCTTTGCAGCCTTGTTTTGTACTAAATAGAGAGTCAACCCCGGAAGAGCGTTTCCGTACATTCTTGGAACGTCATGCCGAGGGCATCGACTGGTGGTATAAGAACGGAGACCAAGGGAAAGAGCATTTTTCCGTGGTATATGAGAATAGCCGGAAAGTGGTAGCCCCATTCTATGTGGATTTTGTCATCCGTCTGAAAGACGGTACGATTTGCCTGTTTGACACGAAGACGAAGGATAGTGACCCTGAAGCAGTGGCGAAACACAACGCCTTGGTGGACTATCTGAAAAAAGAGAGGCTGGAGAAAAGAGTGAAGATGATAGGCGGAGTGATTATCGGAGATAAAGACGGAGACTTGTGGCGATACGCTTCCACGCATACTGAGGACACCACGCACATTGAGGGATGGAAGGTATTTAAGCCGTGAGGTATATGTAAGAGCTGGCGGAATTGCATCCGCCAGCTTAGTTACCTGTGCTGTTCCATGATTTTCCGTTGGTCTTAGTTTCTACTGCGAAGATACCATTATATTTTCAGACACGCAAAGAAATGAAGGTGGTCTTCAAGACGGAAAACCTTTACAGCATCTCATTACTGTATTTTTATAATAAGCATTTGGCCAATTCAAAAGAAACCGCTATCTTTGAGGCGTTACTAATGAGTTCTTGCTCTACTAAATTTTACTGCAATGGGACGATTTATCAATCCTTTCACCGATTGGGGCTTTAAATACCTATTCGGCAGAACTGTCAGCAAAAGCCTGTTGATAGACTTTCTCAACTGTCTTCTGACAGGAGAACGTCGTATTACGGACTTGAAATTCATGGACAAAGAGCTTTCTCCTGAATTCAAGGAGCAACGAGGCATCATCTATGACATTTACTGCAAAACGGACACGGGGGAGTATATCATAGTGGAGATGCAGAATCGTGGTCAGGAAAATTTCAAAGAGCGTGCGTTGTTCTATCTTTCGAAATCAATCGTCCGCCAAGGACAGAAGGGAGATTCGTGGAATTATGAGATTAAGGCTGTGTATGGCGTATTCTTCCTGAATTTCGCTCTCTCCGATACATTACATGATTTCAGAACGGATGTGGATTTGATGGAAAGAGCCTCTAAACAGGTCTTTACCGATAAGATGCGGATGATTTTTCTTGAATTGCCCAAGTTCAAGAAGTCGGAAAAGGAATGCGAGAATGATTTTGAACGTTGGATATTTACACTGAAACACATGGAAGCACTTGAGCATTTACCGTTTACAAAGCAAAAAGAGTTGTTTCGCAAGTTGGAGGAACTTGCGGAGATAGCTCATATTGACCCTCTAAAGCGTGATGAATATGAGGAAAGTCTGCGGATTTTCCGTGACAATCAGGCCACTTATGACTATGCGGTAAAGACAGGGGAAAAAATTGGCGAGGAACGTGGTGTGAGGATTGGCGAGGAACGAGGTGTGAAGATTGGAGAGTCACGTGGTATAGAGAAAGTGGCTCGTACGATGTTGGCGCATGATCAGCCCGTTACGCTCATTATGCAGTGTACGGGGTTGTCTCTACAGGATATAAAAAGACTCCAGTCGGATACGAGTCAATGAATTTTTATAGTGTTCATTAAATACAAAAGTTTAAATCACTTCATAATATGATGTTCGATTATTATCCTTCCATTGGTATCGTCATCACCCTGTTGACTATCGCTTATTTCATTTTACCAGAAAAATACACAGGGAAAAAATATGAGTATGTGAAATTCTTCTTATGCTCACTTAGCTCATTGTGGATAGTGTGTATGCTCTATAAGTTGCTTCTTACAATAGTGCCATATAAGAGCGATTTATATCCAACTATCGGACAATTGTGTACATTCCTATTCATTCCGTGGATAGCTGTCACACATCTGATTTATCCTTTCAGAAGAACAGAACGAAACAAGACATTCACGTTTCTTACACTTGGCTCTATGGTAATAAGCTTTGTTACAGGTATTGTCCTTTATGGATTGGTTCAAATGAGTAATATGTAGTATTAAAGCAAAGACAAAACCTTTAGGCTATAGTTAAACTTTTCTACAACTTTATTCGTGAGATGCTTTATGTGTATAAATGATGCGAAAATGCAAAAGGCTTCGATGGCCGATGAAGCCTTTTGCGATGGCTGATGAAGAAGGCTTCGATAAGGAATGAAGCCTATTGCGTGCACAAGCGAATGTTTTCGGGCGGAGAACTGTTCACAAACTATATGCTAAACGATGGCTTTATTTCTGTGTCTTACTTCTGAAGAAAATCAGAAAGGGAGTAAAAGTTTAAACCATTTCAATGGAAAACATTATTTGATAAAATCATAATAAGTTTACAATGCGCTGATTTTCCAATCTCCCAACGTGCGCCTTTCGCAATCAAAGCTGACGCCGACTTTCACAAGTGGCAGCCCACACAGGCGAAAACGTTCAGGATATTGCTTCAGGTCTATCTGATTCATCGCTACCTCTGCGTTTTTACCGAGTTTCAGCTCTATTATATATAAGGAGTGAGGCGCACGAATCACAATGTTCACACGTCCACGAGGAGTCCGCACCTCCACATCGCAATACAATCCCAGCAAGCTGAAGATGACGTAGAGCATTTGTTGGTAATGCCCCTCGTAGTCCGTATGGTCACAATACGGAACCGTGGAGAGGAAGGTCTGCAAACGTTGTAACGCCAAGTCCATGTCATTCTTATATAGCGCACGGGCTATATTGACCACCGTGTTATTCGCTGTCTGTGAGTTTGGACACACATAATAAGGTATCAGACTGCGCATCAATCCGATACGTACTTCTTTGTTGGGGATGTCCAGCGTGTAAGTGTCAAAGACCTCGTCGTAGTCCTTTATCGTGATATACCCGCTTTGGTACAGCAAGGGCGTGACACTGGACATACGCTCTGTGGGTGCGTCGAAGTCCACTGCGGAGGCTTCCTCTCCGCCTATGCAGGAAGGTGTCACACCATATTTGTTCAGCATTTCAATCAAGTAAGTCGGTGTGCCGCTGCCAAACCAGTAGGAGTCTATCTTGCCTTTTGACAAGGCGGTAAGCAGACTGAACGGGTTGTAGATGTCGGGCGATGGCCAAGTGAAATGATAGCCATCGTAGTTTGTCTTCAACTTGTCCAACGCTTCTTCTTTCGTTATCCGCATGCTTTCGGCCAACAAGCCAAGGTCGTTATCCATCTGGGTACGGATTTCCTCCTCTGTGATACCGCATACGGCGGCATATTCCTTGTCCATGCTGATGTTGTCAATGTTGTTCAGCTCGCTGAAGATACTCAGCTGGGAGAATTTCGTGATGCCGGTCAGGAAGACGAAACGAAGATAGGGGTCACAGCCTTTCAGAGGGCTGTAAAAGTTGCGCATCACGTCACGCAACAAGGGCAGATTCTTCTCCTCATGCACCACATCCAGCAATGGAGCGTCATACTCGTCTATCAGGATGACAACTTTCTTGCCTGTCTTTTGGTAAGCGGCAATAATCAAGTTTGTCAAACGGTTATTGACATCCACGGCTTGTTTAGCGACACCGATATTCTCCTCGTTCCTTTCCAACTGAGTCTCCAGATACCTCGTTAATCGCTCCTTGTCCATGTGCTTCCCCAGACTCATATCGAAATGAAGCACGGGATATTCCGTCCACTCCTTCTCCAACTGCTCGATGGCCAAGCCTTTGAACAAGTCCTTTCGGCCTGAGAAATAGCTGTGGATTGTGGAGGTGAGCAAGGACTTGCCAAACCTGCGGGGACGGCTCAGAAATATATACTTGGCATCAGATGTCGCCATACGATAAACATACTCTGTCTTATCTATATAAAGGTAGTCACCCTCACGAATATTCGAGAAGGTTTGTATTCCTATCGGATAAAGTTTTCTGCGTCGTTCCATGATTTCCCGTTTGTTTTAGTTTCTGTTGCGAAGATACCATTTTATTTTCAAACACGCAAAGAAATGAAAGGGGGATTCAAGACGGAAAACTTCATCATAGAACTTGTTTCCTAAGCCGCCTGAAGTGTCAGTTGAATTTGGAGGTTCGCACATTGAGATTCCCAACGTTGTAAGAGGATGGTTTTGCGGTTTTTCTTATTACACAGGCATAACAATCGAGAATTTTATTTAACTTTGCAAGAAACATTCAGCTAACTCAAACATGATAAAGTGCATTCTCACTTCTGATTGGCATCTGGGAAATTCTTTCCACGGATATGACCGCACGGAAGACCATCGGGATTATTTCAGACAACTGGCAGCTCTTATACGAGCGGAACAGCCGGACGCTTTGCTGGTAGGAGGGGACGTGTTCGACAACGGGAATCCTTCTGCTATGGCACAACGGGTTTATTTCGAGTTCTTAAAGACTGTCACGGAGGAAAACGAGGGCTTGCAGGTGATTGTCATTGCCGGAAACCATGACAGTGCGTTTCGTCTGGAGGCTCCGGCGCCTTTGCTGGAACTTTCTCATATAACGGTTGTCGGTACATTGGATAAAAAAGACGGTGAGACGGACTATGGGAAGATGGTCCTCACGATTCATTCGAGGACTGACCTTGAAGAGAAAATCTGCTGTTTGGCTATTCCTTATCTCAGAGAAGGGGATGTGGCTCCGGTGGAAACGTACAGTAAAGGGGTGCGTGCCTTTATCGGGAAGGTGTTGGAGAAGGCGGACGAGCTTTACGGGAAAGAAATGCCCAAGATTGTGTTGGCGCATTTGTATGCCAATGGCAGCGAGATAGCGGAAGGCTCCAGCGAGCGGATTGTCGTGGGAGGTTCGGAGCAGGTGGATTTCAAAGACCTTTCGCCGGAGATTGTGTATATGGCCTTGGGGCATATACATCGTCGTCAGCGGGTGGCAGGCAAGGAGAATATGCGCTATTGCGGAAGTGCGTTGCCCATGTCGTTTACGGAGAGAGGATATAAGCATGGGGCGGACATTCTGTGTGTCGAGCAAGATGGAAAGTACACGTTGGAGTCGAGGGATTTCGCCTTGTTGCATCCCTTGCGGTCTTTCCCCGAGAAAGCGTTGCCTTGGGAGGAAGTGGAAGAACGCATCAAAGAATTGCCTGACGAAAAGGATAAGGACGCAGTACGGTGTTATCTGCAATTGAACGTGCGGATGTCGGGAGCAGACCCGGCTCTTTCAGACAAGGCGGAGAAGGCGTTGGCTGACAAGAAGGTGTGGCTCTGCAAGATTCAAGCGACTTATCCGGCGGAGACGCAATCGGAGGAATGGGCGGATATAGGTTCTTTGGAAACGTTGCGAAAACTGTCGCCCTTGGACATGATTCGGAAAATTTACAAGGCAAAGATGCAGCAGGAACTGCCTGACACATTGCTTCCGTTAGTGAGACAAGCGATTAAAGAGGCAGACTCTTATAATGTTTAGTTATTAGTGTTTAATGTTTAATTAGCTGAACGCTACAGTTGCGATTAATCTCAACATAGATAATTAAACACTAATAATTAAACATTAAACACTACAGATGAGATTAATCTCAACAAAGACAATTAAACACTACACATTAATAATTACACACTACAAAAATGAATATAGAGAAAATCATCATAGAGAATCTGGCTTCTTATGAGGGAGAACAGTGCATCGATTTCACGGAGGAGCCTTTACGGAGTGCAGGGTTGTATTCCATTACGGGCGCTACGGGCAGTGGAAAATCGACGGTCTTGGATGCGGTGTGTCTTGCTTTGTATGGGACAGCGCCCCGTTTTGAGGGAAGCAGACGGTATGTGTACCTTAATAACAAGGAAGCTCACAAAGACGAACTGGATTCCGATGACCCCCGGAATATCTTGCGCAGGGGAGCGAAAGACGGTCGTGCGGCTGTCGTTTTTAAGGGAAATGACGGGAAGCGATATTTGGCGGAATGGCGTGTGACGCTGAATCGCAATCTTAAATACAAGAAGGCTGAACGGAGACTTGCCTGCTATCAGACGGGAGATGACGGACATACGCTTGTGGAGCAGGAGATGGACACGAAGGGCTTGAAGAGGAAAGTGGCTGTTACGGATGCCTTGGGACTGGAATACGAGCAGTTCACCCGCACGGTGATGCTGGCGCAAAACAGTTTCGCCAATTTCATCAAGTGTCCCTCTCAGGAGAAGGCGGTGTTGTTGGAAAAACTGACAGGAACGGAGATTTACACTCGTATCGCCGTGGCCATCAATACGCATTACAAGGAAGCGCAGAAGGCGTTCGATGCTTTTAGGCAGAAACAGGAGCTTGTTTTGCAGGAGATTCTTCCCGATGAGAAGAGGGCGGAGCTGAATGAGAAGGTGGCGCAGATAAATGGCCGGTTGAAAGAGTTGAGAGACAAGATGACCCAAAATGAGCTGAAACTGAACCAATGGCGGCAGTGGCAGGAAAAAACACAGGAAGAGAAGACTGCTTCTGCCGCATGGGAAACGGCAAAGGGGCAGCTTCAGTCGGCAAAAGATGCGGTGGAGACTGCTGCTGGACAGCTGAAAGAAACAGAACGGAAGCGTGAATCGGTTCGTCCCTTGATAGAGGAAGCTCGGGGAGTGAAGGCTGAATTACAGACGGAGAGCAAGACTTGTGACTTGCAGGAGGAGAACTACCGTAAACTGCAAGAAAACAAGAGGCAGGCTCTGTTGAAAGTGGAGGGGAACAAGTTGGAAAGGCAGAAGGCTCTGGCCGCATTGGAGAAAGCGGAGACAGAGCTGGAGACCCTCGCCCCTTATGGAAAAGCCCTTGCCCAGGTGGATTTGATATTGTCCAAACTTCGTGAGCTGGACGCTTTGGAGAAGAGACTGGAGGAAGACCGTGAGCGGAATGCCAGGGACAAGCAGGGATTGGAGTCGCTTCAGGCTAAGTTGGAAGCGCAGGTGAAGAAGCTGAAAAACATGGAGTCGGCATTGACCGAGATGGATGAGAAGTTGAAGGATGCAGAGAAAGAAAGAGAGAGACAGGATATTAATCAACTCACTCGGCAGGCCGATGCGCTCTCCCGTCAGCTGGGGGGTTGGAAGCAAGCCAAGACTGACTGGGTCAACTATTTCAAATGTAAGCGGGATATACATGAGAATGAGGAGGATCTGCAAAAGAAGAAAGCAGTGCTTACGCCCTTGCGGAAAAGGATGCCGGAGGTGGACAAAGAGTTGGCTGTGCTGGCAGAGGGGCTGCCTGCGTTAAGGGAGACCCGTACCCAGCTGGTCAGTGAGTCTGCCAAAGGGATGCGTCAGGCGTTAGAGGAGGGAAAGCCCTGTCCCGTTTGCGGAGCTACCTCGCATCCGTATGCGCAGGAGGCTCATACGGTGGATAATGCGGCGAAAGTACTGGAAAATCAGATTCAGGAGAAGCAGCGGCGGGAGAATACGTTGAAAGAGGAACAGCGCAAATTGCAGGTGGAGATAAATGAGGGAAGAAGCCGGGTTGCTACCTTGGAACAGCAACTTGAAGGACTGAGAGACAATTTGGGGACACTGGCTGAGAGATGGAAAGAGGACGAGGCGTTGGATGTGACGTTGGGTGAGGACATTCCCGTGTCAGACAGGGAGGCGGCCAATCAGCGGTTTGTCTTCTTGCGTGATAAGATGACGGAGACAGAGAAGGCGTGGAATAAGGTCACGCTTTCGATAAGCAAGTACCAGGATTTGGACAAGCGGTGTCAGCAGCTTCGGAAAGAGAGAGAGGGACAGGAACTCCTTCTGAAACAAGAGAATGAGCGACAGTTGTCTCTGACCAAGGAGATGGCGGAAAGGAAGACAGAATATGAGAATGAAGTCCGCCAATGTCAGGAACGGGAAGCGGAGGTGGAAAACCGGAAGAGGGAATTGGACGGCATGGGCTTGGAGCCGGACTGGAATGAGTTGCGGAGAAAGAGTCCTTCGGCTTATGAGAAGAGTTGGACGAAACGTCACACAGACCAGGAGGCGGCCAAGCAGGCCAAAGACGATGCGCAAGGCGTGCTGGCTTCTCTCAAGGCGGTGGAGGAACAGGTGAAGGAGACTTTGCGGAAAGCGGAGGATGCGGCGGAGACTGGCCGGAAAGTGTGGGAGAAGCAAAGGGAGAAGACGGCGGCGATACAAAAAAGACTGTGCGCTTTCTTTGAGGGAAAGGACCCAGAGGAGGTGGCAAGGGAGTTGGAGCGTATGTGTAAACAGGCACAGACTGCGTGCGACAAGGCGAAAGAGGACGGTAGTCTGAAGGCGCAGAATGAACGGGCGTTGTATGCGAAGTGGGAGTCTGTCCGCAAGCAGACGGAGGAGTTGAAGGAGCTGTTGCCTGAGAGTGAGGATGAGCTGCTGGCTTTGAAACAGAAAGGTGAAACGGAGCGGAAAGATTTGCAGAACAATCTGTTACAGACGCAAACGGTTCTCGAACAGGACAAGAAGGCCAGGGAAAGGAGGGACTCCTTTAAGAATGAACAGGACGCTTTGGAGGGTGAATACAAGAAATGGGCAGAACTGAATGCGCTCATGGGTGCCAATACGGGAGACAATATGCGGCAAATGGCACAGTGCTACACGTTGCAGTTCCTTGTAGCGCAAGCGAATGTGTACTTGAAGATGCTGACTCCTCGCTATCGGTTGGTGCCGGTGCGGGATTCGCTCTCTCTTCGTGTGAAAGACATGGATTATGCGGAGCAGCCTCGTGAACTCAGCACTTTGTCTGGGGGTGAGACTTTCCTCATTTCCTTGTCCTTGGCGTTGGGGCTGTCGGCTATCTCTGGCGGCACGCATAATTACGGTATGTTGTTCATCGACGAGGGGTTCGGCACACTGGACTCTCATTCGCTGAATATCGTCATCGATGCGTTGTCTACTCTTCAAAGTGTACAGGGAAAGAAGGTCGGGGTTATTTCGCACACCGCTGAGATGAAAGAGCGCATTCCCGTGCAGGTGCAAGTGGTGAGAAGTGGTAAAGGGGAAGGAAAGAGCCATATCGTGATAGTATAATTTCAGCTATTGTAGCTCTCGTTAAATTCTTACCAGTTAATACGAAAAAATCACCACTTAGGCTTTCACTTTGAGAATAAAGGCATAATGCGTTGAAAAGTCGTTTGTCCATGTGCTTTCTTCTTGGTAAATTTGCAGTAAGAAATAAACTTAAACCTATTTAAAAACAACTGAGATGAAAACGATGATGGACAACAAATGGAAGACTGGATGGCTTGCTATTGGTGTACTGGCCATGGGCATGGGATTCGCTTCTTGCGGAGATGACGAGGATTCTATTTCGCAGGAAGGCAGCGACAAGGCTGGAGTGGTGACGGGGTCAGACGGACAGAAGAAGTATCTGAGGTCTGCTAGTCCTTACATTTTCAATTATGACTCTAGTGGAAAAGTGACGAGCGTGTTTGATGCAGAACAAAATGAACGTTATGTCTTTGCATACAACCCATTTACTATTACATGCAATCAAGATGTCATGTCGGATATACGGGTAAACAATGCGGGATATATCACGGGATTTAAATATGATGTGATTGAAGATGATTTGGAACGTGTGACTCAAAGAGGTAATGTCTCTTATGATGGAAACGGGCATATTACTAAGATAGAAGGTTCCTATTCTGGCACTTATACGGAGGATGGCCAGAGTTATACGGAAAAGGGGAAGGGTGTCATTTCGTTTACATGGTCTGAAGGAAAACTCGTGAAGATATCGAATGTGTCTGAATCGGAAGATGGGTATAAGTATGTGCAAGAATTGACTTATAATTATTCCGGAGCTTATCCCAATGAGACCAAGCAATATTCTACACCTTTGTCATTGTTTGGTGGCTATGGAGGTGAAACTTCATATTTGTTTAGTTTAGGCTATTTTGGGGTGGCTGGAGATTATCATCCAGAAAGTCTATATGTCAAAGAGACAGAGACGGAAGAGCCAGACCGTTCAGATAATGTGTCTTTCAGTTATCAGTTAAATTCGGATGGGTCTTTAAAGAGCGAGAGAGTTGTGTCATTGGAAGGCTCTTATACATTGGCTGATTACACTTACATAACCGCTGATGAGTTGGGCACGGCTACTACGAAATCCGTGGTGAAGAATTGGAATGCGAAACCTGCGCACAAGTCTCACTCTTTCTTCAAGATGAGAAAGCAAAGGAGGTGAACTGTTCTTTGAATAAGAGGAAAATAAATAAAAGATAGCTAATATGAGAATCTTCAGATTTACAAGGAAAGCTGTTTGCTCATTGGTATGTGCTTTTGCATTTACGGTTCAGGTTTCGGCACAACAGGACAGTATTGTGACCACATCACAGGATAGCACCATCCTTGCGCAACAGCATCAGATTGATTCCCTCAAGCAGACTATGACGGATATACAGAAACGTCAGAAGAAAACAGAAAAAGAGGCTAATTGGGATCGTGTATGGAAACAAAAAAGGTATTTATACCTGAGTTATGTGACTGGTCAAACTTTGACTGACCAGAACAACAGTGCGAATGAATGGAAAAGCTCCACAGGTTTCGCATTGTCATGGGGAAAGACTTACTATCTCCATCGCAAGCCATTGCTTGGAAAGATAAAGTTCGGCATTGACTGGTCATGGATAGATTTGAGCTATGTGAAATACAAAGATCCCATAGAGGATATGTCCAGCTCAACATATGATAGTTATGGAGATGAATATGGTGATGATGAGTCTGAACTTCCTATTGATTTAGGAATGATGCAAGTGGATGTAGCCATGAGAATAGGACCGTCCATTACGGTCAATCCAGTCAATCATTTAAAAGTGGGTACTTTCTTCCACTTTATACCGACAGCGTCAGGAATCATTCTTGACGATGAGGTGAGTTTCGGATTTGCCAAAGGTTTTTCCTGGGGAATGCAAGCGTCCTACAAATTTATCTCTCTCGGCTTTGAACTTCGCTGGGCTTCTGGCAAGTACAATAAGTTTGACAGTGAGGAGGTAGTAGACAATACTGTGTCAAACGGATCTGTCGGAGATATCTTTACGGAGAAACCCGAGTTCAAGACTAGCTCATTTCGTTTAAATGTGGGATTCCGGTTCTAATTTGCAAAAACGAGGAGTATGGAGACAGAAGGTGACAGACAATAAATAAAATTGAAAGGAGGCTGTGTCGTAATTAAGGTTTTACGGCGCAGCCTCTTTTTTGCGTTCCGAGGCT
>CAVDHB010000007.1:0-28049 GCA_963608705.1 Prevotella sp. P5-108
ATAAAAAACAGGAATATTGCCTACACTAAGCCTACACTAGCCTACACTAAACAACTTAAAATCACTGGAATGGGTCTACATTATAGCATAGTCCTTCACTTTTTCGTCCATTTTCTTTCATAAAGTACACACGAAGAAGAAGATTTTCAATGTACAGTAATTTTCCATTTATAAGACAGAATAAGAGTGCGTTGCGTTGAGACAACCTTATACTCTCCAGTCTAACCTCTTCATTACATAGAGTCAAACACGGTGAATAAGGAGTCACTACTCACGGCATGACAAGACACGTCCTAAATGCCCATCAATCAGTGGAGATGCGATGAATCGCGTCTCTACTCAGTCGTTATAAAAATAGAACGGTGGTATGTTTGCGGATAATCATTCTTTGTGAACCTATGTATGATACTCTGCAAGAAGGATGGGGCATCTTCCATGGGCAGGATATTTTACGACGTGCTGTCCATATTCATTGTGATTGTCAAAGCGATGGACGGGTACTTGAAATAGACTCTGTGATAGGCGATGCCTCTGGTTTCCCCATCACGCCAAAGTTCTTAAAGGAAATGAGGAAGAGGTGGTTTTTGGCAGCTTCTATAAACTTGTAAGTTTACGTGATTGATACACCCATCCAGTACCGTTCACAGTTTATCTTAGGTAGTACCACCTATATGGTACTGAAATCAGTACAGGATGGGAAGGCAGAAAATAACAACCAATGACCTATATTCGGTTCGTGAGGATTTCAAACTGCTGTCTATACATTTCCCTCTCTATTTATGGGTTTTCTTATCTCCAAAAACTCGGTGACAAGTTTGAGAAATTCAAGAAAAAGGATTATATTTGCAGCATGAGATTCAAAATATCTGAAACAGAATATACCGAACTCTGCCGTCTTCAATGTGAAGTGGTTAGTACTTTCGACTAAGTGAAAATGGACACTGTTTAACAAGTTAGATATGACAGCTTCATTATGGGAATCATGGATTATTGCGTTTTGCGTCTCACTTCTAAAGAAAATACAGAAAAGGTGAAAGTTTAAACCACTTTGTGTTGTGGAATTATAAAATATAAGTATGTTATGGATTTAACAAATATAAATAATATCATAGGACTCTCTAATCCTATAGAAATGCCTGTCAGTGAATTATTGACTGGCAGTTTCATCTTTTCCATTCCCTCATATCAACGAGGTTATAGATGGGAATCTTCCGAGAATGATACGAATAAGAATGAGGTTAAGCAAGTTGACGACCTACTCAATGACCTTACTACTTTTGTCAGGACTAATGTCGGTAGAAAAGCCAACTACTATCTTCAGCCACTGATGGTTAAACCTAAACAAATAGATGGCAAATATGTATGGGATGTGTTGGATGGACAACAACGTTTGACAACAATGCTTTTAATCTTAATATGCATAAATGAGAAACTTTACGCTAATTCTCCACTCAAGCTTTACACCTTAAAATATGAAAATCGGAAGCAACTTGATTTTGCTAAAATCACTTATACTCCAACATCTCCAAATTATAATTATCCATTACCAACCGACAATTTAGATAGCTATTTTGTCAGAAAAGCTAAGGATAGAATCGAAAGATGGTATGAGCAGGAACTGTCCGGTGATCCTTCTTTACAAGACAAAATCAAAGAACTTTTGTTCTATCCCGATGCGTCACGCGGTTCATCCACACCGCCTTCTTTGCGAGCCAAATTTATTTGGTATAATGTAGAACCTGTCACTTCCCTTGCACCTAATGGGAACAGAATGCATGATATAGAAGTTTTTAACCGCCTCAATCGAGGGAAGATCAGCTTGACAGACTCAGAACTTATCAAGGCTTTATTTTTACTTTGTATTAAATTGTCACCAGCTTCTGGAAGTTCGCTTATGACTTCAGGCACTCTTGTGAGAAAATGGGACGAAATGGGCAAGAAGTTTCAGAATGATGAATTTTGGAAAATGATTTCTCCTAAACATAAAGAGTACAACAATCGAATAGACCTACTCTTCGACTTTATCAAAAACTGTGCGGGACAAAACAACTGTAGCTCATATCGTTACTATTATGAAAAGATGCACAATCTATTGACAGAACACGATACTCGACAGATAGAATTGCTTTGGAATGAGATAAAGCGATTTTTTGACACGCTGTGCAAGTGGCATGAAGATGTTCATAAGCACAACTACATAGGATATCTTGTAGATAATGATTATGCACTTTCGTACATTTATCAGAAAGTGACGCAAGGAGTCGGGCTGAAAACCCTCATTAAAGATTGTCTCAATTTCTCGGATATAAACGATATAGATGATTTCTCATATCAAGATAAAGATGGCTTTTCGAAAATCCGCAAGACACTGCTTTTGTTCAATGTATTAACTTGTGATAAGTTCGGACAGAAGTTCCCTTTCAACCTTTATCGCGACAACTCCTATGATGTAGAGCATGTAAACTCCCAAACAGATAATCCGATTGATAAAATAGAAGAAAAGGAAGAATGGATAAAAGAACATGCATTGCCATGTCTGTTAATCGACAGGAAAGAGATAGACAATGCAGGTATGTTCACCCAAGCTGCTAAAGAAGCACGCAATTTGGTCATAGAGGGTATCCAATTGCTGAAGAATTTCAGGAAAAATGATGGCAAAGATATTGGCAATCAATTCAAACCATACAGAACAAAGGTGGAGAATTACTACGCTTGTGGTGACAGTAGTGCCAAGGATATGCCAGATAAAGACTCCATTGGAAATCTTACTTTGCTTAACTCATCCATAAACAGAGAATATAAGAATGCATTATTCCCTAAGAAGTTGCGTACTTTAAAACGGAGTGATCAAGAAGGGGCATATATACCTGTCTGCACGAAATATATGTTTTTGAAATATTACTCTAATCTGCAAGGAAATGTGTCTGCATTTAGTATGATGCGCTGGAGGCCTGCTGACCAAGAGGAATACACCACAGCGATAAAAGAATCTATTAATAAAATACTGTAAATATGGCTAAATATAATTTGTATACTCTTCTCCATAGAAATTATCCGTGGACTATTACGTTACCCAATGGAGTTGTTCAGAGTGGAGAAAGTGTACGTGATATATCTGTTCGTATACCCAAAATACAACGTGATTATGCTGAGGGACGTGATACGGAAACGATTGAACGTAAAAGGTACAACTTGCTCAATGATATGATTGATGTCGTTTATAGTATCAGAAAAGAGTTGTCTTTCGATTTCGTATATGGCTATATGATGAATGATGGGGAAAACGTATTCGAGGGTTGGGAAGATGTGAAGAAATATCCTAACATTGCTTTTGAACCACTTGACGGTCAACAACGTCTTACTACCTTATTCCTTCTATATTGGTTGTTTGGAAGGAATTTAGATTTATGTGCCAAAGACACTAATCACTCACTTTTCATTTATGAAACGAGAGATACCAGTGAGGAGTTTTGTCACTGGTTGGTTAAGCAAAAAGCGGATGGTATTATAAAAGGTTGGCAAGACGAAGTTTCTAAAGCTAAAACACAGAACAAAATAAACGAATCAAAATGGAAGACAGAAAAGAATTCAAGTGGAATTGTTGACCCAATCAGTAATAGGCTACGTTTCCCTTTGTTTCCAGTCCCTTCTCTTTTTGATTATATGCAGTCAGATGAGTCTTTCAAGTGGGACTGGCACGATGACCCTAATATTCATTCCATGATTAAAGTCTTGGAATCCACTGTAAAATATTTGCAAGAAAGAGGTCTGAATTATCAAGATGGAATTAAGCTAAACGCAAACCTTGATAACATATCATTCATGCTTCTTGATAAGTTAGTTTGTGATGGCGATCAGTTGTTTGAGAAAATGAATGCACGAGGCAAGGCTCTGACTAGTTTTGAAATTCTCAAGTCTGCACTTGAAGAGGAAATGGAACGACAAGGATTACCCGCAAATTTAGCAAACTCCTGGCGTGAGGCTATTGATGGAAATTGGATAGACTATTGTTGGGACAATTCAAACATAGGCAACAATCCGCAACTCGCAACCGTGCGTGCTGTTGAAACGAAACTTGAGAGACTTCTCGTACGTATAGCAGGAAAAGAATTCTTTACCACCTACATTGTAAGCACTTCCGCCAGTAATAATGCCGATGCCAAGGATTATGCGGTATTGCTTATTGATTCGATCTCTAGAAGGGAGAGTGTCAATGAGGTAATTGACCGTTACATCGAATATGCACGGCACGAGCGTGCTCTTGGCAATCCGAAGTTTACTTTGATGGATTTTCAAGGCATCTATGATGATATTCAGAACTTAATTTATAAAAATTCAACCGGTTGGCATGATGCCTCCTCAATACTTCCACAGCTTAACCGTTCAAACTCTTCAACATTACTTGATGAGTTCATGGGAGACAGCCCGACTCATAATATCCGTGTTATGATTTATGCGATGTTGAAATACCTTCGCATTGTCCCAGCAAAAGATATTGTTACAAACAGCACAGAGAAAAATAATTTCATTGATTGGATGCGGTTTATCCGTAATGTGTACAATTCGGACAACAAGACCTCTGGATTGGATAACTTTTCTGATGTGAAAGCTGCGATAAGGGCTATTGATTTCTGGTTGAAGGAATACGAGACCTGTTACAGAACCAATAGTAGCCAAGATATTTTAAGGCTTATACGTAACCACATACGAGACCATGCGTATGGCCAAGAGCAAGCAAGGCTTGATGAAGAATACATCAAAGCCAATTTGAGAATCAATGGTTCGAATGGTGTTGCTGCCGCCGATTGGGAGAACAGTATTTTAAAGGCAGAGGATAACTATTATCTTTGGGGACAAATTATCGCACCGCTATCATGGTCATATAACGGGAAGTTTTATAACAAAGTGTTGTTTGATTCATACATTCATTGCCTTAATAAGATTTTCTACAATTCCATGCCGGAAGACAAACCGGTTGATGCCTTGCTAATCCAAACAATGCTATGCTACCAAGATTATCGTCACAACCTAAAAAATGGTCTTGGGAGTTTAGGAAGATTAAACAATAACAGAGATTACAGTTGGAAACAATATTTACGAAAGAAGGATCCTGCAACTGGCTATTATGGAACGCTGTTCAAGAAAATCATAGATATTTGGTTAGCACCGTCCAATACATCTCTTTCATTTGAAAACCTGTTGAAAAAAGAAATTTCGAAAAACAGCTATGAAATAACTGATTGGCGATACTACATTGTTAATATAGGCGATCCCAAAACTCTATTAGACATATTTGGGTATATTCGGACCTATGGCCGTTATGTCTATACTCAACCTAATGGGCATGCCTATTATTTCCGTTCAAATACGTTTCGGACATATTATCGTTATGAGTTATTGACCACTTATCTCAGTTATGAAAAAAGACTATTGGTAAATGGAGTGAAATCGTCAAATCCAGCTCCTACTGCGGATGAATTAGGTGCGCATGTTGATTTCACTATGCCTAATGGAGATATTGTCAGATTATCAATAGGAGATGGAAATCTATACAATATTGGTTTACAACCATTAGGAACTAATACGATGACATTGTTGCACAACAATATTGATATTAGCAAAGTTGAGATTGAATTAAGAAATATGGGTGTAGTGCAATCTTTTTAGTCAATATACTCAACTCTGGTTCGGAATAAGAAAGCTGGAGGTAAAGAATTGGATACAGTTATTCGTTGTAATGTCCTGCCTTTCAACCTCCATTCAATGTTGTTCTCTGTACCATATATGACTATATACGGTATCCAATTGATGTTGTCAAGGTGGTGATAATGGAAGTTAGGTCAGGAGGAAAGTGAACATGAAGAACAAGTTCAAGCCTTTTTATGACAGGATGACGACACTGCGCAAGAAGCATGTTTAACAACTGGTCTGTGGCATTTTCCGAATATATCGTTGAGGAAATCAGGCAATGTCATTTCTCTGATTTCTTATCCCAAACAGGAGTCGTCTCTAATTACCTGTGAATCTTTCCGCAGTTCGGAAATCTTCCACTGTGCCTGTTTCGGATGAGAAACTGACTCCTATTTTATATAGCTTCCTTGCGTCGGAGCCGTAGGGTTTGGCATATCCTTTTTCCTCAATCTGTTTCAATGCCTCGTCAGCTGTACCGTCCAGCTTGAACTCGAAGATATAGATGTAATCCTGTGTCTCGATGATGCAGTCTACACGCCCTTGACTCTGTTGTTTTTCGGTGTAGACAGTGTACACGCTGATAAGACGCAGGAGCAGGTAGAAAGTGTAGTGGAAATATCTTTCTTTTTCTCGTTCATTCTCTTTGCGTCGCATGGAGTAGGGAACGCTTGCAAGAAATGAGGTAAGCAGTTTATGGAAAGTGTCGGGCTGGCCGTCTTGCAGTGCGTCTGTGGCATCTTGCAGCCAATTGTTCACACTCTTCGGTGTACGGAGATAATTGCTGGTCACTAGGGTGAGAAATCCTCGTTTCACCTCGTTGTTGGGGAAATCAAGCATGAATGAACCTCTTCTTCGGTTGAAGTCCTTGATAGTGAGGTAACCGCTTTGGTATATCATGGGCAGCGGACGTTCCACGTCGGCTTTGTAGTCGGCGAATTCTTCGGGAGAATAAAACTTGCCTGTCATATCGTCAAGTTCCTCGTCGAAGTGGTTCATGAGCCGTATCAAATAAGAGGGTGTCCCTGTCTTGAACCAATAGTCTTGTAGTTCCTCTTTCTGAAAGGCGTTCAGCAAGCTGAAGGGATTATACACTCCGGTGAGGTTGCTGGAGAAATGATAACCGTCATATTGGGCTTTGAGCATGGAGTACATCTCATCTACGGTGCATTTGTACCATTCCGACATTCTTTTAACAGCATCGCTGAAATAATGTACAAGCTCTTCCTGTGTGATGCCGCAAAGCGTCTCATACTGTCTGGCCATGCTGATATCATTGGGCTGGTTGAAGCCACTGAACACACTGACCTGCGAGAATTTTGTCACTCCTGTGAGCAGGACAAATTTAAGGTCGCTGTCTGCCGCCTTGAAAGTGGAATAGAATCCTTTCAGTATATCCCGGTTGCGCTCTTCTAAAGTGATGTGATTACCTTGAAATACAATCTTCAAGTTTCGGTCAAGCACATCGAGTATGGGCTTGTCGTACTCGTCAATCAGCACCACGGCTCTGCGTCCTGTCTGTCGGTGAGCTTCGGAGAGAATTTTGCAGAAACGTGTACCCAAATCTTCATTTTTGTCACTGTTCACCGCATATTGTTTTTCCCACTGGTCTGTAAATCCTTTTAGGCGTTCTTCTAATACTCCATTCTTCGTGAAGTCAGAACCGTTGAAGTCCATACGAAAGACAGGATAGGTCAGCCACTCTTTTTCCAAGGAGTCAATCTTCAATCCTTTGAACAACTCTTTTCTTCCGAGAAAGTAGCTTTCCAATGTGGAGATAAGCAGACTTTTCCCGAATCTCCGGGGGCGACTGAGAAAGTAGATTTTTCCTTCCTGCGCTAAAGAATAAATCAAGTCGGTCTTGTCTACATAAACAAAACCGTCTTCCTGAATGTGTGCAAATGTCTGTATTCCGATGGGATATTTCATACGATTCTTTCTGCTGGTATTGAATGACGCTGTAAAGTTACGAAAAAACGGTGGATTATGAAATGGATAGCTGATTATCCTTCATTATTGTAGATAAACCACCTGCCTAATTTGTAATTACGAATGACTCCCCACTAACACTTTATATCTCCACAGCTTTTGTTTTTAGAATGACAAAATATTTCAGACTGAGAGTGTGCTAAAGGAACAAAGGCGGATGTGAGGTCTGTAAACACTATTTTCACGGAAACATTTAGGACTTTGTGAATATTCAGTATCTTTGCATCCCGAACATACAGCATACTCATCATGAACAACAACGTCTCGTCTTCTTTTCCGAAAAGACAGGCCACAGCCTATTCTGTGCTGTTGGCCATTAGTTTTGCCCATTTGCTGAATGACATGATACAGTCGGTCATTCCCTCCATTTATCCCATCATCAAGGATAAATACGGTTATACGTTTGCGCAGATAGGATTGATAACTTTGGTATTCCAGTTTTCCTCTTCCTTGTTACAGCCCTTTACGGGGTGGTATGCCGATAAGCGTCCCCAACCCTATTCGTTAGCAGTGGGGATGTGTATCACGTTGGCGGGACTTTGTATGCTGGCGTATGTGGAACAGTTTGGACTACTGCTGTGGGCGGTGGGGCTGATAGGATGCGGCTCTTCCGTTTTTCATCCCGGTGCGTCCAGAGTGGCGCAGTTAGCTTCGGGAGGTAAGAAGAGTTTGGCGCAATCTATCTTTCAGGTTGGTGGTAACGGAGGTGCGGCCTTCGGTCCGTTGGTGGCGGCATTGGTGGTGTTGCCTTACGGACAGTCGGCTATTGGTTGGTTCGCACTGGCTGCCTTGCTGGCCATCATGGTGTTGGCAAGAGTGGGGCGTTGGTATCGTAAGATATTGGTGAATCATGTAAAGCAGGTGGAGATGCGGTTTGTGTCTAAGCATACCCTTTCAAAAGGAAGGGTGCGAGGGGCGATGGCCATTCTTATCGTGATGGTGTTTTCCAAGTATTTCTACATTGCCGCCATGACGAACTACTTCACTTTCTTTCTGATGGACCGTTTCGGGGTGTCTGTGCAGCATTCCCAGTTATTCTTGTTCCTGTTTCTTGCGGCATTGGCGGTCGGCACTTTGGCGGGTGGTGTGTTGGGTGACCGTTTCGGACGGAAGTATGTCATCGTTTTCTCCATCTTGGGAGCAGCCCCGTTTGCATTGTTGCTGCCGTATGTCAATCTGTTCTGGACATTGGCGTTAGCTGTGATTATCGGGCTTGTCATCGCTTCTGCGTTTTCCGCCATCTTGGTGTACGCCACTGATTTGATGCCACATCGGGTAGGAGTGATTTCCGGCTTTTTCTTCGGACTGATGTTTGGTTTGGGTGGTATCGGTTCCGCTTTCTTTGGCTGGTTGGCCGACCGTACCAGCATCGAGTTTATCTTTCAGGTCAGTGCCGTGTTGCCTTTGATGGGGGTGATAGCCTGTTTCCTTCCAAATTTGAAAGCGGTAAAATGAGTTATGTGTGGGACTATTCTTCTCCTTTAGGGAAGATGACGCTTGCCAGCGACGGACAAGCGTTGACGGGTGCCTGGTTTACAGGGCAAAAGTGCTTCGGTTCAACCTTGGATAAGGAGGTGAATAAGGCGAACTTGCCCGTGTTTCACCAGGCTTGCCAATGGCTTGACACCTATTTTGAAGGACGGAATCCTGGAGCGATACCTGCCGTAAGGTTGGAAGGTACTCCTTTCCGTCGGGTTGTATGGGAACTATTGAGGCGTATTCCTTATGGAGAGGTGATGACTTACGGAGAATTAGCAAAGAAGATAGGCTGTCGTATGTCCGCACAAGCCATCGGCGGAGCGGTAGGCCATAACCCTGTGTCCATTTTTATTCCTTGCCATCGGGTAGTGGGTGTCGGAGGCAAGCTCATTGGCTATGCTGGAGGTTTGGAACGGAAACGGAGATTGTTGGAATTAGAAGGTTGGGTATGATAGGAACACTGGCTTTTTTGAAGACAGATTTGCTTGAGTCGTAGGATTTTTCGTATCTTTGCGGAAAGGCCGTCACGTTGTGGCGGGAAGCTTGATATTTAAACACCGATAAAAATGAAATACCCCATAGGAATACAGACGTTTGAGCGTTTAATCACAGAGGGCTATGTGTATGTGGACAAGACGGAGTTAGTTTACTCGCTTGTGCAGGAAGGCTCTGTGTATTTTCTTAGCAGACCGCGGCGATTTGGCAAGAGTCTGCTTCTTTCCACTCTTTCCAGCTATTTCAGTGGCAGGAAGGATCTCTTCAAGGGGCTTGCCATGGAACGACTTGAAAAGGAATGGAAGACTTACCCCGTGTTTCATATAGATTTTAATAGCGACAATTATCAGGTTCTTGGAGAATTGGAGGCGGCTATAGAGAGTTATGTCTCACAATGGGAACGTGAATATGGGGTGGAAAAACAGCCGGTGAGTCTGGGGCGTAGGTTCGGCAATGTGCTGTCTGCCGCTCATCGTCAGACAGGTCTTGGTGCCGTGGTGCTTATTGATGAGTATGATAAGCCTGTCCTCGATGTGCTCGATACGGGTTATAAGGTGGAGTTTCAGGGACAGCAGATAACATTGGAGGAGTATAATCGTGAAATACTGAAAGGATTTTACTCCACCTTCAAGTCTGCCGACAAGGACTTGCGTTTCGTGTTCCTGACGGGAGTCACGAAGTTCTCACAGGTGAGTGTGTTCAGTGGGTTTAATCAGCCCAACGATATCAGTATGTTGCCAAAGTATGAGTGTTTGTGTGGTATAACCCAGCATGAGCTTGAGGATTATTTTGACGAGTCAATATGTACTATGGCAAATTGGTATAGATGTTCTGTAGATGAAATGAAGTCGATGCTTAAGGAACAATATGACGGTTATCATTTTTCTGATAATATGACAGATATCTATAATCCGTTTAGTGTCCTCAATGCTTTTTATGCACAACGTATGCAGGACTACTGGTTCAAAACAGGTACCCCCTCCTATCTTATCCGTCTAATGAACCATTTCCATGAAGGTCTGGACGCAATGACGGATAGGTATTATTCTCCCGAGGAGTTTGCCGATTACAAAGCGGATGTGGAGCGTCCGTTGCCGATGATATACCAGAGTGGTTATCTCACCATCAAGGATTTCGACCGTGAGATGCGCCTGTTTAAGCTTGATTTTCCCAACAACGAGGTGAAGCGGGGCTTCGTCTCGCTGGTGGCTGGCAATTATCTGGGAGTAAGGGAGAGTGTAAACAGTTGGACACAGGATGCAGTAATGGCTTTGCGTCGTGGTGATTTGGAGAAATTTCGTGTTCTTCTCACCTCTTTTCTGGCCAGCATTCCTTATTCCATGCGGCGGAAGACGGATGAGCGTGAGTGTGAGCGTTACTTTCATTATACGTTTTATCTTCTCCTTCGTCTCGTTAGTGTCTATACCGTTTTCACGGAAAAGGTGCAGAGTCAGGGACGTGTGGATTGTGTGGTGGAGACAGACAAGTTTGTGTATATCTTCGAGTTCAAGCTTGACGGAACCGCTGAGGAGGCATTGCGGCAAATAGAGGAGAAAGGATATGCGCGAGAGTATGCGACCGACAGCCGTCAGTTATATAAAATAGGAGTCAGCTTTTCTTCTGAGACGGGTACGGTAAGTGATTGGAAACAGGCGTGAGACTTAGTACTTTACGATTCTTCGTGGAAATACTGGATGAAATTAAAGGGACTGTGTCGAAACACAGCCCCTTCCTATTATTAAGAGAAATCTTCAGATTAGTCGAGATTAGCCAACTTGTTCTCAGAACCCAATACGTCCACAATCTTGTGTTCGTAGAGTTTCTTCATCTCTTCACGAGCTGCGCCAAGGTAAGCACGAGGATCGAATACAGCAGGATTCTCTGCCAAGTATTTACGGATGGCTGCGGTGCAAGCCAGACGAGAGTCGGAATCGATGTTGATTTTGCAAACTGCCAACTTAGCGGCTTTACGCAACTGCTCTTCCGGAATACCGATAGCGTCGGGCAGGTTTCCACCGAACTGGTCGATAGTCTTCACCTCGTCCTGAGGTACAGAAGAAGAACCGTGGAGTACGATAGGGAAGTTAGGCAACTGTTTCATTACGCCTTCGAGGATGTCGAATGCCAAGGGAGGCGGAACGAGCAAACCTGTCTTCGGGTCACGGGTGCACTGCTCAGGTTTGAACTTATAAGCACCGTGAGATGTACCGATGGAGATAGCGAGGCTGTCGCAACCAGTCTTGGTGGTGAAGTCTACTACTTCCTCAGGACGAGTGTAAGTGTGGTGTTCAGCAACCACGTCTTCCTCTACACCGGCCAACACGCCAAGTTCACCTTCTACTGTTACATCGAACTGGTGAGCGTAGTCTGCCACTTTCTTTGTCAAGGCCACATTCTCGTCGTAGGGAAGATGAGAACCGTCGATCATGACAGAAGAGAAGCCGAGGTCTACACAGCTCTTGCACAGCTCGAAGCTATCACCGTGATCCAAGTGGAGCACGATTTCAGGATGGTTGCATCCCAGTTCCTTAGCGTAAGCCACAGCACCTTCAGCCATGTAACGCAGCAATACAGGGTCAGCGTATTTGCGGGCGCCTTTGGAAACCTGCATGATGACAGGAGATTTCTTTTCCACAGCAGCCTGTACGATGGCCTGCATCTGTTCCATTGTGTTGAAGTTGAAGGCCGGAATAGCGTAACCGCCATTGTAGGCACGAGAGAACATCTCGCGGGTATTCACCAATCCTAATTCTTTGTAACTAACCATAGTTATTCTATTATTTAGTGATAATATGTATGTTTGTCTATTGCGTTTGGTTTTATCCTTTTGCACCACAAAGGTAGGTAATCCGCTTTGAAATTATCTTTGCGAAGGTCTTTTTCTTTCCGATATTGAGCTACTTTAAGAATTAATCTGAATTTTGCGGGCGGTAAAAGATTTTATTGTTATGTGTACTTTACAGCGAAACTTATAGATTGTGTGTCTTACCCTTGTTTGGGCTATGCCTGTGAGCCTCTTCTGGCAGAGAATCAGACGGAGAATAAATTGCCTGTGGTAGATCATCTGTGTCTTGTAAAATATAGGTGGATGGTTCGTCCGCTTTGCGATACTTGTATGTTCTGGGTGTGAAAAACAGGAAAATAGAAGCTATGAAATGAGGAGGAAAGGGAAAAGAGACTGAAAGAGAATAAAAAAGAAGCCTATTGTTTGGCTGTTAGACGGAAAAGCAGTAATTTTGCACCCTGTTAGGTATGACCATTGCACAAGGTGTTGCCACACTTTAATTAGAATAATAACAAAAGATATAACAATGAAAAAAGGTATCCATCCCGAGAATTATCGTCCTGTAGTATTCAAGGACATGTCAAACGGTGATATGTTTTTATCCCGTTCCACTTGCAAAACGACTGACACTGTAGAGTTTGAAGGCCAAGAGTATCCAGTGGTGAAGATAGAAATCTCCAGCTCTTCCCACCCGTTCTATACTGGTAAGTCTACATTGGTTGATACCGCTGGACGTGTGGATAAATTCCGCAGCCGTTACGGTAAGTCTACAAAGAAATAAATGTAAGTTCATTACTTACATAGAAAAGACGCAGCTTTTTGGGTTGCGTCTTTTTTTGATGGCGTGGACTTGGAGGCACAAAAAACAACCACTGCACGCACAAGTGCGACAGTGGTTGTTATCCTAACTTGACTTACCTTATTAACCTTAGAAATTCAACTCTTGACCTATTGAAGTAAAATAAACGGTAAACTCTTTTTGTTCGTCATCCACGAGTGTGAACCGGTACAGCTTTTCTCCGAAGAGAACGCCTACCTCTATGCGGGTCAGCTTTGTGATGGAATAAGAAGCGTTGAACGCTTTCATCACGGCCTGAGGCACTTCTTTCACACTCAGAATTGTGTAGTTTGGTGTTTGTGTTGTAACTATTTGCGTGTTTCCCGCTGCCTTTTCAGCGGCTTCTGTCGCAATATTCCATCCGAAGAGAATGGCTATGATGACGAGAAGAGTTTTCATCCTGTTCTTTTTATTTTAAAAGTTTGTACCTATTGTGTCGTGCTTAAAACTTCAGCTCTTGTCCCTGTGGGGTGAAGTAGGCCGTCAGTTCTTTCCGTTCATAGTTGATGATGGTGAACTTGTAGACTTCCACACCGTTGTAGAATCCTGACTCTACTTTCTCGATGCCTATGTTCTGATAAGCGGTGTCGAAAGCCGTCATCACTACCTCGGGCACTTCTTTCACGTCCACTTCTTTCCATTCTTCTTTGACCTGTGCAACGGAGGCAGTGTCTTGTACCGCAGGGGTGGAGGCTGAAGCAACGTTACCCAATCCAATTACCATTAAAATTACCAGCGAAAACTTTTTCATATCCTTTTCTTGTTTGCCTTGAAACTACCTGTTTTTATTTCTCGATGTGTCAAGTACGTTTGGTTGTCCTGACACTTATGTTAGTGCAATTCTTGTGCCAAAGTGAAACGGGCATAAGTAATTCGTTGATATACAGTCGAAAGGATGTCTTCTGTGTGTGGCGGAAAATATGAGGAGAGTGTGGAAGGTGTGGAGTTGTTCCACACTTTCCACACTCTGTGGTGGGGCTTATCTACGCTTGTGGCTTAGGCTTTTTATCCAAAGATAGTAACCAGTGAGCGGAAGGGTGGCACCCAGCAACACGGCCATTAGGTAGAGTATATCGGAGAACCATCCGCCCCAGTCTCCTACATGAATGGTATGCACGATGCCACCCATACGTTCTCCGACAGGCAAGTCTTTATATAAGGTGGCCTTGGTGATTTTCCCGCTTTGGATGTCAAACTGGTATTGGTCGCCAGTATGAGGGTTGCCAAGTCCGGGATGCGTGACCACTGCGGTGCCGTCTTCATTGAGGGTGATTTCTTTGATTTCTTCCTTGGAGGCGGAGACTAACTGGGCATAGGCTGTGTCCCAGGCGGTAAATGTGGCTTGTTGGCTGGCTTCTTGTGACTGGGAGTAAGCGGGCACATCCGCTCCGAAAGCGTTGTACAGTCCCTGTTTGTACCAGTCGAAAGACCAGTTCAATCCTGTCAGCGCCATGGCCAGTAACACAAGTACGGCATAGATGCCTCCCGAAACGTGCAGGTCGTAATTAAATCGTTTAGCACCTCTTCGGAAGGAAATACGGGTTCTGGCTTTCAGTAGTCGTCTTGTCTTGGGTATCCATATCACAATACCGCTCAGCAGCACTATGGCCATAAAGAGAGTGGTGACACCTATCACTCTTTCACCCACAGAGGCTTCTCCGCCTTCCGTAGCGTTGTCCAACAAAGCCGTGTGCAATTGGAACATGGTTTGGAAGAAGTCTGGGGTGGGATTGTTGCCTAATATCTCGCCAGTGTGGGGATTGATGAAGATGCCAGCTCCGTATGGTTTGGTCAAATTCACTTTCCATGTTCTCTGTGGATCAGCATAGGCGGTGATGCCTTGAATCTGTACGGAGTCGGGCAGGGTCGCTTTCACTTTCTCTGCCAGTTGGCTGACTGGCAGGGTGTTTTTCTTCGTATCCTCCACATAATACAGAGAGTGGAAAATCACTGGTGTCAGCATCCTTTGCAAAAGGAGGCAGGCACCGGAAAAGCAGATGCACACAATAATCAGCCCCACGGGGATGGAGAGCCAAAGGTGTAGTTTTCTCAAGAATCGTTTCATTTTGCTTCCTATTCTTTTTACGCTAATTACGCTGCAAATGTACATCTTTTTCTTGACAAACACTCCGCAGGGAAGTACGCTTTTTACAATGGACGAAAAACAAGAGATAGTGGTACTCCTTATCAACTAGTAGAGACGCGATTCATCGCGTCTCCACATTCATCAGTGATGAATTGTATCTGTGATTGGTAAGATATTAAAACACTATGAAAAGCGGAGATGCGATAAATCGCGTCTCTACCTAAATAATGTTGATTAGTGGTACAATTGCGGATAATTATTTTGTTTTATTTGCGGGGATAAAATAATATCCCTATCTTTGGCAAGTAAAAATATAAGTAATGCCTACATTATTTGAAATATTCGGACTGAGATTCTTCTTTTATTCAGAAGACCATAATCCTATCCATGTACACGTGGTAAAAGAGGGCAACGAGGCCAAGATAGAGATTTTGCCAGAGGTGCGTCTTGTTTACAACCATGGACTAAAGGCAAAAGACTTGAAGCGTGCTTTGAATTTAGCCGTGGAATACAAGGAGGAAATTATAAATAAATGGCATGAGTATCATTCTTAACTTGAAATATATGAATACTATAAAGAACGTATGGTTTGAGAAAGAACGCATCTATGTCCTTGCAAGTGATGACAAGGTGTATAGTCGTCCATTGGAAGCTTTTCCAGCTTTGAAGGATGCGGACGATAAGGAGCGTAAGTCGTTTACTATAGAACTTGGTGGCACAGCGTTGAGATGGAAAGATTTGGACGAGGATATTCACATATCAAGTTTCTATGTAAAAGATGAGCCTAAGTATGATAACAATGTGTATGCAATATTTAAAATGTTTCCTCAATTGAATGTGTCAGAAGTGGCAAGAAGTATGGGGATAAATAAAAGTCTCCTTTCTAAATATATTTACGGGATTAAGACACCAAGCCCTGAACGGATGGAGGAGATTAGAACAGCTCTTCATACATTGGGACAGAAACTGTTGTCCGTTTAATATTTTCAACAGAATGCAAATAAATTAATATCTGTTGGTGGACCAACTGTCCACCAACAGGTCTTATCAATATCCCATTCTCGAAGTATCCACTTTCTTGGACTTGGCTTCCTTGTATCCGCCGAACCGGTAGACGATGCCCAGTGTGCAAGTCACCCAGTTCTGTCCCACTCTCATGCGGTAGTCTTGGTTTCCTTGTACCGCATTCGTGTGTATCCTTGCGTTTGTCAAGTTGCTTCCGTCTATTTTCACGCTCCAATGACTGTTTGGGGATGTCCAGCGCAATGAGGCGTTCAGCTGAAAGAGGGACTGTATGTCATAGACACCCTGTATGGCTTGCGACTGGAAGAAGGGATTGAGGATAAGTCTCAAGTCGTGCTTCTGGCTGAATTTCACCGCCGCGGTACCGCTCAATACGCAGCTCAGGTGCTTTCGGTCGAAGGGAAGGTCGAAGAAATGCGAACTCTTCTCATGTTGGTACAGTCCTGTGGCGGACACGTTGCCGCTGAGCCAAAAGCCGGCGTTGAAAGTGGCACTGGCTTGGAGTCCCGCTTGGGTGGAGTAGTCAAAGTTGGTTTCTTTCATGATGACGGCCATCCGGTCCGAAGTCTGGTAGGGAAGCTGGACAAAATAGTTGGGTCTCGCACTCACGAACGCCACGAACGTATACCGTTGTTTCAACTGCCACACGAGGTTCACATCGTAAGAGGAACTCGGCCTCAGCCCTGGGTTTCCCCATATCTCTGAGTAGGGAGATGAGTAATTCACGCTGCTCATCTTGGACCAGTAGCTTGGGAATTTGGAATCGGCGCTGAACGAAAGGTTGAGAAGATGGTCGTTGTTGATGGTCCACAGGGCGTTGAATGTGGGATACACTCGCCACTTTTCCCATACAGGAGAGTGGTACAATTCCCCTGCCACCGAAGCGTCCAGGCTGAATTTCTCCGTCAGCTGCTTACTGAACCCGGCGTAGAAATTCCATATACGCTCGTCAGTGTCTATGCGGGAAGAGGAGGCTTCGATTGGCTTTCCGTCCTTTCCCGTGGCGGTCTGGTAGCTGTATTCTTTTGTAAGCTGTCCCTTCACGCCGTAGTTCAGTCCCCAGCCTTTGCCCAACGTATGGCTTTGGTCAGCGGCAAACATCCATGTCTTTATTTTCTGATTGCTGTGGGTGGTGATGTCCTGCTCGGTATGTAGGATTTCACCGTCTAATAGCTGGTTTCGGGGATTACGGTAGTCAATGAACGAGCCACTGAGGCGCAGTCCGAAGGGCAGGGTATAGTTCAAATCCACATTGTTCATATAAATGTGTTCCCCTGTCCGTTGGTTGGATTGGCTGTCACCTGTGGTGTGGTTGTAAGACTTCGAGCTGTTCCAGTTTCCCGTATAGGACAGTTCGATGCGGTGGGTCTTGGAGAATGCGTAATTCATGCCCACGTGGTAATCATGTGAGATGTCCAGAGTTCGGTTCTCGGTGAAGTCTGAGTAAGGAACACGCTGTCCGTTCAGCGGATGCTGTGCCTCATGGGTCACTTCCATGTACGAGTTTCCATTGGTGAAAGCGTATTGCATATCCATTCCCCACTTGCCTTTCTGCCAAGTCAACGCACCCTTTGTGGAGCCTTTGCCGTATTTGTCTTGCTGCCACGAGGCACCCAGTTGCCCGGAAAGCTGCGTGGTGCCGGCAAGGTCTTTTGTGACGATGTTGATGGCCATGCCTCTGACGTGTAGGTTCGGGGGAGTCGCCATCATCACTTCCGCCTTGGCCAGTGCCGCAGCCGGAAGTGTCTTCAGCTTTTCTTCCAACTGTTCCTGCGAGAGGGTGGTGGGCTGTCCGTTGAGGATGAGGGTCACGCCTCTGCCTGAGAACGTGACATTACCTGTGGCGTCGCTTACTCCCGGTATGCGCAACAACGCCTCGTAAGCGTTGTCAGCTGGAAGTTGTTTCAGCAAGGCAGGCATGTTGTAGTTCAGTTTCCCCCTTTCCACTTTGACGACAGGGCGACGTCCTTTCACCATCACTTCCGGGATGGACTGGGTAAGCGATTCCATATTCACGGAATCTTTCGTGTTTGTTTCTTGTGCATAAGTTGTCATCGCCACGCCTAAAAAGGAGGCGATGCAAAGAATAGTTTTGTTCATAATCTCAAAAATTATCAGGAAGTATCATTGGGCCTTGTCTCCGACCTCCTTTCACTAATCGTTCTATCATGTATTTTGAAAGATCTCCCACAGGCAACTCCAACGTAATGCGTTTAGATATTTTGTATTTCGGAGTGATGATGGGTACAAAATTCCATGTTCTTCTAAAAGAATCATAGCGTCTTTCTGCCCCAAGGTCAATTCCCCACCGATTGTTCCACAAGGTGACATACCCGCCATAACGAGAAGTGGGGATATAAGGGAAAGTACCCATTGAAAAATAGGGATTCACATTAAAATATTGACCGAATACAGTCATGGACACATTCGGAGAAAAAGCATAGGTGAAATTAGCCGCCACGCCATACTGACTTTTCACACTTCGGAAAAAGCTGTATCGGTTTGCCATCATTTGAAGGGAAAATGATACCTTCCTTACATTATATTGCAAAACACCAGAGGTGGAACGGACATTCATCATACCGGGATAATCCGCTACGGAAGAAGTTCCGTAAAAATAGCCATTTTTCAGGAAGTGCAAGGTGTCGGCTTTGTCTACGTCTGTCATATAATGTAAGGAAGGAGATTTTCTTATTCCATCGATAGTGCGTTCATATATTGGCAGATTGTCAACAGGTGTTACTTGATTATGAAAATCTGTATACGGAATATTCTTTATCTCTTTCAGAGAACCTTTCGTTACGTTGAGGTTCTCCAAAAGAACAGGTTCTTTCTTTGTGTTGATATGCTCGTTCTTTACCTCCTTTTGAGCATGGAGTGTGGAAGTGCTACATAGAAGTAACCATAGGATTCCATATAGTTTTTGCATAATCAAATTTTTATCAGTAAAAGATTCTGTGTTTTTGATGGTAAAAACCAACATAATGTATTTTTTTTCTTTCGCATAGTGCAAATATAGAGGGAATTTTGTGACGCTCCAAATGTTTTATTGAAAAGAGTTGAATTTTTCTTGTAATTTTAAATGCTTATCCACAAACATATTACCATAACAGTATATGAGTTTTGCACGTTACTCTCTATTATATAGTGGACATCCTTGCTGATTGAACTCTTGGCACATGGTCTGTGAGCGGTTCTTTGACCGAATGCATTAGCTTATTTATGAATAGGCTTCAATAGCGAATGAAGCTTATTGCGTTTTTGCATAGGCTTGTTGTTTGGAACTTTCTTATCTCGAACTGTGGTGACAAATGTTTAAGCTAAAATAATATTCGGAGGTAGATAATATACTGAAGTGATTTAAACTTTTGTTCTCTTTTTAATTTTCCTCAAGAAGATTACGCAAAATGCGATATAGTTCCATGACTCCCATGACGAGACGGTCGTATCAAACCTGTTCAGCAACGTCCTGAAACTGTCAATCCATGCGTTAGTCCTCTCAATGGAATACCGTTCGGCATATAACATCCCGTCCACAAGGATGCCGTCCGCGTCAGTCCGTCGTTTATTTATACAAATATTGGGAATGACACCGTATTCAACAAGCAATGACCTGAGCTTGTCGCAGTCAAATCCCGCGTCAGCGTTCATAAACAGCCCGTCCACCTTTATGCCGGCTTTGGAAAGGTCATCGAACATCTGTCTCATGACGGACTCTATATCGTGGACATCATTATGCTCACCACTTACAGGCGAGGACATTACCAATGGAACGCCCTGTCTGTCGGTAATGAAAAGTGCGTTTGTCGTTATCCTTTTCTTACGCCCTTGATAGCCACACTCCTCACCGCCACGCATTGTCGTCGTATGGCTTCCGTCCAGGTCAACGCTTGACATGTCAAGCAAGTGGCGGTACTTGTCGAGAAGACGGAGCCACAGCCGTTTCCACTCCCCACTCTTGCACCATTTTCTGTAATGATGATACACCGAAATGTAACTCAGGACAGTTCCCGTGAACAGGGATTCGACAGGCAGGAGCGCCCATTGGCAACCGGTCTTCAGCTTATAGAGGATGGCATTTATTACCTCCATTAAGTCACTTTTCGTGACAAATCCACGTTTTGCCGTTGATAAATGGGGCATTATTTCAGATTTTATTGTATCTTTGTCGAGCACAGTGTACATGAGAAAACTTATTTATGATTTTGGTCACCATAATATAAGGATTTCCCTATGAAACACTGTGCTTTTCCACTCTTATTTGGAGGGTATACAAAAGTTTAAATCACTTCAATATCGCAGAATACATTGAACAAAATGTAGGCCAATGGGATTTGGATGAACTGAACCAGAATGATTAGGAAACAACTAACAAGATGAACATTAATCTTATCCATTTGAAGGAGACTAATTCCACCAACGAGTTCATACGCACACAGCCTTTGGCGGAAGAGGAACTGTTGGTAGTCACAGCGGACTATCAGACAGCGGGATACGGACAGAAAGGAAACAGCTGGGAAGGAGAAAGAGGGAAAAACCTGCTGATGAGTCTCTCTTTTCATGCGAACTTCATCCCCGCAACAACACCTTTTCTTTTATCCGAACTGCTTTCCGTCTGCTTATGCGACACGCTGAACTCTTTCTATCCTTCGGACGACTGGAAAATAAAATGGCCTAACGACCTTTATTTCAAAGACAGGAAAATCTGCGGGTTCTTGGTGTCGTATGACATGCAAAGCATGAAACTGGGTCGTTGCATTGTCGGCATCGGACTGAACGTGAACCAGCGGACATTCCGCAGCGACGCTCCCAATCCTGTTTCCCTTGCGCAAATCACGGAAAGAGACATTCCCCTGACAGCAGTACGGGACGCACTGTTGCGCAGACTGATGAAACACATAAACGGTTTTGACAACGCCAAGGAAAAGGAAATCCTTCAGCTTTATCAAAACCGTTTATACCGTAATGACGGGTATTATCCTTATAAAGACGCAAAGGGAAAGTTTCTTGCGAAAATCAGCGAAGTACTTTCCGACGGACGAATCCGCCTGATTGACAAAGAAAGAAAGCCCCGCCTTTACGCCTTCAAGGAAGTGGAAATACTGCTTACGAACGAATAATCACCATGGTGGCTCCATAGCCGTATTCACGGAAAGAAGCGTCTTGGAACAGGCATTGTTTGTAGGAATGCTTCAGCTCTTTCTCAATGGCCGCTCTAAGCACGCCTTCCCCTTTTCCGTGGATGAAGACAATACGTCTGCCTGTAGTCTTGAGATTCTCTTTCATAATACGGTTGAAAGTATCCAACTGGTAGGTAAGCAAATCCGAAGGACCCATTCCGTCCGTATTGTCCAACAAGGCATCTGCGTGCAAGTCTACCTCCAACACTCCATTGCGTTCACGCTGGTACGAGGGAAGTCTTTTCACCGTATTCTTTTGTTGCAGCTGCGACAAGTCCACCTTTTTCTCTTGCATCGCTGTCTTCAGCACCTCCGCATTGGGAATCAACTCATGTGTCGGCTGGTCATCCACCACCACGGGGAACAGCAGTGCCGGTTCCTCGAAATACTCATTATCCCTGAACGCTTTCTCCTTGAAAAACTTCGTCTTGTCTATACGCTTGTCCACACCGAACACAGGTTTAGCCGTGAACGTCTTCTCTTCTTTATATGCGATACCCTGCACAAGCACATGACCCAGTTCGTCCAGTTTGTCGAAACCGAACGTCTCCAAATGCTCCTTTGTGTTAGGATCCAGTGAACCACGGCTTCTCATTTTCCATTCCTTGCCGTCTTTAGACGAGAGGTAATTGTAATCAATCACGTAATTACAGTCATTTATCAAATACACCTCGAAGTCGGACACAGACAGTTTTTTGGCGTTTTGAGGCACAAAAGCGAGTATCAAGTTCAGTTTCTCACCGCCTTTGCGTTCCACAGGCGCAGGTTTGTAAGTAATATCCAAATCCAGCTCTTCTTCCTCTTTCTCCTGCTCCTCAGCCTCCTCGTGTTGACGCACCGTGCGGTTTTCCGTTTCCCCTTTGTCGAAATGGCGGGTATCCACCTTGGCGATATTGTAATCGTCCGTGTCTACCACCACTACATCCTTAATGGGAGTGGGAATTTCGAAACCATCCTCGTCCTCCACGAGCACTGTATTATTACCTTGGAATCCGGCTATGATACCGCCGCCGCTTTCAGAAAGAAAGCGCACTTTGTCTCCTATTTTCATAATTGGTATGTGTTAGCTAAGTTATTTATCCATCAAGTCTCCGACAAACTGCCGGAACTCATTCTCAAAGTTGGGAGTGAAGACCTCCTTTCCCAAACAGTCTTGAATCTCCTGTTTCGTCCAGAAACGCCCTTCCGCCACTTCAGCGGAAGGATGAGGTTCCCCCTTATAGACCGTCTTGAAAGCATAGACCAGCTCTTTCTCCCTTACGGACTCATAGACATAATGCCGGAGTGCGACAGGTTGGAAATCCGTCAATCCTATTTCCTCCTCAGTCTCCCGCTTCAACGCTTGTTCCACATTCTCACCCAAGCTGATATGTCCTCCTACGGAAGTGTCCCATTTCCCCGGTTGGATGTCTTTCCACGCCGGACGTTTCTGAAGATACAATCTTCCTTGCTCGTCAAAGACGTGCAGATGCACCACAGGGTGCAGCTTCTTGCTTCCGTCATGACATTCTCTGCGGGAAGCAGCCCCCAGAATACGACCGTCTTCGTCTACCAAGGGAAGCAACTCCTCCTCGTCATCGTGTGTAGTCTCAATCATACAAGTCGTTTTTAAGGAATCAACAAACAAGCGTCACCGTAGCTCAAGAACCGGAAGTCGTGCGCCAATGCGAAATCATACATCCGCCGCCAGTCCCCTCCAAGGAAAGCGGAAACCAACAGCAACAAAGTACTTTGCGGCTGGTGGAAGTTGGTCACCATGTAGCGCACTATCTTATAGGTATATCCCGGTGCGATGATGATACGGGTGCTGGTATGCAGTGCATTCACACCGTGCCTGTCCAAATAATCCAAGATATTTTGCAACGCCTCTATAACTGTCAGACCGTAATCCTTCTCGTAAGGCATCCATTGCGGCACTTGCAGTTCCTCTTCCGTGGCTTCGGGATTGTCCCGCAGGAGTACACCTATATAATAGAGACTCTCCAGTGTGCGGACGGAAGTAGTACCTACGGCTATGGCCTTTCCGTCATGCGCCAGCAACTTCTCAATGGTCTGCCGATGTACCACGATGTACTCCGAGTGCATCTCGTGTCCCTCGATTTCCTCGCTCTTCACCGGCTTGAACGTACCAGCTCCCACGTGGAGCGTCACTTCCTCCCGGTCAATACCGTGCTTGTCCAACGCCTCCATCACCGTATCCGTGAAATGCAGCCCGGCAGTGGGACAAGCCACGGAACCCTTTATTTTGGAATAGATGGTTTGGTAGTCCGTCTTGTCGCTGTCTTCCGACTTGCGGTTCAAGTAGGGCGGAATCGGAATCTCGCCGATAGCGTCCAACAAGTCCGCGAATGTCACCTGAGGGTCATCCCACGCAAAGGCAATCTCGAAGCTCGACGCTCCGTGCGGAGCTTTCCGAACAGCCCTGACAACCACGTCTTTCCCTTTCACATGGAAAGTACGGGTCAACTCTCCTTCTTTCCACTTAGAGGAGTTTCCCACCAGACAAATCCAGCTACACTCGGCATTGGAAGCGAAGTTCAGCGCATAGTCCACTGGCGAGGCAGGCTCAAGGCAGAAAATCTCTATCTTGGCTCCTGTCTGCTTATAGAAATGCAATCTCGCCTGAATGACCTTGGTGTTATTGAACACCATCAAAGCCCCCTCGGGCAGATAAGACGGCAGCGAAGTGAACACATCTTCACTGATACTCCCCTTGTCATACACGAGGAGTTTGCACTTGTCACGGTCTTTCAGTGGATGTTTCGCTATCCGTTCATCAGGCAAAGGATAGTCGTAATCCTTAATACGTATATGTTTTGTGTCGATTTGATTCATGTCATCCTGTTTCCTTTGCTGCAAAGATACTGCAAACCATGTGAAGTACCAAAAAGACCATCTTAATTTTTAGCGCATAATACTTGGTAAACCCATCATATTTGACTACCTTTGCCGTGTGAGTGACAGATGTACACTTTAAAAGGAAGAAACTAACTATTAATATACAATCTTTTATGAAAAGAACCTATTATCTATTACCCGCATTGGCGGCATTCTTTTCGGCTTTCACCGCACAGGCGAAAGACATTCCCGTATCAGGTCCGGACGGAAAACTGAAAGTCACCTTACACACCACCGACAACGGCGGCAAGCTTTCCTATTCCGTCACCTACGGAGGAAAGACAATGCTGTCCCAGTCTCCCCTTGGTTTCAAGGCTGACATCGGCAACTTTGTGGACAGACTGTCCTTGCAAAAAGAAAGCACCGCACAGATAGACACCACCTATGAGCTGGCGCACAGCAAAGTGTCCAAAGTGCATTACAAGGCGAACGAATTGACCTGCCGTTTCCAGAATGACAAGGGCTATGCCATGGACGTGATATTCCGGGTAAGCGACAACGACGTGGCTTTCCGCTATTACGTGCCTCGTCAAAAAGGGAAAGGGTGCATCCGTATTGACGGAGAAGCCACCGGGTTCCGTTTTCCGACGGAGACCACAACCTTCCTTACTCCCCAAAGTGACGCAATGATTGGATGGAAACGTACCAAACCTTCATACGAAGAGCATTACCAAACAGACCGTCCCATGACGGAACGCTCACAATACGGACACGGATACACCTTCCCTTCTCTCTTCAAAATCGGAGGAAACGGCTGGGTGCTGGTGTCTGAGACAGGGGTAGACCGTCATTATTGCGGTTCCCGTCTGAGCGATTACAAAGACGGCGCCTATACGATAGAGTACCCATTGAAAGAGGAGATGAACGGACTGGGCAGTGTCTCTCCCGCTTTCTCCCTGCCCGGAGCTACTCCTTGGAGAACCTTGACCGTGGGAGACAACCTGAAACCCATCGTGGAGACCACCGTGCCTTGGGATGTGGTGAAACCCCGTTACACCTCCACCCATCAGTACAAACCCGGAAAAGGCACGTGGAGCTGGATTGTCTGGCAAGACGGCAGCATCAATTACGAAGACCAAGTGAAATACGTGGACTTGGCCGCTGCCATGGGCTATCCGTATGTGCTGGTAGACAACTGGTGGGACACGAGAATAGGCAAGAAACGCATCGAGCAGCTCTCCCGTTACGCACAAAGCAAAGGAGTGCACCTGATGCTGTGGTACAGCTCAAGCGGCTACTGGAATGACATTCAGCAAGGTCCTATCAACCACATGGACGACCCCGTGGTACGCAAGAAAGAAATGGCCTGGTTGGAAAGCATCGGCGTGAAAGGCATCAAGGTGGACTTCTTCGGCAGCGACAAACAGGAGATGATTCAGCTGCAAGACGCCATTCTGTCCGATGCGGACGACCACGGACTGATGGTCATTTTCCACGGCACGACCCTGCCGAGGGGATGGGAACGGATGTATCCCAACTACATAGGCAGCGAGGCGGTATTAGCTTCCGAGAATATGGTGTTCGACCAGCGGTTCTGCGACGAAGAGGCGTTCAACGCCTGCTTGCACCCCTTCATCCGCAACACGGTGGGCAGCATGGAGTTCGGCGGCACGTTCCTGAACAAAAGGCTGAACAAGGGAAACAACGGAGGCACTACTCGCCGCACGACCGACGCATTCCAATTGGCCACGGCGGTATTGTTCCAGAATCCGTCACAGAATTTCGCCTTGACTCCTAACAACCTGACGGACGCTCCGAAGGCTTCCATCGAGTTCATGAAGCAAGTACCTACCACATGGGATGAGACCCGTTTCATTGACGGCTATCCCGGCAAATACGTGGTGTTAGCTCGACGACATGGCGACACTTGGTATGTGGCGGGCATCAACGCCGAGAAGAAACCGTTAAAACTCTCTTTGTCCCTCCCCTTCTTAGCCGGAAAGGCCGTGACAAAATACGGAGACTCCGACAAAGAAACAATCACCAAAGGAAGCACGAAGGTGCAGAAAAACGGTACAGTCAAAGTTACCTTGAACACCAATGGTGGCTGCATTTTGGTAGGGAAATAGTTAAAAAACACTTATAATGAAGAGCTAATACGGCAGAATCCAAGAAATAGCCGTATATTGCCGCCGCATTAAAACACATGAAACATGAAAAGAACAGTTTACACTCTGATGTTGGCTGCCGGCTGTATGGTTATGGCAAGCTGCGTGACAAAAAAGCAGTTCACTGATTTACAGTCACAATACAACAAAGCCCAGACTGAAAACAGCGACTTGAAAAGCGCCTTGCAGACCGCCAAGGTGGATTTGGCAAGCTGCAATACAAACGGAAAGAATCTGGAAGATCGTCTGCGGGACGCACAGGCCGCAAACAAAGCGTTGGCCGCACAGTTGCAGACATTGCAGGGAACACTGGACAAGAGCGTATCCCAGGGAAATGTGAACATTTCCAAGCTTGTAGACCAGATAAACGAGTCAAACCAGTATATCCGCCGCTTGGTGGACGCCAAGAGCAAGTCGGATTCTCTGAATATGGTGCTGACCAACAACCTGACTCGTTCGTTGAGCAACGACGAGCAGAAAGAGGTCAATGTGAAAGTGCTCAAAGGCGTAGTGTATATCTCATTGGCTGACAATATGCTGTACAAATCCGGAAGCTATGAGATTAACGAACGTGCCGGTGAGACACTGAGCAAAATCGCCAAGATTATCAACGACTACAAAGACTACGGCGTATTGGTGGAAGGCAACACGGACAACGTGCCTATTTCCCGTACCAACATCCGTAACAACTGGGATTTGAGTGCCTTGCGTGCCAGCTCCGTGGTACAGGCTTTGCAAACCCGCTACGGTGTGGATCCGAAACGCTTGACGGTAGGTGGACGTGGCGAGTACAACCCCGTAGCTACCAACTCTACCGAAATAGGCAAGCAGCGTAACCGCCGTACCGAAATCATCATCACTCCTAAACTTGACGAGTTCATGGATTTGATAGGCAAAGCGCCGGAAGATAGTCAGAAATAAACTAAATAAAAGATTTATGGGGATAGGCTGTGCCGTAAACATATTATTACGACACAGCCTTTACTTTTAGGAAACTTCTGTGCGTGTTATAGATTATCCGCTATTGTACCACCAATCTCTACCGATTAATGGGCATTTATTCACCGTAACACATCCTTTTCCTGTCTTATAAATGGAAAATTACTGCGCATCGTGAATCTTTTTCTTTTTGTGTACCTTATGAAGAAAAATGGACGAAAAAATAAGGGGCTATGGTACAATATAGCCCTATCTCCAGTGTTTTTATGTTGTTTAGTGTAGGCTAGTGTAGGCTTAGTGTAGGCAATATTCCTGTTTTTTATCACGTTATAGACTGATAAACAAGGATTTAAAAATATTCAGTGTAGGCGTGTAGGCAAATTCACGAAAAAACTTTTTGGGGAAGGGGGATATTATGTTTAATAAGAAAAGTCGTGTGTCTGTATTTTCTAAAATGATTCCCCAAAACATACCACCGTCCTATCTTGGTAATGGTTCTGAGTCTCATGGTCGTTTTTTTACGGTGAATAATAAAATTTCT
>CAVDHB010000008.1:0-52783 GCA_963608705.1 Prevotella sp. P5-108
GAGAGGAAGGCACGGGAAAGGTCAGAAGATAAAATAGAATTAACTGATGGTAAATGATTTAGCAATTAGAATCTTCCGACCGCTCATGATATAATATCCACGTGGCAGGTCGTGAAGCCCACCGTCATAAAGGCTTGCCCAATAGTGATAGGTGGTGTAGTCGTCACAATCGGTTACTTTCTTTATTTTTATATCACAAGTCATTATGTTGAGTGTGTCTTCCATCTGATATTCAGCACGGAAAAGTTTCTCCCACAGTACACCATACTTGTCTAAGGCTCCCTTCATTTCATCCAATGTACTACTGTTGACAATGGGAATATTCTGATGAAATGGCAGTTGATAGAAAGCATCATCTTTGATGGCTGACATCATCCATTGGCGGATAGCCTTGTCGGACTGGGAATTACCTTTCGGGATTTCCACATCCACACGAAATCCAGCTTTAGCTCTTTCGTCTTTGTTTTGAGGCTTGATATAGTAGTCTCGTGTCAGTCTTTCTACTCGTGCGTCTTTTGCGATGGCGGTGAGATGGTCTGCATCGTACAGCTCACTGAAAGTCACATCTATTTTCTCCGCTCCATTAACCAATGTGAGCATACCTTCTTTCTTTGCCTTCCTGCACCACACATACTCTTGAAGTCCGACACATTTCCCATCGGAAAAGCAGATGGTGTCGAAATTGGTAAAAAGAAACTTATCCTTCCACCTGTCTATATAATAGAATACCAAGGCGTTGCATGGAGCGGAGAATAATACCTTGCCCTTCTGGATGTCGTATATATCCTTTTCATCAATACATACAAAATCGGTCGTATTGTCAATGAGAGAGATTGTCTTCGCTCCAATTTGTGGATAATATAAACCGTTATGTTCGTATCTCACAAGATAATATGACTTCTTGCTATTGGGATGTGCATAATCCTGGGCAATAAAAAGACTGTCGCCAATTCGGTCTTGTATGGTGAACGTATCCCCATCCAATATCATCATGTTATCTTCAAGCATCTCGCCTTTCAGCCCTACTCCCATTTTCAGCCCGTTGCACCCCGTGAGAGATGCCAGTGCAAGGATAGCTCCTAACAGTATTTTCAGCATATTATACGACCCTATTATTTTGTGAATAAAGAGAACTTGCCAGTCAAGGCTATGGCACCTTGTCAATAATATGTCTCCGTTTGATACTCAATACCATGCTCGTCACAATAATCACAAATCTTGCTTTCCATGAGGCTTTCGTACTTCTTGAACTTCTTTTTTAATGCAGCGAACAGTTCCTTTTCGTCAGATGCGTGTAATGATCTCATCAACCGATTAGTATTTGCCACATCAAAGTTTACGAACGACTCCACTTCGCCATCTCTTGAATATTCTTTCTCAAACTCGCCTATATCATGCTTTATGATAGTGAGTTTTCCATCGTCCATCAGTGCATAAATACCTGTGTACTCACGCTCTTCTTCATGTTTGTAGAGAACTTCTTCCATAATTATTTTGAGGTATTAGAGTGTTTTTGCTTAACATCAACCGCATTATCCCACACGCCCACCGTTTGATTTTGCTCTCCAACGACAGCGATGGTGCCTCGGTCTGGTCTTTTCTCCACATAGAAATAGGACACTTCAATACCTTCTTCTGAAACGTAATGTCGTGAAAATCTCGCCATATCAAACTCAATCTCGGTTACATTCTCGTGTTTTCGCAAATCATAGATACCATACTTGCCGTCTTTCATGACAATGGCAAACTTTTTTATACTACAGGTATCAATCTTTTCACATTGCTCCAACGGAACTTGCGTAATCTTTTTCTGTCCAAACGCTTCATCCACGTTCACAGTGTCAGCCACTATCACATCTTGGGCAAAAGAAGGTCTGCCGAAAAAGGCAAAAGCGATTGCAAGTAAGCCAAACTTAATATTTCTCATGTCTGCTCAATTAGTTGTTGTAGAGTTCTACTCGAATACTTCAACGTAGTTAGTATATTTCGGAAACCACTTGTCAAGCAATGCGTCAGTCTTTCGCTCTATCTCCGGTGTGATGTTCTTGCTCACTTTCTGATAAGCGACAGAAAGCGAAAACGCTTCGTCTATCCATCCGATTATCGGCAGACGCTTGGCCGAAATCAAGTCTACCGGGAACACCAAATAAGACAAGGTGGATAAAATCATCAGCTTGTCGCTCTTAGGCGTGTCTTTGCTGACCATAGTAAAGTACAGCAACAAAAGTGGACGGGCACTGATACGACCAATCTTCAAGGCATACGTATGCAGCTTGTCCTTCAATACAGCTGTGTTGATAATACTTGGTTTGTTCATGGCTTTAAGTTTTTGTTGTTATACTTCTTGGTATATTCACCGCATGGCAAAGTTAAGAATAAATCAATGAAAACCAGATTTTTCGGTAGAATATTTTGCATTATGGAACAATTAATGAGGTGTTAGCCATGACAATTCTGTTTATACCAAGCCATCGTCATAACTTTGGCCTCTATCTAATGAATATGAAGATATTCAAGTACGCTCTTCCAATCCGGGTATTTGTCACTACCAAAATGAAGCCATTCTCCCTTGAATCCGCTTGTTCCATGTTTTCCTCTATCATCAATAATATAGTCACCTTTGAGAAGGTTCTTGTGGTGAGTAAGAATGAGACGTTCACGATAGTACCTGTCCAAGTGACGATTGACCCAATCCACTTTGTCCGACCATGTGGCTGGATTAGCCCATGGAGAGGTGGAGAGAATATACACATCATAGAGACCACTATGACACAATGCGTTCATTGCTTCTACCGCTCCCGGTATAGGCGGCATATAAGACACAATATGCGGTATCTCGTTATATCTACCTGCATATTCTTTGCGGAGTTCATCACCAGCTTGTTCCAGTCCTCCATGAAAATCCATCAGTACACCGCCCATGTCTACATAGACGATCTTTTTTGTTGCAGACCGCTTGTTCATACTGTTAAGTAGATGTTGAAAAATACTTGTAGTTTTAAATCTGCCTTGGCATAATTAAGAAGATGAAGCAATGTACCTTTTGATTCTAGGATGGTCAATCGGGTAGAGATAATGAGAATAATGAATATTATGATCATTTACACCAAATTTCGCTTCTTCTCCTGTATTGGTATTTTTTGATAACCACGAGATGAATTTTGAACCATCGGAATATTCCTCAACCTCAGGTTCACCGATAACTTCCCAGATTACAACATCTCCCAATAATATTGAGTCATGGACTTCTGCAAATCTGGCACCTGTGTAAATATCCATGATGCCGTGAATTGTCTTTATTCTCATAATGCTAAATCTAATACCGGGTTGCCATTTACTTACACTATGGCATATTCAAAGAAGCCTCAATGACCACATGCTCTTCATCAAAATAGATATTTTTTAATGTCACTTTATCAAGCACATCTTTCAATTGTTCTATTTCTGCCAAGTTTATGATAACTTTGTTACCTGAACTCTGAGTTATGAAACTCGTATTATCAGTTAACAGCCTTTTCAAAAAAGCAATAGCTGGAGATATAAGCAGTTCTATTCCCATTTTACCACTATAAGCTATATATAATGTTGCGCATTCTTCCACCTTCTCTATATGTAAATTGATGCCTATGTTTTTCACAAAGGCTAAAATTTTCACTTTTGTAGATATAGAAACTGTAGATGAGTCAACGTAAGTCAACTCCACCTCTTTCCTGAATTTCTGCAAGACAATGTCTTGAATCTCTGAGTATTTTATTTTTACTTCCATAAGTGTTCTGTATTGCTTAATTTACAATATTCCATTTCGCCATTTGTTTGCTTTCAGTCAAATTTTCAAGGCATGTGTATGCAGCTTGTCCTTCAATACAGCAGTGTTGATAATACTTGGTTTATTCATGGCTTTGAGTTTTTGTTATTATACTTTTTTATGGTACAGAGTGAATGGAAGTTGTTAATGAATTCAACAAGCAAGTGCAATATTACAAAAAGTTTTTAAGGAAGCAATGCTTTAATATTTCAATCTTTCCATCGATATCTTATGAGCTTATACAGAAGAATCCACATAAAAACAGTGTGTTTCTATGTGGATTCTTTAATATTTGATTGTGAGTAATCAAAAAAGTATTGTGATTTGCATCAACCATGCTGCATAAAGGTAAAGATTCACAAAGAACCACGGCCATGGCATACCTTGCACTTGCCGCTACCATTGCATCCTTGGCATGTGGAAGAACCATAAGTGTCTTTACCCGTATAAGTGCCAGTGCTGTATCCATAAGCCCCTTTGCCACGACACATGCTGCATATACCAGTGCCGTTACACCCCCTGCAACTACGGCCAGATGAAGAGCCAGAACTGCTACCACCAGACAGTCCGCCACCGCCGTATAAGATTGCGTTTGCTCTTTGTCTGTTTTTCAATATAGTGCAAAAACGGTTGCGCATTTCATCGGTAGCATCCCAATAACCTCTGTTGTTAACACGGTTCAAAGCTTCGGTAGCATCCGAACTCCCGAGTTTTGCCCCCAGCTCATAAAACTCTTTGGCCAAAGAAGGATTGGCTTTAGTAAAGCCCATGCTAAGCTCAACCATGGCTCCGAGATAGAAATAGGCATCCTTGTTCTTATAGTCGAAACAAGCCTTTTTGAACTTTTCATAAGCCAATTTATAATTCTGATTAGCCAACGCCACTTCACCATCACTAAGAAACCTTAAGCCAACACCATAATTGTAGGCCTGCTGGTTGGCATAGCTTGGGTCAACCACCCGCCCTTTGCCACCGCACATAAAGCATGACATAAAACCTGCCATGGTTTGCATACCGCCACGGCCACCACATCCTGCGCAAGTAACCGTGTTTTGTCCCATTGCTGCCAAGGATATCAAAAGGGAAAGAAATAAGAAAAGTTTTTTCATCTTTCAATAAATAAGAGGTGCAACTATTCTTTATTTATCTTCTTAAGTTCCCGCCAAATAATCTTATCAACGAATAAACAATAGGATATCTGGCGGTATTTAATACTCAATTTCAAAAAAGAGAATGGAAATGCACGATATTAGTATTTGAGGGATGCTGAATGTGCAAATCCCTGTTTTGTTTCACTGTCAAGGACTGATTTTACAAAATCCCTGTGTTGCTGTTACATTTTTCTTCTGTATGTCTGCTTCTTAATTTAGATGTTTAATTATTTTAAAACATTTCGTTTCTATGTGAATCCTTCACCCAACTCTCATAATTTACACTTAACTATTGCTTTTATTAAAATCTTGTTCTTGTAACTTAGTCCTGGTTTAATAATTCGTTCTATTGAACAACCATTTTGAACGAAAGAAAACGGTTGTGGAACATGACGTGAGTTGTCAAAAATTAAATCTTTATCAATAGATTCACAACCACATGAAAGCATCATTTCTACTATTCTGTTTTCGCAGAAATTAATAGTTGAAATAACATTTTTATCTGTTGTTTGAGTACATAACCTATTCAGCTCTTCAAGCAGATTAGGCAATTCACTCATCAATTGTTTATCAGAAGTTACATCTAAATCTGAATTAACTACTGAATCTTCACAAATGCCTTGTTTTCGTATGTATTCAGTTTTTTCTCCTTGCTCTCTTGCCTTCTTCTCTTTCTTTACATCTTTGGACTCTTCATAATAATCCAAATTAGGGGCATCACTCAATGGAGTATGAACTTCTGAATCTTTTTCTTTTTCAAATGTATTTGGAGCTTTCTCTGTTGGTTTCAATAATTGTTCCACAGCGGTTTCTGGATTATTTGAGTCAAACATGGTATACTTTATCTCTTTGAATAAAGCCTTGCCTCTTTTGAACAAGTCACGTAATAATGTTTTCATAAGCTATTATTTTAATAAATTTGAGTACATCCTTTTTGCAAGCATCGCTGCATTTTGCCTAATGCTATTTGTTGATGACATATTATAAACAGCAGACCAATATTTGTATCGACTGTGTGGATTGTCATGTATGCTTTGTCCAGAGAACAATGAACATAATTCTGCAAATTCTGTTTGAGAGAACTGTTCCTTGGCATCTACCAGTTTCATGTACATAATGTATTTGTCATTAGCAAGTCTAAGTTCTGCCTGTATCCCTTCGATTTGTCCTTTCAAGCATAAGATGCGATTTTTATCTTTCTGTACCTGTTCCAATGAGGGAATATTGGAAGTGATTAAATCAATCACAATGTCTCGGACTCTTGTTGGAAGACTCTGACAAGCACTTATACATTCGTTTTTCATCTTAGCATAATCTTCGGAAAGAGCAAAAGATGTGTCATATATAATACTATTTATGATTCCACGCAAATCTTCTACTATTTTATTTCCTCTCAGCATATGACTACGTTCAAAGAAATGATTGAATATCAAATTATGAAGATTTTGTATTCCACCGATGTCTTTCAATTTATTCAATGCCTCAGAAATATCCTTTGTATAATAAAGTTCTTTTGCGATAAGAGCGAAAGAACTCCATGCCAAATCATGGTCGGCAAAACTTTTAAGAATAGCTTTTCGTTCTATAACGGACATATTGCACTCAGGCAGTTTTTCATGAAGAAAAGCTGTTTCTGACCCCATAGCTAATAAAAAAAACTTTTCAACAGGGAATCCCCCCTTTAGTTTTTTTTGTAAAATACAAGCTTTTTCTTCTGATGGTATATATCTTTCAATTGCCGCAGATGTTGGGACTATCGTATATAAATTCTGCTCAAATTCCTTGCAAAAGTTAGTAATATTGTCTATTTGTGTCAAGTCCTTATCCACTTTTGACAAAACACCGATACCATTAAGTGATGTAATGCCATGACCTCCATTGTATAATGAAGCCAAGAAATTCTTATCCGTTTCTGTCGGAACGGTATTGAATAAATAGATTATTGCATCTGCTGTATTTGAAAGGTTGATTGTTTCTTCCTGATGACGCTTACGCAAGTTAAAATAGACATCAGTCTGAATTTGGTGAGAATCGCCATCTTCCCCTACCTCTGCTCCGATTCCTGGAGTATCTACAAGTGTTACATACTCCAGTAATGGATTATCATCAATGTACATAATCAACTTGTCTATCATGGCAGTTTTTTCTAACGCTTCTTTACTTGTACCTTGAAGCGAATCCAAATAATTTTTAGAAACCCATTCTTTACGTCCATTAAGAAAAACACATAATACAGGTTTATCTTTAGATGGGGGAGTCCCCTTTTTGAAGATGTTTACAGTAGCCGTTGTTTCTGTAGTGCCTGTCATTGCCATGTCTACTCCCAGCAACGCATTTATCAAGAAACTTTTTCCGGCCTTTACTTTTCCCGCTACAGCCAATACACATGGGGCTTTTAATTCCTTCTGCAAACTTTTTAAGGCTAACGAATACTTATTGCGCCATATTGTGCTATCAATACATGATGTCGTTTCATCAAGTAATTCGTATATTTGAGTTGTTATATCCTTTTTTTCCATTGCTCTTTTTATTAAAAGAGATTACTCCTTTCGTTAGTCTTTTTCATACCTTATCGTTTTACTCCATTAATATACACATCAGCACCATTTAGGAGGAGAGGTTTGATTACGGAAATAATCTCAGTAAGTTTATTCAAGACATTTCTTATTTCCAGATTGAATTTGTTACCACAATTCATACTAGTGTTTGAAAATGCTTGAGGGAATAAGTTTCTGCCCATTTTGGATCCAGTTATAGGACATGATGTTTCTACAGCCTTTAGCTTATCAATACTCTCTTCAAGTCTATTCTTGAGGACACAAAACAACGAATACAAAACAGGTATATGAATATTTTCTTGTATTGAATTAATAGAAAAATCATTTTTCAATTCACTTTGTTTTTTTATGTTCCTTCCTAAGGATATCATTGTTATTGCTATAGTTGTTGTAGCAAACATATCTTTTCGTAGTTTATCTAAAACTAAATCTTTTGCTTGCTTTTTTTCTGCATAAGATAGTAAATCAGCCTTGGTTATAACAATCATGATAGGAGTTTTTGAAGAAATGGTGCTTCTTAAATGTAAATATATTAAGTTGTATCGCATTATCCAACGGACAAATTGCCGCCTATCATCTCCATTTATAGCCCGTTTAATGACATCAGCTCTAATAAAGAAAAGAAAAATATTGGAATCTTCAAAAGAACTGAATAGTTCATGATACTCTTCCATATCTTCTTCACCTGGGGCGGAAAGGAGTCCACCACGATAGTCATTAATAACAAAATTCATTATCTGTTCCTGCCCCAAAGTACAATAGAACTTATATTCGACTCTATTCCAAGTGCCTTTAGGCCAAAGTCCATTCATTATTTGTTGATATGTTCTATGTAATTGTATCATCTGTGTAGAGGTCTGACTTCCAACTTTTAAAATTAGCCCATTGGAAAAGTGAATTCCTTGAAACAAAGACTGAGCCATTACTGAGATATAGCTAGACTTACCTGAGCCGCTATATCCGAGAATTGTTATTTTTACCATACGACTTTTCTTATTCAAGATATGATATTTTCTAGCAATCTATCACTTAACAATGAAGAAGGATAAAACAAATGCATAGTTCTTATATCAATAATAAGAACTGTGCACTTTCAAAATTGTCACATAATAGAGTCTAATCTTGATATGACTTCCTTTATGCCATATTTTCTAATTAAGCGAGACAGTAATTCAAACAATAAAGATATTTCATTATCTATTTGTGTATTGATTTTACTGCTTTTATCGTGTCGCCTGAAACTGTATTTGGGGAGGTCGTCTGGTTGAATTTTCTGCAACGACCAATTATCAGAGCTAGTACTATGAATGTCGCTATAGTCCCTAAAATCATCAATTTCAGGCGATATGTTTTTTTTGGTATTCCAGTGTTATTTGCCTCATCGTTATAAATTTCTTCTGAAAATTTATTTTTTGAGTCATGTTCTTGTAATGATTCACGAATACTCATATTATCAGACTTCATCTTCAAAGGCTCCATATCATTATCTTCTCGTGATGAACCTACCATGTTTTCAGCTCCCCAGTCGATTTTCATTAAGTTTTGGTCGCCCAAAACTCTATTCTCTTTTTGTTTTGAAATAGTAGCTGAATTATCTTTTTTCAGCGTAGATAAAATTGCAGGTCTTTTGGGGGGCATACCACCATCAGAATGTTGAACAGTTCTCATAGTCTCATTATCTACTTGACTATATTGTAGAAGTTCTTCTTTATAATTTAAGTGATGGTGGGGGACGGAGATTTCATCACTTTTCGTTACAAATTGATAATCATGCTCTTCTTTAGTATCAGAGCAAATCGCATTGGAAAACTTGACATGGAAACGTCGTAAGGCTGTAAGGACATGTCTTTCCACGTTTAATCCAATGACAATATTCGAAGAACATCTTTTGATTGAACGCAAAACGTTGTTTTCATCAGTTGGATTTAGAAATCTACAGACACTCTCATCCGCATTGAATGATATATTGCCGTCTAGTCTGCACCAATTATCCTTAGTCTCCTGTTCCGAGGTTTCACTTAAAATTACTCTTCGATTTGTTGGGCGATCTTCCAACTCCCATACACGAGAAATGTATTTTTTATATAAAGTGATGTAGAAATCAGAATCTATAGGAATAGATTGAAGACTATCGAATTCATGTTCTTTAATAACTATACCGACAAATGACCTTAACCCCCTATTTCCTAAATCTGTTTGCAGATTTCCATTTAGGTATTGACCATGATTAAAACCTACACCAAATAAAACTCGTCCTGAATCTCGTACAAACAAATATCGTAGTCTTTTTATTTCTCCATTTGAGATAACATCGGTATTAATCAATTCTTGTACTAAAGACCCCATGTGCTTTGTCAGCCCTCCAGGAGGTGAGCATATTTCTCTGAAATCAATTTTCAGCGTTCGTCCATATATGTAAGTCTGATATTTCATATTCTTAAATCGACATAGGTTGACCGTCATAAAACACTTTGCAGACATTGAACATGTCTTTCATGTTGCTAAATACTTGTTCTAATTCCATTTTTTGTGATAAAATGTTTTTTTCTTCATCACTGAGATTTTCAATTTTTGTCTTTAAAATACTCGTGTCGTCTCCGTTCCAGAATTTATCCCACCAAGAACGACCTTCATTGTGTCTTATTTCTCTCCTGTATCTGTCCCTTTGGAATAAGATTCCGTTTAACTTGCTCTGAATCTTGGAAATACGTTCTTTTATAATTGAATGTAAGAAAAACATTACAGGAATATGAATATTCTTAGGTTCTACAACTCCTTGTATTCTTTCCCCTCGTTCACATGAAGATTCAAAATTCCCTAATGTAACTGGAACGACAGCAAATAACCAACCAGCTCCTTCCACATATAACGTACTGAAATACTTTTTCACTACACCTAGCAACTGTTGTTGCTCTTGTCTAGTGTACAAATCAGCTTTGGTTAGTGCAAATATTATGGGAATTCGTCTTTGGTTGTTTTTTGCATAACCACCAATAAACCGGTGTAAGCGTTTAAGTGGTTTTTCTCCTGTTCGTGTGTCACCTGATAGAATAGCTTTGATTGTATCTGCACCAATACAAATAATAAGACATTCAGAATCATTAATTCTTTGATGAAGTTCTGCTACCTCTTGTTGTGTTTGATTCTCTGTGATAGCACCTCCTCTGTAATCGCACCATGAAAATTCCATAATAGGCTGTGATTTGAACATCACAGTAAAGTCGTAACAGCTCGTTCGGTTTGTACCGTCAGGCCAAATACCATCATAGGCTATCTTGTCCCAACCTTCATTGAGATCCATATCTAAGTCTGGGTCGTTTGTAATAAACGTAAAACCATTCTGTACACTTTGCATAAAATCATACATGGCATAGATAAAACAGGTTTTTCCAGATTGGGAAACTCCCAGCATTGTTATTTTTTCCATAATTGATTAAATTAGATATAAACTGTTGTTGTTTTCTTCTTGAAGTATTTTAGCTAACGTTTGTTCGCTCTCTTGCAACTCATTAATAACTTGCATAGTTGCATTATAGTCTTTACTAGTAAAGATTTCTTTTATTGTGTCAAAAGGGCCTCTATTCTTTACTCTTGTCTGGTACGAATTCACAACTTCATTTGCAAATTTGTACATACAATGCCTCAGACTGAAAAACAAAGGCCATTGAACATTATAGATGTGTTCTGCATTAACCGTTATACATGTGATAAGTCCTGCAACCTTATTACTTTGAGCTATGTCATTTAGAACATTGTTCCAAAAATAGTTAAATCCTTCAGAATTAAGCACGTTACTACATAAATCAAATTTGGTGATTACAAATGAAATAGGGAAAAAACAGTCACTTTCAACTGAGATGCAGGATATGGCACTCTTGATTAAATAGACTAGACGTCTAAATTCTCGTTCATTTCTTGGCAATGGCTCTTCCAATTTTATACCATCAAGAAAGACAATCAAAGCATCACTCTTTTTAATTTTTGATATCAGTGATACTGAATCTGAACTTTGATTTGAGCGTTCCATTAATACTCCACCTCTATAATCAAAAATATTAAATCCAATCTCATTGAAGTGCTTATATTGTATATTAAAGAAATACTCTTGTCTTATTGCGGTAGGTGGTGGATATTTTCCTTCACTTACATTAAAACTTACGTTTTTTAAATCTTCACCTTCCTTTTTCGCCTCTTCAAATGTATAATATATATTATCTTTAATATAGTGATTATACCAATAAGTGCCCCAATTGTCATAGCACATTTTATAATCATATAGACCATTTATCATTCGATAATATAAAGCGGCCAAATAAGTGGTTTTACCCGCACTAGGATGGCCTAACATTACTATATTCATAATTAATATTTATTAGTTACCAATTAAATTGTAGTATTCCATCATTATCACGAACATAAATCACTGAAGAAGTATTTTTATGCTTATCTGTTTTTTTATTGTTGCCATCCTTTTCAGACTTTTCTTGTTGGATGCGTGGATTGATTATTTGTTCTTCTGCAATATTACCCAAAGCAACAGCTATATCTTTCTCACCACAAGTATCAATCGTTGCCTCTGGTAAGGTTTCTATCAACATTTGTCGAACCAATGTCAATTGAGAACTTCCTCCAATTAAAAGGACTTTGTTTATATTGAGTTGCCTAGTTTCTGTCTGCTGTATCACAGCTTTAGCCACATTAATGGCATCCGCAATCTTGGGACTGATAATATTGTTAAAGGAGTCTCTGCTTAATTTATATTTGTACGTGTTGATTCTTTCATCCTTTACAAAAATAATGGATGTCTCATGTTCATCGTTTGAGTCGCTAAAATGCTCCTTCAATCTACGACACGAATTCAGCATACCAAGGTCGACCATATTGTCTTGTGTTATATCCATGCCATATTTAGCCAGAATCTTTTTTCTCAAATCTTCATAAAGCAGCCTGTCAATATCTTGACCTCCACAAGATTTATCTCCTTTCGGCTCACATAAAAGGCTGTAAGAACCAAGGTGTTTCTTTGCATAAGCCACATCGATTGTACCACCACCGAAATCAAAAACTAATAAGCCTTGACCATCTGGTATATCGTGACCTATTCCGTACCCCATAACTGCAGCTACAGGCTCCAACCTTGTCTTTACTTCTTTGAAACCTGAAGAGAGTAAGGTTTGTTTTAGCATTTGCACGTTTGCCTCCTCACAATCCACTGGATGTGATATAACCACAGAATCAAAATCCACCTCATTACCACAATGTGCGTTTGCCAGTTGTTTGATTTGCTTAAAGAAAAACTCCAAAAGTTCCTTATGGGTGTATTTTTTGTTTCCTATACACTCTATTCCATTGGGGCTTAATATACGTTTCAAAGAAGGTATAAAATTCGCCAGCATTTCAAAACGTTTTTCAGAAGGCAACTTATCTACCTCCTCCAAATAGTTTAATGCTTGATACCCACTAACCAAACCATTATCATAGCCCAAAATCACAGAAGGATATTTTACAGAGCCGTCTCCGTTGAACTTCACAGCCTCAGGCTTACCATGTTGAGGGTTAACCCACGACACGGTTGTATAGGAAGAACCATAATCTATTCCCAGTACAGCCATCTTATTCAGGTTTTACTGATTCTAGTTTTTCATGAATGCATTGTATCAAGATTTTGTTCTTACTCCATTCCTCTACTAAATGCTGCAATGCAAGGACTAGCTGTGGGTTGTTTTTAGATTCAACGACAGTCTTTTTCATTGACTCTAGTTCCTCACTGTACTTAGAATAGATATTAGCTATGGCATTTTTCACCTGCTCACGAGCGGCATTTACAAATCCTTGATATAATGATTGATACTTTCCATCAGCCAAAGAAACATCCACAATCTGTTTACGACAATAGGCCATTGTTTCTGATAGATGATTCAGAAGATTAGCCTTATTCTTCTGCAATGCTTCTTTTTTGGCTTTTTGATTTCCACTTATTGCCCCCCAAAGAACAGAGCCTATACCTAGAACAACCAACACAGGAGCAATTACAGGAAGAGCAGGTGTAACTAATGCTGGAAGGAAGAAATACGCACCCCCGACAACAGTACTTAATGCGACATTGATGGAAGTGCCTAAGAACATTTCGTTTCTCATTTTCCCTATTCTATCTCTCAACTGAACATCTTGTATGGATGGATCTTCCACTCCTTCTTTGTTTATGGGAATAAAGCCCTCTGGGATAGACATATAGCACTCATTATTGAATTCGGTCAACAATTCCTCTATACGAGACATAACTAATGAAGTGAGTTTTTCCCACTCTTTCTGTACATCAGTCACAATTCTATCACCAAAGTCTTCACCATAGGTGGTTATCTCCTCTTCTGATAAATTTTCTATTTCCTTACTGAATTTTGTTACAATGCTTCCTTGTGCAGCGAATATTTTGTTGAAGTCATATTCCATTGTTCTCAACACGTTTTCGACGTTTGTAAAGAGTTCTTTTCTCTTAGCGTCACCCATATTCTCGTTGAAGTTTGCTAACGCTTTTTCGTAGGATCTGAGTAATGTGTCATATTCTGTAGCAGCTTTGACTGCTGTGTCATGACGCATTTTCAACGTATTAAGAACTTCCTTATAATATTCTACACATGCATTATATGCCAATCCTGAACGGTAATATCCTAAAATGGTAAACACCAAACCATTCATGGCGGACTTTACATCGTCATAGCCTGAAATCCCATAATTGAATTCTGACGTTTCATCGTTTGCTAGTGCGGCATCAAGTAATAGCTTACTTGACATTGTTAGCATAGAAATACCAAAAGGCAAATCATTTCCGACAGCTTTCTCAATGATTTGACTATTTCTATTCAAGGATTCTTTTACACTTTCATTGCTATTTTGGTCAATTTTGGTAGTTACAAACAGAATCCCAGGAGTTATACTAACAATTTCTTTCAAAAAATCAACTTCAACATCCTCCAAAGGTGTTGGATTCATCACAAACATAACAGCATCAGCCTGTTTAATATATTGCTTTGTAATTGCCGTATGATGGGGATAGGTTGACCCAATACCCGGAGTGTCAATCAAAGAAACTCCTTCGGGAAGGAAATCCATAGAAGTGAATACTTGAATGTAGGAAATTGTATTTTCAATTTCAGCTTCTCCTTCCTTGTTGATGACAGCTTGACTACCGTAAGTCGCTAATTCTTCTTGGGTGATTTCCTTGCGATTTCCATTTCCATACACTACATAAAATTTCTCTTCCTTTGAATGAGAAATTTTAAATACACGCGATGTAGCCACATCAGTACATACAGGTAAAAGTTCTTTGCCTATCAAGGCATTAATCAACGAGCTTTTACCATTTTTTACTTTGCCACATACTGCCAAGTTAAACTCTCCCTTTTCAAGTAACTCTCGAGTTAAATTGAAATTCTCGGAAGTTTTCGGAAAGCTAAATCTGGGATAAGCCTTTTGGAAAGCGATCATGCCATCCATAAGCTCTATTATTTCACTCTTCAATTGAGTGGCTAATACGTTGTCTTTATTCTCCATCGTAGTTGCTATTTATTATTGCTATAATAATTATGTAGATTATTTCATTAATAGTTCAAATTCACATCATCAAAAAAGACTATTGTCATCTTCCGAATTGTTCGTGTCATCCATATCATCGCCAAACTCATCATTTTGTAGATGTAGCTCTGGGGATATGTCTTCTGGTATAGGATTTGGAATAGGTTCAGGCTCTGGGGTTGGAGCTGGGACAGGACTTGTGGGTGTGTCTTCAGGCACTTCCATTCCAAGAAAGCTCTTCAATGCAGAACAAAATTCTTTTGCATCAAAATGATCCTGTCCGAAAGTCTGTGTCCCACCAATAAACGACTTATATTTATTATGTACAGCTTCAACAGATTCAGCATAGTCATCATAATCTACATCCTTACCATCAACATTTATTTGGTTTAGATGTCCCTCCGAATAATATGCCCCTGCGCATTTTGCAGCCATTTCCCCAGGAAGTATCACATTATTAGGATTTAGAGGGATACTATTGGTGTTTATATATTCAGCAACAGCAAAATTGGAAGGTATTTCATTACCTGTTTCTGGATCGTACTGAAGTGGGGCGGGAGTATTTGTAGATACCATAAAACACTGAGAGTCTTTCCAAGCATCCATGAAATCATCCAATTTGTACTCAATTCTCAAATCACCAGTTCCAGGATCAGTCAAGACAACCTTAATGTCCTCGGGATTGTCAGGATTAACATCTACACCAGCTACGACTAAAGCATGATTGGGCGTTTCACCTTTAAAAAAGTCATTAAACCATTCTTTTGCTCCAGTTATTGTGTCATGATTCCTATCTGCCCATAATTCATTCGCATCTACACCAACAATTACTCTATGTCCTTGTGCCAGCTCATTTATTAAATCGTAAACCGTATTATCAACTGACTGTTCACAAGAAACATTGCAACTTAACAGTAGATTTCCAATAGCCCACATAGGTGTTCCACCTCCAGAACTAGAGTCATACCAACCATTTTCTATTGCATATTGTTTAAGCTCATCCAAAGATATGTCTATACCATAGTCACGTAGAATGATTTGTTGACTTCGAATGGCGCATACACCTTCATTACCTTGGTAAATAACAGGGTCTAACCCTCCGTCAGGTCCGAATCCTTCCTCGCCAAATATCTTTCGAGCCGCTATGTTGGCCTGCATTTCATAGTCTTTATCAAAAGTTTCAGCCATAAATTCACAATTAATTTGATTTGTACTTATTTTATCATAGAGATTTTTTCTGTTCTCATACTTTCCTCAAAAACTCACTAGGAATATACGCAGTCACGAAAATCCCTAATCCTTCTATATCAATTGCCACACGTTGTTGTCCTGCCGCTCTCACCACTTTCCCGACAACACCTGTAAAATCTCCTTCTATTATCCGAACCAGTTCACCGCTTTTATAACGGCAACGGTTTTTCGGCAACATCATGACGTGCTCATTAGGAACACTTGTCGCTTTAATGAAATTCTCCATTTCATTATCAGGGACAGTTACAGGTGGATTGAATCCTGTTAAAGATTCCAACGGTTGTGTCTTGTCTATATAGTATTTCAGATAGGAAGCCGTAGGTGCCGGCTCTTTTACAAATTCAAAAGTCTGTTTGCGAGTCATGTACGCAAAAAGGAGATTGGGAATGAGGGGAATCTGTATGCGTTTCTTTTTCCCATTGACTTTTTTCAGTGTGTAACACATTGGAATATATACCCGTACATCCTTCTTCTTAAGCTCTTCACTGGCCTCTTTCGTCCGACCATAAGTGGCACGGAATACAAACCATTGTTCTTTTGAGTTGGCCACAATTCTTGAGGACACCCCTGTTTGTACATTTTGTTTTTCAGGGGATGACAGCGGAGATAAGTCCGATGTGGGAGGGTTATACTCGCCTCGCCGAGTGTTCACATTAGACAATGTGTTCATATCATTACTATCGAGTATCTCTCTAACGTAGAGAGGTTCTCTTACGCAAAGGTATAAAGAAAATTTGAATATTTTAAGTGTATGATATACATAAAGAGCTGTAAATGATAAAAACTATGCTTAACTGGCTTGAGGATATGTTTATGTGGTTGAATTATTTTGGGATAAAACAAATTGAAATCTTAAAAGACAGAAGGCAGTCATGTAGTAGATGCCTGTTTTTCAAATTTTGAACTTCTTTGTCAACAGGGAGACAAACGCCTTTGCTGAGTCATTCAATGATTATAAACTTCATGTACTGGTGAAGTATGACTTCTATAGGCAACGCAGTACTACTTCTATGGCAGGTGAAGTTCTACTGCTTTATCATTAAGGCTTATCTCACATTGAAACTCACCGTGCAATGCATCGAAACTTACTGTGCAATTTTCGCCAAGCGGTGAGTAGTGACTCCTTATTCATCGTGTTTGACTCTATGCAATGATTATCCGCAATCGCACCACCAAGAAAGGTTTCCATCCATAGTGAATGCCATACGGAGAAAGAATCTTTTATTTGTCATATAAATAGAAATAAATTATATAGATATAAATGACTATAACATGAGTCTTTAATAGATTATATTTACAGAATTAAACGATAATGGTCGAATATTTGCAAGTGAATATCCCACTATGTATGAACCCTATTCGGTGTTTAGTGTTAAATCGGTGATAGATTGGTGATAGATTTTCAATGTATCTATCACCACTATTAGTTGATAAACAAACATATACAGTAAAAGGTGATAGGTTGATAGATGTTTTGCGAAAACTTTTTTCTATGGGACGAAATATACTCTATTTAACAGAGATGTCGGCTGTCTGTATTGAATCAACATTATAGAAACAAGAAGCCACATCATATCCCTGTTTCGCACATCGTAACTCACCGCATGGCAAAAATTACTCACCGCACGGCAAAATTTATTCACCGCACGATAAAAATTACTCACCGTATGACGCATATTAACTCACCATGTTTTTTTGACAAAAAGGCTTGGAATGAGGTCGTCAGCCTCTTGAGGGTAAGCACCTCATACTGTAGAGTCTGACAATCTCAGTCTGTATGTTTTTAGGAAAGAGAGGGTGACAACGCTGGAACGAACCTAAAGTCTTACATGAACCTTTTATATTCAGCGATAAGCAATCTTTTAGTGCAAACAACACAGAATCACAAAGAATTTTCTTACATTTGCAAAGTTTACAAGACCACTATAATGAAAGTATCAGAATTACTTCAACAACATAAGGACAGAACAGCATTCTCTTTCGAGATACTGCCACCGCTGAAAGGCAATCGCATTCAGACGGTGTTCAATACGATTGACAAGCTGAAGGAGTTCGACCCTCAGTATATCAACATTACGACACACCATACCGAATACGTGTATAAGGAACTGGAGAACGGGATGTTCCAACGGGTGTCTATGCGCCGCAGACCGGGTACTGTGGCGGTGGCCGCAGCCATCACATACAAGTATGGCATCCCCACTATTCCGCATATCCTGTGCAGCGGATTCAGCAAAGAGGCTACGGAATACTTGTTGCTTGACCTTCAGTTCTTGGGTATCACCAACTTGTTGCTGCTAAGAGGGGATAAGGCAAAAGATGAAAGACGTTTCACGCCTACCTCTGGCGGGCATGCGCATACCACAGACTTGATTTGCCAAGTGAACCGCTTCAACGAGGGATTCTTTCTGGACGGAACACCGGTGAAGAACAATGCGCAGCCTTTCACTTTTGGCGTAGCCTGCTATCCGGAGAAACACATCGAGGCGTTGAACGAGGAAACGGACTTGGCTTATCTGAAAATAAAACAGGATATGGGAGCGGAATATGCCGTGACCCAGCTGTTCTATGACAACCAGAAATACTACCGTTTTGTGGAGAAAGCCCGTCAGGCGGGTATCACCATTCCTATCATACCGGGTATCAAACCGTTCTCAAAACTACGTCAGCTGAACATCATCCCGGAGACATTCAATGTAGACTTTCCTGAAGAGTTCGTGAAAGAAGCTTTGAAATGCAAAAGCGATGAAGATACTCGTCAGTTCGGCATTGAATGGTGTGTGGCGCAATGCAAGGACTTGATGGCTCATGGTGTGCCGGACTTGCATTTCTACACCGTAGGGGCAGTGGACAACGTGCGGGAAATAGCGGCTCAAATCTACTGAGAAAATGTTCAACGAGGTTGTAGGACAGGCTGGCATAAAGGAGATTCTGCGCCGGCAAGTAGCGGAAAAGCGCATTCCTCACGCTTTGATGCTGTGCGGAGGACAAGGCAGGGGAAAGTTTGCACTGGCGTTCTCTTTGGCTCGTTACTTGCTGTGTGAACATCCCGGAGCGGAAGGCTGCTGCGGACACTGCCATGCTTGCAAGATGACTGCCGACCTGGCTCATCCCGACCTGTTCTTTGTCTATCCCGTCATCAAGAAAAAGGGAAGCCGTCATGACCCTGTCAGCGAGGACTACCTGAATCAATGGCGGAAGATGGTGAAGGATTCGCCCTACTTCTCGTTCGACACTTGGTTGGCGGCCATGGAAACGGAGAACCAACAGGCGCAGATTTACACGGCGGAAAGCGATTTCCTGACCTCCCGACTTTATATGAAGTCAGCGATGGGAGGATACAAGATTGTCATCCTCTGGATGCCGGAAAAACTGCATCCCGTCTGTGCCAACAAACTGCTGAAACTCCTTGAAGAGCCACCTAAAGACTCGCTTTTCATCCTTGTAAGCCAACAGCCGGAGAATATTCTTCCGACTATCCTCAGCCGTGTGCAGCGCATTGACGTGCCGCCTGTAAAGGAGGAAGACATTTCGGAAGCGTTGCAAACAAGATTCTTCATACAGGAAGCCGATGCAAAAGTCATTGCCCGTGGGGCTAATGGAAACTTCCTTGCGGCACTGGAGCAAATACACGTTAACCAGGACCGGGAGTTCTTCTTCGACCAGTTCACCTCCTTGATGCGTCTGGCCTATCAAAGGGATATACGTTCCTTGAAGGACTGGAGTCTGGCAATGGCAGACTTGGGACGAGAAAGACAGAAGAATTTCCTTACTTATATGCTTCGGCTGCTGAGAGAGAATTTCATCTACAACTTCCAACGCCCTGAGCTGAACTATATGGGGCAGAAAGAGGCGGCTTTCTCTGTCCGATTTGCGCGTTTCGTCAATGAACGTAACGTCATCCCGCTGATGAAAGAAACCGAAAACGCATGGCAGGACATCTCCCGCAACGTGAATCCGAAGATGGTGTTCTTTGACTTCACCTTGAAGGTCATTGTACTGCTGATAAGATGATAATCACGTCTCCCGTAAAAGGGGAGCGACTACATATAAGAAAAAAATGACAAACTACACATTGAACGGCGATGCCCATGGCCTTTGTTGCAAAGGCGCAGGACATGGCAGTGACAAACAACTGAACGCATACGACTGGTTGGCGGATGTTCCCGGGAACGAGGAAATCTGCGACTTGGTGGAAGTGCAGTTCAAGAATACCCGCAAGGGATACTATCGGAACAGCAACCACTTGGAACTGACCAAGGGGGATGTGGTGGCCGTGGAGGCCTCTCCGGGGCATGATATCGGAACTGTTTCCATGACGGGAAGTCTCGTGTTGTACCAGATGAAGAAGACCCGCATGAAGGCGGGAGAGGAAATCAAGCGAATCTACCGCAAGGCAAGACCTGTGGATATGGAGAAATACAAAGCGGCCAAGGCAAGAGAGCAATCCACCATGATTGAATCTCGTAAACTGGCCAAAGACTTGGGACTGGACATGAAAATCGGAGACGTGGAGTACCAAGGAGACGGCAATAAGGCTATCTTTTACTACATCGCCGAGGGACGTGTGGACTTCCGGCAGCTTATCCGTGTACTGGCCGATACTTTCCATGTACGTATCGAAATGAAACAAATCGGCGCACGGCAGGAAGCCGGACTTATCGGTGGAATAGGTCCTTGCGGCAGGGAACTGTGTTGTGCCACGTGGATGAAGAACTTCAACTCTGTAACGACAGCTTCGGCACGTTGTCAGGACTTGTCGTTGAATCCGCAAAAGCTGACGGGGCAATGTGCCAAGCTGAAATGCTGCCTGAACTACGAAATCAACACCTACGTAGAAGCGGCGAAGAAACTGCCCTCACGTGAGATTACCTTACACACCCTCAACTCCGAATACTTCTTCTTCAAAGCGGACATACTAACGGGAATGATTACGTATTCCACTGACAAGAACGCTGCCGTGAACTGTGTGACCATCCCCTCTAAAAGGGCTTTTCAAATCCTTGCCTTGAACCGTAAGAATGAAAAGCCGGAGACACTGGAAGAAAGTAATGCCTCCACATTAGCCGACCAACCGATTGACTTGCTGGAACAAGAAAGCTTGACTCGTTTCGACAAAGTGAAAGGGCGGAAGAAAAAAGGAAAAAGAAACGCAGTTGGACAAGGACAACGAAACCGAGACAAGGGAGATAAAAAGCCAAAAACAGAAGAAAAAAACGGTCGCAAGCCTCAGAACAACAACCGTAACAACACCTCTAAACAAGGGAAAAAGCGAACTGACAATGCATCGGAAGCAATGGACAACACTAAGACTGTCTCCGCCAACACAGGGCAAGCTCACAACGAAACACAGGGCAAGAGCAGACACTTCCGTCGGGGAAATCGGACTGACCATCGCAATACGACGAAATCGTCCAAGCCGTCTGCGCCAGCACAGGCAACGACCCCTTCTCCTCAACCTCAAAACAAATGAACATGATGTTATCTTTTCCAAGCAAGGCGGCTCGTATAGCCGCTTTGCTTTTCCTTATATCTTTAATAGGGGGTGGCTGCACCTCCCGATCCACAGTGTTTCATGCATACCAGGCTGTGGACAAGAACGGATGGGGTAAACACGACACGGTGATATTCCAACTTCCGCAGGATTCCTTGCCGGATGTGTGGCAGTTGAACGTAGGGGTACGTATAGACAACCACATTCCTTACACCACCCTGTGGCTCGTGTTGTCGCAAGATTTAGAAAAGAAAGGGGTATTTGAAGCTGATACAATACCCGTCTCTGTCACCAATAAACAGGGAATACTTAACGGTAGCGGCTATTCCTCTTATCAGCAAGAAGTGAAAGCCATACAGGTGAAGACTGGACCGAAAGGCGGACATACGGTCAAAGTCACTCATGTAATGAAAAGGGAGGATATTCCCGGTGTATGGTACGTCGGACTTAATGTTTCGTCAGATTCCTTGCGGCGTCTATACGAAGGAAAATAAATAACAGGATGGTGAATCCCCACAGGGAGGATCCTCCGTAGCTGAAGAAAGGCAGAGGGATGCCTATGACAGGGGTAATTCCCAACACCATTCCGACATTGATGAATAAATGAAAGAGGAATATACTGGTGACAGAATACCCGTAAACTCGTCCGAATGCGTCTGGTTGTCGCTCGGACAAATAGACAAGCCTCAATACCAGGCAGAGGAAAAGCACCAGGACGGCTGCGGAACCAATAAATCCTTCTTCTTCTCCCACGGTACAGAAGATAAAGTCCGTGTCTTGCTCCGGTACATATTTCAATTTCGTCTGTGTGCCGTTCAAGAATCCTTTTCCAAAAAGTCCGCCAGACCCGATGGCAATCTTGGCCTGGTTCACATTATATCCTGCTCCCGTAGGGTCGTCCTCCAAACCTAATAATACCCGTATACGGACTTGTTGGTGCTGTTCCAGTACATTATTCAACACATAGTCCGAGGAATAGAAGAAAGCCATGGAGCCTACTGCAAAGAAAGCGATATAGGCATAGTAGGCGACACGTTCACTAATAGACTGGTAGATAAGATAACCCACCATCAATACAACTACAGCTATCTGTATCCACGTAATGTCGAAAGGAAGCACATATTTAGAGAAGAGAAAAGACACCAATGTGGCACCCAGTCCTACATATAATATTAAGGATACGTGTTTCCGCTTATGGCAGTAACTGGAGACCAGTCCTGCCGAGAACAATAGTATCAACAGCAACACGCAGAACTCTCCCACGGATGTAGGAGTATCCCATAACGGAACGGTCTCAAAACGGATACCCACCACGAAGTACACCACCATAGAAAGGCCGGAAAACAAGACAGCGCCAGGCATACCCTCCCTGTATAACATCAGCAAGAAAGCGAAATAAACCAAGGCGGATCCTGTCTCCCGTTGCATCACAATAAGACACATGGGCAGCAGAATGATACCTAAGACCTTTAAAAAGTCTTTCAGTCTTGTTATGTTGAAATTGTAACTGCTCATGAACTTCGCCAAAGCCAAGGCCGTGGCGAACTTGGCGAACTCCGCAGGTTGCAGACTGACAGGACCGAACTTCAGCCATGAGCGTGATCCCTTGGTATCAGGAGCCACAAAAATAGTGACAAGGAGTAGACACATCAACCCACCGTAGAGAATATACGAAAACATATCATAGACCCTGGCCTCCAACATCAATAATACGAAACCCAGCATGAAAGAACAGCCTATCCATATAGCCTGTTTCCCGGAAGGAGTGGACCAGCTCAACAAATCTACCTGTGAGAAGTCGTAACTGGCACCGCATACACTTATCCAACCGAAGACCAAGAGAACCAAGTATAAAACAATCACAACCCAGTCCACAGACTTCCAAAGTCCCACACTTCTATTATCTGGAAGATTTGCCATAACCGATAATGCGTTTTTGTATCTCTGCCGCCCGACGTTCCGAGGAAGCAGAGAGCTTTCCGTGTAAATATTGTTCTATCATCAATCCGCCGATAGGCACACCGAAATCAGCGCCGAATCCACCATTCTCCACATAAACAGAGACCGCTATTTTAGGATTGTTCATCGGTGCGAAGCCCATGAAGACAGAGTGGTCACGACCGCGATTCTGCGCCGTACCCGTCTTTCCGCAAATCTCCACCCAAGGAAGATTAATGCTGGTACAAGTACCTCCCGCAGTGGCATGTCCTGTCACAGCAGCTCGCATACCCGCCACTACGTAATTATACCACTTCTTGTCCACTCCCGTATAATGACGCTGATAATACTTGGGGTCTATGCTTCCTCCTTGAATTTCCTTCACCACGTGCGGAATATAATAATATCCGCGGTTGGCGATAGTGGCCGCCAAATTGCACACCTGCAACGGAGTGAGGTTCACCTCTCCCTGTCCAATAGCGTCGGATATGATGGTCAGTCCATTCCAAGAGCCGTGATATGCCTTGTCATAAAACTGCGTGTTTGGAATAAGTCCCCGCTTCTCACCTGGCAAGTCAATGCCCAGCTTGTAGCCGAAGCCCATTTTCACCATATAGTCACGCCAAGTGTCCATGGCTTTCGACACACTGCCGTATTTCCATCTTGCCGCAAAATTACGGTAAAACGCACCACAGAAATAACCATTGCAAGAGGTAGCTATGGCGGGAATCAAATCCAATGGTTGTGCGTGTCCATGGCATCCCACGTGCAAGCCTCCATGGTTGAAGCCGTGATGGCAAGGGAACATCATGTCGGGAGTGATAATGCCTTCCTGCAAGAACATCAACGCCTGGGATGTCTTAAAAGTAGACCCTGGCGGATACTGTCCCATGATGGCACGATCCAGCATAGGCTTCCAAGGATTCCGCATTAGCAATTTATGGCTCTTGCTACGCATTCGCCCCACCATAAGACGAGGGTCATAACTGGGTGCGGATACCATGCAAAGCACCTGCCCCGTACTTGGTTCTATAGCCACAATCGCCCCGATTTTCCCTCTCAGCAGCCGTTCACCCAAGGCTTGAAGTCCTTCATCAAGACCCAAGGTCAGGTTATGTCCAGCCACAGGTGCCTTGTCGAACTTGCCGTTCTGGTAATGCCCTTTAATACGCCCGTGTGCGTCTCGGAGCAGCACTTGTACTCCCTTCACGCCCCGCAAATCTTTCTCGTATGATTTCTCAACGCCTAACTTGCCGATATAATCTCCGCCTTGATAGTAAGAATCCTCGTCTATATCTGATTGGGACACTTCACCCACATCTCCTAAAACATGCGCTCCACACGCTGTAGAATATTGTCTGACGGTACGTTTCTGGATAAAGAATCCTGGAAACTTGAAGAGCTTCTCCTGAAAGACAGAGAACAGTTCCGCAGGCAACTGTGTCAAAAACAGTTGCTGGGTAAAGGGAGAATAACCAGGATTTTTGTTCCTGTCTTTAATCTGAGCCATTTTGGCATCAAACTCCTCTTTGGTGATGGCCAGAGAGTTACATAAATCCAACGTGTCCAACCCCCTGATGTCGTGCATTACCACCATTACGTCGTATGACGGTTGGTTATAGACAAGCACCTTTCCATTACGGTCAAAGATAGTTCCTCTTGCCGGATATTGCACTTGGTTCAAGAACGCATTATTATCCGCAAATTGCTTGTAGTCTGTATTAATGATTTGCAGATAAACCAGACGTAGCAGATAGACTATCACAATCACGATAGCCGCACCGCCTATCACATAACGTCGTTGTGAGAGATTATATCCTTCCATCACAGTCCTCCCACCTCTTAGTCTTTACGTGTGTTAATCCCTTCGAGCATGAATATCAACAATGAAGTGAAGAGTGTGCTTCCTCCAATGTTTATCAACACGTCTGTCCAATGGGAAAAAGAGAATGAGTCCAGCAAATAAAATATGACATGATGGAAGAAGACGCACGAAAACACATAACGTATAAATGCGCCCTTCCCCATCTTGCGGGCAGAAGGATCAAGTTCGTCATTGTCTTCCTTCACAGAATAAAGTTTCAGAAAGAAAGGCTGTACCATCGCCAGCATGACCGTAGAAGCCGCTGAGAGTCCCGGTGTGTTGGAAAAGATGTCTACCAAAAGCCCGATACAAAACGCCCACACAAGGTTAGCGTCACGTGAGCTTCCCGCCGGGAATTTCAGCACGAGATAAATATACAGTAACGGAGTTGCATATCCAAAAAACTGCACACGGTTCAGTACCAGTGCCTGTGCCAGCACCAAGAAGACGAGCCAGATAATTTCTTTGAAAATTGTTTGTACCATTTATTGTCCTTCTTCCTCCTCCAGCTTTTGCGCACGCTGAATAGAATCCGTAATAAACTTCAACTCCCCACTGTTCTTGCTCTCAATCACACACACGTCTCTCAAACGGCTGAAATCTGTGGTGAGTCTTACCTTTAGCCGATAGGAAAGTCCGTCTTTCGAATTATAGACGTGTTCCACTCGTCCAACCAACACACCTTCGGGAAACACCGCAGAATAGCCACTGGTCACCACAAAGTCACCTAATTTAAAATGAGCGTGTCTTGGTATCTCATCCACCCAGGCATGACGACTGTCGCCTCCGTCCCAACGAAGATAACCGAAATAGTCACGTCCAAGAATTCGGCAGCTGATATTTGACTTGGAATTCAGCACAGGTAACACAAGTGCGAAATGCTCGGTGGTCATATAGACAATACCAGCCACTCCGTTGCCACCCGTGACGCCCATTTCTGTCTTCACTCCGTCTGCCGCACCCTTGTCAATAATCAGATAGTTGTCCTTACGGTCTATGCTATTACTGATTACTTTAGCAGGTATCAACCGAAAGCCTTGCAAGGCGTTTCGAGTGCTATAACTGCGAATGCGAGAATCTCGTGTCTTCTCGAATAACATATTCTTTAGCTGGGCAACCTCGCTCTGCAAAGCGACGTTGCGCTGCGTCAACTCCTCGTTCACTTTGCCCAAGGAGAAGAACGACAGTACCTCGCTATAATATGTATTCACCTGTCCTGCCACATAATTTGCCGAAGTGAAGTATACACTGCCCTGAAAGCCGTTGAAATTGAACAACAAGAGCAAACTCACTACCTCCAGCACCACAAACAGGAAGATGTAGTGAAACTTCGATAAGAAATTCAGCAGATTATGCATACAGCAGTTTACTCCTTAAATGTATATCAACGCATCAAGAATGAGAACTTACCCACATTCTTCAATGCAACTCCCGTACCCTTTGCCACGCTGTGCAACGGGTCTTCGGCGATATGGAAAGGAATATTTATCTTGTCGGTCAGACGTTTGTCCAAGCCACGCAATAATGCGCCACCACCTGAAAGCCAGATACCATTGCGTACTATGTCGGCATACAGCTCAGGGGGAGTGTTCTCCAACGCACTTAACACAGCCGTCTCAATCTTCGCCACGGATTTCTCCAGGCAATGTGCGATTTCCTGATAGCACACAGGTACTTCCATTGGAAGGGCTGTGATACGGTTCGGGCCGTGTACTACATAGTCATCGGGAGCTTGTTCACCAAGGTCGGTCAACGCAGCACCCACATGAATCTTAATACGTTCAGCCATGCGCTCGCTGACCTTCACATTGTGCTGACGGCTCATGTATTCTTGAATATCCGCTGTCAAGTCATCTCCCGCAATACGGATGGAGTTGTTTGTCACGATACCGCCGAGGGAAATCACGGCGATTTCCGTGGAACCTCCGCCTATATCCACAATCATGTTACCCTCGGGAGCCTCTACGTCTATACCGATACCAATTGCGGCTGCCATAGGCTCATAGACAAGATAGACATCACGTCCGCCGGCATGCTCCGCAGAGTCACGCACGGCACGGAGTTCCACTTCCGTGCTGCCAGAAGGCACACCGATGACCATTCTCAAAGAAGGAGAGAACAAACGGCTGCCCGTATGCACCATCTTGATAAGACCGCGCATCATCTGCTCGCAAGCATAGAAATCCGCAATCACGCCATCTCTTAACGGACGGATGGTGCGAATATTCTCATGCGTTTTTTCATACATCATCTTAGCTCTTTCGCCTACAGCAATCATTTTGTCCGTACGACGGTCAAGAGCCACCACGGATGGCTCGTCTACGACAATCTTGCCATCACAGGTAATGATGGTGTTGGCCGTTCCGAGATCCATCGCTATTTCCTGGGTAAATGAAAAAAATCCCATTCCTCTCTGTTATTATTTATTCGTTTTCTCAAAATAAGCGTGAATGGCGGTGTCATAGTGAGAAGAAACACCAAAGGCACGTTCCGCAAACACACGGCGTTCAGCCAAAGAAGTCTCAGCGGCACCGTTCTTTTTCAAGATGTCCAGCAACAGACTGTACTCGGCTTTGCTTGGCACAATCACGACATCTTTGAAGTTCTTGGCTCCCGCACGAATTAAGGAGATACCGCCTATGTCAATTTTCTCAATGATATCCGCCTCGGATGCGCCAGAAGCGACTGTTTCCTCGAAAGGATACAAGTCCACAATCACCAAGTCTATCTCCGGGATTTCATATTTCGCCATTTCCTTTTGGTCTTCTTCCAAAGCACGACGGCCTAATATGCCTCCGAATATCTTCGGGTGCAGCGTTTTCACACGTCCACCAAGGATGGAAGGATATGTCGTGAACTCTTCCACAGCCTGACAAGGATAACCCTGAGACTCGATGAACTTCTGTGTACCGCCAGTAGAGATGAAGTGTACACCGTCTTTATGCAGTTCGGAAAGGATATTCTCCAAACCGTCTTTATGGAAGACGGAGATTAACGCCGTCTTTATTTTCTTGTTTTCAGCCATATAGAGATACTTGTTATAGTTTTGATTGCAAAGGTAATAAAAATCAGAGGAATATTCAGCCCTTCTTCCTCTTTTTTTATTTGTTTAGCTTATTTCCTTTCTTATGGCTGTTTATGGCTTGTCCACATCCGCCACACATACCATCCACAATGGCTGAACGCAAACACGAAGGAAATAATCAGCAATGTTTTATCCTCCTCCCATCCTACGGTCTGCTGATGCCACAATCCCGTCAAAATCGCCAGCACAGACATGACCACTCCTAAGAAATTCAACATCGTCATTCCCTTCCTTCTCCCACTGCCTGCCAACTTGCTGTGACGCACCCCATAGGAAGCATAGATATCCAATCCTATAAGCATCCAAAGCACTAACCGAATCCAAGTGTCAGCCGGTAGAAAACACATCATACCCAGGCAAGTAAGGATGCCAAGTACAGGAACATAAGGAACAAATGGGGTATGGAAAGCTCGTGGTGCCTCGGGCATAGTCCGGCGTACAATCAGCACGGCTGCACATACCAAGGTGAAAGCGAACAAAGTGCCTATGCTCACCATCTCTCCTGCCACTCTTGCCGGCACGAAAGCGGCCAGAAGCCCCACAATACCCATAAACAGCAGGTTACTGTGTACCGGTGTGCCAAACCGGGTGTTTATTTTTGAAAAGAATGGAGGCAACAGTCCGTCCCTGCTCATGGAATAGAAGATACGGCTTTGGCCTAATAATGTGACCATTATCACAGAACAGTAGCCCAACAGAATCGCCAGTAGTATCGCACGGTTCATCCACGGATAAGCCAACACGAAATGACCTGCCGCATCTGTATGTCCCATGGCAGAAATAGCTACCGCTACCGGAGCGATACCTTCCTGCCCTTTATAGTGCGTGTACGGTACAACTCCAGTCATCACATGAGCGAAAAGGATATACAGTATCGTGCAGACAAGCAGTGAACCTAAAATGCCAATGGGCATACTGCGACTCGGATTGCGTGTCTCCTGCGCCGCCGTACTAATAGCGTCAAAGCCTAAATAAGCGAAAAACACCACGGCAGCCCCACGAAGCACTCCAGACACACCGAACTCACCCAACTGCCCTGTATTTGCAGGGAGATAAGGCTGATAATTCGCATTGTCAATGAACTTCCATCCCAAGAAAATAAACAAGATGATGACACCTACTTTCAGACAGACGATAAAATCATTTAGCAAAGAACTTTGGCGAGTGCCTCTCATCAGCAGCAAACTAATCAAAGCCACGATGCAAAAAGCGGGAATATTGGCGACACCTCCGTCCCAAGGACAGGCTGTCCACTGAGCTGGAAGGTGAATGCCCGCACCTTCCAAGAACACCACCAGATACCGGCTCCAACTGATACTCACGGTAGTGGCCGCCACGGAATACTCCAGTACCAAGTCCCAGCCGATAATCCAAGCCACCAGCTCCCCCATCGTCGCATAAGAATATGTGTAAGCACTGCCCGCCACCGGAATCATAGAGGCAAACTCCGCATAACAAAGACCTGCGAAACAGCATCCGACCGCAGCTATAATAAAAGACAGCGTGATAGCCGGGCCGGCATAGTCTGCCGCCACTGTACCCGTGATGGAAAACAATCCCGCACCGATAATCACTCCGACTCCCATAGCGATTAAGCCCATCGGCCCCAATACTCTTTTCAATGTTCCTTGTCCGCTTCTTTCGGCTTCCTTTTGAAGCGACTCCATACTTTTTCTGGCAAATAATCCCATAATACTTTTATATCGTTCTTTAAAAATGCAAAGATAAAAGAAACTGTTCTTAAAAACAACCCACAAGACATCTGAATGTATCCGCTCATTATACTTCTTACGTATATCCCCTTGCCAGAAGGCGTAAATACAGTTCTTCAGATATTTCGAATGATAATCGAATAAAAAAACTCCTATTATTACCATTATACCAGCTTTCGCTGTATATTTGCGATCAGAAACAAAACATAAAAATATATGAACTCCCTAAACTAACAGGATATTATGATAGAATTAGAGAATGAACTGCTTTCGGTCCGCATCGCGGAAGAAGGTGCGGAAATGCGTGCCATCACACACCGACAAAACGGAAGAGAATACCTATGGAACGGAAATCCACTATACTGGAAAAGGTGCGCTCCCGTGTTATTCCCCATTGTGGGAAGCCTGTGGAAGAAGAAATACCAAATCAATGGGAAGGAATACTCCCTCTCACAACATGGATTCGCCAGAGACATGACCTTCAAGCTCATGTCCTATACGAAGAACTCCACCGCACTCCGTCTGACAAGCGACGCAGATACATTAGAGAAATTCCCCTTTCCTTTTATATTAGAGATACAATATTACTTGGAGAATAATAAGATCCATGTGACCTACACCGTGCATAACTCCGCAAAGAAAACTCCGCTGTATTTTCAAATCGGAGCGCATCCGGCATTCAACTATCCCGACTTCAATCCCAAGGATAACATACATGCGTACTTACACACAGATACCGACACACTTCACTACAAACTGATAGGAGAAGAAGGATGCCTGAACACAGCGCAGACTTATTCTTTACAGGCGGAAAAGCATTATTTTGCATTAGATAACAAGTTATTCGATAAGGACGCCTTGGTGATGGAGGGAAAACAGCTACACCATGTCAGCCTATTGGATAAAGAAAAGAAGCCCTACCTTAGTTTAGACTTTGACGCTCCAGTCTTCGGACTTTGGTCTCCTGCAGGGAAAAACGCACCATTCATTTGTCTGGAACCCTGGATGGGACGGTGCGATGCCATAGGATTTCAGAAGGACTTCTCTGAGAAAGACTGGATCAACAAGCTGGAAGGCGGCAAGAACATGACATTCTCCTATACCATCCGGATTGAAAACGCATAAGTAAACGTAGGCCACTATAACAAAAACAGCCCTCATGCAAACCACATGAAGGCTGTCTTTGTATTATTCAAAAAACATTTTACTTTTTGTCATAAGCATGAAGAGGATAATCTATGGTATAATGAAGCCCGCGGCTCTCATGACGCTCCAACGCCTGACGTGTAATCAAGTAGCCCACGTTAATCATGTTACGCAACTCACAGATGTCCCTTGTCGGTTTTACCCGTTTGTACAAAGCCTCAGTCTCCTCATACAGTAAGTCCAGACGGTTCCACGCACGATGCAGACGGAGATTACTACGCACAATGCCCACGTAAGTACTCATAATCTGCTCCACTTCTTTTTTGTCCTGTGTGATAAGCACTTTTTCTTCATTGGTCATCGTGCCTTCATCGTTCCATTCCGGCACTTTTGTATTGAAGGCATAGTCCTCATAAGACTTCGCACAGTCCTTCGCAGCGGCATCCGCATACACAATAGCCTCAATTAACGAGTTGCTGGCCAAACGGTTGCCGCCATGCAATCCCGTGCATGAACATTCACCCACCGCATACAGGCGGTTGATGCTGGAACGGGCGTGAGTATCCACCTTGATACCGCCACACATATAGTGGGCGCAAGGCACTACTGGGATATACTCTTTTGTGATGTCAATACCGATGGAGAGACATTTCGCATAGATGTTGGGGAAATCACGCTTGGTTTCTTCCGGGTCTTTGTGCGTCACGTCCAGACATACATGGTCTATACCGTGAATCTTCATCTCCTTGTCGATGGCACGCGCCACGATGTCACGAGGTGCCAGACTCAAACGTTTATCGTATTTCTGCATGAATTCCTCTCCGTCTGGCAAACGAAGGATGCCGCCGTAACCTCGCATAGCTTCTGTAATCAGGTAGGCGGGGTGTGTTTCTTTCGGATTATAGAGTGCCGTAGGATGGAATTGCACGAACTCCATGTTCTGTACTTCTCCCTTGGCACGGTAAACCATGGCGATTCCATCCCCTGTGGCGATTTCAGGATTAGTGGTAGTCGTATAGACTGCGCCTGTACCTCCCGTAGCCATAAGTGTAATACGGCTCAGGTATGTATCAATCTTGCCTGTCGCCTCATCAAGCACATACGCACCGTAGCATTCAATATTAGGAGTACGACGTGTCACCTCTACTCCCAAATGGTGTTGGGTGATAATCTCTACCGCCAAGTGATGTTCCAGCACAGTGATACGAGGATGATGTTTCACAGCCTCTATCAGTCCACGCTGGATTTCCGCACCTGTGTCATCCGCATGGTGCAGGATGCGGAATTCCGAGTGTCCACCTTCCCGGTGCAAATCCCATGTGCCATCGGGCTTTTTATCAAAGTTCACGCCCCATTTCACCAGTTCCTTGATTTGTTCCGGTGCGTGCGTCACTACCAATTCCACAGCGGCACGGTCGTTGATATAATCTCCTGCCACAATCGTGTCGTGGATATGTTTATCAAAATTGTCTACTTCCAAATTTGAGACAGAGCAGATACCTCCCTGTGCTCTTTCCGTATTGCTTTCTTGTATCGAAGTCTTGCATACAAGAGCAATTTTGGCATGAGGGCAAGACTCCGCTATTTTCAAGGCGAAGCTCATGCCTCCTATGCCAGATCCTATTACTAAGAAATCGTATTCTTTTACCATGGTAATGTGTTTAATGGATGCAAAACTACTAAAAAAGTACAGACATCTTGGTGTACAGTTGGATTTATATGGTTTTTTTATTAATTTTGTCACTAATTCAAGTAGACAGACGAAAGATCGCCTCACAGCACAAACACGACCTCCCTTTGAGAGAAGGGATGCCCACTTTATTGTGGTGCGTAATTCGAGCGTAAAAAAGACTGATAATGAACAAACAGACTGACAACCATTTTATAACGAGAAGAACTGAACGATATACTAAGAAACTCTTTTGGATACACAGCTTGAAATGTGTGCTCATGGGACTTTTGTTCTCATTGGCACCAAAGGTGTATGCCGACAATCACTTGGACACACTCGCTAACAAGATGATTGTAGGTGATTCCGTTTTCCATACATGGGAAGAGGAAGTGAACGGACGCTTGCAGGATATTTTGAAAGAATATAACCCCCAGTCTCGTATTGGCATTTGCGTGTTTGATTTGACAGATGACAAGATGCTCTATGAGTTCGGAGGGCAAGAGTTGTTCCGCCCAGCCTCTACACAAAAAGTGCTTACGTCCATCACGGCTCTCGACATTCTGGGTCGTGATTACAAATTTTCCACCAAGGTCGTTTACACAGGAGAAATCAAGGACAGTGTGCTGTGTGGTGACGTGTATGTGGTCGGAGGATTCGACCCGGCCTTTGACAGCAATGACTTGAACCAGTTGGTAAAAGATATTGCCAATCAAGGTATAAAACGTATTGCAGGGAGAGTGTATTACGACATCTCCATGAAAGACGGACAAACCGTAGGAGAAGGATGGCCACGTAGCAGCCGGCCTGTGCTGACCCCATTAGTATTGAACCGTCGCACGGGTTTCATGTCAGCCTTCATGAACCGATTAAGAGAAGAGAAGATTCTCGTGGACAGCCTCGACTGCAAGGATGCCATAGCACCAGACAGCGTGACCCAGTTAGTCGCTTGTGAACATACGATGGAGCAAATCTTGTATCGTATGCTGAAAAGAAGCGACAACCTGTATGCGGAAGCATTATTCTATCAGCTGGCAGCCAACGAAGTGAACAGACACGCCAGTAGTGAAGATGGAGCAAAGGTGATAGACAATATGATACGGGTAGTGGGAAAGAATCCTGAAGACTATAAAATCGTGGACGGATGCGGATTGTCCTATCACAACGCCGTATCCCCGGAATTGGAAATTGCCTTTTTGAAATACGCCTATCATAATCCGGCCATCTACAACCTGCTCTACCAGTCACTGCCCATTGCGGGAGTGGACGGAACACTCCGTAGTCGTATGACCAACGGCACAGCCTTCCACAATGTGAGGGCAAAGACCGGTACGCTGAATGGTCTCAGCTCATTAGCGGGATATGCCACTGCCTCCAACGGTCATCAACTGGCCTTCTGTATCATCAATCAAGGATTTCCCCGCAGGGTCTATGCTTACCAATTCCAAAAAGAGGTGTGCAACACGTTGACCATGAAATACGAGCAGCCTGACCACAACCTGTTTTTAGCGCATTCATCCGACTCCATTCAGAAGAACGTAGCGGACAGCACCTCCATAAAAGTGGTGGCAAGAGCGGAATAAAAAGATAAGATAGAAGCATGATTATAATAGGAGTGGCCGGAGGTACTGGCTCAGGAAAAACAACCGTGGTGCAAAAGATTGTAAGTGTCCTTTCGCCAGAGATCGTAGACGTGATTCCACAGGACGCTTATTATAACGATGAATCGCAGGCCACCCCGGAAGAGCGGAAGAACATCAATGTAGACCATCCCGATGCTTTCGACTGGCCGTTACTCATCCAGCAAGTCAAAAGTCTGAAAGAGGGAAGAGCTATTGATATGCCCACTTATTCTTATAAAGAGTTCAGCCGATTACCCCAGACCATTCATTTGGCACCAAAACCTATTCTCATTGTGGAGGGAATCATGGTGCTGCTTGACCCACAGCTGAGAGCGATGATGAATTTGAAAGTTTTTGTGGACACGGATGCGGACGAACGCCTGATACGGAATATCAGAAGGGATGTGGTGGAAAGGGGAAGGACGCTCGATATGGTGATTGACCGTTACCTGCGCATGAAAAAGCCCATGCACGAGCAGTTTATTGAACCCACCAAGAAATACGCCGATTTAATCATACCCCAAGGTGGTGACAACCAGAAAGGCATTGAAATCCTCCTTTCCTATATCAAAAACGCCGTCAAATGACTTCTTCTAACCAATATATACAAGCCGAGGAGAAGCATCCGCTGGAGCCATTCCTCCCATCCAACGCCCGCATACTGATGATGGGCAGTTTCCCACCACCGTTGAAACGCTGGTGTATCCATTTCTATTACCCTAACTTCATGAACGATATGTGGCGCATATATGGGTATCTTTTCTTTGGAGACAAGAACCATTTTGTATTAACGGAAGAAAAGAAATTCGACAAACCGGCCATCGAGTCTTTCCTTAGGGAAAAAGGCATTGCCATCTACGACACCGCCACAGTGGTACGTCGCCTGCAAGATAACGCCTCTGACAAATTCTTGGAAGTCGTCCAACCTACGGATGTGAACGCATTGTTGGCTAAGCTGCCTGAATGTCGGGCTTTGGTTACAGCCGGAGAAAAAGCTACATCCACTCTGTGTGACTTATATCATTTAGCAGTGCCAAAAGTCGGTGCCTACACCTCTTTCACCTTACAGGGAAAGTCTATGCGTCTCTATCGTATGCCCTCTTCCTCCAGAGCCTATCCCATGAAACTGGAGAAGAAAGCGGACGCATACCGTATAATGCTGCAAGAGACTGGGATTTTGCCAAAGGAGTAATTTCTCTCTAAAATCTGACAACCTTAGACTCCTTACTGAAGCGTCCTTTACGTCGTGCCTCTCCCAATCGATTATTCCACGGATGGGTGAGGAGTGTTTTTGTGCCTTTGATATTTCATATTCCTCGGATGATGCTCCAATATCTCCTGCCTCAGCGTTTGACTATTGACATGGGTATATATCTCTGTGGTGTCAATATAAGCATGGCCTAACATTTCTTGGATGGCACGCAGGTTGGCACCACCCTCCAAAAGGTGGGTGGCAAAGGAATGTCGTAAAGTGTGGGGACTGACTATTTTCTGGATGCCCGCCTCATCCACTAATACCTTAATAATATGAAACACGGTGATGCGGGACAGCTTGTTGCCTCTTCGGAAACTGAGAAACACATAGTCTTCCTGTCCTTTTTTCGCAGGGATGTGGCAACGGTCGGCAAACCATAACTTCAGCTCATGCACCGCTCTTTCGGAGATAGGTACCAGTCGTTGCTTATTCCCTTTTCCGCAAACCCGAATGAAACCTTCATCTAAGTACAAGTCTGACATCAAAAGATTACATAGCTCGCTTACCCGGAGTCCGCAGCTGTACAACAGTTCGATGAGAGCGTGGTTGCGAGTGCCTTCTTGTTGGGAGAGGTCTATTTGTCTCTCTATGCGGTCAATCTCTTCCACTGTAAGCACCTCTGGCAAATGTCTCCCGATTTTGGGGGCTTCTAACAGTTCCGTGGGATTCTGGGGAAGGTACTCCTCGATGACCAAATACTGGTAGAAGGAGCGGATGCCGCTGATGATACGCATTTGCGACCGTGCGCTGATGCCGATGTCCACCAATGAGGCCATGAAATTCTCCAATAAAGGAAGTTTCACGTCTAAGATATCCACTTTCTCAGTTTGCAGGAAGTTCAGCAGCTTTTCCAAATCATTGGTGTAAGCCTCCAGCGTGTTTGGAGAAAGCGATTTCACCAAGGTTAAATAGTCCCGGTAGCCACGGAGTATCTCGTTATTCTTTGTCATTTCCATACTTTTATGTACCTTTGCAGGGTACTAATATATAGAATTTCATTATAACTTCAAACTATATGAAGATAGAAATTATCAACGGCCCGAATCTCAACTTGCTTGGCAAGCGTGAGCCGGGCATTTATGGCGACCAGTCTTTTGAAGCCTGTCTGGCGAAGCTACGCACTCGTTTTCCCGAAGTGGAATTAACCTATTTCCAGTCTAATAGCGAGGGGGCGTTGATAGACGAGATTCACCGTATAGGCTTCTCTTACGATGGCATAGTGCTGAATGCGGGGGCTTACACGCATTACAGTGTGGCTTTGCAAGATGCCATTCGCGCAGTGAACACACCAGTCATTGAGGTGCATATCTCCAATGTGCATACTCGGGAAGAGTTCCGCCACAAGTCCATGATTTCCTGTGCTTGTCTGGGTGTTATCTGCGGATTTGGACTCGACTCGTACCGATTGGGTGTGGAGGCGTTGATAGAAAGAGAAAAATAGACTTACTAACCAAGGAATATTATCATGAAACAGACCAAAATTGTCGCCACTATCTCAGACTTGCGCTGCGATGTGGATTTCATTCAAAAACTATATGACGCTGGTATGAACGTGGTACGTATGAACACGGCGCATGCCACGGAAGAGGGGATGCTGAAAATCATCCACAATGTACGTAAGGTTTCTCCGAAAATCGCAATCTTGATAGACACAAAAGGCCCGGAAGTCCGTACCACAGAATGTGAACAGCCTTTGCAATATCAAGTAGGGGAGACGGTACGTATCATGGGAGACCCGGAACGCAAGTCCACACACGATGTAATCTCCGTAAACTACAAGAATTTCGTGAGAGATGTGCAGGTGGGACAGACAGTGCTGATTGACGATGGAGACATCGGCTTCAAGATACGGGAGAAACACGACACGGAGAATTACCTGCTTTGCGAAGTGCAGAACGAGGGAGAGGTGAAAAGCCGTAAGAGCGTGAATGTGCCGGGTGCGAACATCCAGCTTCCTGCGCTTACCGACAAAGACCGCAAGAACATTCTCTTTGCCATCAAGAACGACTTGGACTTTATAGCTCATTCTTTCGTGCGTAGCAAGAAGGACATCCGTTGCATCACGGAGATACTGGAACAGTATAGTTCACAAATCCGAATCATCGCAAAGATTGAGAACCAGGAAGGCGTGGATAATATCGATGAGATACTGGAAGCTGCGGACGGTATCATGATTGCCCGTGGCGACTTGGGCATCGAGGTGCCGCAAGAGAAGATTCCAGGTATCCAGCGCAGCTTGACCCGTCGGGCGGTGTTGGCGCATAAGCCGGTTATTGTGGCCACACAGATGCTGCACAGTATGATTAAGCATCCTCGTCCTACTCGCACAGAAGTGACGGATATTGCCAATGCGGTATATTTCCGTACGGATGCGGTGATGCTGAGCGGTGAGACCGCCTATGGCGATTATCCTGTGGAGGCTGTGGAGACGATGGCAAAGGTGGTAGAGCAGGCCGAAAGAGACAAGCTCACCCAGTTTGACATCCGTATTCCATTGTCCGAACATTGCGATACTACCGAGTTCTTCGCCAAAGAAGCTGTGCGGGCTTCCAAGAAACTGCCGGTGAAGATTATCGTGGTGGATAGTCTGACAGGACGTACCGCACGCTACGTGGCTTCGTTCCGTGGAGAGGTGCCTGTGTATGCGCTTTGCTATCGTGGATTGACTATGCGTCATTTGGCACTCTCTTATGGAGTAGAGACTATCTATATGCCTGAAGATCACAGGAACAGTGCCAAGGAGTATTATATCACCACGCTCCGCAAAATGTTGGACAACGGGCGGCTCCGTTCAGATGATTGCGCCGCTTACTTGGGCAACAGCAAGAAGCAAGGTGCCATTCTTACGTCTTTTATGGAGATTAACCGGGTGAGAGACGTATTGGAAAGTGCGGAAATATGTGACGATAATGGCAAGGAGATTACGATTGGATGATTGAGACAGACCTGCTCGATGAGTATATCCTGCGGCATACATCGCCCGAACCGCCGTTGCTGCACGACTTGTACCGTGCCACCAACCTGCATCTCCTGCGTCCGAGAATGGCTTCGGGACATTTGCAGGGGCGATTGTTGAAGATGTTCACACAGATGACGCAACCGCGGAATGTGTTGGAGATAGGCACGTACAGCGGGTATTCAGCGCTCTGCATGGCCGAGGGGTTGAACTCGGAGGGGAAAATCTATACCTTTGAGATAAACGACGAGCAGGAATGTTTTACCCGTCCGTGGTTTGACAAGTCTCCTTATAAAGATCAGATTGTCTTCACTATCGGAGACGTGCTGGAAGTCTTGCCTTCCATGGCTGAGAAGTTGGACTTGCAATTCCAACTGGCGTTCGTGGACGGTGACAAACGCCGTTACACGGATTATTATGAGACCATCTTCCCGTATATGTCTCCGGGAGCGATTATCTTGGCTGACAACACGTTGTGGGACGGTCATGTAGTGGAACCCGCCCATCAACGGGACGCACAGACAAAGGGAGTCATGGCCTTCAACGAGTATGTGCGCAATGATGAAAGAGTGGAGGTTCTCATCCTTCCCATGCGCGACGGGCTGTCTGTCATACGAAAGAAATAACAAGTAGAAGTAAGATTATATGGATTCAACTCGACAAAGTAAAATAGCGCGCTTGATTCAACGGGAATTGAGCGAAATGTTCCAGCAGCAGACGCGTGCCACACACGGGATTCTTGTCTCGGTGAGCGGTGTGCGGATTAGTCCGGACCTTAGTGTGGCGCGTGGCTACCTTAGTATATTCCCTCCCCAGCGGAGCAAAGAGATTTTGGCGAATATCAACGCCAACGTGAAGTCCGTGCGTTACGAACTGGGTACAAGGGTGCGCCATCAGCTGCGTATCATCCCGGAACTGAAGTTCTTCTTGGATGATTCACTGGATTACGTGGAGCATATTGACGACCTTCTGAAGAAAGACAAGGAGAAGATGGAAGAGAACCGTCCTTCCACGGAGAACGAATAGGAAGCTGTATGAATTTTCCTTTTTTCATAGCCCGTCGCTATCTGTTGTCCAAGAAAAGCCACCACGCCATCAATGTCATCTCGTTGATTTCAGTGTGTGGCGTGGCGTTGGCCACGATGGCGTTGGTATGCACCTTGTCCGTGTTCAATGGCTTCAGGGACTTGGTGTCGTCTCTTTTCACAAACTTCGACCCGGAATTGAAGGTCGTTCCCGTTAAAGGGAAATACGCTCCGGCGGATTTGCCCGCTTTGGCGAAAATAAAGAAAGACCCTCGTGTGGCAGTCTATACGGAATGTCTGGAGGACAATGCCTTGTTGATGTACAACGGCCATCAGGCGCTGGTGACTCTGAAAGGGGTAGAAGACAACTTTGAGAGACAAGCGCATCTGGACAGTATTCTCTACGGAAAAGGCAAGTTTATGCTGAAGGCGGATGTGCTGAACTACGGGGTATTAGGCATTCAGTTGGCTAACATCCTTGGTGTGGGCACGGAGTTCGATGGTTCCATTCAGGTATATGCACCCAAGAGTAACAGTGGTAGTCAGGTGGATATGCTCAATCCTTCTGCCAGTTTCAATGAGGACGAGCTGTATTCTCCAGGTGTGGTGTTCAGTGTGGGGCAGGGTAAGTATGACGCACACTACGCCTTGACCTCCCTTTCCTTCACCCGTAATCTGTTCGAGGCGCAAGGGATGGTCTCTTCTGTGGAGATTAAGGTGAAAGACAGTGAGGACATAGAGGCGGTGAAGAAGGATTTCCAGCAATGGCTGGGGAAGGATTTCAAGGTAAAAGACCGCTATGAACAGCAGGAGAACGTATTCCGTATCATGAAGATAGAAAAGCTTATTGCTTATATCTTCTTGACATTCATTCTCTTAGTGGCTTGCTTCAACATCATCGGTTCTCTCTCCATGTTGATTATTGACAAGAAACGGGATGTGGAGACGCTGCGCAGTTTGGGTGCCACCAACAAGCAAATAGCCCATATCTTCCTTTTCGAGGGACGGTTGATTTCCACCGTGGGGGCGGTGGCAGGTATTGCCTTGGGCTTGTTGCTTTGCTGGTTACAGCAAGAGTATGGCTTCATCTCCATGGGAAACAGTGACGGTAACTTTATTGTGGACTCCTATCCCGTGAGTGTCCATGCATGGGACATCGTGGTGATATTCTTCACCGTGGTGGCGGTAGGTTACTTGGCGGTGTGGTATCCTGTAAGATACCTCACCAAAAGACTGTTGGACTAATATTGATAAAGATTTATTTAAAGGTGGTATTTCAGTGTCATTGGAATACCGCCTTTTGACTATCTAAATCCAATTGGACAACAGATGGTGTTAAGAATGTCAGCCACATCTTTTTGCTGTTTCTTGCTTGGCAGAAGCCGTGAAAGGTGAACTGATTATAATCTGATAGCTCCTTGTGTATCCTCTTATACAGCCGTTTGTGTAGGAGTAAATAACATCTTTTACATAAGAAAGTTTCAGTTTGTAACAGGAATGCAACAGGAAAACCTTACCTTTGCCCCTGGATAAACATACGAACTAACTAAAACTATCTATTTATGGTAAAAAGATCCAAGTTCTTATTTGCTGCATTGTTGCCGGCTTTTGCCGTTTGCGCACAAGCCCAAGTGACGACTTCCGCCATGAGCGGTCAAGTAGTGGACAATGAGAATCAACCTGTGGTGGGTGCGACTGTCACAGCCGTACACGTTCCTTCCGGAACTCGTTATGGTGCCATCACCAACATGGACGGACGCTACACTATTCAAGGTATGCGTACCGGTGGCCCGTACAAAGTGACGGTCACTTACGTGGGTTACAACAAAAAAGAGTACGACGGAATCCAGCTTTCTTTGGGTAATACCTTCGCATTGAACGCTTCTATCGAACCTGCTTCTCAGGCTCTGGGTGAAGTGGTCGTGGTTGGACAAGGGAAACAGAGTGCGGGAGCTGCGCAGAACTTCTCCAATGTGAACATTCAGAACACGCCGACCGTAGACCGTAACGTCTATGACATCGTGAAGAACATGCCTATGGCGCAGATGTCCAAAAATGGCGGTATCACGTTCGCAGGTTCTAACAACCGTTATAACAGCTTCCAAATTGATGGTACGGTAAGTAACGATGTGTTCGGACTTTCCGCTTCCGGCACGAACGGTGGCCAGACTGGTGCCAATCCTATCTCTATGGATGCCATTCAGGAAATCCAGGTGGTGTTGGCTCCCTTCGATGTACGTCAGAGCGGATTTACTGGCGGTGGTATCAACGCCATTACCAAACAGGGTACGAACACGACGCACGGATCTGCTTACACCTATTTCAATAACCAGAACATGTATGGCAAGTGGAGCCAGCTGCACAATGAGGAACAGAAAATGAGCGAGCAGTTCGACCGTACGTTCGGTGGAACATTAGGCGGTGCCATCGTGAAGAACAAGTTATTCTACTTCATCAGTGCGGAGGGCAAGAAACAAAGCTATCCTTCTGCGGTTTATCCGGGATATACGGCAAACTATCTGACCACGGATGAGGCTCAACGTATAGCGGATGCCTACAAGAAGTACACAGGAGTCTCTGAATCCTATTCTCCCAGAGACGTGGATCAGAAATCTTTCGGACTCTTGGCTCGTGTGGACTGGAACATCAACGATAATAACAAATTGGCTGTCCGTTATCAGCATAACAACTCTTACGATGATAACTACAGTCCTAACTCCACTACTTATTATTTTAATAATAGTGGTTATCGTATATCCGATAAGACGAACTCTTTTGTGGCAGAGTTGAACTCTCATATTGGAAAGAGCCTTTACAACGAGTTGCGTGCTTCCGCTACTTTTGTGCGTGATAACCGTGATGTGGATTACCAGGCTCCGACGGTGCAAATTTCCAATGTGGGTGCGGGTAATGCGACGGTAAATATTGGTACAGAGTTTTCTTCTGGTGCCAATATGTTGAACCAGGATATCTACACGTTTGAGGATAACTTGTCTTGGTACAAAGGCAACCATACCTTCACTTTCGGTACGCACAACGAGATTTACCGTATGAAGAATGTGTTTATTCAGGCGGTAAACGGTTCTTGGTATTTCAACTCTTTGGAAGACTTCGAGAACGATAATCCTTGGAAATACCAGTATAAATACACTGACCCGGATTTGACGGGTGGTGATTTGCGATGGGCGCCGGTCATGAAGTTCGGTCAGTTTGGTTTCTATGCGCAGGACAAGTGGACAGTGAACAATAACTTCAATTGGACTTACGGCTTGCGTATTGATATGCCGTTGGCTTTCAATGATCCGACCACTAATAAAGAGTTCAATAAATGGGCGGAAGGCAAAGGTTCTGAAGCGAGAGTCGGCAAGATGCCGGGTGCGAAAGTGTTGTTCTCTCCGCGTGTAGGTTTCCGTTGGTACACGGATGATTCCCATAACACCTTGTTGCGTGGCGGTGTAGGTATGTTCACAGGACGTGTGCCGTTCGTATGGCTTTCCAACGCTTACAACAATACGGGTATGGAAAGTAAGGGAACGACTATTAGTAAAGGTGAAATCCCCAGTCTGGGAAAATACGCCAAAGATCCGATGGGCGCTGCCACTGCGGGAAAAGGAACTGCGCCGAAACCTGATATCGTAACTGTAGACAAAGACTTTAAATATCCGCAAGTGTTACGTGGTAACTTGGCTGTGGAACAAATCCTGCCGGGTGATGTGAAATTGACGGTGGAAGGTGTGTACTCCAAGAACCTGCACAATGTGTTCTTTGAAAACTTGGCGTTGTCCAATACGGGTAAGAGCGTGTACGCTGTACCGGGTGTGGAGAATTCCACTTCTCCTTTGTATAGTTTGGACAAGAGTCCTTACTATTCCGCCATTAACTTGAAGAATACAGACAAAGGATATTCTTACGCCGTATCCGCTACGTTGCAGAAGCACTTCAACTTTGGTTTGGATTTGGTTGGATCTTATACCTTCGGTCATTCCAAGTCTGTCTATGACGGAACTTCTTCCGTAGCTTACTCCAACTGGAAGTATAATTATTCCCGTGACACCAACTCCAAGAACGAGATTGGTTTCTCCAAGTTTGATGTGCCTCACCGTGTGATGGTACAGGTGAATTACACCTCTCCTAAGTATTGGAACAACTGGATGTCTACTACCATTGGTTTGGTGTACAATGCCTTCTCCGGCTTCCGTTACAGTTTGACCATGAACGAGGGTAAGAATGACTTCAACGGAGATGGATTTGCAGGAAACAGCCTCTTGTACATCCCGACGAAAGATGAGTTGTCAAAGATGAAGTTCGTGGATTTGATGGATAAAGATGATAAGACCAAGGTGGTGATGACTGCGGAACAAAGTCGTCAAGCCTATGAGAAATGGATAGAGGGCGACAGCTATGCGAAAGATCATCGTGGTCAGGTGGCTGAGCGTAACTCTAACCTCTCTAAATGGGAACATCAGATAGACCTGCACTTGGCACAGAACATCTATAGTCCTAAGGGATTAGGAAAGTTGGAAGTGACCTTCGATATCATCAACTTCACGAATCTCTTGAACAAGAAGTGGGGGGCGAACTACAGCAGTGCCTACAATGTATCGCCGTTGAGCGTGGCTGGATTCCAACATGATGCCCAGGGCAATCAGATAGCTGAATACACTTACAACAAGAATAACGGCATTCAGAAGAACGATATTTATTCTCGTTGGCACATGCAAGTGGGTGTCCGCTTGACGTTCTAATTCTCGCAATTAGTAATCGCTACATAAGAAAGCGCAGTACTGTCACAAGTACTGCGCTTTTATGGTCTCTGTATGTGAAAGCGGGAGATTACTCTTGCTCATCGCTTATTTGCCATTCACCCAAGGTATGTGTCTCGCTGTCAAAGTTAATGCCTACCTTCACCACGGGCAAGCCGCAAAGGCGAAATCGTTCGGGATAGTGTTTAAGGTCAATTTGGCTCATGGCGGTGTCCGCACTCTTGTCCAGTTTTAGCTCCATAATATATAAGGTATGCGGCGCACGCAGCACAATGTCCACTCTTCCTTTAGGCGTGCGTACCTCCACGTCGCAGTACATTCCAAAAATACTGAATATCACATAGAGCATTTGCTGATAATGCCCCTCGTAGTCCGTGTGGTCGCAGTAGGGGACGGTGGAGAGGAATGTCTGCAAGAGACGCAAGGCTCCGTCCATGTCGTTGTTGTAAATGCACTCGTACATCAGTCCGATAGTGGTCAGTCCGTTGCCAAGCTGTCTGTCCACATAGTTGGGAAGCAGACTCTTCATCAACCCTATACGCACCTCTTTGTTGGGAATGCTGAGGGTATAGAGTTCTGTGATGGGGGAAAATTCCTTGATGGTGAGGTATCCGCTTTGATACAGCAACGGAGTGATGTTCGTAAGCCGTTCCGTGGGGGAGTCGAACACATCCGCAGGACTTCTCATCAGTTCTAACTGTTGCGGCCTTATGTGGTATTTTCGCAACATCTCAATCAAGTAGGTCGGTGTGCCGCTGCCAAACCAGTAGGAATTCAGCTTTTTATCAGAGATTGCGTTCAGTAGACTATATGGATTGTATATGTCCGGGGATGGCCAAGTGAAGTGATAGCCGTCATAGTTCTCTTTTAACTTTCTCATCAGCTCCTCCTCGGAAATAGCCATACTCTCTGCGAATGCAGAGAGACCATCAGACATCTGAGCCTTTATCTCTTCCTCTGTGATTCCGCAGATGGCTGTATACTCTCCGTCCATGCTGATATTGTCAATATTGTTCAGCTTGCTGAAAATGCTGAGCTGGGAGTACTTGGTGATACCCGTGAGAAACACGAACCGAAGATAGGGGTCACACCCTTTCAGGGGACTGTAGAAATTGCACATCACGTCACGCAAAATGGGAAGGTCCTTTTCCTCATGTACTACGTCCAACAAAGGTGCATCGTACTCATCGATAAGGACAACTACCTTTTTCCCCGTCTTCCGATAGAGTGTTTTGATGAGTTTTGTCAGGCGGGCATTGGTATCCACCACCGCATGACCGTCTATGCCGTAGTTATATTCGTTGTCCTCCAGCTGTCCGTGAATATACCGTGTCAGTGTTTCCTTGTCCATGTGTTTCCCGAGGCTCATGTCGAAATGCAGCACAGGATATTCCGTCCATTCCGTTTCCAGTTTCTCGATTGCCAACCCCTTAAACAACTCTTTCTGTCCGGCGAAATAGCTGTGCAGAGTGGAGACAAGCAGGGACTTCCCGAACCGACGAGGACGACTTAGAAAGAGATAGGTGGCGTCAGAAGAAGCCATGCGGTACACATATTCCGTCTTGTCGACATACAGGAAATTGCCTTCTCGTATTTTCTCGAAGGTCTGTATTCCTATGGGATAACGTTTTCTTTGTCGTTCCATGATAATTGTCTTTATGGATGATAATGCGAAGATAACGCTTTATTTTCAAATATACAAGGTGATGGATTACATTGACATTCTCTGTTGGAACGTAAAAGGAAGTAGACTTCGATGGGGAACGAAGCCTGTTTTGTACGTTGCGATATAATGACTGAACTAGTAGAGACGCGATTCATCGCGTCTCCACATTCATCTGCAATGAATCGTGTGATGGTTATTAAAAAAAACTGAAAAGCGTAGACGCGATAAATCGCGTCTCTACTCAGCAGTGTTCATAATGGCCAATAAACAAAACAAGGACGCAACTCTCTGTTGCGTCCTTGCATTTTAGTCAATAAAATTCATTTTAGAACTTAGGTCCTGCACCCCATTGTGGTGCGTTCTTGTCCTGCCATACACGCTCGGAGTTCAGGAGTTTCTTGTCTGTGGTTCCGATGGTGAATCCTTGCGCTTTGTAAGCCTCCTCGTAGATGTGGTACATCTTGTCGGTGGGGCTGAGTGCGGAGATAGGCGCACGACGTGGAATGGCGTCCGCACCGATACCATTCCTTGTGTAGTCTGTGCGTCCGAAGAACGTGGAGTTGAATTTCGGGCATCCAGAACGGCGTGCGGTCACAAACATATCCATCGGGTTCATGGCGAAGTGAATCATTTCCTGCAAGTACACTTTCTCCAAGTCCAGTTCCTTGTTGCCTGTCAGCTGATAGTCTGTCTGCTGGAGGAGGTTGCTGATTTCTCCGTCTTTCAGTTCAATGGTCGCCTCGTCCGTGTCATAGCCGTAGTTCGTGCCGTAGTACGGAATCTTGTTCAAGCCTGCGGCCTTGTCATATTCCTCCACGGAGAGCGTTACCGCTTGTTTGAAGTAATCCTCGGCGGATTTCGGGAGGTCGGCTCCCAAGAGCTTCATTTCCGCCAAGTAGTAGTTCGTCTCTCCTGCGGTCATGTACATACCATACCAAGGTTGGTCGTCAATGTCTTGGTAGACAGGAGCACTACCTGTGATTTCACCTTTTTCATTGATTTCCGGAGCGGTAGGAAGGGTATAGTCTACCCGGCCTCGTATCATTTCCTGTTGGAAGATGGAGAAAGGTAGGTAAACATATGTATTGTTCAGACGGCTCTTGCTTGCATCACTGTAATTAAACCAGTCTCCGTAATTGGCGTTGTCATTAGCGGCGTCAAAGGCGTCTGGCAATCCGTAGTAACGTACCCACCACGGTTCGGTCTTGGTGACATTTCCTTTACCGTCCTTCCATCCTTCGAAAGTCTTCCCGTCTTGGCTCAGCTGAATATTAGTCCTGATAAAGGCGGGAATCTGGTTGCCTTTGCCTGTCTTGAGGAAGGCTTCCACGATCTTGGAGTTCCAGGCGTTCTTGGTGTACATGAAGCGGGTGCGCGGGTCTTTGTTCTGCACCAGGAAGTTCATCAGCCGTTGGGAAGGAGCAATACCTCCCATCACAGCGTCTCCAAAATGGTAAACGTAGTCTTGGGTAGATGTGTTGCTAATCGCCTTGTTGAAAATCATGCCGTCGTCCAACTCATCCATGTATCCACAAGTGGCGGTGGCCACTTCCTTGGCGATGGCTTTTGCCTGTGTCGGGTCTTGGTTGTAAAGACGGACGGCGATTTTCAGACGGAGCGAGTTGGCCAGTTTCGCCCACTTCCCAAGGTCTGCGCCGTAAATCATGTCTTGGGTGGAGGCGATGGAGGTCTTGTTAGTAGATGTGGTGAATACATCCATGTCCTTCTTCAGGTTCTCCAACCACAGAGCGTACAAGTCTTTCACATGGTCAAATTTAGGAGTCAGTGTGCCACCTTGCCAGATTTGTCCAGCCTCTGTGTACGTCACGTCTCCGCTGAAGTCCGTACTCAATATGCCAGTGTAGATGGAGAGGATATCTGCCGCAGCGGCGTTCCATGCGTAAGGAGAAGCATCCTTCCCTTCTGCTTTCATCGTGGCGATTTCCTGGTCAATCTTGTGCTTGTAGGTGAGCATATCGATCATGATTTGTTCCATCTGTGCACCTGAAATGTCATTATACTTGGAATTCACGCCGCCTGTAGACACTCCCAGCGAGGTGAGACGGAACATATCCCTGGCATTGTAGAACCAATAGGTGTAGTTGGAAGGGTCGAATTTAAGGATTGCTTGCGTCAGCAGGTAGTCGGGATTAGTCTCGTTTACGGAAGACGGGTTCATGTTCATCTCCGAAAAATCGTCCCGGCAGCTGGTGGCCAGTACCGCTCCACCCATCACGGTGGCCATTATTATTGTTTGAGTTAATTTCATGAGTCTCTTTTGTTTGTATTTACACATATCAGAAGCCGATGTTCACGTTGAAGGTGAAGCTCGTGGTCACACCCTCGAAAGAGCGGATACGGAACTCCGCCGCACGGGTACCACGGATGGATTCCGGGTTCTCTCCGTTGGGCATCGTGTTCAGCAAGTAGCCCAAGTTGTGTCCCGACAAGGAGAGATTGATGCGGTTGGCACGAATCTTCTTGCAGAGAGACAAGGGCATGGAATAGCTGAGCGTAATGTCACGCAAGGCGATGTAGTTCAGTTTCTTCACCCAGTTGTCATTTACCACACCGTAGTCATTTCCGGCCTGTGTCCATTCGTTGTTGAGATCCATCCAGTAAGAAGAGTGGGTGGGCTCTAAGTAACCTTTATCTACCAACTCTTTGTAGGTTTCACCTTTGGAACTGGCTGTTCCTGAAGCTACGATATATGTAGAACCGTTAGGAAGAGAAATCTTCGTGCCTGAAGGTATCAATCCATTGGGAATCACGCCGTCATGGTAGGTCTTGTTGTCCCATTTGGAAGTCCAAGTCATACCACCATGTCCCGGTGAATAGGCGAGAGAGGTCTTTGTCGCACCCCAAGCCGTTCCGTAACGGGATCCGTAAGAAGCTACATAACCGCCAAAGCGCATATCTAACGACACGCTCAATGACCAGTTCTTGTATTTCAGACTGGTGTTGACAGAGCCGAGGAAGTCGGGCATCATGGAGCCTATTTCCTCCATCTTTCCACTGCGGTAATAATAGGAACCGCGTCTGGTGTCATTATAAGACAAGATAGGAAGTCCTGATTCCTTGTCGTATGAAATCTTACTGTCTGTCATCAGCAAACCGTACTCCGCACCCACTTTCGCCACGGAAGCGATACGGAAGTTACCGTAATTGGGTTGTCCGGCTAGTGCGATGTAATCAGCCACCTCTGGAGACAGGGCGATAATCTTGCCTCTGTTGCGGGTGTAAGTGAAGTTCAAATCCCATTGCCAGTCAGTTGTCTGAATCGGTGTCGTGTTCAAGGCGATTTCCACACCGGAGTTCTGAATGTTTCCGGCGTTGATAACTTCTTGCTTGATACCAGACTGGTAAGGCACGTCCACCGTCATAATCTGGTCTTTGGTATTCTCCTTATAATAGGTGAAGTCCACTCCGATGCGGTTGTTCAGGAAACGCCAGTCCAAACCGACTTCCCAAGAGTTCTTACGCTCAGGTTTCAGGTTCTGTGAGTACATGATGGAGGAAAGCTCCGTACCGTAGGCGTTGCCGTTGTTGGTGGTAGACGTGTTCAGGTTATAAGCCGTATTGATTAAGTAGGCTTCCGTGTCGTTACCCACCTGTGCCCAAGAACCACGTACCTTCATGAAGGAAATCCAGGACGGAAGTACTTTGCGGAAAGTATTGCTCAGAATCCATGAACCACTTACTGAAGGATAGAAGTAAGAGTAGTTTCCATGCTTGTCCGCATAAACCAAGGACGAAGACCAGTCGTTACGGCCTGTCACATCCAAGAACAGTTGGTCTTTCCAACTGGCTCCTACTTGGAACGCTACGGACATCATGGTTTTCTTGCCCTGCAAGTCGCCGGAATAGGTCGGTGTCTGCTTGGAGTTGCCGATGAAGAACTGGTTCGGTACAATCAGACCGCCGTTGGTGTTCATCTTCATCGCCTGTACAAAGTTATGGTAAAACTCGCCACGTACGAAACCATTCAGAGAGAAATCGCCGAAGGTTTTGTTGAACATAAGGTTCGCGTTCAAGTTTGTCTGCTCCTTGGTGGTCAATCCCATGCCATAGTAGCCGTCTGTACCAATATTCTGGTAGCCTGGATCCGGTCTTTTATCTTCAAACCGGGTATAGTAGTAGTTGTAATTACCTTCGGCTATGAATTTCAACCAGCTCGTCAAATCAACCGTCAGTTTCAACGTGGGGCGTACAGAGGTTTCTTTCTGTCGGTAGTCGTTTTCGTATAAGGCCCACCATACGGAGTTTCCCGGTGCGTTACCGAATACGTTGCCATAATCAGTGGAGGCCATACCACCGTCTTCACCCTTGTAATGATGCTTCAGATACTTGGTGTCATAAGCTGGACCAAAGGTACCATCCGCAAAATAGCCTCCCAAGTTCTTGGCGGAGTTGCGAGGTGTAGAGTTGGCAAAGGAGATACTTGCCTCCAACAATACGTCTTTGGTAATCTTATGTGTGGCTTTGGCTAACAAGGACAGACGTTCGAAGGTGTTGTTAGCTACAGTTCCCTTATTATAGCGGTAAGACATGGAGGTGTAGAACGTCGTTTTGTCGTTTCCTCCGCTCACAGCCACATTGGTGTTCGAGCTGAATCCCGTCTCGTAGGCTTGACGGTAGTTGTCCTTGTAGGCCTGGTAAGGACGAGTAGTGCCGTCGAAATATTCGATGTCACGTCCATCGAAACGAGGACCAAAGAAAATACCGTTTAAAGCAATCAATGAAGGATTGCCTTTCTCGTTATAATAGAATTGGTTATAGTTGTCCCACGCATAATAATTGCCGTTCTGGTCTTTCTCACCGTACGATACATAACCGGCTCTGGTACCTGGTCCATATTCATATTGCAAGTCTGGTGTGGAGGTCAATACATCAATGCCGAAGCTCTGTGAGAAGTTCACGCCGATACCTTTCATCCCTTTGCCGGATTTTGTGGTAATGACCACTGCACCGTTCAATCCACGAGAACCGTACAATGCGGTGGCTGCCGCTCCTTTTAATACGGAAACAGAAGCGAAGTCGTCCGGGTTCAAGTTCTTCAGCTCGTTTCCGTAGTCCGCATTGTTAACCTCGTAGTCCGGGTCGCCGTTGTAGGTGCTGTTGTCCAAGATTACACCGTCCACCACGTAGATAGGCTGGTTGTTGCTTCCCAGCGTGGAGGCACCACGAATCAGAATCTTGGTAGAACCGAACATTCCGCCCTCAGCTCCTTCAATCTGCACACCGGCTACTTTTCCCTGTAACGCTGACACAGGGTTGATGACGTTCTTGTCCAAAGCGTCCCCTTTCAGCTCTGTCATGGCATAGCCGAGCGCTTTGGTCTCACGTTTCATTCCGAGTGCCGTCACCACCACCTCATCCAATGATTGGGCGTTCTCTTGTAGGGTGATGGATAATGGTTGTCCGCTGTAAGTAATAGTTTGAGGATCAAATCCGATGTAGTTAACAGTAAGGATGTCTCCTTGTTTTACTCCCTTTAAAGAGAACTGTCCGTCAAGATTCGTGATAACTCCGGCTGTGCTTCCTTTCAAACGGATAGAAGCACCGACAATGGGTTCGCCTTTGGCATCCTTTACGGTACCCGTACAAGTCTGCTCACCTGTTTGCGATACACTGACACTGCCAGTGGTTGTTTGCGCTTGGGCATATACAGTGCCCAAGGTGAAACTGGACAGGCAAAGCAGCATACTGAATGATTGCAGTGGTTTGCGCATAAAAAAGATATTTAATTCAACCTATAGAGGAAGTATGATTTTCATACCCCTCTGTCTGTTTGTTCTATTCTATTACATTACATTTACAAAGGTACTTCATTCATATTATAGAAAGGGTGAATAATGAACAATGTTATATTTTAATTGCCAATATTAACGGTTCATGGTGCTTCAGAAAATGCCTCTTTAAATGATTATCCGCAAACATACCATTCTCCTGTCTTGCATGTTGCAATATAACGATTGAATGAGTAGAGACGCGATTCATCGCGTCTCCACATTCATCTGTGATGACTTGTATCTGTGATTACACTATGAAAAGCGGAGACGCGATAAATCGCGTCTCTACCTAAACAATGTTGATTAGTGGTACGATTGTGGATAATCATTGTATTCTTTTGGCATATCTCCCGTACGGTGCATAAGCTCTTGTAACTCACCGTAGAAAATAAATTACTCACCGTAGAAATTTCGTAACTCACCGCAGAAATTTTATTATTCACCGTAAAAAAACGACCA
>CAVDHB010000009.1:0-6892 GCA_963608705.1 Prevotella sp. P5-108
CTCAAATGCATAGCTCGTAAATTTATATTTGACGATGCAAAATTAAGTCTTTTTTTGTCAAGTCGTTACATTTATTTTCTTCCGACCGCCCATGATTGCAAATCCGATTGGACGATAGAAAGCGAAACGAAATGTATAATTTCATGTCCAATTTGCATTTCTCTTGCGAAAAGGTTGGTAGGTTTGAGATAAAGTTGTATTTTTGCAGCAACAGTTCCTGCCACGCCTCTTAACGATGCGTACCACGGCAGGACTTCGTTTTTTAATAGGTACATGAGATATGACAAGCAACCAATAGAACTGTCCCGACAACTTGACTTGTTGAAGCAAAAGGGGCTGCTGGTGGCGGATGAAGAAAAAGCCTTGAAGCAACTTCATTCCATCAGCTATTTCAGGCTTGCAAGCTATTGGCGGATTATGGAAGAGCCAGCCTCAAACAACCATCGTTTTCAACCCGGCAGCAATCTTGACGAGGTAATCCGTTTGTATCTATTTGACAAGAAACTACGGACATTGGTCTTCACCTCGATACAGGACATAGAAATAGCTTTGCGTACCCGTGTCATCCAACATTTCTCTCTGAAATATGGGGCTTTTTGGTTCATGGATGAAAGGCTATTCAAAGACAAACGTATCTTCCGGAACTGCCTTGAAAATATTCAAAAGGAAGTAAGCCGTTCCAACGAGGATTTCTTGAAAGAACATTTCGCCAAGTATGATGCTCCTTCGTTGCCTCCCGTATGGAAAACGATGGAAGTGGTTTCATTCGGGACGCTATCCAAGCTATATAGTAACTTCTGTGATACGGAAGTGAAAAAGGAGGTGGCACGAAGTTTTGGACTGCCGCAATACCCTTATTTGGAAAGCTGGATGAAATGTGCCGCCGTACTTCGTAACTATTACGCACATCATGCACGCCTTTGGAACAGACGTTTCCCTATCATGCCTCATATACCTAAAAAACTCCCTTTGGCATGGATAGACATATCGGTGTTACGACCGATGAAACTTTACGCCCAGCTTTGCTACTTGGTGTATTTGGAACAAAGCATTTGTCCAAACAGCAACTTCAAGGAAGAAATCATAATGTTGCTATGCGACAAGCCCCAAACGATTACAAAAGCCATGGGGTTCCCTACGAACTGGCAAGAAGAACCTTTGTGGAAAGAATAGTCCCATAAGCTGAACATATACTCCATTATTCCGTCTGCCCTTTGCGATGATGCATCGCGTTCTCTCTTGAAAAACCTAAAGTTTTTGAGAAGAAACCATCAAATAAAACACCCCCGGCTTTCAAGAATTCCGCATTCTCTGAAAGCCGGGGGAAAAATATAGAAGTTAAATTGCGATTACAGGTTTGCCAGTTCCACCACCTTGTCAATAGCGGCGTTCAAACCGTCCACATTACGACCTCCCGCAGTAGCGAAGTAAGGTTGTCCGCCTCCACCGCCTTGCATCAGCTTGGCAGCCTCACGGATTATCTTTCCGGCGTTCAGTCCGTGGTCTTTCACCAACGAATCACTCATCATCACGGTCAGTGAAGGCTTGCCGCCTTCCTTGCTTCCAGCCACAAAGAGGAAGTCTCCCGCTTCGGCACGTAACTGGAAGGCGAGGTTCTTGATGGTGTCAGCGTTAAACGGCAGGATACCCGTCATGACTTTCACGCCATTGACCAGTTTCGCCGCATTCAGAAGCTGCTTCTTCACCACTTTCTCTTTCTCCTGCATGAACGTCTCCACCTGTTTCTTCAACGCCGCATTCTCCTCGATGTTCTTGCGGATGACTTCCTGCAAGTCAGAAGCGTTGTGGAAGAGTTCTTTCAGTCCTTTCAGCACATCTTCATAATGGTAGAACAACTCCTCCGCCTTTACACCAGTCACAGCCTCTATACGGCGCACTCCGGCAGCCACAGAGCTTTCAGAGATGATTTTGAAGAAACCAATCTTTCCCGTGGCCTTTACATGGCATCCGGCACAGAACTCGATGCTCTTGCCAAACTTCACCACACGCACCTTGTCGCCGTACTTCTCTCCGAAGAGGGCGATAGCGCCCAACTTCTTCGCCTCCTCTATGGGAAGGTCACGGAACTCTTCCAACGGAATGTTCTCACGGATACGGCGGTTCACCGTCTCTTCTATCTTGCGCAACTCCTCGTCCGTCACTTTCTGGAAATGAGAGAAGTCATAACGCAGAATCTCCGGGTTCACCAAAGAACCTTTCTGCTCCGCATGGTCGCCCAACACCTCACGCAACGCCTGGTCGAGCAAGTGAGTAGCGGAGTGGTTGGCCGTGGAAGCGGCACGTTTGTCTACGTCCACCAACGCCTCGAACTCGGCCATCGGGTCGTGGGGCAGCTTGTCAGTGATATGAATCGGAAGATTGTTCTCCTTCTTGGTGTCTACCACACGAATCACCTCGTCGCCATTGCGCAGCACACCAGTATCGCCTACCTGTCCACCGCCTTCAGGATAGAACGGGGTGGCATCCAGCACGATTTCATAATATTTCTTCTTGCGCTGCACCATCTCACGGTAACGAAGAATGTGGCAGCTGTATTCCAGATTGTCATATCCCACGAACCGGGCTTCACCCTCACGCAGGTTCACCCAGTCGCCAGTCTGCACCTTGGCAGCGTTGCGGGCGCGGTCTTTCTGTTTCTGCATCTCCTCGGCGAAGCCTTTCTCATCCACTTTCAGTCCGTTCTCACGGCAGATAAGCTCCGTCAAGTCCAAGGGGAAACCGAACGTATCGAACAAGGTAAACGCCTCCACGCCGGAAACTACGTCTCCACCCTTGTCTTTCGTTCCTTGCATCACTTTGTCAAGCAAAGAGATACCGTTGGAAAGCGTGCGGAGAAACGCCTCTTCTTCCTGACGAATCACTTTCGTAATCAGCGTTTGCTCGGCTTTCAGCTCAGGATAAGCACCTCCCATCTCACGCACCAATACCGGCACTAACCGATACAAGAATGTTTCTTTCTGACCGAGGAACGTGTACGCATAACGCACGGCACGGCGCAAGATACGACGAATCACATAACCCGCCTTCTCATTAGAAGGAAGCTGTCCGTCGGCCACGGAGAAAGCTACCGCTCTCAAGTGGTCGGCCACCACACGCATGGCCACGTCCGTCTTCTCGTTCTCGCCATAAGCGACTCCCGTCAGCTCACTGATGGTCTTGATGACCGGCTGGAAGATGTCTGTGTCATAATTGGAAGTCTTGCCCTGCACCACCATGCACAAACGCTCGAAGCCCATACCCGTATCAATGACGTGCATCGGCAGTTTCTCCAAAGAGCCGTCCGCCTTACGGTTGTACTCCTCGAACACGATGTTCCATATCTCGATGACCTTCGGATCATCCTTATTCACCAATTCCGCACCCGGCACTTTGGCTTTCTCCTCTTCGGAACGCAGGTCGATATGGATTTCAGAGCAAGGGCCGCAAGGTCCCGTGTCGCCCATCACCCAGAAGTTATCATGAGCGTCCCCGTTGATGATATGGTCTTTAGGCAGGTATTTCTCCCATGTCTCAGCCGCCTCGTTGTCACGGGTCAGTCCGTCTTTCTCACAGCCTTCAAACACCGTGGCATACAAGTCCTTCGGGTCAAGGTGCATCACATCCACCAGGTATTCCCACGCCCAGCTGATGGACTCTTTCTTGAAATAATCTCCGAAAGACCAGTTGCCTAACATCTCGAAGAGTGTGTGGTGGCGACCGTCATGACCCACCTCTTCCAAGTCGTTGTGTTTACCGGAGACACGGAGACACTTCTGCGTGTCGGCCACCCGGCGGAACTTCGGCTCTACATTGCAAAGGATAATATCCTTGAACTGGTTCATTCCGGCGTTGGTGAACATCAGCGTCGGGTCGTCCTTCACCACCACAGGTGCGGACGGAACAATCTCATGTCCTTTCGACTTGAAGAAGTCGAGGAATGATTGACGTATTTCGTTTGCAGTCAGCATATATAATGTATTATTATTTTTTCCGTTACTTACACGGGGACATCCCCGTCTCTTTGAGCTTGCAAAATTAGCGATTTATTTGGCAAGATGCAACAGAAATCCTATTTAGTAGTTAGTATTTAGCACTTTGAACTTGGAGGTTAGGAAGAAAAAACGTATCTTCGCATACAGAATTAACCTATACACGAGAAACTAATGAAGAAAAGATTACTGACTGTGGCACTTGCCTGCCTGCTCTCTGGAGGAGCTGCCTTCGCACAAAAACAATGGTTCAACGACAAAGACCTTATCCTTACCGGCGCCTATTACTATCCTGAACACTGGAACGAGAAAGAATGGGAACGCGACTTGAAACAAATGCACGAGATGGGCTTCGAGTTCACCCATTTCGCCGAGTTCGCCTGGGCGCAGATAGAGCCAGAGGAAGGGAAGTTCGATTTCGCATGGTTAGACAGAGCTGTGGCACTCGCCGCTAAATACAAGCTGAAAGTCATCATGTGTACCTCCACTGCCACACCGCCCGTCTGGCTCACCCGCAAATACCCTGAAGTCCTCATCAAACACGAGAACGGCACGAAAGATGATCACGGATCACGCCAACACGCTTCCTTCGCCTCCCCACTCTACCGCCAGTTAGCATACAAAATGATAGAGAAACTGGCACAGCACTACGGGAATGACGACCGTATCGTGGGATGGCAAATAGATAATGAACCACACGTACAGCAGGATTACAACGAGAAGGCACAGCAGGAGTTTCAGAATTTCTTGCAAAAGAAATATGCCAACCGCATCGACTCGCTCAACAATGCGTGGGGTACATTCTTCTGGAGCGAAACTTATTCCGACTTCCGACAGATACATATTCCGCAGTTCGCCCAATGGGGAATGAATCCGCATCAAGTATTAGACTACCGCCGTTTTGCGGCCAAAGAGTCCGCTGATTTCCTCAACGAACAATGCCTGCTCATCAAGAAATACGCCAAAAACCAATGGGTCACGTCCAACTATGTGCCAAACTACGAAGAAGGACACATAGGGAAAAGCAAAGACTTTGACTTCGACACCTATACCCGCTACATGATTTATGAAGGCAAAGGAGGTGTCGGCAAGACTGGATTCCGGGTCGGTGAACCACTCCGCATCGCCTTGGCTAACGATTATTTCCGCCCTATCAAAGGCACGTATGGCGTGATGGAGCTACAGCCCGGCCAAGTAAACTGGGGAAGTGTAAACTCACAGCCCCTTCCCGGTGCGGTACGCTTGTGGTTATGGAGCGTCTTCGCTGGAGGAAGTGATTTCGTATGCACCTACCGCTACCGCCAGCCGCTCTATGGTATGGAGCAATATCATTACGGCATTGTAGGCACGGACGGAGTGACTCCCACTCCCGGCGGACTGGAATACGCCCAGTTCATCAAGGAAGTGAAAGAGGTTCGTAAGAAAGCGTCCGCCCGCAACGTGACACCTACCGACTACCAAGCCCGCCGCACGGCCATCCTCTACGACCATGAAAGTGCCTGGGACATGAACACGCAGAAACAAAACCGCACATGGAACACTTGGGGACATATCGAGAAATACTACAATACATTGAAATCCTTCGGCGCACCGGTGGACGTATTAGATGACGACCAGAAAGATATCTCGCAATATCCTGTGGTCATCGTCCCGGCTCACCAATTAGCTGACCCCGCATTGGTGAAGAAATGGAGTACCTACGTAGAGAAAGGCGGCCACTTGATTCTCACTTGCCGCACAGCGCAGAAAGACCGTTTCGGCCGTTTCCCCGAAGCGCCTTTCGGACACATGCTCTCTGGACTGACTGGAAACCAGATTGAGTTCTTCGACCTGCTCACCCCTGAGAATGCCGCACAAATATCTTTTGACGGCAAACAATACGCATGGAACAACTGGGGCGAGATTCTGAAACCCGCCAAAGGCACAGAGATTCTGGCCACTTACACCGACCAGTACTACGCCGGAAAACCTGCCGCCACCACCCGCAAACTGGGAAAGGGCACTGTGACTTATATCGGCGTGGACTCCAAAGACGGAAAGTTTGAGCAGGACATCTTGAGGAAACTGTACGCCTCTTGGAACATCCCTGTCATGAACCTCCCTTGGGGTGTGACACTGGAATACCGCAACGGATTAGGTATCGTGCTGAATTACATGGACAAGCCGTATGACTTTACGCTCCCATCAGATGCCAAAGTATTAGTTGGAAACACCACCATCCCCACTGCGGGAGTGTTGGTATTCTCCTTGAAATAACCTTACCTACACGTAGAGACGCGATTAATCGCGTCTCTACCATATTAAGGTAAATTATCTACGGAACCATTCACACGTATTATAATCCACTAAATAACATGGATAAATTCCAACACAAATACCGTGTACCATCAGCCCGTGCCGAATGGCACAAATATGATGGGGGTGCCTATTTCATTACAATATGCACTGCCGGAAAAGTACATTGTTTTGGAGAAATTGCTGATGGTAAGATGCAACTGTCTCAAATGGGGAATATCGCAAAAGATTGTTTAACTCAAATACAGTCTTATTATCCTTATGCGGAAATCCCGGTGTTTGTCATCATGCCTAACCATATCCATGCGATTGTGATTATTGATGATGATACCCCATATAGGAATGACCAATACAGTAGAGACGCGATTAATCGCGTCTCTACACCAATGCAAACAACCATCTCACGGAATCCCATGGTATTCAAATCGTTGGGTACAGTCATCCGTGGCGTAAAGGCTCGTATCAGTCGTGTGGCACATAAAAATGGCATTTCGTTCAGATGGCAGTCACGTTTTTATGACCATATCATACGAGACAATGCTGAAATGAATAATGAAGTGATTTAAACTTTTGTTCTCTTTTTAATTTTCCTCAAGAAGATTACGCAA
>CAVDHB010000010.1:0-54931 GCA_963608705.1 Prevotella sp. P5-108
GATGTTGAAACTTTATGCAAATATACAACGATTAAATAATATACAATGATTATCCGCAAAATCGTACCACTAATCAACATTGTTTAGGTAGAGACGCGATTAATCGCATCTCTACTACTCAATCACCAATAACAGTATATTCAATACCGTGACAATTGCGCCTATGCTGTAAAGCAATATCTTGGTGGGAAGATAGTTTTTGTGCGCCCCCATCACTCGTGAGGAGGAAGTCAGGTAAACCAGAGAGAAGATGGTGAGCGGAAGTTGGATGCTCAGTATGTATTGTGACCACAACAGACCTTTGAAAGCGTTGTCTATGCAGAAAATCACTATTAACGCCAGCACGAAGGACAGGGTGACTCCCGCCTTTGAGTGAATGTCCTTGATGTTATAAGGCTCTTTGAAGATTCCCGCAAAGATGGAGCCGGCGGCCATGCCGCTGGTGATGGTGGAGGACAGTCCTGCCAACAGCAACGCCAAAGCGAAAACTACTGTAGCCACGTTGCCTAACAGGGGTTTCAACATCTCTGCAGCTTGTTCCAAACCGTCCACATGGATACCTTGTTCAAAGAATGTGGCGGCGGCAAGCAGTATGATGGCACTGTTTATCGCCCACCCTATCGTCATGGCCAGCAAGGTGTCGTAGAATTCATATTTCAAACTCTTCTCGATGGCCTTTTCTCCCTTCGTGTTTATCTGCCGGCTCTGTATGACTTCCGAGTGCAAGAAGAGGTTGTGCGGCATGACCACCGCACCCAGTACGCCCATCACCACGAAAAGACTGCCATGCGGCAGTTCCGGTGCCACCCAGTGGTAGCCAGCTTGTGCCCAGTCTACTTGTATGAAGAACAACTCATACAAGAAGGCCAGTCCAATGACCGACACAAAGGTAATGATATACCGTTCCACTCTTTTATAGGAGTTGGAGAAAAGCAGATAGAAGGCGGCTGCGGCCACTAACACGGCACCGAGACTCAGCGGCAGATGAAACAACATCTGCAAGGCTACGGCACCGCCAAGGATTTCCGCCAACGAAGTGGAAACAGAAGCGATGACTGCACTCCACAATACAGGACGGGCTATGCGTTTGGGCAGAAAGGCAGACACGGACTCTGAAAGACACTTGCCTGTCACGATACCCAAGTGGGCGGCGTTATGCTGGAGTATAATCAACATGATGGTGGACAGCGTGATGACCCATAGTAAGGTATAGCCGAACTGCGCTCCGGCGGCCAAGTTGGTAGCCCAGTTGCCGGGGTCAATGAAGCCGACCGTACACATCAGTCCCGGCCCCACGTATTTCAAGAAGTCCAGTCCGCCTTGATAGCGTTTATGGTTTTTGCTTTTCCAGTCCTTGAGAAATTCTTTGAGCGATTTGTACATGGTTTATCTCACAGCGTTAAGTTCGCCAGTAGTGGAGTCTATGATGAATCCGTACACTTTGATATCCTGGGGGATGAGTGGATGGTGTAAGATGGCATCCACCGTCTTGCGCACCGACTCTTCCGTGTCGTGGAATCCTTCCAGCCAGTGGTTCAGGTTGATGCCGCAGCGTCTTACTGTCTCGATGGTCTCTTCTTGGATGCCTCTTTTCTCCATCAGGGCGAGCATTTCCTGTCCATTCATGTGGCAAGCCCCGCATTGCGTGTGTGCGATGACCATGATTTCCTTCACTCCCAGCTCATAGACTGCCACGAGGAGGCTGCGCATCACACTGCCGAACGGATGCAAGATGACACCTCCTGCGTTTTTGATGAGTTTGGCGTCGCCGTTCTTGATGCCTAACGCAGCAGGCAGCAGTTCCGTCAGACGAGTGTCCATGCACGACAAGATGGCCAGCTTCTTGTCGGGATATTTGCTGGTGATGTATTTCTCGTATCCTTTGTTTGTGACAAACTGTTTGTTATAGGCCAGTATTTCTTCTACCATAGTCTTTGTGAATGAGTTGATTTTCAACAAAGGTACATATTTTCAAGGAATGATGCCCTTGTTCTCTTAAATGGTAAGATAATTTAAGGCTTGAGCGTGGGGATATAAAAAGAGGATGTCCTTTCGGGCATCCTCTTATAGTACTCTCTGATTTTCTTTTTTAAGCTCTCAGCTTGATTACAAAGCGTACACTTTCATGTTTGCTTCACCAATCGTAGCAAGAGCTGCTAACACAATTCTAAATACCTTTCTCATAATTACCTAAATTTTAAATCCCTGTCCTTCCAGGGACTTGTTAAACAATCTTTTTTGCCAGTTACGTTTCTCCCGAAACTTGGCCAACCTCTATTATCTCAACTAACAACCTGCGATTATAGCATCGCTTTTACCTTTACCTCTGTTATCCTTGTTTGCTGTGGCAAAAGTACGGCAAAGATTCAGAATGGCCAATATTTTATGCTGTTAAGCATAAAATTGGAGCTTTTTCTTGACTTACATCAATGCGGAAGTCTGTTTTAGTCTTTTGTTATTTGGATATATGGGGGGAAAGAAGTATCTTCGCAAGGTATAAACATAACTACTATTTAAATGATAAACCCAATCTATTCTCCCGACGCAACACGTTATGACAACGGCATGAAGTATCGTCGTTGTGGGAAAAGCGGCGTGCTTCTTCCTGAAGTGTCACTCGGCTTGTGGCATAACTTTGGCGATGTGAACACGTTCGCCAATGCCCTTGACTTGGCTCATTACGCCTTTGACCACGGTATCACCCACTTCGACTTGGCAAATAACTACGGTCCTTCCTACGGTTCCGCAGAAGAGACTTTCGGTCATATCATGGAGAAGTCCTTCCTCCCCTATCGTGATGAGTTGTTCATCTCCAGCAAAGCTGGTTACGATATGTGGCCTGGGCCTTACGGCAACTGGGGCTCTCGTAAATACCTTATCAGCAGCTTGAACCAGAGTTTGAAACGGATGCACTTGGAGTATGTAGACCTTTTCTATACGCATCGTTATGACCCGGAGACTCCGCTGGAAGAGACCATGCAGGCGTTGGTGGACATTGTGCGCAGTGGAAAAGCGTTGTATGTGGGTATTTCCCGCTATCCGAAAGAAGCGTTGAAATTCTGCACCGCCTATTTGAGAGAGCGGGATGTGCCTTGCCTTATCTATCAGGGAAGATACAATCTGTTCGACTTGGCGCCGGAGAAAGAGGACATCTTGCAGACGGCCAAAGCGGAAGGATGCGGCTTTATCTCTTTCTCTCCCTTGGCACAGGGCCTGCTGACAGATCGTTATCTCCATGGAATCCCGGAAGATTCTCGTATGGCCAAGAATAAGTTCTTGAAGAAAGAGGTGCTGACGGACGAGAAGTTGGCGCAAATTCGTGCCTTGAATGAGATTGCCGCTCAGCGTGGACAGACACTTGCCGAGATGGCGTTGGCCTGGGTGTTGAAAGACGACCTTGTGACTTCTGTGTTGATTGGTGCAAGCTCAGTGGCTCAGCTGAAGGACAACATCCAAGGTATCAAGAACACTTCGTTTACACAAGAAGAGTTGGCGAAGATAGACCAGATTATCGGACGCTAAATCAGCTTTAATAATTCTTTCGCTGTGCGGTCGTCTTCTTCTTCCGCACGGCGGCGCAAACGGCGGACAGCCTCTTGCTCATTCTGCGCTACGTCCCATCCTGTGAGATAGGCCAAGTCCATGTAAATGGCAGCCTTGGTGCCTCTTTCCTTGATGGCGAAGCGAGACCAGCGGAGCAGGTTGTCCGCCGTTAGTTGTATCTCTTCGTTTGTCCCTATTTGTCTCCTCGCTTCTTTCAGCCGGGTGTTGCAAAGGGTGAAACGGAGTGTGCCAAGCATCAGGCAGAAGATGCCCACGAAGAGGAAAAAGGGGTATTCAATGCCGCACACTAAAGACAACACGCCCATTCCTATCCAGGTGAGTGCGTTCTTTCGTATCTTCGCCAAGTGTTTTAGCCGTACCTTGTACACAAGGTTGACGGTCATCTCTTGCTTCAGCCCTACCGCCTTGGTAAGGGATTGCAAGATTTCTTCGCAGGACTTCTTCTCTTTCAGTTGGTTCATGACATACGCTTGCATATCATGTATGACATATTGACGTATATAGTTGCTTACTTGTTCTTTCATGCCGCGAATATACGATATTTCGTAGAATAAATTTTCTGCGTCGGTGAATTTCTTGTATCTTCGCGTATGTGAAGACAAAAGGACAATACAAAACGAAAGACAAAAGATGCTATTTGTATATATTCTCTGTGTGCTGTTGTTGTTTCTGTTGATGCAACTGACAGGGCTTATTCCCGGTATTTCGCTGGGAACGGCTTCCGCTGCTTCCAGCGTATTGACCGTGGCGGCGTTTTTCTTATTGAGAAAGTATTTCAAGATTCGGTTTGAACGGTTGTTCTCCAATGTGTCCGTACGGTTGTTGGTCTTGTGTGTGCCGCTGACGTTGGCCGCCATGTTCTTCATGAACGTGTGTATGGAGGCGTTGAGTTTGCCCGACAAGATGCAGGCCACGTTTATCCAGATAAGCCGCACGCCCGTAGGGTTCCTTGCTATCGCCCTCTTAGGGCCTGTCTGCGAGGAAGTCACTTTCCGCGGGGTGTTGCAGGGCTATTTGCAACAGCGGCTTCGTCCGTGGATGGCTGTCTTTATCTCCGCTTTTCTCTTCGGACTTATTCACGGCAATCCGGCGCAGATACCCTTCGCTTTCGCCTTGGGGCTGTTGCTTGGATGGCTCTTCTTGCGTAGCGGAAGCCTGTGGCCGGGTTTGCTGGCTCATGTGATAAACAATACGGTTGGTGCGTCCATGATGGCTTTCTCTTCACAACCTGACGCGACCATCGAGGAAACCTTGGGGACCACGGTGATGTGGACACTCACCGCAGTGTCTCTCTTAGTGTTTCTCTTATTCCTATATATGGTAAACAAGAATTATTCATTAAATAACAAACAAGAATGAAGAAAATCGTTTCACTTGTGGCGTGCTTCCTGCTGTTTTTGGGAACAGTGAGCGTGAGTGCGCAACAAATGCCTCCACTTCCGGTAGACCCGAATGTGAGGGTGGGCAAGTTGCCGAACGGACTGACTTATTACATCCGTCACAACAACTGGCCAGAGAACCGTGCTGACTTCTACATTGCGCAGCGGGTCGGTTCTATCAATGAGGAGGAAAGCCAGCGGGGATTGGCTCACTTCTTGGAACACATGTGCTTCAACGGCACGAAGAACTTCCCCGGAGACAAGCTTATCCGTTATCTGGAGACCTTGGGCGTGAAATTCGGGGAGAACCTGAATGCCTACACGTCTGTAGACGAGACGGTGTATAATATCTGTAATGTGCCCACGGGACGGGTGTCCGCCTTGGACTCCTGTATGCTCATTTTGCACGACTGGAGCCATGACTTGACCCTTGACAACAAGGAGATAGACAAGGAACGCGGCGTGATTCACGGAGAATGGCGTATGCGTACAGGAGCAAGCTACCGAATGTTAGAGAAGTGCGCTCCCCTGCTCTATCCTAACAGCCGCTACGGACAGCGTATGCCTATCGGACTGATGAGCGTGATTGACCATTTCAAGTACGATGAGTTGAAAAACTATTATAAGAAATGGTATTTCCCCGCTAACCAGGCGATTATCATCGTGGGAGACGTGGACGTAGACCGTACGGAGAAGAAGCTGGCCGAGATATTTCAGGACATCAAAGCTCCGGCGAATCCCGCAAAGCGCATTTACTATCCGGTGCCTGACAACGACAAGTTGATTTGTACCGTACAGAAAGACAAAGAACAGCCGCTGCTGAGTGTGGATCTGATGTTCAAACATGAGGTGGTACCGGATTCCTTGAAGAACTCCGTGGCTTATCTGTTGCAGAATTACCTGTCCAACGCCGCTACTTCTATGCTGAACGACCGTTTCGCTGAACTGAGCAAGAAGGCGGACTGTCCCTTTACGGACGCGGGTGCAGGAGACGGAAACTATTTCTTGGCCAAAACCAAGGGTGCGTTTGACTTCTCCGCTTCTTGCAAGGAGGGAAAAGCGGAAGCGTCTATGGCGGCTCTTACCCGCGAGGCGTTCCGGGCTTACAAGTTCGGCTTCACTCCCACTGAGTATAACCGTTTCCGCATGAACTTCCTGAGTGCCTTGGAGAGCCGCTTCAAGAACCGGGAGAAACAGACGAACAACTCATTCGTCAATACCTATGTGCGCAACTTCCTGGACAACGAGCCTCGTATGTCCATCGAGCAGCGTTATACCTTGCTGAAGCAAGTATTGCCGAATGTTCCAGTGGACTTGGTGAACCAGGCTTACAAGAGTCTCATCAGCCAGTCTGACACGAACGTGGTGATTGTGGCGTTCTGTCCGGACAAGGCAGGAGTAGCCATCCCTACGGAGGCATCCTTGGTGAACGCTTTCCGCAATGCGAAGAAAGAAGACCTGAAACCTTACGTGGATAATGTGAAGACTGGTCCGTTGATGAAGACCGAGCCGAAGGCCGGAAGTGTCGTCAAGGAAGAGTCGTTGCCACAGTTCGGTGCGAAAGTATGGACACTTTCCAACGGTATCAAAGTATATCTGAAGAAGACCGACTTCTCCAAGGACAATATCCAGATTGCGGGTATCGGCAAAGGAGGTGATTCTCAGTATGGCAATACGGATATTCCCAATATCAAGATGCTGAATGCCGTGATGAATGTGTCTGGTGCGGGTGATTTCACCAGCACGGAGTTGCAGAAGAACCTGGCGGGCAAACAACTCAGCGTGAATGCGGGAGTCAGCATTGATGAAGAGCGCATCTCTGTCAGCACCACTCCCAAGGACTTGAAAGATGCCTTGCAGGTGATGTATCTCAATGTGATGCAACCCAAGAAGGATAACGATGCGTTTAATTCCCTGATGGAGGAAACACGTACCGCCTTGCAGAACCGTGCCGTGAGTCCGCAGACTGCTCTCTCCGACTCTATCAGCCAGACGATGTACGCTCATCATCCTCGTTCCAAGAGCATGACGGTAGATATGTTGAAGCAGGTAAACTACGACAAGATTCTCTCCATGTACAAGGACCGTTTCAAGGATTTCTCTGACTTCCACTTCGTAGTGGTAGGTAACTACAACGAGGATTCCTTGCGTCTGTACACGGCGAAATACATCGCTTCCCTGCCTTGTGCCGGACGTGTGGAGAAGCCGAAAGACACGGGCTACAAGTTCGCCAAGGGACAAATTAAGAACTACTTCCAGCATAAGATGGAGACCCCTCAGTCTACAGCCATCGTGCGTTGGCAGGCTGAGTGTCCTTGGACGTTGAAGAACTCTATCATTGCGGATATCACAGGCCAGATTCTCACGATGAACTATATCGAGAAGATACGTGAGGATAAGGGTTGGGCTTATTCCGCTGGAGCGCAAGGTGCCGTGCAGCCGTCTTCTACAGGCATAGGCAAACCCGAAGTCATGTTAATAGGCTATTGCCCGGTGAAGCCGGAGAACAGCAAAGAGGCCATGAACTTGATGGTACAGCAGGTGGACAGCATTGCGCTGAAGGGTGTGGATGCTGGACAGCTGGCCAAAGTGAAGGAATACATGGTGAAGAGTACGACCGAAGACTTTAAGACCAACGGTTATTGGATGGGTATTCTCAATTCTTTCGCCCAGTATAAGGTGGACCGTAACGCTGACCGTCTCAAGACTATCTCCAGCATCACTTCGGATGATATCCGTGCTTTCGTGAAGAAGTACATACTGAAGGCTAACCGTGTGGAGGTTATCATGGACCCGGATGCGGCTTCCTTGAAGAAAACGCCTTCCGTGACGAAGTAAGCAGTTCTTTATAAAACTATAATACTTAAAAGGGTCGTATCACATTAGCTTGATACGACCCTTTCTTTGTGCTTTGGGATACTTAACTTTATAAGTTTGTCTATTTAAAGTGAGTTTTGATATATCCATTAGATTATTCTGTAAATAATCTCCCTTGGCACATGAAAATGTGAATCAGAAATATTGCAAATCTTAATATTATTACTAACTTTGCAATCACTTGTAAATCAGTATGGACATATACTATTTACGCAAATGTGAATAAGAGGTACTGCAAATGAATAAAAATAAGATAGCAAATGGATAAGATGGAATTGAGACTGCCAAACATCGGTTTTGATATGTCGATAACCGACCTGATAATGGAGCTGGAAAAAATGCGTTATAAGATTTTGGAAGGAGATACCCATCCCTTGGTATTCTTGCAAATTAAGCGAATTTTCCAGACATTGGAAAGTGTAGGGTCCTCAAGGATTGAAGGCAATAATACTACCATCATGGACTATGTGGAGAGCACTAAGATTCAAAGGGAAGTACAAATTTCCTCATCACAGGAGAACATAGCGGAGATTTTGAATATAGAGAATGCGATGAAATACATTGAGGAGAATATTCAGGATATTCCTATTTCCTCCAAATTTATAAGGGAGTTGCATCAGCTTACAGTACAGGGACTGAACATACACAAGGAGGGAGCCTTGCATCCGGGTGTGTATCGAATGCAGAATGTAAAGATTGGTGGTTCTGCACATACACCTCCGGACTATACACAAGTAGAAGGCATGATGCAAGAACTGATAGACTTCGTGAACAAGGATGACGCTCACAAATATGATTTGCTTAAAATTGCCATTGCACATCATAGATTTGTCTGGATTCACCCGTTCGAAAACGGTAACGGGCGTGTTGTCAGGCTGTTCACCTATGCACTCCTGCTCAAATTCGTATTTAAAAGCAAAGATAGGATTATAAATCCTACGGCAGTCTTCTGCTCAGACAGGAACGCCTATTATTCTAATTTGGCAAAGGCAGACCTTGGTACAGACCCGGGATTAATAGCTTGGTCAGAATATATGTTAAACGGGCTTCGCTTAGAGATAGAAAAGATAGATAAGCTGACGAATTATGGATATTTACGAGATAAAATACTCTTGCCTGCACTGGTGGACTCAAGAGATAATGCCTACATCAAATTGGAAGAATATACAATATTGAGGAACACTGTATCAAGTAGTGGGCAAATATTGCAGTCTGGTGACTTGAAAAAGAGTTTTCCAGCATCATCGAGTTCGGAACGTTCAAGAATGGTTAGAGGGTTGATAGATAAAGGAATGTTAATGCCTATATATAAAGGTGCAAGAAAATATGTAATAGCCTTTGGAAACAATTATCTTTTAAGGAGCATACTTAAAGAGTTGGATAAGAATGGCTTTTTGCCGATAAAAAAATAGTTACAAAACATCTACTTTTACTCTTTGTGAATATCTGAATCAAGGGGCATTCACTGGATAGTGTCAAAATTACATACTGGGATATGGAGGCTGTACCACAGGGTACAGCCTCATTTTCTTCTATCTTCAAGTAACTTGGTAGAGCCATCATTTCAGACCTAGTAATGTCTCTACAGACGACTCTATAAGGTTCTGTTTGTCTCGGAAATAGCCTTACCCTAACGTCATTGTGACGTACTTGGTCAGCAAGTAACCGCCTCCTACGAGCCAGATGTAGAGTAGACCTGCTAACAGGAATGGTTTAGCTCCGGCTTGTTTGAACTTGGCGATGTTTGTGTCAGTACCTAATGCGGTCATGGCCATTGTGAGCATGAAGGTGTCGATATACTCAATGGTACCGTTAAGGGGAATCTCCTTCACGGAGTTGACTCCGCACAGATGTTCCAATACCGTATTCAGGCAAATCACGAGAATGAAGATAAAGGCGAACCATGGAATGGTTATCTTGCGTTTCCCTCCCTCAGACGCTTTCGTGGACTTCCGTGTGCGAGACAGGATGAGACCGAGCACTACAAGCACAGGAGCCAACAGCATCACACGTATCATCTTGGTGATGGTGGCCGTTCCGGCTATGCCGAGCGTGTCAGTCGGGTCCATGGCGTTGCCTGCGCCAGCCACGTGCGCTACCTCGTGCAGCGTGCTGCCTGTATAGATGGCCACGGTGGTGTCGCTTAGGCCACTGAGCATTCCCGTGCGGTACATAATGGGATAGAGAAACATGGAGAGCGTTCCGAAAATGACCACCGTGCTTACGGCGATGGCCGTCTTGTAGCCTTCGCATTTCACTACAGGCTCTGCTCCCAATACAGCCGCCGCACCACAAATGGAACTACCCACGGAAGTCATCAACGCAGTATCGCTATCCATCTTCAGAAACTTCGCCAGGAGCATGCCAAGACACAAGGTGCCTCCTACTATAATAAGGTCTACCACGATGGCCGGCAGTCCTACGGCTACCACCTGGCTCAGGGTCAGTCTGAATCCGTAGAGAATGATGCCTAACCGAAGCATCTGTTTGGTGCAGAACTTGATGCCCGGCACCCATGTTTCGGGCAGTTTGTTGCGAAGACTGTTGGCGTACAGCATTCCAAGGATAATGCCTACGATGAGTGGACTGAACGAGAGATGCTTCACGAAGGGAATCTCCGCGATGTAGAATGCGGCGAACGAGAACAGTGCAATCAGCAGTATGCCGTGCAAGGTGTTCGCCCTGTTACCTTTTTCAAACATGGTTGCGTATCTTATGCTTTAATGTTACTAATTGCTTGCAAAGGTAACATCATTTCTTGTGATAGATTGATAAGTTGAGGTTATAGCCGATAACGTTTGGTTATAGGCTCTCTATTTGATGGTATATCCGCGCAGGTATGCGTCGTTCGCCATGTGATTGCAGGCGAACCGTTTGAACAGGTCTGCCATCTCAGTACACTTCCCTTGTTTGGTCACGAAGTGCAGACAGCGTTCGAACGTCAGACCGTCTACGTCCACGATACGGAGCAGTCCGCTTTTCAGTTCGTTAATCACCGAGAATACCGATACGATTCCGAAGGTGTCGCTGTGGCAGACAAAGCGTTTGATGGCCTCCGTACCTCCTAAATGGAGTCTTACCTGCATCTCTGACAGGTTCACGCCAGCCTTTTCCAGTGAGTTGGCGATGACATCCAATGTGCCGGAGCCTTGTTCCCGGAGTACGAAAGGCAACTTGCGTAGTTGGTTAATAGTCAGTTCCCCCTTCCCTGCCCGTTTGTTTCCCGTGCGTGCGATTACCACCAATTCATCACGCAGCACAGGTTGATAGTCTAACCCTGTGCGTCTGTACGCCCCTTCCGTCATGCCGAGGTCGAGCGACTGTTCTTTCAGCAGTCGTTCGACGCCTTGTGAGTTGGTGTCCACCATGCTTACCTGTATGTGGGTGTATTTCCGGGCGAATGCCGCCAGCACGGCAGGCAGTATATATTGTGCGATGGTCGTGCTGACTCCGATACGCAGCAGTCCCTCATGCGTGCCGTTCAGCCGGTGCAGGTCATATTCCATGCTGTTGTATTCCGTCTCGATGGCCTCGCAGTGTCTGAGCATCACCTTTCCTGCTTCCGTCAGTGAGGTTCCGCCACTTTCCCGGTCGAAGAGCCTCACACCGTAAGTGTGTTCCAGCTCTTTGATGTGCTTGGTAATGGCAGGCTGGCTCACAAACAGCTCTTGTGCCGCCCTCGTGAAGCTGAGGTTGCGTGCGACACTCATGAAGGCTTTCAGTCGGAAGTCCATTGGATTGTCTAATATGTGCTGACCTTGTTGTGTTGTTACAATGCCTGTGTAATCCGATTACAAAGGCCGTGTAATGCTGTTACAAAGGCGTTGTAATTTGATTACAAAGGCTGTGTAATCTTAATTCCCGCTCAGTTTTCCAATTTGTTTTAGCAGGTCTTTCAGTGCGATTTGCTTGTAGCTTGACTTGACCTGTACACGGGTTTCCCAGTCACGGTCGTTATTGATACGGCTGAGTTTCAGAGAAACACGCAGGGGACTTTTCAGTCCGCTTACCTGTATGCCGATTTCGCCGGGATAGGAATGTCCGTTGAAGTTGGTATAGGTACCGTAGTTCCAAGTCACTTTGGCGTTGTCAGCCGTGGTATGGGGTGAGGCGGAGGCTATGGTGACTTGATGCACTAAATAGTTAGCCAAACTTGCTACGAATGTGTAGGCCAAGGCGTTGTCTTTATAATGGAGTGTCACCGTCTGGTTGGCAGGTTGGGTAGCCTGGAAGTCACTGCCAGCGGGTGTCTTCTTGCCCGGTACGAACAGCTCATTCCAGAACAGGGATTGCAGCACATTGAAATCCAAGTGAGTGGCGGCGAGGAAGTCCACTTGGTTATAGGGCAGCTTGATATACGCCTTGTTGATGCGGTCTATCATCAGCACATAGTCCTTTGTGAATTCTAGCTTTCCAGCCTCGATAATGCCGAAGGCCACTAAAGAGAGCTGGATTACATCATCCCGCTTCATCTTCACGGAGCCTCCCACGGAGATGTCTTTCGTTCCCATGGTGGCGGAGAATTTCAGCTTGGCGGTGAGGTACTGCTCCTTGGAACGGTTGGCGTTGAGCCGCTGTACGATTTGCTCGTTTTGGTTCTCGGCTTGGGAGACTGTTTTCTCCGTAGGGGCTGTTACTTTATGCTGTGTCAAGTTCTTATGTGAACGGCAGGAAGACAGCAACAGACAGCTTCCTGCGGCCAGAGTCAAGAGTAATGAGGTGGTTTTCATCCTTTAATGTATTTCTTTAGTCTTATTTTCTGTTTGAGTTTTGTCTTGCGTATCTCTTCATCGGGACCCAGCTTCAACGCCTTCTTCCAGCAAGCGAGCGCCTCTTGTCGTTTTCCCGCTTTGAAATAGATGTCGCCGGCGTGTTCCATCACGGCAGACTGCGTGTCTCCTCCGTTCTTTAGGGCCTGGTCAATGTATGTGCAGGCTTCCGTGTATTTCCCCTTCTCGAACAGAATCCAGGCGTAGGTGTCCAGGTAAGTCGGGTTGTTGGGCTCGGCCTTGATAGTGCGGTAGCTCATTTCCTCCGCCTTGTCCAGTCTTTTTCCTTCAAGGGAGAGATAATAAGCGTAGTTGTTCAGTACCATGATGTTGTTGTCCTTGTAGACCAGCGAGGAGTCGTAAGCCGCATACGCTTCCGTCTTCCGTTTCAGCTGGAAATACAGGTCGCCCATCATTCCGTACATATCCGATACCATGTCAGGCTTGCTTTTGGGCGAGACCTGTTTAGTCCCCTTCTCCAACATTTCCAACGCTTTCTCTTTCCGGTTTGTTTGGGAATAAGCGATGGACAGGTAATAATAGAACGGAAGCTCTGTGGGGTTGTACACTGTGGCCGGGATGCAGATTTGCACGATATTCTCGTAGTCTTCTGGAGTGGCGTTCTCTTTGGCGTAGTAGCTCAGCAGTTGCAGACGGGCCGGCAGGTTCTCCGGGTTTAAGGCGAGAATCTGCTTTAAGACAGGCTCGATGTCTTTTTGCGGTTTGTGCTTCGTGACCATGTATTGTGCGCACAGCATGGCCAAGTCGGCGTTTTCCTGTTTCATCCGCAGTTGGCGTTGGAACAAGTCCATGAGGCGTAGGCTGTCCTTCCCCTGCCGCTGCTCACTCTTGGCAATCAAGGTGCGCATCACGTTCAGGCGAGCGTCTGGCTCCAGGGAAGGGTTCATCAATACTTTATCGACTTCCTGTTGATAAAGGGAGTCCTTTCCGTTCTTCTCATAGTAAGAAGCCAGGGAAAGTCGTGCCGGCGCATTGGCGGAGTCTATTTTCAAGATACTGTCTATCACCGCCAATCCCTTGGCCGTCTCGTTGTGGTCCAAGTACATTCCCGCCAGCAAGTTGGAATAACGGAGGTCGTTCGGATTCTTCTGGCACAGCTCCCTCACCATGGAATATGCTTTGTCCATTTGTTTCATCAGTACATAGAGCCGTACTTTCTCCATGGTGGTCTGTTCAGAGACACCCTCTATTTCCTCAAACTTGGAAAGCGTTTTGATAGCGTTGGGATAGTCTGCCTTCTCATTATATAGTTGGAGCAGTCCGGCCAAGGCGTTCTCTTTGTCGGGGAAATGGGCGGCAATATATTCGTACACCGCTATCGCCCTGTCCGTCTTGCGGGCGTTCAGATAGAAATCACCCAATGTTTGTAAGTACCAGTAGTTGGAAGGCTCGATGGCCGCCGCCATTTCCAGATGCGACAACGTGAGACTGTCGTTTCCTAAACGGTCGTACAGGTTGGCCAGCTCAAAATGGACAGCGGAAGAGTGAGGCTGGATGTGCAGACAGTGTGCGTACAGGTCGAACGCCGCCGCTTCATCTCCTTTTTCCTTGCTTCTTAACGCCTCCATGAAGAACATGTCGAACTTGCGTTGCGCTCCGGCTGTCAAGGAGTCCGCTTTGACAGGTTTCAGAAAAGAAAGACTCGCTGTTTCCTGCGGTCTTTCCGTAGTCTTCTTCGGGGAGGAACAAGCCGTCCATAAGACTGTCAGGAGGCAGCAGAGCCACATCCCCTGTCTTTTAATCATAGAAATGTCCATGCTTGTCCGAGTATTAGTTCACGCCCGTGTGGCCGAATCCCCCTGCTCCTCTTTCTGTCTCGTCTAACACGTCCACGGGAATCAGCTCCGCTTGTGTACAGCGGGCGATGACCATTTGTGCGATACGTTCACCGTCTTTAATGGTGAAGTCCTCCGTGGAGAGGTTGATGAGTATAACCCGCAGTTCCCCTCGGTAGTCTGCATCCACCGTGCCGGGAGAGTTCAGCACCGTAATACCGTGTTTCAGAGCCAGTCCGCTGCGCGGTCTGACCTGCGCCTCATAGCCTTCAGGCAGTGCGATATACAGTCCCGTGGGAATCAACCTCCTTTCCATGGGATGCAGCACGACGGGTGCGTCCAAGTTCGCCCGCAAGTCCATCCCTGCGGAAAGTGGTGTCTCGTATTTTGGCAACTCATGCCGTGACTTGTTGATGATTTGTACTTTCATGCCTTCGTATCCTTTTCCTGCAAAAGTAGGGATTTTCCTTGAAAGACGGATATATTTGGGGAAGAAAAAACGTTATGCAATAAATGAGGGTATCATGATAATAGCTATGGAACTCCCTTTTGATTCATGAGAGAGTATTCTATCTTTGATTCAATATAATGAATCGTGATATGCATTCGGTCTATGAGACTAATCTTTCCACAGTGGCTCTTCTTGCCAATTTTTTGGAAAACCCATAGCCCTGATGTCTACCATCGGAAAATCCGCCAACAGCTGTTGTAGATGACCTTTCATGTCGTTGTGGGGCGACACTATGTTGACAAACCACTTGATGATGCAGATATCAAAGAATGTTCTATTGGGTGAAACCGAAGGATCCACCCATGGGTGTGAAGGCTTTTTGGCAATCATTGGCGTGATGGGGTTCACCTTATTCCATACTCTTGCATGATGGCAACAAGCGTTTCTTGTAAGCGTTATGACTGTCATCCACGAAACAAACACAGGTATCGGGAGTGAAAAGTATGCCGCTATCTTCTTTCTCAACGCATTGTCTGCCAAATTTTCATAGATTCGGGTCACGACTCCAAGCGGTAGTATCTCCACTAAAATCCATGCAGGTGGAAAAGCGTTGCTATATTTTTCCTTAAAATGGAGGATGAACTCCTCTTTCGAGTTTTTCAGTTCCTTGTTCACCAATGCCATGGTTCTGTTGAACTTTTCAGCATTTGCAAACAAAGTCCTATCTGTCATCCAGAAAATATTGCCTGTTTCCTCAGCCATGATGTTTGCCAATGCGCTGCGCAGGGCTATCTCTATTTTCTCTATCTCATTGAAAAGAAACAACCGTAACTTTTTGTCGAAGCGGTACAGGTTGAGCGCATCTTGAAAGGTGCTGCCCACTTTATATTGATGTGCCTCCTTGGGTATTTGCAACAGGGGATACAAATAGGCACTGAGTCTATAGTAACCGATGTTTTGGATATAGTGTTTCGCACGATTAGAATCATCAATGTCTAACCCTCTATTCTTTAAGAGGGTTACAATATCTGTGGGATTCTGATAAGTCTTGTAAAAGAGAATTCTCATGGGATATAAAATAAAACGACCCCCGATTTGAGCATCATTGAGAGGCTTGGGGGTTCTGGTGCTGCAAATGTACGACATTTGTTCCATATTGCCAAGGTTTTGTGGATTTTTCTTCAAAACTCACCATCTCATAGGATTTGAGAGTCTGATACTTATGGTAGGCGGATCACAAATCTGCCAGAACAAAAAATGTGTAAAACATTAGGAAAAGCTGAGACGTGATGAATCGCGTCTCTACTTATCGGGAGAGCCAGAAAAAAGTCATCTTTTGGCGTGGATAAGATAACTAATGTATGGCTATTAACTAAAAATAACAATCGGGGGGGGTGATTATCACGCTTTATATGTATCTTTGCGGCAAGAAAATAGTAAAAAGAGATTTCTGAGTTAAAACGATTCTGGACATGAGAGAAGAGCGATGCAACTCGCTTCGTCTTAGTTTCAAATGAAGTTTTAGGGAAGATAAGAGACGAATTACAAATCTTTAAAAGGTGAGATTATGAATAAAAGAAGAATGCTGTTAGCAGCTTGCCTTGTGGCCGCCACTGGATGGGCCTCGGCGCAAGTGCGTGTGACAGGTACCGTCGTCAGTGCGGAAGACGGACAACCCGTAGTGGGAGCTTCCGTGATTGTGCCGGGTACGAAACTGGGTGTGGTTACTGATTTGAACGGTAACTTTACATTGAAAGTTCCAGAAGGTAAAAAGAGTTTGCGTATTTCCTCTATTGGAATGACTCCGCAGGACGTGGCAGTCAAAGAAAATCTGAAAGTTGCTTTACAAGGTGATGCCAGGGCTTTGAAAGAAGTCATGGTGGTGGCCTATGGTGGAACCACTAAACAATCCTTTACTGGTGCGGCTACGCAGATTGACGGAAGCTCTATCGCTTTGAAGAGTCCGACCGAATTGTCTAATGCGTTGGCTGGTGAGATTCCGGGTGTGCAGGTGATGTCTTCCTCTGGACAGCCGGGTAGTAGTGCCAGTATCCGTATTCGTGGTTTAGGTTCCGCATTCTCCAGCCGTGCGCCGTTGTATGTGGTGGACGGTATTCCTTTCGAGGCGGATTTGAGCGGTATTGATCCTACGGATATTGAGTCTATGACCGTCTTGAAAGACGCTACGGCTACTGCGTTGTATGGTTCTCGTGCCGCTAACGGTGTGATTTTGATTACCACTAAGAAAGGTAGTTATGGCAAGACCAAGGTGGAGGCAAATGTGGAGTATGGAGCGAATATGCGCCTTATCCCGCAGTATGACGTGATTGACAGTCCTGAACGCTTTGCTGAATTGTCTTGGGAGAGTGCTCGGAATTACGCTCAATTAGCAGGTGGAATGAATGCGGCAGATGCGGCTAACTACGCTTCTGCTAATTTGTTCAGTGATGCACGAGGAGGGATAATTCCCGCTCAATATAATCTGTGGAATGCAGACAGCAAGGATTTGATTGATCCTTCCACGGGACGTTTCAAAGCAGGAGTTACCCGTAAATACACTCCAGAGGACTGGCGTGATTATATCTTCCGCACTGGGCAGAAAGTCAATGCTAATGTGAAGATTTCAGGGGGTAATGACAAGCTGACGCATTACACTTCTTTTGGCTATTTAAAGGACGAAGGATATTATATCTCTTCCGATTACCAACGTTTCTCTGTCCGCAACAATTTGAGCGAGCAGATTACGCCTTGGCTAAAGGCGGTGACCACCTTGTCTTACGCTCGTACTACCTCTAATCAGCCGGGACAGTCTTCTGGAAAGGCTAATAACGGATTCCAGTTCGTAAACGGTATTCCGTCTATTTACCCTGTTTTCCAACGTGATGAAAAGGGAAATTTGGTGCAGGACGAGAAGATAGGTGGCTATGCGTATGACTATAGTCTGAGCCGTCCTTATGCAGGAGGTATTAACCCGGCAGGTGCGTTAAAGTTGGATACGGATGAAACTGTCGGCAACCAGTTCGTGGGAAATGCGTCTGTAGAAGTGAAATTCTTGAAGCATTTCAAGGCGACGGCCAATGTGGGTTTGCAATACTTGGGTCAAGCAGAGGATGTGATTACGAATCCGTTCTATGGTGATAGCGAAGGAATGGGTTATATTGACAAGTATTCCACAAGTCAACTCAATTTCACAGCCAACGAGATTGTGGAATGGACACAGAGCTTCGGCAAGCATAACTTCGACGCTTTTGTAGGACACGAGTCTTCTTCCAGCAAGTATTCTTTGTCCTACGGTTCCAAGAAGAATATGGTACGTCCGCATAACCCGGAATGGTCTAATGCCGTGGTCATGCAGCAGATGGATTCTTATACCTACGAATATGCCATCGAGAGTTATTTCGGACAGGTACGTTACGACTATGCGAACAAGTATTTCTTGAACGGGTCGTTGCGTGCGGATGGTAGTTCCCGTTTTGCCAAAGGCAATCGTTGGGGTACGTTTGGTTCCGTGGGTGCCGCTTGGGCGGTGACCAGCGAGGACTTTATGAAGAATATCACGTGGCTGAAGAATTTGAAATACAAAATCAGTTGGGGATACTTGGGTAATCAAGACTTTATCACCACTCCTGAGGCTGCGGGGTATTATCCTTATTATGACCTCTACACCATCAATAATATCAATGACAATTACGCATTCTCCTTTAAGTACAAGGGTAATCCTAATTTGACATGGGAGAAAACCTCTTCTTTTAATACGGGTATCGAGTTCAATATCGCCGATGTGTTGGAAGGTGAAGTCGACTATTTCTCCAAGCGTACCAAGGATATGCTGTATTCTAAGCAGGTAGGGCCTTCTTTGGGTTATGTGTCCTATCCGGTCAATGATGGTGAAATGGTCAACCGTGGTGTGGAGTTCTCTTTGACGGCTCACTTGCTGAACAAGAAAGACTATAAGTTTGACTTCCGTGTCAATGGCGGCTATTACAAGAATGAGTTGACTAAGATGCCGATGGACGATGCAACCGGAAAACCGAAGAACTTGGAGACAAGTACTTATTATGGTTGGAGAAAGGGTGGTTCCATCTATGACTTCTATATGCGTGAATACGCAGGAGTAGACCCGGAGACAGGTAATGCGCTGTATAACCAGTACTATAATATATTGTCTGATGGTAACGAAGAAGTGATTACCGATATGGAAGTCTACAAGGCAACGAAAGGCATTCATAAACTGGGTGTGCGGAAGACTGACAACTGGGATCAGGCCACACAGAAATTTGTGGATAAATCCGCCATACCGGCTTTGCAGGGTGGTTTTGGCTTCAGTCTGTATGCTAAGGGTGTCACATTGGACGCTACGTTCTCCTATGGATTGGGTGGCTATGGTTATGATTACATCTATTCCCAACTCATGAACAATGATGCGATAGGTACTAACAACTATCATAAGGATATGGAACGTCGTTGGCAGAAGAAGGGAGACATTACCGATGTGCCGGCTCTTTCCAATAATTATTCCAACTTGAAAGACGGTGGTAATACTTCTTATGCAAATTCCACTTCAACTCGTTTCTTGACAAGTCGTTCTTATCTGAACCTGGCGAATATTCGCTTGGGTTATTCATTCCCTCAGAAATGGATAACCAAAATGCACATTTCAGGCTTGAGCCTCTATATTTCGGCGAACAACCTGTTCTATGCTTCCGCTCGTAAGGGATATATCTCTATGGCAGGTAACGGAGACGATTCCAATGCCACGAACGATAATGAGCGTGACTCTGGAGAGAATGGCTTGAGCCAGTACGCTCCTGTCAGCTCTGTATTGGGGGGTATTAAAATTCAATTCTAAAGGATTAAATTATGAAATTGACAATCAGACAATATATTCCGGCAGCAGTCATGGTACTCGGTCTGTCGATGAGTAGTTGCGGGGAGTCTTTCTTGGACAAGGAACCCACAGACTATGTTTCTAACGAACAATTGCAGGAAGTGGCCAAGTGGAATCCCAATATCATGATGGGACAGGCATTGGGTACTTATTCTACTACTTTCTCCATATACAGTGGTGGAACGAAAGGACATGATGACTTCGGTCAGAAGGCGGTGGATATTGCCACAGATATGATGAGCGGGGATATGGTGAATACGGATGAAACCTATCCGTGGTTTATTCCTGCTGGCAGATTGACGTGTGCTAACGAGACGGACAGTCGTTATACCTATCAGTTTTGGCGGTACTATTACCAAATCGTGAAAAGTGCCAATAGTATCATCGACATGGTGAAAAACGACGAGTCTATATTGAATCAACCAGAAAGCAAGTATTATTATGCTGAGGCGAAAGCACTGCGTGCATACGCTTATTTTAACCTGGTAAACTTGTACGCCCGTCCATATCTGGAAGACAAGACTGCGAAGTCTGTGCCTATTTACGAGACGCAGAATACAATGACTTCAACTAAGCGTTCCTCCGTGGAAGAAGTGTATAACTTTATTGAAAAGGATTTGACGGAGTCCATCAAGGCGTTTGACGAGGCTGTAGCGGCTAATAATGGTGAGGATATGCGTGCGAGCAAGGACGAGCTGAACGGTGACGTGGCTCGTGGTCTCTTGGCTTATACGTATCTGATGAAAGGTGACTATCCCAAAGCTGCCGCTTACTCTGAGGAAGTAATTAACTCTGGGTCTTATTCGTTGGAAAGCAAGGACGAGGCTGTCAATGGCTTCTCTAAAATAGGGGACAGTTGGATGTGGGGTATTCAATTGACTACATCTAATTCTCCGGCACTTCCTACTTTCTGGGGAAATATGGATATATATACCTATAGTTATGCTTATGCAGGAAATCTGAAATTCATGGATACAAATCTGTATGCTGAAATTCCAGGTACTGATGTTCGTAAAGCATGGCAGAATGATAATAATGGTCAGATGAAGTTTTATGATTCTCAAAAGATAATTGGTAACCGTAACGGCGGTTGGTATGATGCGGAAGTGTATATGCGTGTAGCCGAGATGTATTTGATTAATGCAGAGGCGAATGCCCGTAACAATAATTTGCCGGCGGCAAAAGCTTCCTTGAAGGCGTTGTTGGATAATCGTGATACGAATGCGGCTAACAACGTGAACGCAATGAACAAAGACCAACTGCTGAATGAAATCTGGTTCAACTGGCGTGTGGAGATGTGGGGCGAAGGACGTTCCTTGCTGACCATGAAACGTTTCCAAAAGTCTGTTACTCGTTGCCCTGAAGACGCTTGTCTGCCAGGAAAGATGTATGACTACAAGGACTCACGTTTGACGTTCGCAATTCCTCAAAAGGAAACCCAGAACAATCCGAACTTGAACAAGTAAGGACAAACCATATCAATCGCCCATGAACGTCTGTGAAGATGAGGGTGATTGAATCTGAGATATAATTCTCTCTTTTTAAATGAACTATTTTAGGGAGGAGCTGCGTTGTGAAACGCGGCTCCTTTTTTAGTTTTCAGGGTCTAATCTCATTGGCGGAATTGCATTAGAGTATAGAAGATTAAAGTTGTCAAAAAACAAAGATTCCTCAAAAGACGTATATACTACTTGCCATTTTAGTGGAAAAAGATTATATTTGCAAATAGTGTTATGTTTAACCGTATGAAACAACGGTCCTACTGCAAAGCATGGTAAATAGTAACATAAAGCTAACAGTAAACAAAAGAAGATTATGGCATTAGTAATAAGAAGTATCCCTGTTCTTACAGGTGAGACTGCTGAAAGATTTATTCATGAAGCAGAAGAGAATGAACGCAATAGACAAAGGAAAAAACTGCGGATGTCATTTGATGACGTTGAGAAGATACTAATTCGTTCAACCGCCAACTTGAAGAAGCATGGAGGAAAGAGTCCTTTTGCAAAATAATTATTCTTTTGAGGATATTAGTTGGAAGTAGTGGCAGACCACTACCCATTCAACGAAACTCATCCTGCTTAGGATATTAGTCAGAAGCAAGCGTTGTACAGATAAGTTTGTCATTCTAAATCTCTGATGAACCATAACATATCCACCTGAACGAAGAAACAAGATTGATATTAATGTAGAAAGAGAATGGATATTGATTGAATAATTCCGCAGAAATTCTGTGACTTTTCCGTGACTTTTCTGTGGAAATTCCGTGAAATAGATTGTTAGAATATTGATAATAAGATAATTATGGGGTGTCTATTTAGCAAGACTTTCGTAAATGTTCCGTAGCATTTACCACTCTCCTGTCTTTGCACGTTGCAACAAGTAGAGACGCAATTCATCGTGTCTCCACATAATTGTATCTGTGATTGGTAAAATATTAAAACACTATGAAAAAGCTGAGACGCGATGAATCGCGTCTCTACCTAAACAATGTTGATTGGTGGTACGATTGCGGATAATCATTTTGGATTTTATCTGTAAATTCCATTCAATGAAGATACAGTTATTTGGAATTATGCGCAGAAAACATTATGTTTGCAGTGCATAATAAAAAGTAATCGCATGAAGTTTGTAGACAGGATTGATGAAGCGGCCCGTTTGAAGAAAGCATTATTGAAAGAGACACCCTCTTTAGTGGCTATATATGGCAGAAGACGGTTGGGGAAATCCAGACTGATAAAACGGTCATTGGCTGAAGATGACCTGTATTATCTTGCAGACCGTTCAGAAGCCTCACACCAACGGATATTACTTGCCAAGGTCATCGCTCAGGTATTTGTGGATTTTGATAAGGTTTCCTATCCTGATTGGGAGTCCATGTTCCGTGCGCTAAATTATCGTGCTCACCATCGTTTTACACTATGCTTGGATGAGTTCCCATATATCGTGGAGCAATCTCCTGAACTTCCCTCTGTGTTGCAAAAACTTGTGGATGAAAAGAGCTTGAAGTTCAATCTGGTGCTTTGTGGCTCATCGCAGCACATGATGTACGGTTTGTTCTTGGATTCCACTGCGCCGTTGTACGGACGTGCCGATGAAGTCATGAAGCTGGCGCCGATACGTTTGCCTTATCTGAGGGAAGCCTTGAATCTTAAGGCGACCAATACGATAGAGGAATATGCGGTGTGGGGCGGTGTGCCTCGGTATTGGGAATTGCGGGAAGACTGCGTGTCCTTAGATGAAGCTTTGTGGCATCATGTCTTTTCTGTAAACGGGATGCTTTCTGAAGAACCAGCCAAACTTCTTCAAGATGATGTGAAAGACATAGTGAAAACTTCTACGATTATGTCTTATATCAGCAGTGGGGCTAATCGTCTTTCAGAGATAGCCGCTCGTTGCAACGAGCCTACGACCAACCTGTCACGTCCTTTGAAGAAACTGATAGATCTCGGATTTTTAGAGAAAGATGTGCCTTTCGGGGTAGATGAAAAGAACACGAAGAAAAGTCTGTATAAGATAACGGACCCCTTTATGTCTTTCTATTACAAGTTTGTCGTGCCGAACCGCTCTTTCATTGAACTTGGGCGAAACATCCCGATAAAACAGTCGCTTGAGGCTCATTTCTCGGAATATGTAAGTATGCAATGGGAACGTCTTTGTCGTGACGCTGTGACAGGTAATGTGCTGAATGGAATCTGTTACGGTAAGGCGAAACGTTGGTGGGGGATGGTGATGAATGAGGAACGGAAGCCGGAGCAAGTGGAATTTGATGTGATGGCGGAATCGCTCGACAAGAAAAAACTGCTTGTCGGTGAATGCAAATGGACTTCTCCTAAAAACGGTGGTCAGTTGATGACGGATTTAATACGGAAGGCTCGTTTGCTGCCTTTCGCAAGAAAATATGAGATTGTACCTTTCCTTTTCTTGAAAACTCCTCCTACGGATGGAGAGAGTTCTTCTGTCGTTCTTCCTGAAGAGATAATAGAAATGTCGAGATAGTAAAAATCCCATCATAGAAGGACTTGAGCTTGTGTTTCATGCTCACCGTTCTCAACATCCATCCAGTACCGTTTACAGTACTACTTAGTTGGTACTGTAGTTTTTGTTAGGATAAACTGTAGTTTAAGTTAAGATAAACTCCAGTACCACCTATATGGTACTGAGATCGGTACTGGGAAGGTGTGGAAAGGCAGGATATTACAATGAATAACGGTATTCTGTTGTATCGGAATTTTAATCTGATTTCTTTATATGTTTGTCGGATTGTAAATTGCCAGAACAAAATGTGGAGATGCGATAAATCGCATCTCCACTGGAATTATGCTCTCGTAACATTATGTTCACGGTGCATAATAATTATTCGAATCATGTAATAAGACTTCCGCTACCACAGGACGATGGTCTGAGGCGGTTGGTTCTTCCGGCACGGTTGTTCGTAAAAGAGAGATGCGGGATGAATAAGACGAGGATAGGGCGATGTAGTCCAATGTTTCCACAGGCTTGTCCGCTGGATAAGTGGGCAAAGCTGAGTCTGTCAGGAGGGTGAAGTGTGACTGTAATCTTTTAATAAATGTGTCGTTCGGATGGGCGTTGAAATCTCCGGCTATGAATACGGGCTTGTGTTCCGTTGCCAACGCCCGGAGGATGAGAGGGAGGGAAGCGAGCTGGTCTTCAGGAGTAAGCGAAAGGTGTGTGACAGCCATCACGTAGTGCTTGAACTCCACTATTAACAAGCGTCTTTTTTCCTCTCTTCCAGGTAGGGAGATTTGACGACTGGACAGCGGTTGTTCCTTACACAAAAGCCCGATGCCGTATTTCCCTCCGTCAAAAGAGATTGCGGGCGCAAAGATTGCGTGCATCTGAGTCAGTTTGGCCAATTCGCCCAGTACATATTTACCTTGTACACGTCCAGTGGCACTGTCTACTTCCTGTACAGCCACTATATCAGCTCGTTGGTTGAGGATAACCTTAGCTTGTCGTGTGAAGTCAAGGTGTTGGTCTATTCCTTCTCCGTGGCGGATGTTATAGCTCATCAGTCTCAGTGTGTCTGACGGTGTGTCGGCGAAAACTCTATTGGATGCTACTATTCCGATGACTGTCAGCAGAAAAGTTATCAGTTTCAAATTAGGGTACATCATTATTAGTAGTGTTTACTTCATCAAATTCTTTTCCTCCTCCAAGTCCGCTAAGGACATAGACGGACAGGGGATGTTATACATACGTAATGCGTCTGTTTTTCCACAGGTATAGTGATAGTAAGAAAGTTCCTCTTCTGTGAGTTCCTTTTCCGTTTTCAGTTTCCCTTCCAAGGAGAGAAAGGTGTGGCGGTCGATACTGTCGGAAACCTTTACGAACAAGATACGGCGGGCAATGGGATTGTAGTTGTAATCGAAACAGGTATATATGCCACGCAAGAAAGGCGGACGGTCGTACATCGGCAACTTCAGACAAATATGAAAAAGAGCCAATTGCGGGAATCGGCTTTCATTGAATGTCAGATACAAGTGGTTCATGCCATTCATGAAGGCCATACCCCAATGGGTGTTGTGATAAGCACTGCGATGCCCCACTTCGAGAAAAGACTTGTTCTCAGAAGGCGCAATGAGATAAGGCTCTATCTTCAGGGAAGGGGTGGAGGAAGAGACACTATAGCTAAGATAAATGCCGTGGTAATTGGCCGCTTGTCTAAGTGTCTGACGAGATACCTGCTCCAGTTGAGCGAGAAAAGGAATGCCCGCAGGCTTTATAAGATTTTCTATCGGAGGGGCGTCCATTGTCATGAGTGTTTCTTTCAATGGGCTTACCATGCTGAGCAGTTTTTTCTTGGACACATTATTGACCCATATCAACGCATCGTCCAAGGCTTGTTCCCTGTCGAGCCCTTTTTCTCTGTTTTTCAAATAGATGGGAAGCACTGTGGAATAGAGTGCGGAGAACACACTGGGTATTATTCCACTTCGTTGGGCCATATCTTTCATCTTCACTCTTCGTTTCCTCAAATAAGTGATTCGGTCGTAGATTTCTTGCAGCTCATCCATTGTGTACGGTTTAAATTCGGTAATGATGCAAAGGTATGGCTTTTTTGAATAATGGGAAAATAGATGGTATTTTTTCTGTAGAAACTCGGTTACAAGACTGTTTCAAAATCCCCGCATTATTTCAATTTGGTTACAAAACGAACACAAACGGAATACAAAAATATTGCTGAAATAATACACGCCATAATTCATTTTTCATTCATTGCGAAGGTATTTGCGGCCCTCTATCTTTGCACCCGAAATAATCAACAAGACAATGAACATAGCTCAATTCATACATACGAAAACGGTGCGAAAGGGAACAATGCCCGACTGGCTGTTTATACTGTGGGCCGGAGGTACGGCACTGCTTTCTTATTCGCTGGTGTACGCATTAAGAAAACCCTTTACGGCTGCGGAATTTAACGGGTTGCAAGTGATGGGGATGGATTATAAAATCGCGGTTAGCGTTGTTCAACTGTTGGGTTATGTATGTGCGAAGATGTTAGGTATCAAGTTCATTTCCGAACTTAGACCGGAAGGCAGGCTGAAATTCATTATCGGGTCGGCTGCCTTGTCGGAAGCGTCCTTGTTGGCGTTCGGATTGCTGCCTGTTCCTTATAATATAGTCGCGCTCTTTTTCAACGGACTTTCCTTGGGATGTATGTGGGGAGTGCTGTTCAGTTTTCTGGAAGGACGGAAGACCACGGATATATTGGCCAGCATTATGGGCGTGAGCATGGCACTCAGTTCGGGTGTCGCTAAATCGATGGGATTGTATGCGCTGCATACCTTACATATCAGTGAGTTCTGGATGCCAGCCTTGATCGGGGCTTTCGCTTTCCCCTTACTGAGCTTCACCGGATGGATGATGACTAAATTTCCCCATCCTACAGAAGAGGATATTGCCCAGCGTACCCGTCGTGTGACACTCAACGGAGCACAGCGTTGGAAACTCTTCTGCCGCTTTATGCCTTTGCTTCTTCTGTTGTTCGGCGCCAATATGCTGCTCACCGTACAGCGGGATATTAAGGAGGACTTCATTGTGTGTATCATAGATGTAAAAACAGTCTCCGCATGGGCTTTCGCACAAGTAGATACCATTTCCACTATCCTGCTCTTAGGGACATTCGCAATCTTAGGTCTGCTTCGCAGTCATTTTCAGGTACTTTGCACGTTGTTAGTGCTGTCCACTATCGGTATGGGTACCTTGGCCTATGTGGGGGCGCATTTCAATACCCTTCATTTGCCTGCTGTATGGTGGCTCTTTTTGCAAAGTATGTGTATCGACATCGCTTATCTCAGTTTCCAGACCATTTTCTTTGAACGGCTTATCGCCTGTTTCAAGATTAAGGGAAATGTGGGATTCTTTATCATAGCCATTGATTTTATCGGTTATCTCGGTACGTTGGGACTCTTGGTGTTCAAGGAAATGTTCGCCTCCGATATTCAGTGGAACACGTTCTATAATCATATCAGCGTATGGTTTGGAGTGCTGTGTTGTATCGCCTTTGTGGGTTCTTTGGCATACATTGTCCACTACAAGACTCGCCGCTCATTCTCTCGACAGAATGGATGGCAGGGATTGATTACTTCGTTAAAATGTAACTAATCGTTTAACTATTAACAAATATGAAACAAATCAACTGTGTAATTATGGATTGGGCTGGCTCCGCCGTAGACTATGGATGCTTCGCCCCTGTGTCCGCCTTTATAGAGAGTTTCCGAAGTATTGGCGTGACAGTTACTCCGTCTGAAGCCCGTAAGCCAATGGGGTTGACTAAGATTGACCATGTAAGGGCGTTGTTCAACATGGAATCCATAGGAGAAGCCTTTAAGAAACAATACGGCAGGACGTTCAACGAGGAGGATGTGAAAGGACGTTATGTGGATTTCAAAAAGAACCTTTTCGCGACGCTTTCAGATTATACGGATCCGATTCCCAGTGTCGTAAGTACGATTGAGCTGTTAAAGGAACAAGGTATCAAGATTGGTTCTACTACAGGCTATACGGACGAGATGATGAAGGTTGTGGCTCCAGCCGCTGCCTCTAAGGGCTATTGTCCAGACAACTGGGTTACATCTGACCATCTGCCCGCAGGCCGTCCCTATCCGTACATGATATATAAGAACATGTGCGACTTGGCTATACCCTCTCGTTTCTCGGTGCTTAAATACGGTGACACGGTGTCCGATATTCGTGAAGGTGTGAATGCCGGTGTATGGAGTGTCGGTGTGGTCATGGGAAGTAATGAGTTAGGACTGACGGAAGAGGAAGTGAACACTCTTCCCGCAGAGGTCTTGGCTAAACGGAAATTGGAAGTCAGAATGCGTCTGTATGCGGCAGGGGCGCATTATGTGGTAGACACCATCAAAGAGCTGCCCGCACTGATTAAAGCAATTAACCTCCGTATGGAGAACGAATAAACCATAAACTATTCAAAAGACAACGTAATTATGAGACCTTATATTTTATTGACTCCTGGTCCTTTGACCACTACTGAGACTGTGAAACAAGCCATGATGGGCGATTGGTGTACGTGGGACGATGATTATAATATCGGAATCGTACAGGTCATTCGTCACTCTTTGGTGCAGATTGCTTCCTCTGTGCCAGACGAATACACAGCGGTGCTGATGCAGGGCAGTGGCTCTTTCGGAGTGGAAGCTACTTTGGGTTCTGTGATTCGTCCAGACGACCACTTGCTGATTGTGGCTAATGGCGCTTACGGTAAACGTATGAATACGATTTGCGACTACTATGGTATTCAGCACCACATCATGTTGTTTGAGGAAACACAGCCTGTGGATGCCCGGAAAGTGGACTCCTATTTACAGGAGCATCCAGAGGTTACGCACGTTTCGGTGGTGCATTGTGAAACGACCACAGGTATTTTGAATCCATTGAAAGACATTGCCGAGGTGGTGAAGAAACATGGGAAAATATTCATCGTGGATGCCATGAGCAGCTTTGGCGGAGTTCCCATTGACATGCATACGTTAGGAATCGATTTCCTCATAAGCAGTGCGAACAAATGTATTCAAGGAGTACCCGGCTTCTCTTTCATCATCGCTCGTCGTGCATTGCTGGAAAAATGTGAGGGAGTGGCTCGTTCACTGTCTCTTGACCTTTATGCGCAATGGGACACCATGGAGAAAAATCACGGGAAATGGCGTTTCACCTCTCCCACTCATGTGGTACGCGCTTTCTTGCAGGCTTTGAAAGAGCTGAAGGAAGAAGGCGGAGTGGAGGCTCGTTATCGCCGTTACATGGAGAACCATCGGACACTGGTCGATGGAATGCGTAAATTAGGCTACAAGACATTGCTGCCCGACGAAGAGCAATCGCCCATTATCACTTCTTTCTATTATCCCACGAAAGACTTTGATTTCCACGCATTCTATGATTCACTGAAAAGCAAAGGATTTGTGATTTATCCTGGTAAGATTTCTCAAGCTGACACTTTCCGTATAGGTACTATCGGAGATGTGTACCCGAAAGACTTTGAGAAATTGGTAGAGACTATCGGTATGATTCATTCATAAACAAATAGTTAAAACGATGTGGGAGAAGTGCGTGGGTATATTCTTATGCCTGACGCACTTTTCTTCTTTTAGGAGATTCCCATCCGAGGAGTCTGTCTGCATATTTCTGTCATTTAGACCCTATGTCAGAAATATTTGTTACAATAGGACAACAGCTCTATTGCATATATATTGCTGAATTATAGCAGTTTATTATTAATATAAAATTCATTTTCCAGCTAAAAATAACGAGATAACTTTGTATGCGAACTAAAGCACTATAAAGTAAGACATGAATCGAAAAGCGACGTTAATGAGTATGGCTCTGCTTTTGGCGGGAGTTGCTGGAAGGGATGGTATGGCTTTTGCCGCCACCTTTCAGACTGCTATGCTTCAGCAAGTATCTGAGAATTGCCGGGGTGTGATTAAAGATACGAAAGGACAACCCGTAATAGGTGCCACTGTCATGTGGAAATCCACGAAAAAGGGAATTATTACTGATGCGGATGGCAGGTTCTCATTGCCAGTAGACGGACAGAATGGTACTGTGTTGAGAATTTCTTGCGTGGGATTCCAAACTAAAGAAATCACGTGGACGGGGGGACCTGTAAATGTGGTGCTTGAGGACAACTCAAAAGCGTTGGGAGAATTGGTGGTTGTGGGATATGGAGTGCAGAAGAAGGTGAATCTTTCTGGAGCTGTGGCTACCGTGGATGGAAAAGTCTTGGATAATCGTCCCATCACGAATATTAACCAAGGTCTTCAGGGATTAGCTCCTAACTTGAATATTTCTCTTGGAAGTGGCAGGGCGACTGACGCTCCTTCGCTGAACGTGCGTGGCTTCACTTCTATCAACGGAGGGGATGCCTTTATTCTGGTGGATAATGTGCCTGTCAGCTCTACGGAACTGTCTCGGATTAATCCCAATGACATTGAGAATATTTCCGTATTAAAGGATGCCTCGGCTGCCGCGATTTATGGAGCGCGTGCCGCTTTTGGCGTTGTACTGATTACCACGAAAAGAGCTAAAGAGAACAAACTGCAGGTAAACGCTAACGCTTATTATGGTCTGCGTACACGTGGCAAGCATCCGGCCTATATCACTGATCCTGTCACCGTGATGGAGATGAAGAATGAGGCGGCTCGTCCTTTATATAGTGCGGTATTCTCTCAGGCTCAGATAGATTACGCCAAGAAGATGAAGGAAGACCCTTCATTGCCTGTGGTGGCGATTAATCCGGATAATCCGAACCAATGGATGTACTATGGTAGCACGGATTGGCAAGATGAGGCGTATCGTAATACCGCCTCCACTTATAGTGCGGATTTCAATATCTCTAAAAAGGATGATAAGCTGTCTTATTATGTGTCGGGCAATTATTATCAGGAAGACGGATTGCTTCGTTATGGGAATGATCGCCTGAAGCGTTTCAACTTCCGTACCAACGCAGACTTGAAATTGACACAATGGTGGAAAGCCGGCATGAATGTGGCTTATACCAATAGCAACTATGATTCCCCTTCGTTTATAGATGGTATATTCTTTCATCAGGTCAATCGGAAACCATCTCTTTCCGTGCCTAAGAACCCGGATGGGACCTGGACGCAAGATGGGGCTTCTATCTTAGGCGCTTTGCAAGAAGGGGGTAGAAGCAACAACCTTACCAATGAGACACAGGTCTCTGTCACCTCTCGGTTCGAGTTGATTAAGAACGTGTGGACTGTGAATGCGGATGCGAACTTTCGTTTTACCAACAGCAATGAAAGTGGATATAACTTGAGAGTGCCTTATCGGACAGGGCCTAATCAGCCCATCCAATATTCTTTGGATGAAAGAGGGTCTAATGAATATGCGGAATTTGGAGCTCGGGACACTCGTTACAGTGTGTATAATGTATATACGAACTTTGTGAAGACTTTTGCCCAGAAACATTTTTTCAATGCGATGGTGGGTTATAACCGGGAATTGACAGACTATCGGTATGACTATTCTCAAAAGACAAAGTTGATATCCTCTTCATTGCCGGAAATAAACCTGGCCACAGGCGATGCGACCACCACGAACACTCGTTATCAATTGGCTTTGGAAGGGTATTTCGGACGATTGAATTATATTTATGACGAACGTTATATTTTTGAGTTGGATGGACGTTATGATGGTTCCTCCCGTTTCCCAAAAGGTAATCGTTGGGGCTTTTTCCCCTCTGGTTCTGCGGCTTGGGCTGTCGGCAATGAACATTTCTTTGAGACTATAAAAGATGCGCTGTCTGTTTCAAATTTGAAAATCCGTGCTTCTTATGGTTCGTTGGGAAATCAGGTGATGAGTGGCTATTATCCTTCCTATCCCACGATGTCCACTAATAAATATAGTGGAATCTTGGAAGGTGAGCAACCGATTTATGTCACCATGCCGGGCTTGGTATCCCCTTCTTTTACCTGGGAAACGGTGAATACGATTAACTTTGGTGTAGATCTGGGTTTGTGGAACAACCGATTGACAGCTTCTTTCGATGTGTATCGCCGTGACACGAAGAATATGCTGACACAGATGAAAGAGTTGCCGGGCGTGTTGGGCGCTACTCCCCCATTGGCCAATGCCGCGAATCTGAAAACCAAAGGATGGGAGTTATCCGTGCAATGGCAGGACGAGTTCTCCTTGCTTCATAGTCCGTTCCGATACAGTATCAAGCTGAATCTCGCTGATAGCCGTACCTGGATTACGAAATATGAGAACAGTACAAACGCCACAGACGTGGATGGAAACATTGTGAAGGGACCAGATGGTAATCCTATACATACCTCGTCGCTTTCCTCGTATTACAAGGGGATGGAAATCGGGGAAATCTGGGGACTTGTGAATGACGGAGTATTCCAGAACGAGGCTGAATTAAAAGCGTTAGACCAGTCTGCGGTGGGGACTGATGACCAATCATATAAATTCTACGTGGGTGATACAAAATACAAGGATTTGAATGGAGACGGAAAGATTACCTATCCCAAGTCTCTTTACAATACGGGAGACGGGAAGATTATTGGTAATAGTTCCATCCGCTTTCCTTATAGTATATTGGCTGACGCTTCATGGAAAGGCTTCGACTTATCATTGTTCTTCCAAGGCGTGGGAAAGCGTGACTGGTATCCGGGCGCAGGCAACTTCTATTTCTGGGGTATCTATGCACAGCCTTGGACGAATGTGACGGAGAAGAACATGGATCACTGGACACCGGAGCATCCAGACGCTTATTTCCCTCGTGTCAAGGCTTACTCCGCAGAGGATAATAATGAGTTAGGCTATCCGCAGACCAAGTATTTGCAGAATGCGTCCTATCTTCGTCTGAAGAACTTGACGTTCGGCTACACACTTCCCCTGTCATTGACAAAGAAATGGGGTATAAGCCGGTTAAGATTCTATTTCAGCGGTGAGAATATCTTTACCATCAGTCATTTGGCTGTAAATTTGGATCCAGAGGTTTCCACTACATCTTCTGACGGCAAGGTCTATCCCATGCAGAAGACCTTCTCTTTTGGTGTAAATATCGGTTTTTAACGAATAAGCAGACACAACAATGAAATTATATAGCATTTTTCTCATAGGGTTGGCAGTTTTGTCCCTTACCACATCCTGCGATGATTTCTTAGACCGTGCTCCCTTGACGGATATCACGGAGAAGAAGTTTTTCAATACCTCTTCTGACTTGGAGACTTACACAAATGGTTTCTACGATTGGATAGGAGCCTCTACCGATGATATTGGCACTGACAACATCTCGATTTATACGGGTGGAAGCACGACGGACCAGATGATGACAGGAGCCATCTCTTCTACGAATATTGGTGGTTGGAGTGACTGGGGAAATCTTCGCTCCATTAATTTCTTCTTGGATAATGCGGGAAGGGCTTCGGGCAATGCCGAGGACAACGCACACTATGTGGGTATCGCTAAATTCTTCCGGGCGCAATTTTATGCCGGCAAAGTAAAACATTATTCCAATGTACCTTGGTATTCCACGGCCTTGGCCGTAGATGATTCCTTGCTATACAAGACACAGGATTCGCGCAAGATGGTGATGGACTCGGTGTTGAACGATTTGCAATATGCGGTAGACCACATCAAGACAGCTATTGGCAAACGTACGAGAATCAGCCGTTGGGCCGCACTTGCGTTGATGGGACGTATCTGCCTGTATGAGGGGACCTTCCGTAAATATCACAGTGAAGTGGGACTGGAGAAGGACTATACTCGATTTTTGGAAAAAGCGGTCTGGGCCAGTGAAGAGATTATGAAGAGCAACCAGTTCGCTCTTTATGGGCACTCCGCAAAGGATTATGGCGATATGTTCTGCGCTGAGAACTTGGATAATAACCCGGAAATTATTTTACAACAGGCTTGCGACAAGGATTTGGGCGTGGGTAACAACACGCACTCCGTCATGGGATGGCAATGGTCATTGAGCCGTAGCCTGATGGAAAGTTATTTGACCAAGGATGGTAAGCCTTTCACATCTGTGCCGGGTTATGACAAGGAGTCTTTTGTTGAGGCTTTCCAGAACCGTGATCCACGTATGAGGGAGACGATTGTGTATCCGGGATTCAAACAAAGTCCTACGGACAGTACCGCTTATCGTCCTAAAATCTCTTTTGGAGGTTATGACCAGTTGAAGTTCTATCCTAAAGATCCCGAACTTCGTCAGGGATGGGGATTGGATTTCACTTCTCTTCCGATTTTCCGTTATGCGGAGGTGTTACTCATCTATGCGGAAGCTAAGGCAGAGTTGGGAACATTGACACAGAGTGACCTTGATAAGTCGGTGAATCTAATTCGTAAACGAGTCGGAATGCCTGCCCTGAACATGGCAGTGGCGAATGCCCATCCTGATCCGGCTTTGAAGAAGCAATACCCGAATGTACAGGGTAGCAACACTGGAGTTATTCTGGAAATCCGACGTGAACGCAGGGTGGAAATGGCTTGTGAAGGATTGCGTTGGGATGACATTCAGCGTTGGGCTGTGGGTGATTTGTTTGCTGTAGATAATCAAGGTCTCTACATCAGCCATTTAGGTGCCATTGATATGACGGGTGACGGAAAGGCGGACATTGCGCTTCTTGCTTCTCCTGCTGATGACAAGACTATTGCGGATCAGAGTCTCACACGCTATTATTTGAAGAAAGCGGATGGAGCAGATGATGGGTTCTACCTTACGGAAGGCACAAAGGGACACATCGCTTTCACGGCTTTTCAAAAGAATCCTCGCTCCTTTAAATCTCCTCAGTATTATTATTGGCCAATACCAGAGAAACAGATATCTTTGAATGGTAATTTAAAACAACAATTTGGATGGTAATCATGTGGAAGAATATTTCCTTAATGATGTTGCTGTGCTCTTCCATAGAGGCACAGGCTGCATATCACGGTATAGTCTATGTAGACAGTAACAGGAATGGACTTTGTGATCCCACTGAGAAAAGATTAGAGGGTGTGGCTGTCTCTGACGGACTGAATGTGGTTAAAACGAAATCCGATGGTTCTTTTTCTTTAAAGGGATATGAAGGCACTCGGTTCATCTTCATCTCCACGCCAGCTGGATATAAAAGTGATAATAAACACTACATACCTATAATGGGGGGAACGAAAGACTATGATTTCGGCTTGCAGGTATGGCCCAGAGGGGCGACTAAAGACGGACAGCATCGTTTCATCCATATTTCGGATACGGAGATAAGTAGTGTGGAAGGGCAAGCACGGTGGGTGAAGAATCTCAAGGATGCAGCTGAAAACGAAGAGGTCGCCTTTATCATGCACACGGGAGACCTCTGCTATGAGAAGGGATTGAAAAGCCATATTAAATTGATGAACACGGCTCGCATGAACTGCCCGGTGTTTTATGCTAATGGGAACCATGACCTGGTAAAAGGTAAATATGGCGAGGAACTGTTTGAGAGTCTGTATGGACCGACCTATTATTCATTTAATATGGGGAAAATACATTATATTGTGACCCCAATGGCTGGAGGTGACTATCGTCCCAGTTATACCGTTGATCAGGTGGCTCGATGGATGAAAAACGATTTGGCACAAATAAAGAAAGGTACGCCGATAGTCGTATTTAACCACGATTTGCTCACTACGGGAAATTCATGGGTATATGGGAAGGCAGATACAATGCGCTTGGATGACTATAACTTGAAGGCATGGCTTTATGGCCATTGGCATAACCACTATGTGCATCGGCAAGGAAAAGTGCTGGCCATCTGTACTGCACCTGTAAATATGGGAGGAATAGACCACTCCACGGCAGCTTATCGTTTGATGCGGGTTTCCTCAAAAGGAAATCTGTACTCGGAGCTTCGTTATGCGTCAATGGACGCTTTTGTGCGTATTGCGTCTGTAGCGGGAGGGAGAACTCCTATGCAGAAGAATGGAGAAATCTTGCTCTCAGTAAATGCATATAATTCTGGTGCGGAAGTAAGAAAGATGACGGCTGTATGCCTTACAGGCCACGGAAAGCAGATTGGAAAATTAAATCTGCATAAAACAACCGATTGGAATTGGGCTGTTTCTTTCCGCATACCTCGTGCTTATCAGAATCAGTCTTTAAAATGGAAAGTCACAGCATTCTTTTCAGATGGAACTCGGAAGGAAGATACGAGCGCTTTTAAAGGTTCTCTTCCTTCCACCCTTGTATATACGAACGATTGGGTGAATATGGCGGGTAATGCACAACACACTGCTTGGGCGGCTGATTCATTGAAAACTCCGCTTCGTCTGGCATGGGTGGCTAATGTCGGAAGCAATTTGTTCATGACCTCTCCCCTAATCTATAAGGGGAATGTCTATGTGGCATCTGTAGATGAGAATGGTACAGACCGCTGTGCGGTTTTTGCATTGGACGGAGAGAGTGGAAAGATGCTGTGGAAATGTCCCACTGAATACTCCGTACGCAATACCATCACTATCGCAGGGGGTAAAGTATTTGCGCAAGATATAGCGGGAAAGCTTTATCAGATAGATGCGGTAACGGGCAAGTTGGTCAAGAAAGAGAACTTGCCTATTCCGGGATTGCCTGTATTGGATGAGGGTCTTGTGTCCGAGGGTGACACAGTGTATGCCGGAAGCGGACAAGGACTATGTGCCATTGATGCCCGGACGGGGAATCGTTTATGGATAAATAAAGGATGGGGACGTGGAGAAGGAACCACTGCTACTTGGAGCGTGGGGGCAAATAATCTGATTGCGAATGCGGAATGGCGTTATGTGTATGCGAACGATAAACGGACGGGTGTGCTGCAATGGAAACAAGAGTCGGAAGGTTTACGTTTCCACTCTTCATCGCCTTCGGTACATGGAAGTTTGCTTTATACGCTATCGGATCATTCCTTCTTTATCCTCGATGAAAAAACAGGGCGCATTGTTGTTCGTAAACCGTTGGAAAGCAATGTGAATGTGACTTCCACCCCTTTGTTGACGGAACAAGAAATCATATTGGGTACGGCTGATGGTATTATGGCATTGGACAACCATACCTTGGATGTGAAGTGGGTATTTCGGACTAAGCCGGCTTTAGTGCAGACCGTACCTTATACTCACTATCCAGTGCGATCAGTGGAGACCACTCCGATTCTGTGTGGAGATAAAGTGTTTATGGGTGCTTCTGATGGAGGATTTTATGCCTTAGAGGTGCATACGGGCAAGGTCGTATGGCAACATCAGACTGGTGCTCCAGTGTTTTCAACGGCAGCGGTAAGTGGCCACATGGTAGTCTACACAGACTTTGGTGGTAATATTTACGCTTTCAGTGGAGAGTAAATGGAGGTGGTTTGAACTTTTTGATAGGAAGTAGTGCTTTATCTTAATTATAATTATTCGCCATCGTACCACCAAAACGGAGACGCAATTCATCGCGTCTCCGTTTTTCCTGTTGTTTTATATGATGATTATCCGTAATCGTACCACTGTCTTATCTTATACCATATTGAATAACTGTATAGACGCATTCATTATTCGTAGTGGCAGACCTCCGTGTAACAAAACTCATCGCATGACGAGGGATTTGTGGTACGATTACGGAGAATCATTTAAGTATTTCTCATGTACACCGTACTCTATCATACTCTCACCGCCCGGAAGTCATCCACCGTCCCTGTCTCAGACGAGAAGCTTACGCCTATCTTATAGACTGGTCTTGCGTCGTTGGCGTATGGCACGGCATATCCTTTGTCCTCTATCTGCTTCAGTGCCTCTTCGGCGGTTCCATCGAGTTTGAACTCGAAGATGTACACGTGATCCTTAGTCTCGATGATGCAGTCCACACGTCCATGGCTCTGCTGCTTCTCGGTGTAGACGGTGTAAACGCTCATCAGCCTTAATATCAAATAGAACGTATAGTGGAAGTATCGTTCCTTCTCCCGCTCATTCTCCTTGCGGCGCATCGAGTAGGGAATGCTTGCGAGGAATGATGTGAGCAGCTCACGGAAGGTGTTGAGTTCTCCCTTGCGCAGGGCTATCACAGCGGAGCGCACCCAGCTGTCGGTGTTCTCTCTGGTTTCTAAATAGCTGTTTGCGGCCAACGTTACAAAGCCCCGCTTGACTTCGTTGTTGGGGAAGTCGAGCAGGAATGTGTCCATTTCCTGGTCGTAGTCCTTTATGGTAAGGTATCCGCTTTGGTATATCATCGGCAACGGTCTCTCCACGTCTGCCTTGTAGTCGTCAAACTCCTCAGGAGAATAGTAAACGCCCGTTAGTTCGTTAAGGTTCTCCTTGAAGTGGTTTAGCAGATGTACGAGATAAGTGGGCGTGCCGGTCTTGAACCAATAGTCACGCATGTTTTGCTCATCAAAGGCGTTGAGAACACTGAATGGGTTATACACACCTGTGAGGTTGTCAGAGAAATGGTAGCCGTCATACTGTCTGGCAAGCCGTTCTTTCATTTCTTTTTCGGTGCATTTGTACCTCTCTGCCATTGAGCGTATCGGTTCGGTGAAATACTCGTTCATTTCCTTTTGCGTTATACCGCAAAGGGTTTCATATCTTCGGTCCATACTTATGTCCTTCGGCTGGTTAAACCCGCTGAACACACTGACCTGTGAGAACTTCGTAACGCCCGTGAGGAATACGAATTGCAGGTCACGGTCAGCTGCCTTGAACGTAGAGTAGAAGCCTTTTAGGATGTTTCGGTTGCGCTCTTCAAGCGTCATGCGGTTGCCCTGGAACACTATCTCAATGTTACGGTCGAGCACATCGAGAATTGGCTTGTCATATTCATCGATGAGAACAACGGCACGCCGTCCAGTCTGTCGGTGAGCCTCGGCGAGGACGTTACAAAAGCGTGTACCCCAGTCATCACCAGTATCCACTTTCATAGAATACTCCTGCTCCCATTTCGTTATGTAGCTTCGAACACGCCTTTCCAACACACCGTCCTCTGTGAAATCAGCGCCATTGAAGTCGACATGAAACACCGGATAGGTCAGCCATTCTTTCTCCAAAGCGTCTATCTTCAGCCCCTTGAACAGCTCCTTGCGTCCAAGGAAATAGTTCTCCAAGGTGGATATGAGCAGGCTCTTCCCGAACCGCCGGGGACGGCTGAGGAAGTAGATTTTACCTTCATGTGCAAGAGAATACACCATGTCGGTCTTGTCGACATAGACATAATCGTCTTCTCTTATTTGTTCAAATGTCTGTATTCCTATCGGGTATTTCATAACGCTACATGTTTGATAACGACCGTAAAGTTACTGCAAAAAGATGGAATATGAAAATAAGGCACGAAGATTGTTTGCCGAAGTTGTTTAAACTTTTCTCCGATTTTGTTAGGTAGATGCTTTATGTGGATAAATGACGCAAAAACGCAAAAGGCTTCGATGGCCAATGAAGCCTTTTGCGATGGCTGATGAAGAAGGCTTCGATAAGGTGTGAAGCTAATTGCGTTAATAAGCTAATTATCTGACAGCTTCCATCCTCTCGCATATCGTGGAAATAAAATGCTGATTACTTTATACTCTTACCGCCCGGAAGTCGTCCACCGTCCCTGTCTCAGACGAGAAGCTTACGCCTATCTTATAGACTGGTCTTGCGTCGTTGGCGTATGGCACGGCATATCCTTTGTCCTCTATCTGCTTCAGTGCCTCTTCGGCGGTTCCATCGAGTTTGAACTCGAAGATGTACACGTGATCCTTAGTCTCGATGATGCAGTCCACACGTCCATGGCTCTGCTGCTTCTCGGTGTAGACGGTGTAAACGCTCATCAGCCTTAATATCAAATAGAACGTATAGTGGAAGTATCGTTCCTTCTCCCGCTCATTCTCCTTGCGGCGCATCGAGTAGGGAATGCTTGCGAGGAATGATGTGAGCAGCTCACGGAAGGTGTTGAGTTCTCCCTTGCGCAGGGCTATCACAGCGGAGCGCACCCAGCTGTCGGTGTTCTCTCTGGTTTCTAAATAGCTGTTTGCGGCCAACGTTACAAAGCCCCGCTTGACTTCGTTGTTGGGGAAGTCGAGCAGGAATGTGTCCATTTCCTGGTCGTAGTCCTTTATGGTAAGGTATCCGCTTTGGTATATCATCGGCAACGGTCTCTCCACGTCTGCCTTGTAGTCGTCAAACTCCTCAGGAGAATAGTAAACGCCCGTTAGTTCGTTAAGGTTCTCCTTGAAGTGGTTTAGCAGATGTACGAGATAAGTGGGCGTGCCGGTCTTGAACCAATAGTCCTGTATTTGCTCTTTCTGAAAAACGTTAAGCAGGCTGAACGGGTTATACACTCCGGTGAGATTGCTTGAGAAATGATAGCCGTCATATTGTGCCTTGAGCCTGACGTACATATCCGCTTCCGAGCATTTATACCAATCGGCCAGTTTCTTGACAGGGATAGGGAAATAGCTTTCCAGCTCATCTTGCGTTATTCCGCAAAGCGTCTCATACTGTCGTGACATACTGATGTCATTAGGTTGGTTGAAGCCGCTGAACACGCTGACCTGTGAGAACTTCGTAACGCCCGTGAGGAACACGAATTGCAGGTCACGGTCGGCAGCTTTGAACGTAGAATAGAAGCCTTTTAGGATGTTTCGGTTGCGCTCCTCAAGCGTCATGCGGTTGCCCTGGAACACAATCTCAATGTTACGGTCGAGCACATCGAGAATTGGCTTGTCATATTCATCGATGAGAACAACGGCACGCCGTCCAGTCTGTCGGTGAGCCTCGGCGAGGACGTTACAAAAGCGTGTACCCCAGTCATCACCAGTATCCACTTTCATAGAATACTCCTGCTCCCATTTCGTTATGTAGCTTCGAACACGCCTTTCCAACACACCGTCCTCTGTGAAATCAGCGCCATTGAAGTCGACATGAAACACCGGATAGGTCAGCCATTCTTTCTCCAAAGCGTCTATCTTCAGCCCCTTGAACAGCTCCTTGCGTCCAAGGAAATAGTTCTCCAAGGTGGATATGAGCAGGCTCTTCCCGAACCGCCGGGGACGGCTGAGGAAGTAGATTTTACCTTCATGTGCAAGAGAATACACCATGTCGGTCTTGTCGACATAGACATAATCGTCTTCTCTTATTTGTTCAAATGTCTGTATTCCTATCGGGTATTTCATAACGCTACATGTTTGATAACGACCGTAAAGTTACTGCAAAAAGATGGAATATGAAAATAAGACACGAAGATTGTTTGTCTGACAGCTACTTATGACTATGCTTGAATTAACATCGCACGAAAGATGTTATTTGCTTATTAGCCTCACCGTTTTCATATATCTGCCTTTCCAATAATGTAAATCTGTACCATGTCATTATAGCCATATCTGTTAACGGACTTTATTTCATATTGATATACGCACAATACTTGGCAAGCAGGTTTTCCAACGGCAAGTCTCCTCTTTTATACCGTTCCGCATCCAAAGACAGGATTCTTTTATGCACAGGTGTCTTGCCTTTGTACATAGCAGTCAGATAGCAGATGCTGTTTTCCTCTTCAATATGGACGTGGGAGAAGAAAGCGGTGATATCCTCCGAATTGTAGATGATGGAATAACTTGGTCGCTTGGCTCCTGGAATATCCTCACGCAGAATGTCTTTAGCTATGAGGTCTTGGATGTCACGAATAGCGGTGTCTTTAGAGCATTTTGCGAGTGATGCCCATGTTTTGGAAGTTATCTTTGCCTCATAGCCATCAAGAAATATATTCAGCATATCCCTCTGGCGTTGGTTTAACGACACGGCAGAAGCCTTCTGCCAGAAGAGGCTCTTATTCAGAATGGCACTTACGATGGTGGCCGCTTCGTCCAGTGCGGCAGATAGGGTGTGGGCATACCATGAAATCCATTCGGTGATGTCTCCGTCCCCATGTTGAGTCTTTTCTAAAATGTAGTAATAATGGTTCTTATCCTTGTTAATCTGTGAAGAGATATTGTAAAAACGGAACTCGCTTTTGTCAGCACGAGCCAACAACATATCTGAAAGTATTCGGGCTATTCGTCCGTTTCCATCTTCGAAAGGATGAATGCTCACAAACCAAAGATGCGCAATAGCCGAGCGGATGACAGAGCTTACATTCTCCTTTTTGTTGAACCAGTCAAGGAACTTTTTCATCTCATCCTCCACACGTGCTGGAGCAGGAGCGATATAATGCACTCTTTCTCTACCAAACATACCGGACACAATATGCTCCTCATGGGTGCGGTATCTGCCGACCTCAATCTGAGAACCCTCACTGAAACCTGTCGGGAAGAAAGCCGTTTGCCAGGTGCACAACTTTTCTTTTGTCAATAGCTGATCATAGTGGTTTACAGCATCGAGCATAACCGCTACCACAGAATCTACGTAATGTGATGGCGCAGTCTGTTTGACATTTTCAATGCCAAGTTTCCGTGCGATGGAAGAACGTACCTCGTCCACATTCAGACGAATTCCCTCTATCTCTGATGAATAGACCACATCATACGTCAGGTTCTCTGCCATCGCCTTCAGTTTGCTGTCAAAACCGAGCGAGACAAGTCTGCCGTAAAGCAACCCTTGCTTGCGGCTGACTTGTTCAATGATGGCCGTAAGTGCAGATGCGTCCCATCTGAATGCGGTCCAATTATCTCTTTCGTGTATATACATACTGTAGCAATTAGCCTTATGCGACATTAGCTGGTGCATAACGTCGCAAATATTGCGACAAAATTAATGAAATATTGCCGCATGAGCAAGTCTGTAGAAGTAATGTCGTACTATTTTTGCTCTAATACAATTTCTGGGCGTTATTCGTCCTTCAACAACTTAAAACTCATTCGGTGATAAGGCGTAGGACCTAAACGTTTAATGGCTTCCCGGTGAGCCTTAGTGGGATAGCCCATGTTGTGTTCCCATCCGTAGCCGGGATATTCCTTGGCTAATCGCTGCATATACTCGTCACGGTAGGTTTTTGCCAGAATGCTGGCGGCGGCAATGCTCTCGTAGGTGGCATCCCCCTTTACGATGGTTTGGTAGGGAATGAAATGGTAGGGCTTGAAACGGTTTCCATCCACGAGGATAGCCTGCGGACGGACTTTCAACTGGTCCAAGGCACGGTGCATGGCTAAGATAGAAGCGTTGAGGATGTTTATTTTGTCAATCTCCTCCGCTGTGACAATACCTACCGCCCAGTCTACGGCATCCTTCTCAATCTTTTCACGGAGAGCAAACCGTTGGCTGGGCGTAAGTTGTTTAGAATCGTTGATAAAGGAGTTCTGGTAGTCTCTGGGAAGTATCACGGCGGCGGCATATACACTGCCCGCCAAGCATCCTCTTCCAGCCTCGTCACATCCCGCCTCTATCCACGGTTCCTTGTAAAAATGGGTTTTCAACATGGGGCGTTTATAATTTCACCGCCGTACCGCTGCAGGTAACCATGAGCATACTGCCGTTCTGGCCTACAGTCTCATAGTCAAGGTCTACGCCGATGACGGCATTTGCTCCCAGTCTTTCCGCTTCTTGCATCATCTCGCGCATGGCCGTATCTTTCGCCTCTCGCAGCACTTTCTCATAAGAGCCGGAACGGCCTCCGAAGAAGTCACGGATGCCGGCGAAGAAGTCACGGATGGCGTTGGCACCAATGATAGTCTCACCAGTCACTACCCCGTAGTACGTCTGTACGGGGTGGCCTTCAATGTGTGGAGTAGTTGTCACTAACATAGTATAATGGTTTAATTAATGAAACATCGTGCAGACACGGTGGATGGCTTCGATCATGCGTTCAACTTCTTTTTTCGTGTTATACAGTCCAAAAGATGCACGCACAGTCCCTTCTATGCCGTAGCGAATCATCAATGGCTGAGCACAATGATGGCCTGTGCGCACAGCGATACCCTGTTGGTCGAGGAGTGTACCCATATCCAGATGATGGATATTACCTACCAGAAAAGAAATCACGGAACTGCGGTGTTTGGCCTTGCCAAAGATACGCATTCCCGGTATTTGCTCCATTTCTTCCATCGCATAACGGGTCAAGTCGTTCTCATAGGCTTCTATCTTGTCCATACCGATGCTGGATACATAATCGAGGGCGTTTTTCAGCCCTACGGCGGCCACATAGTCGGGTGTACCCGCTTCAAACTTGTAAGGCAGCTCATTAAAGACGGTCTTCTCGAAACTGACACTTTGAATCATCTCCCCTCCACCTTGGTAAGGCGGCATTTCCTCCAAGAACTTCTCTTTTCCGTACAGCACGCCGATACCTGTCGGACCGTACACCTTGTGTCCGCTAAAAGCTAAGAAATCAGCGTCCAATTCCTGTACATCTACCGGGAAATGAGGCACGCTTTGCGCACCGTCTACCATGACTGGCACGTTGTGTGCATGGGCGATACGAATCATCTCTTTTACGGGATTGACTGTACCCAACACATTGGATACGTGTGTCACGCTGACGACTTTCGTCTTCGGTGTGAACAGCTTCTCGTAATCTTCCAACCGGATTTCTCCCTCATCGGTAATTGGAATCACCCGCAAGGCGATGCCTTTTTTCTCCGCCAATATCTGCCAAGGCACGATATTGGAATGATGTTCCATGGTAGAGACTATCACTTCGTCACCCTCATGCAGGTAAGCGTCACCAAAGGAAGAGACAAACAGGTTGAGGCTCTCCGTGGTACCACGGGTGAAGATGATTTCCTTAGTGGAAGCCGCATGGATGAAGGCACGTACTGTCTCCCGTGCTTCCTCATACAAATCGGTGGCACGTTGAGAAAGGAAATGTACGCCACGATGCACATTAGAGTTGGTCGTATAATATTCATTGCGCATGGATTCCACCACACACCTTGGCTTTTGTGTCGTGGCACCATTGTCGAAATAAACCAACGGCTGTCCGTACACTTGCTGGGTGAGGATAGGAAAATCTTGCCTTATTTTGTCAATATCGTACATGGCAGGTCGTTTTATTTATGGTTCCCGCAGATTTTGCAGCTGCGGCATTTTGACAGTTCTCCCCGGAAACGCTTCTCCACTAATTCGTGCAGACGCTCTTTCAAGGTGGGCAGTTGAATCTGGTCTATCACCTGGTTGATAAAGGCGAACATCAGCAGGATGCGTGCTTCCGCTCTGGGAATACCTCTTTGTTCCATATAGAACAATGCGTCTTCGTTCACCTGTCCTACGGTAGAGCCATGATTGCATTTCACGTCGTCCGCATAGATGACTAACTGCGGCTGGCTGTACATACGAGCTTCTTTGGACATACAGACATTGTTGTTCGTCTCATCTGACGTGGTGTGTTGAGCACCCGGACGTACCCATACGGTGCCGGAAAAAGCTCCTACGGCTTTGTCGTCCAACACATATTTGTAGAGTTCATTACTGGTGCAATGTTCAGCGATGTGGTCAATAAAGGTATTGGTGTCCACGTGCTGTGTACCGTCTTCGATAACCGCTCCGTTCAGGCGTACATCCGCACCGTCTCCATCCAGCGAGGTGTAAATATAGTTACGGGTGTGGCCGCTTTCGAGCGTCAAGTTATTATGGAAGACGGAGCTGTTGGCGTCTTGATGGATGAACATATTGCTGACACGGGTGGTATGGACGTTGCTTTCTTCCAATTCATAGAACTGAATGTGGGCGTTCTCTCCCGCAAAGATTTCTACCACTTGGTTGGCCATCAGCCGCACGTCGTTATCAACCGTATGGTCGCAACACAGGAGTTTCAACGTCGTATCGGCCTCCGTGACAATCAGTACTCGGCGGTTTGCCATCATGTCGGAATCCGCACGCAGCAGGTTGATAATCTGCAACGGCTGTTCCACGTGCGTGTGTTTAGGTACATAGATGAAGAGTCCATCTTGCGCAAACATCGTGTTCAATGCCACTGTGGCGTCCTTTTTCACGTTCGCCAATTTGCCGTAATAGTTTTCAATCAGTTCGGGATATGCTTCTCCTGCCTTTTTCAACGACATGACAAGCACCCCTTCCGGCAGTTCCGGCTTCTCTTTCTTTAATGGATTCTCCACAAAGGTATCGTTCACTACGAAGTAGAGCAAAGGACTGATGTCTGGCACGTCACAGCGGAACGCTTCATACGGATTGAAGGAGAACTGCATCCGTTTCAGGTTGAAACCATAGTCCGGAGTGAACCATTCTCCCATGTCGGAGTACTTGTATTGTTCTGCTTTTTTGTTGGGAAAGCCTTGCGCTATGAACGCTTGGAAAGCTTCTTCCCGCCTGTCATTCAGTACTCGGCAGCTGTATTTGTCGATTAATGAATGCTGCTGTTCGTAAAGGTCGGTATATTGTTTCTCATTTGCCATGGCAAACCCTCCCTTATTTAGCGGCGTTACGCTCTTCGGTAACTTCTTCTTTGATCCAGTCGTACCCACGTTTCTCAATGTCTAACGCCAGTTCTGGTCCGGCAGTCTTCACAATCTCTCCGTTCCACAACACATGAATTTTGTCAGGACGGATATAGTCCAACAACCGTTCGTAGTGGGTGATGACAATGATACTGGTGTCAGGCTGCTTCAGTTTTGTCACTCCTTCGCCCACGATTCGCAGGGCATCCACGTCAAGGCCGGAGTCCGTTTCGTCAAGGATACTCAGCTTCGGTTCTAAGACAGCCATCTGGAAGATTTCGTTCTTCTTCTTCTCACCGCCGGAAAAGCCTTCGTTCACGGAACGGTTAGCTAATTTGCTGTCCATCCCGACTATTTGGCGTTTCTCTCGCATGAGCTTCAAGAAATCTCCTGCGGAGAGTGGAGCCTCTTTGAAATAAGCTCGTTTGGCGTTCACGGCAGCTCGCATGAAATTGGTCATGGACACACCAGGAATCTCTACTGGATATTGGAAAGACATGAACAATCCTTCGTGGCTACGGTCTTCGGGTGCCATCTCCAAGAGGTTCTTTCCATTGAAAATCACTTCTCCTTTGGTGACCTTGTATTTGGGATTGCCCACCAACACTTGGCTCAAGGTACTTTTACCGGAACCGTTAGGCCCCATGATGGCGTGTGTCTCTCCCGTTCCGATGGTGAGATTGATGCCTTTCAATATTTCTTTGCCGTTAATCTCGGCATGTAAGTCTTTTATCTCTAACATGATATTTCTTGCTGAATGAGTGGTTTCTTGATTATCCTACGCTGCCTTCCAAAGAGACAGAAAGTAACTTTTGTGCTTCTACGGCAAACTCCATAGGGAGTTTCTTTAACACGTCTTTTGCATAACCGTTTACAATCAAGCCGATGGCATCCTCTGTGGGAATGCCACGTTGGTTGCAGTAAAACAATTGGTCTTCACTGATTTTAGATGTGGTGGCCTCGTGTTCCACGATGGCGGTATCGTTATGCACATCCAGATAAGGGAAGGTGTGGGCGCCGCATTGGCTGCCTAACAGTAAAGAGTCGCAGGAGCTGTAGTTGCGGGCGTTCTCAGCCTTGGGGCCGATGCGTACCAGTCCACGGTAAGCGTTGTTGCTCTTACCGGCACTGATGCCCTTGCTGATAATCGTACTTTTTGTGTTTTTTCCAAGATGAATCATCTTGGTGCCTGTGTCGGCTTGCTGGAAGTGGTTGGTCACAGCCACGGAATAGAATTCTGCTTGGGAATTGTCACCGCTCAGCACACAGGAGGGATATTTCCATGTCACCGCACTACCCGTCTCTACCTGTGTCCATGACATCTTGCTGTTGTCGCCTCGTAAGTGCGCACGTTTTGTGACTAAGTTCAACACACCACCTTTGCCTTCCTCGTCACCGGGAAACCAGTTCTGGACAGTGGAGTATTTCACTTCCGCATTTTCGTTTACCACAATTTCCACAATGGCTGCGTGAAGCTGGTGCTCATCTCGCATTGGTGCTGTACATCCTTCGAGGTAAGAGACATATCCTCCATCATCACATACAATCAATGTGCGTTCGAACTGTCCCGTATTGCGGGCGTTGATACGGAAATAGGTGGACAATTCCATTGGGCAGCGCACTCCTTTGGGAATGTAGACAAAAGAGCCATCGCTGAATACGGCGGAATTCAAGGCTGCGAAGTAATTATCGTTGGGTGACACTACGGAGCCAAGGTACTGGCGAACCAAGTCGGGATGGTTCTTTATGGCATCGCTGATAGAAGAGAAAATAACTCCTTTCTCCGCCAACTGCTTCTTGAAAGTAGTCTTTACAGACACGGAATCCATTACGGCATCTACCGCCGTGTTAGACCCTCCGGCCAGGATTTCTCTTTCATGCAAGGGAATGCCTAACTTCTCGAATGTTTTGAGCAGTTCCGGGTCAATCTCTTTTTTCTTCTCCTCTTTCTTCAGCGGGTCTGCGTAATAAGAGATGGCTTGATAGTCAATGGGCGGCAAAGTGAGGTGTCCCCAGGAAGGTTGTTTGAGCGTTGTCCAATGGCGGTATGCCTTCAGACGGAATTCCAGCAACCATTCAGGTTCTCCCTTCTTTTTTGAAATCAGACGGATGACATCTTCATTCAGTCCTTTGGGGATAATATCGGTTTGCACATCAGTGGTAAAGCCGTATTTATATTTCTCGGCAGCCACTTTCTTTACAAACGCATTTGAATTTTCATCTGCCATATTGTTTTTATTTATATGTGTGTAACAATATCAATGTGCCAGCTGATAACAGTATCCCTTGCGGGGTACTGTTATGTGTTGGCACATCGTGTATAGCGTAAGAAACGTAAGCGTAGGGCTTACAGTTTCTGTTTAATCTTGAGTTCTTCGAAGGTTTCGATGATGTCTCCAGTCTGTATGTCATTGAAATTGACAAGACTGATACCACATTCGAATCCGGCAGTTACATCCTTTACATCGTCCTTGAAACGTTTCAAAGCGTTGATTTCGCCAGTGAAGATGACAATGCCATCACGGATAAGGCGGGCTTTGTCCGTTCTTCTCACTTTTCCTTCCGTGACGAAAGCACCGGCCACTGTACCCACTTTCGTGATGTGGTACACTTGTCGAACCTCTATGCTTGCTGTCACATTCTCCTTGATGATAGGTTCCAGCATACCTTCCATAGCCTGTTTCACCTCTTCAATTGCGTCGTAGATGATGGAGTACATACGGATATCCACTCCCTCTTCCTTGGCGTACTTGCGCGCCATGGCGGAAGGACGTACCTGGAAACCGATGATGATGGCCTGTGACGCAGCGGCAAGGTTCACATCGCTTTCGGAAATTCCACCCACACCCTTATAGATGACGTTCACTTGAATCTTAGGAGTGGAGAGTTTAATCAAGGAATCACTCAACGCTTCTACGGAACCATCCACATCACCTTTGACAATGACATTCAATTCCTTGAATCCGCCCAAAGCGATACGACGGCCCACTTCATCCAGCGTAAGCATCTTATGGGTACGCAAGCCCTGCTCGCGTTGCAGTTGTTCACGCTTGTTGGCGATATCACGCGCTTCCTGTTCCGTGTCCATGATATGGAACACGTCACCCGGTTGTGGTGCGCCGTTCAGTCCCAATACGGTGGCGGGTTCTGCCGGCTTCACGTTGTCAATACGTTGGTTTCGCTCGTTGAACAACGCTTTCACACGTCCGTAGAACGTACCGGCCAACATCACGTCACCCACATGGAGTGTACCGTTGCTTACCAGCACATTGGCCGTGTAACCACGTCCTTTGTCCAAGGCTGATTCCAATACAGTACCTGTGGCTTTGCGGTTCGGGTTCGCTTTGAGGTCAAGCATTTCCGCTTCCAGCAACACCTTCTCCAGCAATTCCTCTACGCCGATGCCTTTCTTGGCACTGATATCCTGGCTTTGGTATTTACCACCCCATTCTTCCACAAGGTAGTTCATATTGGCCAGTTCCTCTTTCACTTTATCAGGGTTGGCTCCCGGTTTATCAATTTTGTTGATAGCGAATACAATAGGTACGCCTGCTGCGGCGGCATGGCTGATAGCCTCTTTGGTCTGCGGCATGATGCCGTCATCTGCGGCCACAATGATGATGGCCACATCGGTTACCTGTGCTCCACGGGCACGCATGGCGGTAAACGCCTCATGACCCGGCGTATCCAAGAAGGTAATATAGCGTCCGTCGGCCAACTTCACTTTGTAGGCACCGATATGCTGTGTGATACCTCCGGCCTCACCTGCGATGACATTGGATTTACGGATGTAGTCGAGCAAAGAAGTCTTACCATGGTCTACGTGTCCCATCACCGTCACTATAGGTGGACGAGGCACAAGGTCTTCCGGCTTGTCTTCTTCCTCTTTCACGGCCTGTGTCACGTCAGAGCTTACGAATTCTGTCTTGAAGCCGAACTCACCTGCCACCATATTGATGGTTTCCGCATCGAGACGTTGGTTGATAGACACCATCAATCCGATGCTCATGCACGTCCCAATGACTTTCGTCACAGGAACATCCATCATGGTAGCCAGCTCATTAGCGGTCACAAATTCGGTCAGCTTCAGGATTTTGCTTTCCTTCTTCTCCTCTGCCGCCTGTTCCTGCTGACGTTCACTGGCTTCCTCACGTTTCTCTTTACGGTATTTGGCACCCTTGCTGAACTTATTTTTGTTTGTCAGTCGAGCCAGGGTTTCTTTCACCTGTTTAGCCACATCCTCATCGGAAACCTCCGCTTTAATCTCGGGTTTCTTGAAACGGTCTTTACGGTTCTTCTTGTTTCCGCCGTTGTTTTGTGACTGTGGATTGTTTCCACCTTGCGGATTGCCGTTGTTTTTATTCTTTTTCTTCTTGTTCTGTCCTTGTGCGTTTCCAGCCTGCTGTTTGTTTTGTCCAGCTACGGTTTCCACGTCTATTTTCTCTTTTGCGCCAATGCGGTTGCGGCGGTGTTTGCCGTTGCCGGTAGCATTGTTGCCAGAGGCGTTTTGTCCACCTTTCTTCTTGTCGTTCTTTCCTTTTTTCCAGGAGGGACGATCAGAGGCGATAGTGGAAAGGTCAATCTTACCAAGGATGTTCAGCTTAGGAGCTTGGGTGTTCTCTATTTTATAAATCTCATTGGAGGTTTTTCCCTCATCCTTCTTTTCCTCTTTGCGAGGTGTTTTTTCTTGTTTGTTTACGGTCACGTCTTTAGTGGCTTCTGAGTGTATATCAGCAGCTGGATTCGGAGACTTTGTCCGGGGTTTGTTCACCTCTTCCAAATTAATCTTGCCAACTGTTTTGAGTTCAATTTTAGGCGCTGATGTGATGATTTCTTTCTCCTCTCTTTCACTTTCTTTCGCTTCAGCCAACGCCTTTTTCTTCTGAGCTTTCTTCTTTTTCTTCCGTTCTTTTTCGTTGGCGCGTTCCTGCATCTGTTCTTCGGCGTTCTGACGCAAGTTTTTATCCTTGCTGTATTGCCGACTCAGCATGGCATATTCCTCATCGGTAATATTGGCCATTGGGTTGCTCTCGACTTTATGTCCGTTCTTGTCGAGAAAATCCACAATAGTCTGCAAGCCGACATTGAGGTCGCGCATCACTTTATTAAGTCTAACCATATATGAATATTAGTCTTCAAATTCTGCTTTTAAAATCCGTAACACGTCATCCACCGTATTCTCTTCCAAGTCGGCTTTCTCCACCAACATTTCCCGTGGTGCGTTCAATACCTCCCGTGCGGTGGTTAGTCCGAGTCCCTTGATGGCATCAATTACCCATCCGTCTATTTCATCCCGGAAGTCGTCAAGGTTCACATCGTCCACCACATTGTTCTCGTCCATCTCACGGAACACATCAATAGTGTATTCTGTCAACATACTGGCCAGCTTGATGTTCATACCGCCCTTACCGATGGCCAATGACACTTGGTCGGGGTTGAGATATACTTCCGCTTTCTTCTCTTCCTCGTTCAATTTAATGGAGGATACTTGTGCGGGACTTAACGCACGCTGGATGAACAGCTCGATATTAGAGGTGTAGTTTATGACATCGATATTCTCGTTATGCAGCTCATGCACGATTCCATGCACACGGCTACCCTTCACACCCACGCAGGCACCCACAGGATCAATGCGTTCATCATAGCTCTCTACTGCCACTTTCGCACGCTCGCCTGGGATTCGGGCGATTTTACGGATGGTAATCAGGCCGTCATTGATTTCCGGCACTTCCGCTTCCAAGAGTCTTTCCAAGAATACAGGAGCTGTACGGCTTAAAATGATTTTGGGTACTCCATTCACGTTGTCCACTCTGAGAATCACGGCTCTTACAGATTCCCCTTTGCGGAAGAAGTCAGCGGGTATTTGCTCACTTTTCGGCAGTAGCAATTCATTATCCTCGTCGTCCATCAGCAGGGTTTCTTTCTTCCACATTTGGTAGACTTCCGCCGTGATTACCTGTCCGATTTTCTCCTTGTATTTATTATACAAGCTGTCATGTTGCAGCTCCAGTATTTTCCCTTGCAGGGTCTGCTTCAGGTTCAAGATGGCGCGTCTGCCAAAGGAAGCGAAGTCTACCTTCTCTGTGACTTCCTCTCCCACTTCCATGTCTTCAGCTATCTTTTTCGCATCTGAAAGGCTAATCTCCAAATTGGAATCACTCACTTCTCCATCGGCCACGACTTTCCGGTTTCTGTATATCTCAAAGTCTCCCTTGTCCGGGTTCACGATGACATCGTAGTTCTCGTCAGATCCCTTCAGTTTCGCGATGACATTTCGGAAACTCTCTTCCAACACACTGATTAAAGTAGTGCGGTTGATACTTTTTGTTTCCTTAAATTCGTTGAATGTATCAATCAGATTTGTCTCTATCTTCTTTGTTGCCATATCCTGTTATTTGAACTTAATCAGATATTTCGTATATATTACTTCCTCATAACCAAATGTTTCCTCCACTGGCACCATTTTAGCCCGGCGTGCTCCGGGTTCTTTCACTTTCTTACTTACTTCGATGGTGAAATGCTCCGGTTCAACTTTGGTGAGTACACCTTTCAGTTTCTTGTGTTCTTTTGTCAGCACTTCCACTTCTTTTCCGATGTGGTTTTCGTACTGGCGCAGCACTTTAAAGGGTTGTCCGATGCCGGCACTTCCCACTTCCAACTCATAATCCTCTTTTTCCCGGCTCAGATGGTCTTCGATGTAGCGGCTTAATTCCACGCAATCTTCAATCCATACTCCTTCCGCATTATCGATTTCCACCGTGATTTTGTTGTCCGGCGTAATATCGACATCCACGAGGAAATAGTTCTTTTCTTTTAACCATTCCTCTACCAATTGTCTTACAACCTTTTTGTCTGTCATGTGATGTAAACGATGTATATTAAGAACTAAGGGAGACTTGCATAAGCCCCCCTTATCACCTCACGCTGCAAAGATAGTGAATTTCTTATTGCCAGCGAAATTTTTCGAAGTTATTTTTTCTTTGCCGCTACTGGAACACTCAGAATGCGGTTATAATCAGCGGGATTATGCAGTATCCGCAAAGCCTCTTCCAAGTCCTTGTCATCCCGTAGTGTGTAGCGTATAACACCTTTTTGGTAGTAATAACGTTTGATTATTTCTCCACTTAGAATCTTTTCAATATCTGATTTATGCCTCTCCAGGTCTTTTTGCAAGTTTGGCTTGAGTTTGCTTTCCAACGTCTGCACAGTGGCTTTTGCCTCGTCCCAATAGCCCTCAGCCTGGATAATCTTTTTTAGTTGATTTAACGCTTTCCCGCTTTGGCCATCGTAGGCAAACTTCGTGGTCAGCATATATTTCTTAAAATCTTCATAGTCGGTGTCAGAGATGGAAAAAGTCTCCGCCGGGGCTATGGAGGGATGTTTGTAGTAATAATCATTGACGTAATCGAAGAGTTCCTCGGATGCGGCAAGATAGTAAATCATGGTGGGCAGCGAGTCTTTCTTCATCACGATATCCGGCTGGATGCCTCCGCCATCCCGTACTATTCTGCCTGCTTGTGTGTGGAACACATGGGTCAAGCTATCAGGTATACGAGTGGAAGCTCCGTCCGTATAGCGGTGAGAAGCGTAGTCAATGGCTTGTATGCATCGTCCGCTGGGAATATAATATTTCGAAGTGGTGACTTTCAAGATGCCTCCATAAGGCAACTCTCTGGTCATCTGCACCAATCCTTTCCCGTAAGTGCGTGTGCCGATGATGACGGCACGGTCTTTGTCTTGCAGCGCACCGGCGGTTATCTCGGAAGCGGACGCCGTTTCATTGTTCACCAAGATGGCGACAGGAATGTGCAAGTCCACTGGTTCACGGGTAGTCTTATAGACGGCTGTGGCCACGTTGGATTTCCCTTTGGTAGAAAGAACCTCTGTGCCTTTGGGTACAAACATACTCACCAAGTCCACGGCCTCTGACATACTTCCTCCTCCATTACCCCGAAGGTCAATGACGAGTGAAGTGGCTCCTTGCTGCTTCAACTGTGCGAAAGCGCGTTTCACTTCCTGCGCACATCCTTCGGTGTAAGAAGACAGGTTTATATAGCCTGTATTTCCTTTCAATAAGGTATAGAGTGGTACTGCGGGCATTTTTACTGTCTTGCGGGTAATTTTGAGGTTGAGAGGCTGTGCCACTCCCGGTCGCTGTACTTTCAGCACGAAGCTGGTGCCAGGCTCTCCTCTTAATCTGTCGCTTACGCTTTTAGTGTAATCCGCTGTGTTCTTGCTGCCTTTCTTGCCAGGATTCCAGTTGTCTATGGCCAGGATGACATCTCCCGATTTTACGCCTGCCACAGCTGCCGGCATTCCTTCGTAAGGCTCGTCAATTACCGCCCTGTCCGCTTTCTTATAATAACGTATGAGTGCGCCGATTCCCGCATATTTGCCTGTGACAAGCGTCTTGAAGGACTTTGTCTCTTCGTTAGGATAATACACCGTATAGGGGTCAAGCGAGTTGGTCATGGCGTCAATGCCTATACGGACTGTCTTTTCTGCGTCCAGAGAGTCCACGAAGAAAAGTTCCAATTCCTTGTATAATGAATTGAATGTGTCAAGGCTTTTAGCTACCTCGAAGTTTTTCTTTTGGGCTGAGACAGAAACAGCTCCTGCCATCAGCCACAGTAGCAACAGAATCTTTTTGTACATCATATTGTATTTGTTGGGTGTAAAAGTAGAGAAAATGTTTCTCTTTCCCATCCAGTTCTTTAAACATTTAACTTTATTTCGTGGCGGCCTCTTGATTTTTTTGTGAAACTGTTGTGTAATTCAAAATAAAGCTCTATCTTTGCACCCGCTAATTCAAAACAGCACTGCTTCAATAGCTCAGTTGGTTAGAGCACCTGACTGTTAATCAGGGGGTCGTTG
>CAVDHB010000011.1:0-20298 GCA_963608705.1 Prevotella sp. P5-108
TTGCGTAATCTTCTTGAGGAAAATTAAAAAGAGAACAAAAGTTTAAATCACTTCAATAGATGCAATCAATCACAGGGTACATTTCTTGGGAGAAATTTCACGCTCCCTAAGGTGTGCTGTCTGTCTCTCTTCTTTTTGGAATACAGTGGAGTGCAGCGATGCTTCTCTTTCTCTTTGGCGGAGAGAGATAGCGTACAAAAAGACTCTGCGGTAATAGCCCAGAATAAGAAAGAGGATTTCGGTATGCCTACTTTTGACCGGTGGAAGCAGATGAACGAAGCTCAGAAAATTCGTCATGCCTTAGACGGGGAAGATAAGGTGGACATGCTCAATGTGTACACCTCACCAGATGCCTCCCTTCAGCAAAACTTGAAAGGAGTGACGGCGGGACTTTATGTGCAGGAACCCAGTGGAGAGCCCGGTACGAAACAAAGCATGCTGCTTCGTGGTACTTCTGTACCCTTATATAATAAGGTGGACATTTTCTCCTCACAGCCTGCTGTCTATATTAACGGAGTGCCTGTGATTGATGATCGTGCGTATTCCTATTCTGTCAAAAACAACGATATTAATCCATTGGGGACAGCCACCAACATTTTAAGCGGTTTGCACCTTAATAATATAGAAAGCATTCAAGTGGTTAAAGACCCGTTTGAACTGGCTAAGTTAGGACCTTTGGCGGCAAACGGTGCGATATGGATTACTACCAAAGACGGATACTGGGGAGGGCCAAACTTTACGGCGGATGCCAGCTTCACCATGAATTTCAATCCGATAAGCACGGTGAAGATGACCAATGGAGCTGATGAACGAGACTTCCGGGCTTCTTTCTATCCCAAAGGAACGAATGTGGACAGCTATCTTCCCACCTATCTGAAAGACCGCACAGACCCTTATTTCTTCGATGCACCGGGGTGGGCAAAAGATTATTATGCCAAGTTTGAGCCGCAGTATAATGTGAACGCTTCCATAGGTGGTGGAAAGGGCAGAGCTAATTATTACTTTACCTTTGGTACGACCTCTAATATGGGGATGGCGGACGACACACGGTACAGCAAATATAATATAGATTTTTATTTGAACATGATGCCGGTGAGAGGTTTGACAGTCTCCACGGTTTTGCAGGCTACCAAGGCGGAACGTAAGCGCAACCGTTCCTTGCGAGACCGCTTTGCGGAGATGGAGTATTTACCCGTGATGACTACTCCCGTACCACCTTCGGCAGAGGCTTATCGTATATTTAAGGAAGACGAAAATCTCATGAAAGACAATAACGACAACATGACGGTGAATGGTAGTCTTTCTTTGGTGTATAAATGGAAGCGTCTGCGGGCGGGAGTGAGCATGAAGTTCGATTACCAGACCAATGTGCGTCACGCTTTTTGGCCGACCACTTTGATGGACGGTTTCAACTATGTGACCGACTATTCTGGTTACAACCGTCGTTTCATGGGAGAAGCCTACGTGGGACATGACTTTGTGATTCACAAACAGCACGCTCTTTCGGTAGATTTGAAGGCTTCGCTCAATGAAGACCGTTATCACTACAACTATACACGAGGCTATGACGGTGATGACGACCAGAAGCAGAGTACAGCGGGAGGTGGTTATCGCACGATGAGCTACCTTGATGTGGAGACGATTCACTATGTCAACTCATCCTTGAATATAGGATATAAGTGGAAGAATTATATTCGAACAGGAGTGGTGCTGCGTTATGATGGTACTTCAGCCATACGTGGTGATCAACGATGGTTGTTTACTCCGGCAGCAAATTTGGAAGTGAATCTGAAGAAGATGTGGTGGAAACATCAGGCAAAATGGCTTTCTGATTTCGCAATTCATGCCTCATGGGCAAGGGTGGGACGTTTTCTCTCCTCTGACCGATATGGAGCGGGACCGCAGTTTACTTCAGATAATATTGGCATCAGCGGTTCATGGATAACAGGCGCTTACGGACAATATCCCACTATTACCCGTCCTTATCAACAAGGCTGGGTCGGTTTTGGCGTGAAATGGCCGTATGCAGATAAATGGGAAGCGGGATTGAAAACTTCTTTCTTGCGGAAACGCATAGGGCTGGAAGTCATCTATTATCAGAACACAGATAAAGATCTTTTGGTGAATATGCCCGTAAACCATGAGTTCGGTTATAGCGGGCAATATAAGCAAGGGATGGACATTCGCAACAGTGGAGTGGAAGTAACCTTGTCCGCTAATCCGGTTCGCCAACGGAAGGATGGATGGAATTGGACCTTGTCCGCTCACTTCGCCTACAACAAAAATGAACTCGTCAAGTTGCCTGATGGTTTGACCGAGACGGAAAGCGAAGGGCGTTACTTGAAAATAGGTTCCGCTGTAGACCAGTTCTATTTGTTGCAGAATAAAGGCATTTACACCTCTGATGAGGAAGTGCCTGTGAAAAATGGGCAGAAGATGACCGTGCAAGGAAAAGAACTGAAAGCGGGCGATCCGAAATGGGTAGACCAGAACGGAGATAACAAGATTGACAATCAGGATAAAGTGATGACAGGACATTCTTTGCCTAAGTTCACAGGCGGATTCTCCACTACATTGAAATACAAAGGCTTTGATTTGAGTGCGTCCCTGTTTTTTGCGCTGGGGCAAAAGGTCATGAACTTCCGGGCTTATCAGCAGTATGATTTCACTACTTTGGACGGAACGGCGAGCTTGGATGCGGTGAAAGAGATTTTCTTTTGGCAAAACGGTAATATCCCGATGGATTATCCTCATTACAATGCGTTGAGCGAAGTGCATCCTTACCGGGTGGATCAAGACCTTTACTTAGAAGGAGCTTCTTACGTGAAATTGCGTAATGTGCGCTTAGGTTATACATTCACACCTAAGAAGTGTAAGGGAAAGAAAAAAGGCCTGCATGATTTGTATGTCTATGTGGCGGGTAATAATCTCCTCACATTCTCCAACTTTAGTGGTGATGACCCAGAATTGGTGGACTTTGACGGCTATTACCGCGGATATGGTATAGCTATTCCTCGTAGTGTGACTGTCGGAGTACGTTGTTCATTCTAATAAAAGCAAGATGATGAAAAAGATAAATTCTCATAAAGTCAAATACGTGGCCGCAGGCTTGTGTCTCCTTTCTGTGATGGGAGTCACCACCTCTTGTAGTGATTTCTTTGACGTGGAGTCCCGCCACGTGCTGCCTGATAATGAGCATTGGCAGACTTTGGAAGATGCCCGTGGTGCCATGATGGGGGTGTATGGATTGATGCGGGCGGCAATGGCCGACAACAATACCTTTTTTACCTGTGGCGAATTGCGTGCGGGAGATTTCACTGCTTACAACCGTCCAGACTTGGATGCGGTAATTCATAATCAACTGAATCTCAATATTCCGCTTGTGAATGAGGTGGCGGATTGGAGTCGTTTCTACCGGGTGATTAATGCGGCTGCCATCTTGATAGACAATGTGGACAAGGCGCAAGTGGCAGATCCTTCCTATTCCGAGCAGACGGCGAAATGGGACAAAGCACAGGCACGTGCCTTGAGAGCGTTGGCATACTTTGAGTTAGCCCGTATCTGGGGAGATGTGCCTTTGATTACCGAGGCGTATGACAACGGTAGTTTTCCAAAAGTGAAGCGCACACCTGTCGCACAAGTGCTTCAATACGCTAAGAATGAGTTGATAGCCGCAGCGAAAGATTTACCCTTCTTGTTCGGTACAGATACGAATTTGTATTATCGCCAAAAGTCGGATGTATGGAGGGGGATGTTATTCAGCAAACTTTCGGCCTACGCTGTCTTGGCACAACTTTCCGCTTGGATGGGAAATTATGCGGATGCGGATAGCTACGCTCAGTATGTGACGGACAATGTGTCACAAGTCGGTGTAAAAGAAGATATCCTTGCCGTGTCAAGTATTACCTCATCGAATAATGGGTTGTTCAACGGCAGTTCGACCACCTACGGTCCACAAAGAATCGCGGCGTTGGTCACAGAGTATTCCGATGGAAACATGGAATATACGCCAACCGGCCATTTGGAGCAATGGACACTGAGTGAACCCTACGTGAATCGCCCTATGGCAGACTTGTATGTGTCTCGTGATTCTTTACTGAACATTTATCCCGATGTGAAAGACTTGCGTATGGGAGTGGACACGGCCACTATGAAATACGCTGACGGCTATTTCAACATGAATCGTGCGGTTCCTGTATTCTCCAAGGTAAACGTGATGCAGGACGGATCGCCGAAAGACGAAGATTTTGCGGTGTTCTCCTCTGCCATCATCCTTTCAAGACCGGAGGATATGTACTTGCTGAGAGCGGAGGCGTTGACGATGTTGAACCGTACTACGGACGCTATCGGTATTCTTAACAAGGTACGTGTGGCGAGAGGTCTGGATCAGGTCAGTTATCAGCGTAACTTTGGTAATAATCCGGACAAACTGTTGGATGCTGTGTTTGCGGAACGTCGCAGGGAGCTGATAGGTGAAGGACAACGTTGGTATGACCTTATCCGCCGCCAAAAAATCAGAAAAGACAATCCGGCCTTGCTGCGTTTGATTGAAGAGGGTGGTATTTACTGGCCTGTGTCGGAGGAAGTAATTCGGCAGAATCCCTCCATTGAACAAAATCCCTATTGGAAGAATCATTAAAGCCATTGTATATGAAACATAATTACATTGCGGGAATCATAGGATTGCTCCTGATTGTGGGAGGATTCTTTTCCTGCACAGACTTTGAAGAAGGAGCGGGAAGTTCGCAGTTACAAGAATCGGAGCATTTCGACGGGACTGTGTACGACTTTCTCTCCGATAAGAATGCACACCCGGGCTATGCGTATGACTCCTTATTATATATAACCCGTACCTTGACAGGACTTCGGGATTCATTGACCCGTACTGCGGAGAAGCCTGTAACTTTGTTTGCGATGGAGGATGGAAGTTTCGGAAGTGCCTTGAATCTCTTGAACCGTTTCCGCCAGACCTACGAGTTGGGGCATAATCTTTATTTGAAGGATTTGTTGGGAGACCCGATTATCGTGACCGATACGACTGTGACGCATACCATTACTACTAAGGTGGTAGATGGAGAAAATGTACGGGAGGAAAAATTGGATACAACTACCTCTACACGGTCTTTTGACTATCGTGCTAAATTGGACTCTTTAGTGTACCACTACGCATTTTCAGGTAATGTCACCTCCCAGAAAGTAATGGAGGAGGAAGGTGCGTCGGAGTTCTTTAGCATGAAGGTGGGACACACCATGCGAGTGGAAGCAGAAAGAGTGTCCGCCAGCGGTGCCATGGAGTTGGGACCACGTTTCATGAACCTGGTGGAGACAAACGGCACAAAGCAGAACACCAAATGGATAAAGGCGCAAGTGAACACATTTGACATCAAAGCCGAGAACGGCTATGTGCAACAGTTAGCGCCTAACCATGAGTTCGGATTTGGAGAAATATTGGAACTGTTTAAAAATTACGGAAATGAGAAGCCAAAGATTTACCATAAGTATGTGTATCCGGAGGAGTAAGGTGGGACTTCCTGTGATGATGGCGTTGTTATGTTCTTCCTGCCTCAGTAAATACTTGCCGGAGGATTTGGATGCGTATGACAAGGACGCCGCTTTCACTACCACTACGTATTCACCGACCTTGGGACGTAATAATTTGATATCAAATAATTTCAATTTAGGAAACTCGACGAATCCGCTGACATTCACCTTGCTGGATGTGCGTCATGCGGACGGCACGCCTGCACCTGAACTGACAGAAAACTTCAAAGTAAGAGTGTGGAAAACGCCTTATTTAGGCACAGAAAAAACGCTGAAAGAAATCGAGGATAAGCGGACTTACGAGAACCGCCCCCTTTTCCAAGTCCGTAAGCATTCTGGCGAGATTGTGCTGTGGGCTAACGCCCGTTCTTCATTCGTGCGTTGCAGCCCGGACGAGGGGTATCTCTTTGATGTGAGAGCGGAAAACTCAGGCGGTTGGAACGAGTACAAGGACTTGCAATTGAAACCTATCCGAGAGCAGGATTACGAACCGAACAACATGAACACGGAAACGGGTGCGACCACGCAGGATTACGTAAACCCTGATAACGTGACGAATATGTTCAAGGATGGACTCTCCTTTTATGCGGGAAGAATGCAAACGACGGATGTGAAAGTCTTCATGCGGGAGAATAAGGACGATACCTCGAAAGAGCCTTCCCTTACTTTCCGTTTTATGACGAAAGACCTCAAACCCATAGATCCGGCCAATTTCAACACTACGGATTGGGATAAGTTGGTACACGGATTCGACCGGGAGATGACAAAGGAGTATGTGAAATATAAGGTGGCCTATCCTGTTCCTTTGCGAGAATTGCCTACGGAATACACCAACAAAGAGGGAAACCGCGCTCATGTGCGTTTTCAGTATGACCGCCTCATGTTTGGTACCCGCAGGGTGCGAGCTATGTTGGACTACACCTTTGCCATTTACAAAGAGGGTCATTGGGAAGTAATCTTTGTATTTGACGGAGGAACTCCTGCTTTTAAGTAACGGACGTTTAATCAGAGATATAACATATATGAAACATATAGTAGCGTTAATCTGTCTTTTGTCACTTTTCGCTTTCAAGGCGGTGGCGCAGACCCTTACGGTGTCGGGGCATGTGTATGAGAAAGCGGAGAACGGGGACAATATACCTTTACCGGGTGTGGGGGTGACAGTAAATAAAAAGACGGTGGCCATGACAGGATTGGACGGTAAATTTACCGTGAAAGTGCCTACAGGGACTACCTTGACTTTCTCTTACACGGGATATAAATCAGTGAAAGACAAGATTACCAAAGAAGAGAACGACTTGAGAATCTTCATGGAGGAATCCGTGAATGAATTGAAAGAGACGGTGGTGGTTGGATACCAGAAACAGCGTATGGCTGATGTCACCTCTTCTCTGACAGTGGTGAACACCAAAGACTTGCCTCCTGTGCCGGCCTCCAATGTGATGGAGATGTTGCAGGGACGTGTGGCAGGTCTGAATATTCAGATGAATTCAGGTCAGCCGGGTGCGGCTGGTAGTTTTAATATCCGTGGTGTGTCCGATGTGTCAGTCAAGCAGTCGGGAGACCAGTGGGTCATGGGTTCTTCCGCTCCTTTGTTTGTGATTGATGGTATTCCACAGGAGGATGTGGGTGATTTCGATGCGAACGGATTGTTGTCTGGTTCAGGAGTCAGCCCTATTTCCAACCTTCCGTATGAGGATATTGAGAGTATCACAGTCTTGAAGGATGCGGCGGCCACGGCGCAATATGGTTCGCAAGGTGCTTACGGTGTGATTTTGATTACGACCAAGAAAGGACGTTCTTCCAAACCGCAGATTGATTTCTCTATGGATATGAAAGTGAATTTCCCGCCTCGTCTGCGTGACGTGATTGTGGGTAGGGCGGAACGTATGCAGCGTATCCAGCAGATTTTACAGAACGATACCTCCGTTTGGCATGGTTACTGGGATGTGCAGGATAACCCGGCCTTGAGTGACAGTTTGAATCCCTACTACAACAACCATACGGACTGGCAGGGCAATTTCTATCGTCGCACGGTGAACCAGACGTATAACTTGGCTGTGTCAGGAGGTAGCACGTTGTTCAACTACAAGGTGAACGGAAACTACTATACGGAGAATGGTATCATCAAGAACACCAGCTTCGACCGTTACGGTTTACGTGCCAACATGGGCTATGCGCCGAATGACAAATTCAATATGTCGGTCTATGTGAACGCCACCTTGGGAGTTACAGGTAACGGTTCAGGTAATGAATTGTCGCAGACGGGTGTGGCCAGTGGATCGAGTGCTTCGTCTCTTTTGCCGCCACCTTCTATTTATTCCGCCTCGAATGCCGCATTGGGAGCGTTGATGATAGACCAGAGTAAGACAGATGTCACCTACGATGCCAGTATGAACATCAGTTATCTTCTTCCTTTCAATATTAGGTGGAACACGACGGTGGGGTATAAATATACCAACTCGGAGTACGAACGTTTCACTCCTTCCATCTTGAACAACAATCTTTCGCAGTTGCAAGGAAACAGTACGAACAGCACCCGTCTGTATGGACGTACCTCGTTGAGTTATAAAACCTCTTTCTGGCTCTTTCGTTTCGGTTTAACGGTAATGGCGGAGATAGCAAAGAATAATACCACAGGTAACTCTATCACTCAGAAAGGATTGGCGAATGACCATTTGTGGGGACCTATCGGGGTAAATGCCTCCTCAGGCTCCGCCAAGACTTCGACGGATAATAATACGGTGTCTTTTAGTTTTTCTCCGTCCTTCGGTATAAAGAATCCTTTGGGAGGAATGGACAAATATATCATCACGCCGTCTCTTCGTCCGGAGTTGAACTCCGCTTACGGAAGAGGTGCGAAAATGGTGATTAACCCAGGTTTGGGTTTACGTTGGAACTATTCAGAAGAAGGCTTCTTCAAGAAATTAGGATGGGATTGGTTTGACAATGGTAATATCCGTGCCACTTGGGGACGGGTGGTGAAATACAAGGCCAACAAATATGACGTGTGGGGAACGTATCTCTTAGGAGAGGACACCTATAATGGAGCTACCGTGATTCCGATTGACTTCGATGATATGCCGAACAACAACTTGGATCCGGTCACTACCACTCAGTGGAATCTGGGAACAGACTTCAGTATGTTCAACGGTCGTTTCTACTTTGGTGCCGAAGCATACTATAAACAGGTGGACAATCAGATTTCTTCTGTAGATTTGGCTGACCATAACGGTTTTAGTTCTTACCCCACCACTGATGTGTCATTAGTGAACTATGGGTTGGAATTAAGCACTATGATTCGTCCGTTGCCGGCTAAGAGTGACTGGGACTTGACCTTGAATTTCAACGTGACTTTGAACCGTGACGTGATGACGAAACTTCCGAACGAGGCACGTCAGATTATCAATTCAAACGCACAAGTGGTGAATAAATTGGGTTCTAACACCATGTCAAACTACTTGTATATATATAAAGGAGTGTATGCCACCGATGCGGATGTGCCAGTAGACCCCAATACGGGACGCAAATTGCGTGTGGGAGGAAAGAATGTCAGTGCCGATGATCCGAATAACTATTTCAAGGCGGGTGACCCCATTTGGGCGGACTTGAATGGTGACTATGTGATTGACGAGAAAGACAAGGCCATTGTGGGTAACTCTCAGCCCAAAGTGTACGGAGGTCTTTCCTTCTCCCTGCGTTGGAAAAAGCTGACCTTGTTTTGCAATACTTCTTTCACTTTGAAAAGAGATATTGTGAATGCGGCCTTGGCCAATAAGTTCAAGACTTATTTGGATCCGACCATGAATGATGGAAAGTCTATGGCGAATAATGCGGCCTTGTTGCCGATTGACGCTTATAATTTCTGGACTCCTTCGAATATTCATGCGGACTATCCGAATCCGATGGACTACTATCATGTAAAAGCCATTGATTCCTATCGTGCGGATCAGACCCTGTTCATGGAGGACGGTTCTTACTTCAAGATCTCAGCGATTACGGTGAAATATGATTTCCCGAATAAATGGTTGAAATGGTTAGGAATACGTTCCGCCAGCATCCGTTCGACCATATCCAATTTGGCGACGTTCTCCAAATATTCGGGAATTAATCCTGAGAATGTGTCGAGTATCGGATGGGACAATTCCAATGGTTATCCCAGTGCGCGTACGTTCTCTTTGGGATTGAGCATTGGTTTATAATATGGTAAAATAGAGTAGCTTATGATACGAAAGATAAAATTAGCCGTGATGACGCTGTTAGTGGCCGGAGTTTGCACCAGTTGCGGACTCTTGGATACCACCAGTGACGAGAAACTTTCTGGTGACGAGATGTGGGACGGTGCCACCAGTAAAGAGGTGGAGGGATTCGCCAACAGTATGTATTACCAGTTTAGAGATGCCACAATGCAGAGCGCCTATTTCATCCTGTATAGCGGAGACCTTCGGTGTGCGCCCATTAAAGCGGTAAACGACCCTGGTAAGAATAAATATATCAACGATTTGGCCACAAATGATTTGAACCAACTACGTAGTGATTATAGCAAGGACGAAGACAAGAATGCGGACGCTATCATGCGCTGGCAGAATTTCTACAAGGTGGTTCAGTCTGCGAATATCTTGATTAAAGAGGTGGAAAGAGCCGCTGTCTCCGCACAACAGAAACAGGCTTTCATAGACGAGGCGGTCTTCATGCGTTCGCTCGCTTACTTCTTCTTGGTAAGAGCGTTTGGAGATGTGCCCTATTATACAACGGCCTATAACAATACTTCGTTGGGTCGCACGAACATGGTGACGGTGTTGAAGAACATCTCGGCTGACTTGGAGAAAATCATCAATGATGACCCGAATGCGGACTTCCTGCCTTGGACGTACAACTCCGCCACACAGAAAGCCACTCGTGCATCTCGTGGCTCTGTACTTGCGCTGTTGATGCACGTGAATATGTGGCTGGCGGGATTTGACGTGCAGAACAAAACGGCTTATTATCAGAAGGTGGTCGATTTTGGCAAGCAGTTAGTGGACGGTAACGGAGGTAACTATACCTTGCTTCCGATGAACCAGTCTACGACCTTGTTTGCGGGGGCTTCTTCCGAGGGTATCTTTGAGATTGCCCAGAACCTGAGTTATGCGGAACAGGGAGAGGTGTTTGACGATGGAGCGGTTTTCTCCAACAAAGTGACATTCACGCCGTTCTCCAATCAGAAAACGGCGAAGGTCGAATACAACCGTGACTTCTTGCGGGAGTTGTATCCGCCTGAGACGGAGGACAATCGGGTCACTAACTGGTTTAATAAGAATATTTATTCCACTATGGCTACTGACCCTGTGGAGATAACGAAGTTCATTCATACGGATACCTACGGAAGCAATAGCACGATAACGTCTAATTCTGGCAACCAGATTGTGTTCCGTTTGGCGGATGAGATCTTGCTTTATGCGGAAGCGTTGGCAGAATTGGGTACGGATGATGCAAAAGCCAATGAATTGGTGAATCAAATACGGCGTAGAGCTGGTGCGCCTGAAATACAGAACCTGTCAGGACAGAACTTGAAAGACGCTATCTTCTGGGAACGTATGCGTGAGCTTATTGGGGAAGGGCACTATTATTATGATTTAGTGCGTACCCGCAAAATTTGCGACCGCAACTACAGCTTGGGGTATGCAATGACTTTGCGCCAGTTTGAGCAAGGGGCGTGGACGTGGCCCATTAGCAAGGCGGCACAGAATCAGAACACGCACATCTCATTGAACAACTACTGGGAATAAACTTATAAGACTTCAATCACACATATATGAAATATTCACTGAAATCAATAGTAATGACCTCACTGGTGGCGGTAGGCTCAGTGATGGCGGCAAGTTGTCAGAACGATGACTACCTGCAAGACGGAGGGGTACACAATCCGTATTATAACGGTACGGTGTTGAGTTATTTGAAGAACTATCCAGACAAGAATTATTTCACTGGTTTGGTGGAAATGATTCATTATGCCGGAATGGACAAAGTGTTCGACACGGAAGGTGATACCATTACCTTCTTCGCTCCCAACGATTTTGCCATCCGTTCCTCGGTGAATGCGGTGAGCCGTAAATTATATCAGGAGATGGGGGAAGACAGTATCAAGGACTGGCGGCAGATTAAGCCGGAAGTGTGGAAAAGCGTTCTTTCCTTGTATGTGATACCCAATGAGAAATTCTTGTTAAAGGACATTCCTCAATTGGACACTACGGCTGTAGACGGCTTTCCCGGCAAAGCCATGCATTCTTTGAACGGAAGAATCATGAATATGGGTACGGTGTATGAAGACGCTAACGGCGTGAAATACGCAGGTTATCGTCATATCCTGTATTCTTATGTGAATGACTTCATGTCGCACGATATGGAGAATTCCTACGTAGCCACTTCGGACATACAACCTGTGAATGGGGTCATTCATGTGCTGAATTTTGTGAGAAGCCCGTTTGGCTTCACCCAGTCCCGTTTCGTACAACAGGTTATTAATGCGGGAATCATTCCCTTGAAAGAGGTACAAAAACTGGATAAGTCAGAGACAGCAATCACCAAAGAGGAGGACAAATGAAAACGACATTGCAGTTAAAATGGATAGGAATGGCCACCTGCCTGATGAGTGGTGCGTTGGCCGTGGGATGTGAAAGTCTGGATGATACGTTCGATTCGAATCCATACGCAGGAGGAAAAGAGCCTTTGGGCGTAAAACTTTCTTCCGAGGCACCTATGCCGGCCACAGGCTTTCCTGGAGATACGATATTGTTCAAAGCCACGGGATTGTTGAAATACTGCAATCCGGCCAAGAATGAATACCAGTTCAAGTTCTATTTGGGAGAGCAGGACACGAAAATCTTGAATGCCACGGATACGACACTCACTGTGAAGGTGCCGGAGAACTGTTCTTCCGGGCAGGTGTACATGGTGTTGAACAGTGAGGTGTTCTTTGGTCCTAATTTCACCGTGAACGGAAATATAAAAGTGGACGGTAATTATGGATTTGCCAAAGAAGGGACAGATGACGTGGTGTATACGGCGACACCTTACGGTGACAATGGTTTTTACTTAGTCGGGCGTTTTGCTAAATTCGGGGACTATGAGCATATCGGATTAGGTTTTGTGGACTTGAAAGGAAATGCAGCGGCCAGCAATACCACAAACTACGGTGTGAAGACAGGTTTGTTGAAAACAGAGAATATCTTTGTTTCCCAGCCATACGTGAAGTCAATTTCTCGCTTCAAGGATGGACGTTATCTGATATCTGGCTCTTTCAGTAATTATGAGTGTCAAGATAACAAAGGTTTGAGTAGTTTGAATGGGCAGGTGATGGCCGATAATATCATCTTGTTGAACAAGAATTTGACACCCGACACAGCGGCTGTTCATTTTGATGAGTTAGGTACGGATCGTAAGGGTAACCCTGTGACCATCAATGTGAGCCGTTTTAATGGTGCGGCTCAGGATCCCTTGGTGAGGACTTTTATTACCAGTGACGAGAAGTATGTGATAGCGGTAGGCAACACCAAACAATACTATTACTACGATTACCAGCCTACTTTCCTTGCTTCTGGACAGAAGTCAAAGCCGGTGTCATATGTGTTCCGAATGAATGTAGCCCCAATTAATAAGGATGGCAGTCAAGACGGTAAGCTGACAGGTGATTTGGATGAGTCTTATCGTCCGGTAGCTACTCATGCAGGACCTGCGGGAGGCGCAATCACAGAAGCGGCCATGGATGAGACGGACGGAGTGATATTAGTGGGTACCTTCACTTCGTTTGACGGGGTACCTGCCAATGGAATTGTCCGTCTGGATAAGGATGGAAATGTAGACCGCGGCTTTACCCGTAATTTGGGGAGTGGTATTGACGGCTCCGTATCTACAGTGAGTTATAATACCAAACTCAAAAAAATGGTCATTACGGGCAGCTTTACCAAGGTGAACGGACAAGCAAGGCAGAATATAGCTATGCTTAATGCGGATGGAACGCTGGATACAAAGTTTGTGCCTCGTAAGATGGAGGGGGGACAGCCTAACTATGCGCAGTTGTTGGATAAGGACAAGGTGGTGATTTCGGGGACTTTCTCGAAATACGACGGTATTCCTCGTCAAGGGTTTCTGTTGTTGGATCCAGACGGTACAGCGGTACAGGATTTCAATGTGCCGGGAAAATTTGAGGGACAGCTTTATGATGTGGAGGAAACCGTTACCACAGAAAATGAGTATGGTCTACTGTTAGTGGGTGATATTCGTTTCTTCAATGGAGCGAGAGTGAACAATGTGGTATTACTTCAAGCGGATTTTGATCACCGATAAAAATGAACGTCATGAATAAATATATGAAATACATGGGGGCGTTGGCTGGAGTCCTTTCCTTGGCCTTTGCCTCTTGCAATACAGATATTGTGAATCCTTTGCGGGAGGACTATCCGCAAAACCAAGTGGAGACCACCAAGGGAAAGGTGCTTTGGATTGTCATGGATGGCGCTTCGGGTTTAGCCGTAAGGGAGGCAAGTAATGATTTGAAAGCTCCTACTATCCGCGGTATGCGCGACCATGCCATCTATACCTTTAATGGATTAGCCTCCACCAAGGCTGACCAGCCGGTGGATGGCCTTCAGGGCTGGGATAATTTGTTGACTGGAACGTTGGATGGAACATCTGCGGAACCTTCCGCTTTGAAAAGGCTGAAGGAGTTGGACAAGTCAAAGACGATTGCGGTGTATGCTTCTACAGATGGGTTCTATAATCTTTGTCAGGCGGATGCGGACAGCAAATTTAAATCGGCTTCTGACAAGGAGGTTGCTGACAAGTTGGAAACAAGTCTGAAAAATGACACGTCCGACTTTGTGATTGCGGAGTTCAACGGAGTGGAGCAGGCTGGTAAGAAAGCGGGTTTTGACTATACTGACGGGGATGGCAAACGACAGCCTACAGAGGAGGTGATGAACGCCGTGAGTGAGGTAGACAAGTATGTGGGACGGATTATGAATGCGCTGAAAGCGCGTCCGAATTATGCCACAGAGAACTGGCTGATCATCCTGACCTCCAATTATGGAGGTGTCACCTATGTAGAAGGAGACAATGTGTATAAAATGGCGGATAGAAACACGTTCTCCATGATGTACAATGAAAAGTTTTCTAATAAGTTGGAAGTAGAGCCAGGGGATGACCAATTGAAGTATTCTTATTTTACTCCGTTGTATGGAGGTAATAACTTGACTAAAAATGCGGTTGTAAAAGACTATTCACTTTTTGATTTTAGATTTAAGGATGAGAAAGGTGATACCTTGAATTATACGGTGCAGTTCATGTACAAGGCTTTGAAGTCTGGTAAACAGTCTGGATATGAATTGGTTTCTTGTGCGGAGCAAACTCAACCAAAAAGTGGGCAAGGATGGGACGTGTTTCAAGATGGTGAACAATTCCGTTCTTTCACTTCTTCTGGGGGAAGCAATAGGGCAGACTCTAAATTCTCTCCTAAGCTTAGTGATGGAAAGTGGCATACAGTGACCATGATTTATGATTTACGTCAGAGGCGTGTATATCAATATCAGGACGGTAAAAGTAATGCGTATAATGGGAGAGAGTTTCTTCCACTTAAGGAAAATCCAGACTCTATTGCGACAGATCCAGCCAAGAAATGTGCATTGACTATTGGACAAATCAAAAAATCTGTTACTAAGAATGGCAATGGCTTTTTGATTACGAATCTTCAAATTTATAATGTGGCATTACCCTTGGACTTTGTAGCGAAAAACTATAAGCAAACTGGATTGGATGAGCTTGCGGAGGAGTGGCCTTATTGGGATAATTTGATTGGTTATTGGCCTTGTGACCGTGAAGATGATTTTAAGCAGAAGGAGTTAAAGGATTATTCCAAGTATGGCTCTGTTTTTAACGGTGTGAATGCGGGAAAATCAGATCTGGTATTGTCTGAGGATGCAAAATGGTATAATGGGTCAGAGCAGGATCCCAATGTCAAACCCATAATCAACGCCTCCTATTACCAGAGTGTCATCAACTTGGTAGACATTCCTTATCAGACCTTCCAATGGTTTGGCTTGACAGTTCCCTCTTCATGGAAGTGGACGGGAATCGCACGCCAGTTGCCTTATACAGATTTACAAACCAATAATTAAATGGAAACGATGAATTTAAAGAAATATACAGCTTATATGGGCTTCTGCTTCTTTGCCGCTTCATTGATGGCGGGATGCGATGCCAGTGAGTTTGACTTTGACAGTGGATGGGATGATAACAAGGCTGATTCCTCCGATGTGAAGGTGGATACCTTGCAGGGTATTGACGCCAGTATGTACGAGAAAGCCCGTGTGTTCCCTGGATTGGTAGATACCCTGAAGGAACGCACGGTAAAGGACACGGCTATCTCCTTGGATTTGAGCTTGAAGTACGTGGATATGGTGGATGCAGGATTCAAGTATAAATACAGTTCAGAAAAAAAAGAGTTCCCTAATCCTATTTACAGTACGGGGCTATATGCCGGTGCCGGAGAGCAGGTGACTATCAATGTGCCAGACAATGTGTGGGGATTGACGGCGCAGATTGGGGTGCATACCGAAGACCTTACGGACAAAGATGGAGGTATGCGTCAGCCGATTGTCTATATCCAAAAAGAACTCTTCCCTGGCAAGAACACGTTGCGGTCTCCGATGGGGGGCTATTTGTGGATTTTGCGTAACAAGAATGTGCAAGGTGCCAAGGACGTGAAATTGGAAGTGAAGAACGTGTACAAGGCGGTGGATTTCATTTCGGGACAAACGGAAAAGAATCTGTCAGCATGGGCGAAAGAAGTACAGGCTTCTACTGTGCCTTGGCTGGATGTGAGAGGAAAGCATGTGACTTTTTCGGTAGACCGTCTTTCTGTTGAGCGTGCCTTGGCTTCCAATCCGAATTATGGGAATGAATTGCAAAAGGCGTTGGCGCAATGGGACAAGCTGATGGAGGTATATTATCAAACTTATGGTTTGGAAGAGAACGCTGCGGATGTGAAGAACTTGATGCCACAGTACCCGGACCGGTTTGTATTTGACGTGAAACTGTCTAACAACGCCATCGCCAATATTCAGAATCCGCAGGCTCTCATGTTGGCCAAAACTCCTTCCTGGTCGAATGCGTTGTTGAATCCTGATTCTGTGACACAGTTGAAGATAGGAACGATGTATAAGGTGCTTTCAACCAAATATGCGCCCGAATATGGTTTCTCGGCTTCCTTGGCAAGTGAAGTTCCTTTGTGGAGAGTGGCGGAAGCAAACAAAAAAGAAGGCTTGATAGCTGATTATCCAGACTTTGGTATAGGGTTTGACCAATGGGCGAAACCTTTGTTGAGCTATGCGGCGGCTGATTCCTCCAAAACCATGGGGGACGCTTGGCTGATGGGGAATAAACCAACGTATCCTTCTGATGCAATACGGAATGAGAATATAAATCTGCTTATGTTGGTACAGCTGGCCAAATATTACAAATATAAGTTTCCTGATAAGAATGAATGGGATTTTCTCCGTGAATTATACAAAGCGGGAAGATTTAGCCGTAATTTTTATGGTGACCTCGACTTCATGGAGCAGGTATGCAGTGTATTCCATGCCAATATGTTTCCATTCTTTGCCCATTGGGGATGGCGGTTGGCCGACGACCAGACAAAAGCTAAATATGAGAGTCTGCCGTTGGTAAGTGACGCTTTGTGGCAGATTAACCCATTGGCGGACAATCCACTGAATGGTATGCAGAAAGTGGATGTGGCGAATTACAAATACACGGTGGATAGAAGCAACTGGAGGATTAAGTCCTTTGACCAAGACGGCAACGACAATTTCAATAATACGAGCGACAAAGAGTCTAATTGGGATAAACCGAAGAATCTGTTTGATGGAAATACTACAACATACTGGTCTTCCTATTGGAAAGACAAGAATGAGAAAAATCCCAAGGTGTCTATTTTGGTCATCGACATGGGCAAGCTGAACACGATAGACGGCTTCTATTTGGCGAATGGAACAACAGGCAATCCGCCTATGAAAGTGGATGTGCAGATTCTGGAGAATGACAATGCAGACTATGAGGATTTGAAGGATATCTATGGTGACCAGAGGCAATGGAGTTCCGTAGGGAAGATTGACTGGAGTGCCCAGATGGATAAGTATAGAAAGAACGAGACTTATTGGCAGTTTACTGGAGGTAGTAAGACCGCCCGTTATATCCGTATTGTGATGAAAGATCTTAATTTGGGCTACTGGAAGGATATGCAAAAGCCAGATTACGTACCGCCCCTCACCACAGATTATAACAGGGGATATATTCAGAAGTTCTCGGAGTTTGGAGTGTATTATTATAAAAAATAAGGAAGTATGAAACTAAATTGGAAACAGATAGGACGCAGTTTAGGACTGGTCGCAGTATGCGGCAGTCTTTTCTACGCCTGCACGCAATATGAGACGCCTGCCTCCATCGCCGGACAAGGAGGTACGCAGGAAGAAGATTCCACTATGAAGGAAATCGCTCGCAAGGTATTGTGGGTGAACATTGACGGAGCCAGAGGATCCGTAGTAAAACAGGCGGTGGAAAGTGGACAGATGCCTAACTTGAAAAAGATGTTGGAACACAGTAAGTACACATTTCAGGGGCTGGCGGATACGCATGAATATGTGTCTTCTGGCAGATCATTGACAGGGGAAGATCCTGTCACGTGGGCCTCTATGCTTACAGGAATGAATTCTGGAATACATCGGATTTATGACACCTCGTATACGCCGGATTTATATGTAGGAGAAGATCCTGAGAGTGATGAGGTGGATTTTACTTCTAATATCGTTCAACAAATCACAAATAGCGGAAAAGAAGTGAAGATGTCCATGGTGTCTCCTTGGAAATATTTGAATAATTGGGTGTCGAATATAAATTCTGTGGAGACAACTCAGGGGGATGATGAAACGAAATCTGTCTTGTTGGAGCAACTTGCAAACAAAGACTTTTCGTTGACTATTGCTTCATTGCGAGGAGTGCAAGATGCAGGGTGTCAGGGTGGTTTCATTAGTGGTAATCAAAATTATATGGCGGCTCTGAAAAAAGCCGATGAAACACTTGGTGAGCTGTTAAACAGTGTAGAGAAACGTCCACAAGCTTCCTTTGAGGATTGGTTAGTTTGTGTGACATCCGATCATGGCGGAACGGCGCAAGGTACTTATGGCGGAGCGAGTGATGCAGAAAGAGACATATTTGGTGTATTCTACTATAATCACTACAAAAAGAAGGAAATGAATGGGAAGATGATGGAAGTGGTTCAATTCCCGCAGTCTCAAGATGTAGAGTATGCTTCTTTTAAGGATAAAGAAGGCAGGTATGCGATTTCTTATTCAGCAGCCTTTTCTATCGAGGCGAATATCAGAACACTTCCTAATGAAGCTGGGGGTTATGATGCGAACTGGAGGAGTATGATAGGAAAAACTACCGCAGGCAAAGGTTGGGGTGTGAGATATGAGAGAACTACGGCGAAAGTGAGTGTTAACTCTACAAATGCGGGGATGTTAAAAGAAAACATCGGAACAATAGGAAACGCTAAATGGCATCCCATATTTGCGGGAGTACAGAAGATGACAAGTAATCAAGTCCGTAAATTCCAAACTTCTTTTGACGGTAATAGGATGGTGTATAAAGATATTGAACACGACGGTTATGGTTCTTTGGACTCATTGGATTTCAAGGTTGGAGGGGACAATTTAGGAATACCTTGGCAGGTGTCCTCCATAAGAATTTGGAATACTTTCTTGGATGACAATACCGTAAAAAATAACATGAGCTTGGAAACGATTCCCTTCTCGCATAAATATTATAAGAATTTGCTGGGTGAATGGAGATTCAGTCGTGAGTACATGAGGAACGACACGGTGTTGAAAAACTTAGTGAAAGGAGCGCCTGACTTGGTTTTTAGAAATAATCATAAGCCTCGTTTTGTAAAAGTGGCTAACACCCTTCCTCCTTATGTGCAAAGCGGTAATCTGATAATGGAGAATACACTGCCGCTTCCTAATATTCTGTATTGGTTGTTGGGATCCAGTGCCTCCACCTCTTCTTTAGATGGTTCCATGTTTTTGCAGCTGTACAACACCGAGGAGCAGTGGCGTGAGATGGAGAAATTAGAAGCGAAGTCACGATAATCAGTGAATGTTTCAATATATGTGTGAAGACCGTTCTTGCGGGGAAACCTGCCAGGACGGTCTTTTGTATGGTTTTGATTATGTGTCAGGGGATGAAAAAGCAGCAAACAGCTCTTTCACTGTTTGAACGAATGTGTTGTCTTCCGCGCAGGAGGAAAAAATTGACAGCTATATTGGGGTAATACTTCATACCTGTATAAAATAAAAGTTCCACCCTGGTACGCTGTGCTGGGCAAGAAGCGTGGTGGACTCTGTCGTCGCAAAGATACAAAGTTTTTTTCTTCACTGCCAAATATTTATATGGAAATATACAGAATTTTAATCACTACAAAACGAAATGTGATTATCCGTAAACATACCACTCTCCTGTCTTGCACGTTGCAACAAGTAGAGATGCGATTCATCGCATCTCCACATTCATCAGTGATGAATTGTATCTGTGATAGGTAAGATATTAAAACACCATGAAAAGCGGAGACGCGATAAATCGCGTCTCTACCTAAACAGTGGTATAATTGCGGATAATCATTGTATATTATTTAATCGTTGTATATTTGCATAAAGTTTCAACATC
>CAVDHB010000012.1:0-3903 GCA_963608705.1 Prevotella sp. P5-108
GATGTTGAAACTTTATGCAAATATACAACGATTAAATAATATACAATGATTATCCGCAATTGTACCATTAATCAACATTGTTTAGGTAGAGACGCGATTTATCGCGTCTCCGTTTTTCATTGTGTTTTAATATCTTACTAATCACAGATACAATTCATCGCTGATGAATGTGGAGACGCGATGAATCGCGTCTCTACTAGTTTTGTAGTTAAGACAGGATAGTGGTATGTTTGCGGATAATCATTTGTATTACATAGATTAGAACTATTATACGAGCAAATGCAATTAAACCTGTGTAATACATACAGGCAGTACGAATTTAAGTTGATTAAATCCATACTGCCCTACTACTTAAAATATCAAATCAAGAGAAAAACAACTTACCGTTCTCCCACCTCAAACACCATTCCCCCATTCTTCGCCGCTTCTATCAACTGCGCATGGGAGATACGATAAGTGGCGTTCGACTGTTTGCCTAAAGTAATGGACTGGATATAATCACCCTTTCCATTCTTTTGAATCACCAATTTATCAGTACCCCAGTACTTCGGATTCAGACGGATGGTAATCTTGTCGAAAGTGGGAGTAGTCAGCGTGTATTCCGGCACACCGGGACAGTCGGGATAGAAACCCATCATGCTGAATATCGCCCAAGCGGACATCGTGCCTGTGTCCTCATTGCCCGGAAGACCATTCGGTTTCGGGGTGAAATGCTTCGCCAACAACTCCTTCACTAATTTCTGCGTGCGCCACTCCTCACCCTTAAAACGGCTGAACAAATAAGGATAAGCGATATCCGGCTCATTCGCAGGGTCATAGTTACCCTCATCGAACACACTTTGCAAACGGTTGATGAACTTCTTTTCCCCTCCCATCAACTTAGTCAGACCGGGAATGTCAAACGGTACATAGAAGGTATAGTTCCAGGCGTTGCCTTCATGGAAACCCGGACTGGGAGCGAAGTTTGCTCCTTCTTTCGGATCAAATGGGGTATAGAACTGGCCGTTTTTCAAGATAGGACGTAGTGTGCCATACTCCTTACTATAATAATGCTTGTAACCCATCGCCTGCTTCAAGAACCTTGCGGCATCTTTCTTCTTGCCCAACTCCTTGGCCAAGGTGGAAAGCGCATAGTCCGCCACGTAATACTCCAATGCGTGTGACACAGAGTTGTCATACTGACTCTCCATAGGCACATAGCCTAATTTCAAATACGGATCGTTGTCGGGACGCATCAGATTGTCTTTGCCCGCCGTAGTGGCCGACTTATACATTCCCTGGTACGCAAGCTGGATGTCAAAGTCCTTCAATCCTTTCATCCATGTGTCCACAATCACGGGAATGGAAGGGTCTCCTTCCATGGTCAACGTCTCCCTTCCGAACAGTTCCCACTTGGGAAACCAACCGTGTTCACGGTACATATCCAGCATGGTATGCACCATATCCAACTGACGGTCGGGCCATACCAACGTCATCAGCTGATGGAGATTACGGTAAGTATCCCACAACGAATAGACTGTATAGCGGTTTCGGGAAGTGGAAAGAATACGATTCCCCTCCATTTCCGGGTATTGTCCGTTCACGTCCTGCAAGATATTGGGATGGATGAGTGTGTGATAGAGCGCAGTGTAGAATACTCCTTTTTGTTCCTCCGTGCCGCCTTCCACCATTATACGAGACAAATCCTCGTTCCATTTCCTACGAGCCTCCGCTCGAAGCCCGTCAAAAGTCGTTCCCTTCGGTTGTTCTTTCTCCAGATTCTCTCTGGCGTTGGCGATGCTCACGAAAGACACCCCCACACTGACTTCCACCTGCGACTCTTCCGGTTGTTGATACGAGAACCATACGCCCACGTCATCCCCGCTCATCTCTTTCAGATAGGAGGTATAGAGTTTGTACTTTCCCGCCGTCGTATCCCATTCAGCTTCCACGCCTTGCATAGGACGCATCTTTTTCCAATATCCCCTCTTGGCAGGAGCCTTGTTCACCCTCATGACGAAGTAAATCGGGAATACCGCCTGTGGATTATAGCAGAAAGTGCCTAACATTTTACTGCCCTCTATCTCCTGGGCATTGACAAACCGCACGGAGGCACCCGTCTCATTGGTCAGTCCCTCGCCTAAATTCAACAGAATATTCCCCTGTCCTTTCGGGAAGGTGAAACGCAGTCGGCTTGTCCGAGGCGTGGCGGTCAGTTCGCACTTCACATTGTATTTCTGAAGTGTGGTGGTGTAATATCCCGGTGTGGCCGCTTCTTGCCCCATCACACTGCCATAGGAATGATAATCCACATTCAAGTGGCCTGTGGTGGGCATCACTAACAGCGAACCTAAGTCAGGACAGCCCACTCCGCTAAGATTCACATGAGAGAAGCCCGTCAAATAACGGTTGGTATGTTCGTAAGGCGTAGACCACCACTGCTTGTCCTTGTCGTATTTATTCTCCGGTGCGTCGCCCATCACATTAAAAGGAGTGACCGACATCAATCCCTGCGGACAAAGTGCGCCCGGATTCGTAGTGCCGTAGTTCGTAGTGCCCACAAAGGGATTCACATAGTCCACTGGCTGCCTCTGCTGCGCCTGGCAAAAAGCCCCGATGCAGAAGAAGCTCCATCCAGTAAAGAGTTGTCTAAGGTATCTATTCAGTTTCATATATGGCAAGTTTATAAGTAGTTATCTCCTAATTTCGTTTGTGTGTCATTGATGAACTTACGAATGCTCCGGCTGTCATTCTTCTTGCAAATGACCAACACATTGTCTTTCTCCGCCACAAGGTATCCCTGCAAATCCTGCAACACGGCCAACTTGCCTTTGGGAAGCATGACGATATTCTGCTGGCTGTCATAGGTCAGTGTCTGACTGCGGAGAATAACATTCTCATTCTTGTCTTTCGGAGCCATCTCATACAGCGACTGCCATGTGCTGACTCTCGCCCAGCCGAATTTCCCCACCATCACACAGATATGCGCAGGATTCTCCATCAACACCCTGTCCACGGAGTGATTGGGACAATACGCATAAAGCGTGTTGATAAAATCCTCACTGTGGGTATGGGGATGCTCCTCCAGCCTTGCCGACACATTCTTCATCTGGTCGTAAAAGGCTTTCAACCATGTCACACCGTTTGCGGCCAACATTCCCGTGTACCAGCAGAACTCCTCGTTTTCCAAGAACATCAAAGCAAATTCCTTGTCTGGATTCTTCGAGTATGATTTTGCCTTGGGAAACAAGCCTCCCACTTTCTCGTCACTCAGCTGGATATAGCCACATTCCGTCTCTGGCCGGGTAGGTTTCAAAGCGAACGCGACAATCCAGTCATTCTTCGCCGTAAAATCCAACGCTTGCTGCACGGACTGCATGAACTCATCCGTTTTCAGAATCAGCTGGTCGCATGACATCAGCAGGATGTTTGCCTCCTTGTCCCTGTGATATATATGGAAACATCCCCATGCGGCGGCAGGCGCCGTGTTTCGGAAGGCCGGCTCCAGCAATAGGTTGTCATCAGCCACGTCCGGCAACTGTTCCCTGACAATCCCTTCGTAACACTCGTTCGTGATAATGAAGATATTTTCTTTGGGAAACAAACGGCTGACGTATGTGTAATTCTGTTGCAACAAAGATTCTCCCGTGCCGAAAAAGTCAAGAAACTGCTTGGGATAGTCTTGCCGGCTGCATGGCCAAAAGTTCTTTCCCTTTCCTCCCGCCAACAAAAGACAGTAATGATGAGTCTGCATGGTAATTATTCGTTTGGTTCTATCGCCAAAGATAGTATTTTCCACTGTATTCTCCTTTCTTTGTTTGAATCAAAAAAGAATAATTTTCTTTGTGTAACGCTTAAAGAGGAATGAATTTGACTCTATGTAATGAAGAGGTTAGACTGGAGAGTATAAGGTTGTCTCAACGC
>CAVDHB010000013.1:0-29120 GCA_963608705.1 Prevotella sp. P5-108
ACACTGTGCTTTTCCACTCTTATTTGGAGGGTATACAAAAGTTTAAATCACTTCAATCTACGAATTATAATGATAGCTATTCAACACCTGTTTTAACAGCAGGAAAATCATTCATTATAGGACATACTAATGAAGAAAATGGTATATATTCAAAATTGCCTTGTATAATCTTTGATGACTTTACAACAGATTCAAAATTGGTGGACTTCCCTTTCAAGGTAAAATCATCAGCTATGAAGATTTTACAAGTTAAAAAGGAAATTGATATAAGATTTGTTTCCATGTTCATGAGCATTACTCGCTTAATAGGTGATACTCATAAACGATACTGGATTTCAGAATATTCTAAATTAACAATACCCATGCCTCCATATGCAGAGCAAAAGCGGATAATAGCAGCCGTTAATAAGACTTTTACTAAGTTGGAAGCAATAATGGAGAGCCTATAAACTCTCCATTATTGCATCAATACTTTCAAACACTGTATTGATAGCCTTAACAATCTTCTGTTGCTCGTTATATGGTGGAATTGGTACTTCTATTGTCTTGAATAATTTCTTATTCAAGTGAGGAATGGCAGAACCAACTTTGTTTTCTCGTAAGGTTTTCCGATGCAAGTTAATGACCTGTAACACATATTCAACACTCATATTATTGTTGATAAGCAACTGTTTGAAAGTACTACCTTGATAACCATCAATCGGAGTTTGGAATACTTCACCAGAGTTCTCTCCATCTACCAATATCAAAAGAGAATTTGCAGCTACATATTTGCCGGAAGTTAAAGTCTTGGCATCACGCTCACCACGCAAATATTTGACATCAAGATTTATTCTCTCTATACCATTTTGTTTATCACCATCAATCAACGAACAAAGTATTTGCATGGGTGCAACTGTCCATCCATCAGGCAACTGCGGATAATGCCCGTTATCACAAGGTGTGAAGTCGGGATTTATTCGCTTCAATAATTCAATGGCAGGCTCATCGTTTGGGTCTTGTGGCACGAGTTTTCCGTGAATGGCAAGGTCAAGAATTTTGCTCTTGGTTTGTTTGATTGTCGTTTGCAAATCGGCTTTGCCTTGTTCTATTTGATCAATCAAAGCAAACCATTTCTCTATTTCTGTTGCGATACGCTTTTGCTCTACAAAAGGTGGAAGAGGAATTTGTAAATCCGTAAATATCTCTTTATGAACTCTCTGTTGCCCAACTACTCCTTTGAAATACTTTGTGCCTTCTTGTATATACCAATCAGATTTGAAAACATACAAATAGAACTTAGTATAGAGGCTTATAGGGCGCAGAATTACAAGTTCTGTTGTCCCTGCCCCATAACCATTAGGTAGATTTTCAAATATGGTCGATTTGCGATTTTCAAAGCATGGTGATATTTTCGCAATACCTATATCTCCATTTTGGAAGTGACAATATCCCTTTTTAATATCTTTCCAAATGCGTTCTTCGTATATATGATTACCAGAAAAACCATCTTCAACAAGTGCCATTGGAATGAATCCACAATGAATATTATCATCTATTTCAGATTTTGGATTTAACAAAAATAAATCTGAAACGGGAACAGATTCCCATCCATCCGGCACCTCAAACGGCACGTTCCCATAATGGGGCGTATCAGAAGTCTTGGCAGACTTCCTGTTCTTCTTGATTTTTCCTTCTTTAATGAGTCTTTCCTTTTCCGCACGGATGCGTTCAAGCAGCACCGATGCTGGTTCTTCGTTGGGGTCTTGTGGGACAAGTTTTCCATGAATGGCGAGGTCGAGTATCTTTTGACGTAATGCTTTTGTATCCATTGTTTTCTTTCAGTTTGTAATTATACAGTCAAAAACTGCACAATTACTATTCATTTTCTTCCAGTTTCTTTAACTCCTCGTTTTCTTCAAACTCCTCAATCCATTCCTTCACTTTTGCTTGCAATAAAGCCTTGTTGGGAAGATAGAGCTGATAGGCAGAAGCATAGATGTTAGCATCTTTAGGCAAGGTAAGTTCCACAAGTGCATCGTTTTTCTCCCGACACAGCAGAATGCCAATTGTAGGCTTTTCAAAATCTTGCTTGACATAGCGGTCATAATAGTTGACATACATCTGCATTTGGCCGAGGTCTTGGTGAGTAAGTTTGTCTATCTTCAAATCTATAAGGACATAGCATTGCAGTAAACGATTGTAAAACACCAAGTCAACAAAGAAATGCTGCTCGTCGAATGTGAATCGTTTTTGCCTTGCCTCAAAAAGGAACCCTTTGCCAAGCTCTAACAGGAATTGCTGCATCTTGTTGATAATGGCATTTTCTAATTTAGATTCCGAGTAGGCTGCATCGGGTTTTAAGCCAAGAAACTCTAAAGTGATAGGATTTTTGATAATATCCGATGGCTTCTCCACAGTTTGCCCTTCCTTAGCCAACCGCATCACTTCATCTTTATTGCGACTCAATGCCAATCTTTCATAAAGACAGCTTCCTACTTGACGGCTGAGTTGTCTTTTAGACCACTGCTGTTGTGTGCATTCTATTTCATAGAAACTGCGAGCTTCTGGATTTTCAACCCTCATCAATATAAGATAATGAGACCATGAGAGTGTGAATGTAGGTTCAGAAACACGTTTCCCTGTCGATGGATAATTGGATAACCACGTGTGAGTCTTTTGGACATCTTCAATTTGACAACCACTGGTTGTCAAATTACCGTAAACCAAATAAAACTGTCGGATTTGACGCAAATTAGAATACGACCATCCATCACCTAACCTGTCAGTCAGAAGTTTTGAGAGTTCCTTCAGCACCGCCTTTCCGTATTCGGCTCTTGTCTCTCCCTTTTGCTCATATTCTACTATGTATTGTCCGATATGGAATTTGGTATAGACTTCAGAAATATTGACGGCTGTTGCCACACGCTTCCTTGCTTGCGCAATGAGATCAACGACCTTTTGGAACAGGTCGTTTATATCTTTATCCTTTGTGATAATGTCTTTTCTCATACGCTCAGCCCTCATTTATGTTTGCAAGCAATTTTTCCAGTTCAGCCACAGCTGAACTTATCGTTTGGCTTTTGTCTTTTATGTCAGCCATCAGCTCTGCCAATGAGCGGTTGTCCACCTCGCCACCTTGTTTTATCCAAGTGATGTCAAGGCTTGTTTTGTCACGAGCTTGAATTTCGTCGATTCCGTATTTGCGCCAACGACCTTGTGGATTCTTGTCAGCATCGTATGTTTCCTTACGGTCGTCAATGTTTTCGGCATGATAGCAGCTTACGAAATCATCAAGATGATGTCGCTCCAGTTTGTTAGTTGCCAATGTATGCTTTACACCAGTGCGATAGTCGTAGAACCATATTTCCCGAGTGGGCTGTCCCTTAGTGAAGAATAACACATTAGCCTTTACTCCTTGTGCATAGAAAATACCCGTAGGCAAACGTAGAATAGTGTGAAGATTGAAATCTGCAAGCAATTTCTTGCGGATGGTTTCCCCGGCACCTGCTTCAAACAGAACATTGTCAGGAAGTACCACAGCTGCACGTCCTCCTGTTTTGAGCATAAGCATGATGTGTTGGAGGAAGTTCAGTTGGTTATTTTTGGTCTCCACATAGAAATCTGGACGGTTTATATCCACTGATCCAGCCGGACGAGTGCCGAAAGGAGGGTTGGCAAGTATGACATCTACAAGCGTAGAAGGTTCTTTTTCCAAAGAATCTTCACATACAATAGGACTATGGTTCGTACCAATACCGTGCAAATAGAGGTTCATGGAAGCAAGCGTTACCACCAGTGGCGTATTATCCACCCCGTGTAAGGCTTTGTCACGCAAGAAATCACGCTTCTCCTTACTCGAAGACTGGTTTTTCATGTAGTCGTAAGCGGCAAGCAGGAAACCGCCAGTGCCACAAGCCGGGTCGCAAACTGTTTCACCTATCTGCGGTTTGATGCAATCCACCATTGCTTGGATAAGTGGACGTGGCGTAAAATATTGTCCTGCACCACTTTTCTTGTCTTGTCCATTTTTTTCAAGAATACTTTCGTAGATAGCTCCTTTTACATCGCCATCCATGATGAGCCACTGTTCTTCATCTATCATGGTAATAACCTTACGTAGATGAACGGGGGCTTCTATCTTATTCGATGCTTTAGTAAATATTGTGCCTATCAAATTGGACTGTTCCCTCAATACTCCGAGCGTTTCTTCATACTGTTTGATTAGCTCAAGTCCATCAACAGCTATTAAATCTTTCCATTGATACCCTTTTGGAATGGCAGATTCTCCAAATAACTCTTCGTTTTCAGCATCCATTTTCAAGAACAGAAGATAAGTCAACTGAGTGATATAATCAGTGAAACCTACACCTGCCGCCGCAAGGACACTTGCCATGTTCCATACTTTCTTTGTGAGCGATTGCTCGGTTGTATTATTTGTTGCCATTTCCTTATGCTGCTTTTCTTAATACTACAAATGTGTAAAGCGAGTGAAGTGCCTCGTCTGCTTTCTGCATATTGCCAAATGCTCGAATCATTTGAGCTGCATGAGTCGTATCTTCTTCATGAATATCCTTGACGGTACATGCTCCGTTTGAGGCAATGTAATCCACTATACGACTGATTACCTCACGTTGTTTGTCGGTTATTTCACGTTGAGTTTGTCCCAACCACAAGTTAAAATACTGTTTGGATGTTGTCACAACGCTATCTAATCGTTCGATTTGGCGGAAAGCAAAGCGCACAAGTTGTATGATATTGGTCAATGCATCGCTTTCCTCTTTTGTTGTAGTACGTTTCACCTTATTGGGAGAAAGGACTGCATACGAATTCCAAATCTGTTTGGAAGTAAAATGGTTGTTTGCCATTTTGAGTTTATTTTCCAAGTCCTTCAACATTGAATAAGTTATCGGTTCTCCTTCATTGTTATAGATGATACGAAGAGCTTCAATTTCATCATAATACTTTTTGCAGAAATCCTCAAATGCTTCAGTTGTGGCTTTAGCGTCCTCAATAGAGAAGCCTTTTGAGATAAGCGTATCTTCTCCGGGCATTAGCGTATTGACGAATCCGGTTGCAAGAATAAGTACATATCTTCGTGCATCAGCATGATTAGCAATCGGAGACACCAAACCCTTGCGTTCTAAATTAGATTCTTCTGTGCTGAGAAATGGTGGAAGAGTACCTTTTTCAAGAGCATCGTATATTCTGGCTGAAAGTTCCTTCATATCATCATGAGACAAACGAGCGAACTCCTTCCGTTGCGAATCATCAGCCTTGTTATATATTCGGGCAAGTGTAGCTGCAAGTCTTTTAAGATATTCATCCGGGACATAGCCATGACTGATACGCTCTAATAATTCTTTTAGGGTAATCGTCTTTGTCGTTGGACCGTCGTCTATAGGTTTTACCGTTTGCGCATGTTCCGTCACACCTACCGCATCAACCAAATAAAAACAATCTTTACTGAAAGCATTCGGGGTGACATTACGAAGTTGCTCGTCACCGATAGTACGGACTCCACGTCCTTTCATCTGAATATAAAGCGGAAGGGATTCTACATCACGCATGAACATTACCACTTCCAAAGGCTTTATATCTGTTCCCGTGGCAACCAATGTACAAGTCACGGCAATACGGAAGTCTTTGTCGTTACGAAATTGGCGTATCAGTTCGTTACTATCACCTGCCGAGTATGTGATTTTTTGAACAAAACGATCATCAGTTCGCCCAAATACTTCTTTTGCGATCTGAACAACGTTGGAGGCATGAGCTTCATTGAGAGCAAATATCAATGTCTTAGGCAGATAATCCATATTTGGCTTCCGTTGTGGAAACAGTTCATTGTAAACTACATCCCGATAAGTCGAAAGAATCAACTTTATCTGTGCCGGGTTGATAATACTCCGATTAAGTTCATTCTTTGTATATGTTTTAGTTTCCTTGCTACTTACAGTCTTAACTTCCCCCGTATATCTTGTTTCTTCTTTAAATTTCTCACCTTCTAATATAGCTCCACCTGTTTCTGTAACCTGCGTTTTTATTCTATACACCCGGCTATCGACATTCACTCCATCAACGATACTCTTTTCTAATGTATAATTTACAATGACATTATAGTTGAAAAACTTCTTTGTCTCTTCAATAGGTGTTGCAGTTAAGCCAATCAGTCGTGCCGTATCGAAATATTCCAATACTTTCCGCCAGTTGCCATAAATGGAACGGTGGCACTCGTCTATGACTATCATGTCAAAATAGTCATGCGGCAAATTGGGATTAGACGGCAATGTTACTTCTTCTGTTGGTTCGTTCTCGTCATCGTTTTCATCATCCTCAATATCTTCTCCTTTTAAGAAAGAGAACAGTCGTTGTATTGTAGAGATGACCACATTGCTGTCAGAAGGGATAGAAGAAGAACGAAGACGATTGACTGTAAAGATGGTATTGAATGCCTCTCCATTCTCAGTTAGGCGAAAAGTACCAAACTCTCCCTCCGCTTGTTTCCCAAGATTATTTCGGTCAACAAGAAACAACACTCTGCGCATTGGTGTATAAGAGAGCATCCGATAGGCAGCAAGGCAAGCTGTGTATGTTTTACCAGCACCTGTAGCAAGAACCATCAATGCACGATTTTGTCCACTTCGGAAACTTTTTTCAAGTTCAGTTATCGCCTCATACTGACAATCACGCAATCCTTTCTTTTTCAATGTTGGAAGTCCGGCAAAAGGGGCTTCAATCCCTAACTTCTTAACCAACTGATGCGGCGTGGGAAATGTAATAATCTGTGTAAAATGATAATCTTTCTCACGGAAATCGCAGAAATACAGCTCTTTGCCATTTGACGTAAAAACAAAAGGCAATGGCTTTCGATATGCTTGATAAGTATTAGGTACACTCCTTGCATATAAAGTTGCTTGGTCGCAGACTTTTGAAGAAGAGACATCCGTATCTTCACGTTTAGCTTCAAGTACCCCCACAGCCTTTCCATTGATGAATAGGAAATAATCAGCTTCAAGATTCCCTTTCAACAAACCTTCCCTTATGGCGACAGCCGTACAAGTAGGTTCATAATCATCCCTATTGACTACCTTCCAACCAGCATCAGCGAACCACTGGTCTATTTTTATTCTTGCCTTTTCTTCAGGAGTCATATTCTTGGTATTGTATATTATCGGACGTAATTTGATTTTATGCTGCGAATATAGTGAATTATATTTGATATTTGAGGAGCTTTTACTATTTTCACATCACTTCTGACTTAAATAATCTTCCCTACAAAGAGATATACGATTAGAATATCGTTTATAGACGATAATTAAATACTATTTTTGTCGTTTGTAAACGATAATATATATCAGTTGTGATGCACTGAACATTAACGCATGAATTGTATGACAAAGAATCTGATAAGATTGTCAAAAATGGTATTTTCGCAATGCTTTAGTACGTGCCAATTATCGCAATGTACGTAAAGGTATTGAACCAGATATGAGATTTCTGACATTGTTTTTCAGAAACTTGATGATGGGTGAGCGCAATGAATTAAAGAATCGATATATGGTTGTGAATCCTCCATCAGAATGGGTAGAGAAACAGACCCCGACAAGTACCCCGACAAGCTCAGGTAATCCATTGATGGTAAATAATGAAAATATCATCCGTTTAATTAAAGCTATTGCAAATAACAGGTTGTCTGTTAAAGAAATGATGACTGCTGTGGGGCTAAAGAACCGCGAGAATTTCATGGAATATTCCCTCAATCCTGCCATTAAAGAGGGATTGGTGTCTATGTTATACCCCGACAAGCCTCGTCATCCTCGTCAGAAATATCTATTGACTGTAAAAGGGTTGGCAGTGTATAATACTAACCAGATGCAAAAATGATAGACGATAATGACATATAATATAGGGACATAAACATACAAGCTTCTATCTGACGGATACCCATCACCACTTAAATGAACTTTCTGATACATTTTACTCAGTGGGGTGAGTAAAAATATTCACTCACAAAAATGAAGAATATAGTCAATTAATATTCATCTATTTACAAATAAAAATTGTATCTTTGTACTGTATAGTTGAGAGACGATATAGAGAATATGATAATAACTATGAATTAAACAACAACGAACATGAAATCACAAAACAACATTCCCGCAGGCTACCCTGTATGCTTGCATTCAGACTGCCCGATGGCTGAAAGTTGCCTGCACCAACTGGCATACCGTCGGAAAGAAGAGATGGGAACTTATTTGACACTGATTAACCCGTCAAAATGTACCAGGAAAAACGACTGTACGTTTTATGCCGATAACAAGCCCGTGAGATTCGCCAAGGGTTTCACTGGATTCCAGAAAAAGATGTTTCCCGAACAGTATGATCAGTTCATGACCACGTTAATCCTCCACTTCGGACGCAACCAATATTTCGATAGAAGAAAGGGGAAGAAACTTCTCTCTCCTGAAGAGCAATCAATCATCAGAAATATGCTTCAGAAGGTAGGAGCTGACTCCTCAATGGACTTTGATCAATATATCGAAGAACTGTACTGGATACCGTGAACAGTACTGGTTAACTGGTACTGGAGTTTTAGCTAAGATAAACTCCAGTACCAGCTAAGATAAACTGCAGTACCGACTATATGGTACTGAAACCGGTACTGGATGGATACTAAAAGGAAGAAGTTTTCTCCTTAGAATGCGGTAAATAAACGGTAAAAGCGTATATTTGCAGGTATTACAACTTAAATAGGAGAACCATTGCATGCAAAAGACGTTTCACGACGTAGAGGAACTGCTCAAGAGGCTGTACACGGAACGGAGGCTGATTGGTGAGATTTTCAACAATCGGAAGAGGATGGAGTTCCGTTATGACGACGCACGAGAGTTTGTGGAGAGCGAGAAAAACCTGCAACTGCTCATCGACTATGGCGTGATACGGCAGGAGGGGGAATTGCTGGAATTGGAAGAGACGTATCTGACGTTTCTCGAAGATGTGCTGCAGGTAAACGAAGAGATTAGCAACGCCTCTGTGGAGGAAAACGTGGCACTGCTGAAAGAGAGCGTCGACTTCTACCTGAAGGAACGTAGCAACCCCCAAGGACAGCGTAAGTACTTGCACAAGGTGAAGCGGGTGCTGAGGAACATTGCCCAGATGGCTGTCAGAAACGTGGTTGACCTGAAACGAAACGTCAACGACACCTACAAGCATGAGCGCAACTATGCTATCAAGCGTGCAAGGCTGGAGAAGTTCCTCGGACAGATAGCCCAGATATCACGCTTAGTGAAAGATACCGAACTGCTGCTTGACGACCGACATTCCACCTTCGACAACTTCGCACCCGATGAACAGCTCACATATCTCGTCACAGACGTGAGGACACGGCTGAAAGAAGTGTTCCACAGCCTGATTGAGCTGGAAACAACCATACGTGACTATCTGCACCAGATAGACGCACAAAACAAATTGGTGAAGAAGATACACCGTCTGAAATACTTGAAAGATCAACTCGTGTGGAAAAGCTCGACCAATGTATGCCAACTTCTCGATGTGACCAATCATCTTTGGCTCGAGTCACATACTTATTACTCCTTAAAACCATCACTCCACATGTTGAGGAATACGGATGAGGGTCTTGACATCATAGAAGACATAGGTGGCAAGATAGCCCGGCGCATACGGCAACGGCACGAACAGCTTCCACCCATAACGTCAGAGCAACTGTCACCATCGCCTGTCATCGAAGATTTTGTAGACGTGGACGCCCTTGCCACGGCGTTCATGGCTTCGGGCAAAGATCTTTTCTCATTCGTTGTCTGTTATCCGTATGACACGGAGCAGACCTTGGAGCAAAAAGTGAGTTACTACACCGAGGTCATACAAAACAATATAGACCGTCTGTCATTCACAAACGAATGGCATGAGTACGGGAACATACGCTATCCGCTAATTTATCCAGACAATCTATGAAATACATCAAACAGACATTCGACCGACTGAGCCGTGGAGGCTTCCTTTCGTCAGACAGCATATCGAACGAGACGAAGAATATATTCAAGGATGTGGAGGACAACCTTGAAGACTACCGCCAGTACTTCTCTCAGATTGGCTTTATGCTTGAGGAAGGCGACGGCTATTTCTACTTCAGCCGGAAGGAGCAGAAGGCAGACCTTATAAACAAGCTGTTGCGTTTCGGCCACTGGATAGATATTCTCGACTTCCTGAAGTCATGGGAACCTGCGTTCGGGCCTGGCTTTTCATTCTCAAAGGCGGCACTGACAGTAAAGATAGACGCTGACATCGAACTGAAAGAGAAAGCCGCCGGACTGTATGAGAAGAAAGACCGCCACGATGACATCGTGGACAAACTGGTCGATGACATGACGAAGTTCGGTTTCATCGAACTTGTAGAGTTCAATTCACAGACCTACCGTGTGGTTGCGGCTTACAAATACTTGGAGGACATGGTGGACATGATAACCTTTGATAACAACAACGATGAGACAGCTCAGTAAGATAACGTTTATAAACAGTGCCCACATACGTTTCGGAACGGTGGAGCTTGACGGCAACGTTCACTTCACAGGCACACAAGGCGTGGGAAAGAGTACGCTGCTCAGGGCTATACTGTTCTTCTATAATGCCGACAAGCTGCACTTGGGCATACGCTTGCAAGGGCAAAAGCCGTTTGACGACTTCTATCTGCCCAACCCCAACTCATACATCGTGTACGAAGTAAGCCGTGAAACCGAGCGTCCGTTCAGCGTGATAGTGTTCAAGCTACGGAACAGAGCCGTGTTTCGCTTTGTGGACGCACCGTTTGACAATCATTGGCTGATAGACGAAGACGGGACAGTGACAAGTGACCAATTGTTGGTTCGCCAGCGCATACAGAAGCAAGGTATCGACCTGAGCAATATCATTGAACGATATGAGCAGTACCGTGACATCATCTACGGCAATGTGAATGCCACCAAAAGAGACCAACGCAAGTATGGTATCATGCAAAGCACGCAGTACAAGAACCTTCCACGCATCATACAGAACGTGTTCCTGAATGAACGAGTGGATGCCGACTTCATCAAAGACACTATTATCCGCTCTATGAGTGGTGACGAGGAGACAAGCATGGACCTTCGGTTCTTCCGTTCCAAGCTTGCAGACTTTGATGCGGAGTACTCAGACATTAGGCAATGGAGTAAGAAGAACCGCAATGGCGAACTGGAAACGATGAAGCGTGCCAACTTGCTCATCGATATTTCGCACGCCATACGTGCGAAGAATGTGAAGTTGTATGAGCTGTGCGGCAATCTTAACTATGCCATGAGCGATGTCGAGCGGAGTATTCCGCTTTTGCAAAATGACATAAACAACCTTGGCAAGGAAGTAAAAGTCTTGTCAGACAAGCTGAATACCCTTGATGAAAACTATGAGAAGCAACACAACGGACTTGTCGGAAAGATCAGCAACTTTGACAGAGACATCCGCCGAAGCCGTGCAAAGAAAAGGGAATATCAGCAACTGGGCATTGAGGAGATGCTGCGACTTGACAGTCAGGAGCCGTCTTTACAAGCGCAAAAGCGACAGAAAGAGAATGAAATTACGGCATTTGAGCGTAACTATCAGAGCATAGCAGAGAAATACAGAACACTCATAGAACGCTTGCAGATGGACGAACGCCAGTTCATGCAAGAGCAAGATCAAATAGTGAACAAGTTGACGGCGGACTTCAACGCACAACAGGCAAGACGCATAAAGGAACTATCTGATGCGAAGGAGGTTATAGAAGAAGAGTTCAGAGGACTATTCGCATCCATCAATGACAAAGCTGACGAGGCTCGTGAAACCCTGCACCGAATTGAACTCAACATGGCAGAGACTCGTCAGGCCAAGCCTTATCACAAAGAAATCGAAGAATGTCAGGTAAAAATAGCGAAGTTGTCGGAAGAGGCTTCCGACATTAAGGCTGAAAACTATAAGCGTGACAATCAGATGGAGGCGTTGCGCAAGGAGTGCGAGATTGACGTGCTGAAGCAGAAGGACGCATACAATACTTCGGAAAGCAAGGTTGAGGAAGAGATAAAGGAAATTGACCGACAGATAAGTCAAGAGGAAGAGCTGTTAGAACGTGCGAAAGGTTCGCTGTGCGAATGGCTGGACGAGAATGTCGATGGCTGGAAAGAGAACATAGGAAAAGTGGTTGATGAAAAGAGCGTGCTCTATCATACGGCACTCTCGCCAAGGCTCATCGATAAGGGCGCATCCAACCTGTTCGGTGTAAGCATAGACCTTGAAGAAATAGACAAGGAGGTGCGCACGCCAAAGGAGATAAGTGCCAGCTGTGACCTTTTGTTGCAAAAGAAGAAAGAAAGGAGCAAAGCGTTGGCAGACCTGAGAGCCAAGAAAGAAAACGAAGCACGCCTCATCGAACAGCGATACACGGGCAAGATAAAGTCCTTGCGTACTGAAAAGAGCTTTGATGAGCAGCGGCTTGCCATACTTCCGCAGCAAATAAAGAGGGAAAAACTGCAGCTGGATGACTGGATGGAAAAGCAGAAAGCCGAGATCGACCACAAGATAAGAAGCCTTGAACAGGAGAAAAGCGATGTGCTGCTTGCCTTAGACGTATGCAAGAAGCAGAAAGAAAAAACCGAAGAAGACAAGCAGAAGCGCATTAAGCAGCTTATGCAGAAACATCGTGCCGCTGAACGTGATGCCTGTCAAGCCTTAGACAACACAAAGACCGAGGCAGAGACTAAGAAGCGTGCGCATTCGAAAGACATCAAAGAGAAAATAGCCGTCCTCGAAAAGGAAAGAGACGACCACATGAAGTCGGAAGGTGCTGACATTGCTGTGCTCAGTGACTTGAAACATAAGAAGGAAAGTATCGGACAAACATTGCGGAAGATACAAGACAACAAAGAAACCATATTCGGCTACCGTAAAGATAAAGAAGAACTGTTTTCCAAAGAACAGGAATTTGTGCAGGAAAAACATGGCTTGGAGACAGAGCTGAAAACACTGAAAGACAAGTACAATGATAAGAAGAGAAAGACCACGGCTGTAAAAGCGGACAAGGAAAAAACACTTGACGGCAAAAGACTGCAGTTGAATAGCATAAAGCAAGGTCTCGATAAAGCCAAGGAATATGTACAGTGTGAGACTTGTCCCGCTTTCATAAAGGAGGTGCATGATATTCAGACGAAAGACGACTGTGCGGACATAGTGGAAGAAATCACAAGAACCGTCTCTGAGGTGTATCAGGCAGAATCGAAACTGAAAGAAGCGACCAATGACTTTAAGAGATGTTTCTCAGAGCGAAACACGTTCAAGTTCCCAACAGCGTTCGACACAACCAAGGACTATATGGAATACGCCGAAAGTGTAGACGACTTTGTGGCTAACGACAAGATTAAGGACTTTGAGACGTGGACAAGCAAGACTTACATTGATATTCTTTCACGTGTATGGCGTGACTTTGGCGACCTTATAGCGCATGAATCGGACATCATCAAGGTGGTGAAGGACATTAATTATGACTTCACCCAGAAGACCTTTGCGGGTGTGATACGTGGCATGGAGTTGCGGCTGGAACGGAGTAAGCAAATGCTGATAACGCAGCTTCAGTCCATCCACGACTTCTGGGCAGAGCATCAATTCGACATAGGCGAAGCCAACCTCTTCTCTGGCGATAACCGTGACACCAATAAGCAGGCCATAGAGTGTCTTAAACGATTGACGATAGAGCTGAACCGTGCGGTGGACAAGGACTTACTTCTGCTTTCAGACACATTCACGTTGAAGTTCAAGATAGAGGAGAACGATAACTCCACAGGCTGGATAGACAATATCAAGATGGTAGGCTCTGACGGTACGGATATTCTCGTCAAGGCTATCATCAACATCCTGCTTATCAACGTCTTCAAACAGCGTGTTACCAAACGTTCGGGCAACGACTTCCGCATCCACTGCATGATGGATGAGATTGGAAAGTTGGCCGATGAGAATATACAAGGCATTCTCGATTTCGCCAATCGCCGTCACATATATATTGTGAACTCATCGCCCAAGGCACATAGACCCTTGTCTTACCGCCACCTGTATGTATTGAGCAAAGACAAAGATGCCAACACTGTCATCCGACCCATATTAACCACCAAACAAGCCGCACTGCAATGAAACTGACAATAGCACTCATCCGCAAGCTGAAATCATTGAGTGAGGGTGATTCTATACCCTACAGCAGTCTAAGGGGTGCATGGGTGGACGAACTTATTCACGAGCAATTATTAATAGTAGAGGCGCACAAGACAAAGCGACTGCTGCGAGTGTCGGACAAAGAAGCCTTTCTGCTGGCGTTGCCACGCTACAACGAAGCTCTTCGCAATCTTGATTCCGCCGGGCGCATGGTACAGAATAGTACGGTCTTGTCCCGTGGCGAGCAAGTGGACAGAGCTGGAGACTCAAAGATTTTCAGCCACCGCACCTGTCCGGGCTTTCTGGTCAACGCCTATTCACCTATACACTGTACACTGAAAGGCAAGCCCATAACCATAGAGACAATAGAGGGACGTTTAGTTTTCATCACAGACTGGCAAAAGTTCGTCATACCCCTTGGAACCTTGGTTATTGGCATTGAGAATATGGAGAATTTCCGGGAAATAAGAAAACAACGCCAGTTATTCGACTCACAACTGAAGGACGGAGAACAAGATATTCTTTTCGTCTCCCGTTATCCACAGTCGTCAGACCTGCGTCAATGGCTCATGCAGATATCCAACCGCTACCTGCATTTCGGTGACTTCGATTTAGCTGGAATAAGGATATTCCAGACCGAGTTTCAAGCACACCTCGGCCAACGTTCCTCTTTCCTGATACCTTCCGACATTGAGACCAGGCTACCCCATGGTTCAAGGGTGCGATACGACACACAGTATGATTGTTTCCACACCGTCCATTCCTCGGATGCAAAGCTCCAGCATCTTATAGACTTGATAAATACATACAGGCGGGGATATGACCAAGAGGGGTATATAGAGTAGGAGGGGGAAACGAAAATGAGAATGAAAGAACATCTCTTGGGGGAATACATCCTATATCGAGATTTTTAAGTGCTAATAAGACTAAATAAATATACCAATTTGGTGTTTTGTTTAATCTTTTTTGTATCTTTGCTGAAGAATCAGAAATTTAAAGTATATGGAAGTGATAACTGCACGTGAGTTTAGAACTCAACAAACTAGGGTTTTGGGACGTGTCCTAAAGGGAGAGGACATATTGATTTCCTCTCGTCTTGGTTTCTTCAAGTTGACTCCAATAAGCAAGGAGGATACGCTCACCTCCCGTATCTGTCGTGGATTACAAGAGGTAAAACTTATCAAGAAAGGAAAACTAAAAGGGTATACGGTTGATGAAATCCTCAATGAACTTTGAAGTAATAGTCACACCGCACTTCCTTAAGGTTCTGAAAGCATTAAGCAAAAAACATAAATCGCTGAAAAAAGACTTTCTCCATTTTGCGGAATCCTTGAAGGAGTCTCCATTCCAAGGAGTAGAGCTTAGTCCAGGCATCCGAGAAGTTCGCCTTGCTATAACGTCCAAGGGCAAAGGAAAGTCGGGTGGTGCACGGGTTATAACCTATACAGTTGTCGCAACGGAATGTGATGGGACGGTATATTTGGTGGAACTCTATGACAAAGCGGATTTTTCTACGGTAGATGTCTCTGTCATCAAAGAAATGGTGGCTTCTATATCCGAGGAATCCCTACATTGACAGAATAGCATTCCAGCTATCGGCTGTAGGGAACTCTTTGGAGCTTAGATTATTCTGTTGTTGTTAGGTGCGATTAAGTTCGTGTTTGTTTTACTTGGGAACGGAGGGGGTTGATGTCTTCAATGAGTGGGCTAAGAATTTCTTGGATTTTATCTTCTGAATCCTTTGTTTCTTATAGGCTTTTTTGAACCTTTTGGAGGTGAAAGTCCGCTTGTTTGAATATCACACAAGGGGGATTACACTGTAGAGACTATGGCTTTCAGACTCAAGAGTGTTATCTTGTCAGACTCTTGAGCGTGACGAGGTTTGACTCTTGAGTGTAAGCACCTAATTAATCTACACCTCAATATGCCTGGAAATCTGTACTGGTCATAAAAAAAGGATGCACCCACAAGGGGTACATCCTCTTTCTATTGTTGATGAAACGTTTCCTTATTTCACGGAGATAATCACACGGCGGTTGTATTTGTAAGGAGATACGTCCTTCGCACCACCTAAGCCGTTGGTGGTAATCTGGCTGCTCGGCACACCTAACTCGATGAGCTTGTCGGCTACAGCTTTCGCACGACGCTCGCTCAGACGCTGGTTGTAGCTTGCGGAACCCGTCTCGCTGTCGGCGTAGCCATCGCATATAACCTTTGCATTGCTGTTGGCCTTTGCAAAGTCAGCGATAGATCGCAAGTTCAATACATCTTTGTGAGATACCAGTTTAGCGGAGTTGAGGTTGAAGAATACAGAGTATCCTGCGCCACTGTAAGAAGTAGTGCTTACGGCTGCAGTCTCTTTCGGAGCGTTAGCCAACTCATCCTTCAGCTTGTTGTTCTCATCCTCGGCGTTACGCAAGCGGGCGTTCATGTCGTCCATCTGTGCTTTGTGCTGTGCAAGAAGTGCGTCTACGTCCGGCACAGCCTTGAAGCGGTTCTTGCCAAGGTTGAAGCTCAAACCGAGTTCTGCGCTCACGATGTTGTCGTGGTTCTTCAAGAAAGAACCCTTGCCACTGTTGCGATACATACCGCTGAAATCGGCGATGTTGGCTTTTGCGCCATGTGCCAGCTGTACATCTAAGAAGATGTTCATCACCTTGTTCAGTCTCCAGGTGTTCAACACACCGGCGGAGAACATCATGGAACTGGTGTTCATCGTCATGTTACGGGCGATACCAGGGCCAGCGTAGAGGCTGAGGTTCCACACACGGCTTTCCTTGTAGCCACAGAACAAGTTGCTCATGTTGAACAATACCTGTTCGTTCAGCATCCAGTACTTGATATTCTTGTTTTTCTCTCCTGGAGCCGTAATGCTCTTTCCCCAGAACCCATCAAGCTTTGTACGAAGACCGATGCCTGGCGTGAACCATTTACCCAAGGAGATAGTCAGACCCGGTGTGCTGCGGAATCCCTTAAACGGATTCTCGGAGTTCATCCCCTGTTCTGCGTTGTCATAGAACACGTTGTAGGTACCACCTACCTGCAAGAACCAGTTGCTCCAAAAAGAATTGGTAGCCACACTGTACTTTGAAGTAGGCACTGCTTCAAAATTAGTGCCATCGCTCTCTTGAGCCATCGCACCGCCGGCCATACCGGCCAGCATCATCGTAAAAAATAATCTTTTCATCATCGTTGTATTGTGTGTTTAAATCAAAAGTTCCACCAGTGTTTCTTCTTCTTTTCCGGACGTTCAATCTCTTCCATGTCTTCCTCATAGAGTTGCTCCAAGGTTTTCTTCTCGGATATGAGTTTGTAGATGACACCCCATTCCGGGAGTCCTCCTACATTGCGGTCGTCAATGAATATATCAGCGATGAGCTTGCGTGAGAATCCTTTGTGAGAGCCTTCTTCTTCGGAATAGTTCTTGTTCACGGCATAGAACTCTACGCCTCTTTCCTTACACCATTGCACAGCCTCGTCCAGCAGCTTCCCTTCTCTGACCGACCATAGAATCAGCTTGTGATGGTCTTTGATAAGCTGCTTGAGGGTAGCGGTGGCAAAGGGTATCTCTTTTCCAATTTCGGGATAGCGATGTTCTACGATAGTCCCGTCGAAGTCTACTGCTATAATCATACTAATATGTGTGGCTAATTAGGTTATTACCGCAAAGGTACGAAGATATTTGGAAAATACCATAAAAAGAAGTACTTTTGTCCCGTAATAACACATAAAAACGATATAAGTCAATGAGTATATTCTCTAACCTGTTCGGAAAAAGAACAGAAGAAGGACAAGATAAGGTAGGCGGTGTGCAAGACTTTATGATGCTGGTGAGAGTGTATTACCAGTGTGTGTTCTCCGCCAACTTAGGCATCACGCAGATGAACCTGTTCCCGGATCTCATGATGTTCAAGCGCAGTCTGCACATTGCGACGGAAAACAACAAATTAGGTGTGGCGGAAAAGAAACGCTGCCGGAAAATGCTGCAAGAACTGTACGGGATGCAGGACATCTTCTTCAAGGAAATCGACAACAGCGTGCGCCACAAGTGTCGGAATGCGAACGACGTGAGAGGCTATCTGCTGCGGTTTCAGTCCATGACCGAGGAGCTGATGATGGTAGTGGGTAATTTGATGCAATGGAAGTTTCGCATTCCTTCTTTGTTCAAGAAGGTGCTTTACACCATGACGCAGAAGACCGTGAACGACATCATGACCCGCAATGACTGGAAGGACAACGGTATCCGCAAGTCTTGTGTCAGTGTGCGGAAGACGGCGCAGCATCTTGGCTATAGTGCGGAATGGATGACGGAGTATGTCTTCCGTATCATCATGCTGGCCAAAAAGGAGCCTAAGAAGAACCTGGAGGAAGCAGACCAAAAGAGAAAATAACAAGGTGTGACCCGCATTTTTCATCCCCAACACTTTCCCGAAAGAAAATTTATCTTTAATTTTGCATGGACTATCAGAGGGACTTATGACAGAGGAAAACAATAAGATATTCACCGACTGTGAGTTTGAAGTCCGTCGTTTACTACTTTTCGCCCGACAGCAAAAAGAAGAAATCGAGGAATTGAAACGCACGGTGAAGAATCTGGAGGATTCTCTGGAGAAGGAACGGCACACGCACGAAGCGTTGTCCGCATCCTATGCCAATCTGAAGACTGCGAGGATGCTGCAAGTCAGTGACGAGGACGTGCATAACGCCCAAGCGAGAATCGCAAGGTTAGTACGGGAGATTGACAAGTGCATCACTTTGCTCAACACTGAGACGCAGCATGAATAAAGAAGACGAGAAATTCACGATAAGACTCTCCATCGCCAATATGGAGTTTCCCGTGACCATCGCCCGCAAGGATGAGGAATTCTACCGCAGGGCGGCAGGGGAAATCAACCGAAGAGTAAACCAATACAAGGCACTTTACGCCGGACTGGAATCAGAACGTTATCTGGCGATGGCCGCTTTCGACTGTGCGAAGCTGGCACTGGGAAAAAGTGCCGACTATGCGTTTGAGACGCATAAGGATGAATTACGGAAACTCACCAGTGATATCAAGGACTTCTTACCACACGATAATCAACAATTTGTCTAACAATATGCGCACAACGCCCTGGCGATGGCCATGGGACTGTGTGCTTTTTATAAACACGAAATGGTAGAAACTATTATTGGAATCGTTTGTCTGTTGGCCGGTATCGGAGGAGGTTATGCCCTTTTCCGCTATGTGGTCACGAACAAATACCGAAGCCTGATGCAACAGGCCAATGAAGAGGCGGAGGCCGTCAAGAAAAACAAACTTCTCGAAGTAAAGGAGAAGTTCCTTAACAAGAAGGCTGAGCTGGAAGCCGCCGTACAACAACGGAGTCAGAAGATACAGCTGGCTGAGAACAAACTGAAACAAAGAGAAATCGGACTGAACCAGCGTCAAGAGGAACTGACACGCAAACGGAACGAGGTGGAGTCCCTGCGCAACAATGTGAACAACCAGATGGCGTTGGTAAACAAGAAGCAGGAAGAACTCGACAAGCTGCAAGCGCAGGAGAGGGAACGACTGGAGAATATCAGCGGACTTAGTGCGGATGAGGCCAAAGAGCATTTGATTGAATCCCTGAAAGACGAGGCGAAAACTCAGGCACAAAGCTATATCAACGACATCATGGATGATGCGAAAATCACCGCTAACAAGGAGGCGAAACGCATCGTAATCACCACTATCCAACGCATTGCGACGGAAACAGCTATTGAGAATAGCGTCACAGTCTTCCATATAGATTCTGACGAGGTGAAGGGACGTATCATCGGACGTGAGGGACGCAACATCCGTGCCTTGGAGGCCGCTACGGGAGTGGAGATTATCGTGGACGATACCCCGGATGCCATTGTGCTTTCCGCCTTTGACCCGGTGCGTCGTGAGGTGGCTCGTCTGGCCTTGCACCAGTTAGTGACGGACGGACGTATCCATCCTGCCCGTATTGAGGAAGTGGTGGCCAAGGTGAAGAAACAACTTGAGGAGGAAATCATCGAGACAGGTAAACGTACCTGCATAGACCTCGGTATCCACGGACTGCATCCAGAGCTGATCCGTTTGGTAGGAAAGATGAAATACCGTTCTTCTTACGGACAGAACCTCTTGCAGCACTCTCGTGAGACGGCAAATCTTTGTGCCGTGATGGCTTCCGAACTGGGACTGAACCCGAAGAAAGCGAAACGTGCCGGATTGCTGCATGATATAGGCAAGGTGCCTGACGAGGAGCCGGAATTGCCACACGCGCTTTATGGTGCCAAGTTGGCGGAGAAGTTCAAGGAGAAGCCTGAAATCGTCAACGCTATCGGCGCTCACCACGATGAAGTGGAGATGACCACATTGATTGCGCCTATCGTACAAGTCTGCGATGCCATCAGCGGTGCTCGTCCGGGTGCGCGTAGAGAGATTGTGGAAGCCTACATCAAGCGTCTGAATGACTTGGAGCAGTTGGCCATGAGTTATCCGGGTGTTATCAAGACTTATGCTATCCAGGCAGGCCGTGAGTTGCGTGTGATTGTCGGAGCGGACAAGATTGACGATGCCGAGACAGAAGCATTGAGCGGCGAGATTGCCAAGAAGATTCAAGATGAGATGACTTATCCAGGACAGGTGAAAATCACGGTCATCCGTGAGACCCGTTCCATCGCTTATGCAAAGTAATAATGATGCTTTATATACAGACTCCCCCGCAGGTTTTTTGCCTGCGGGGGAGTCTCTTTTCAGTCGTGTTGAATGATTTTCCCTCTATTTTGCACTATTTGTCTATCTCTTTTATAGGAGAGATGTAGTATCTTTGCCTTGTCATGAACATACAACTTATAAAACAATTTTTACCAGTGGCACTTTGTGCCTTTGTCTTGCACAGTACCGCACAGCCGATTCACATCGCCCCGTACAGAGGAGGCAAGGAGTGCGCCATCAGTTATACTTTTGACGACGGGCTGGAAGAGCATTACACGGTATTGTTCCCACGGTTGAAACAGTTAGGATTCAAGGCTACCTTCTGGATATGGGGAAAAGGCATCGAACATCCCGAATATCAGCAGGGGAAAAACCGCATGACCTGGCGGCAGATGAAAGAGATGGTGGCTGACGGACAGGAAATCTCCAGCCATAGCTGGTCGCATCCCAACCGAATGCCCCAACTTTCCGATGCGGAGATAAGGGAAGAGCTTTACCGTAATGATACTTGTATCTACCATCACTTAGGTGTAAAGCCGTTGTCGTTCGCTTATCCATCCAATACACGGGATGAGCGGGTGATACGTCTTGCCTCGGAGGGACGAGTGGGTACACGTACTTCGGAGTTCAGTGTGGGAGAAGACCACTCTCATATAACACCAGAGAAACTACATAACTGGGTGAAGCAACTGAAAGCCACCCACGGATGGGGAGTTACCATGACTCATGGTATCACAAAGGGATGGGACTATTTCCATAATCCATCTGTTCTTTGGAATCATTTCAAAGAAGTGAAAGCACAGGAAGACTCCATCTGGGTGGCCACATTCAGTGAGGTGGCGGCTTATACCAAAGAGCAAAAGCGGACAAAACTATCCATTCAGCCGGTGAAAGGCGGATATGAGGTCACGCCTTCTCTCGACTTGGACAAGACTCTTTTTAAAGAATCGCTCACGTTAGTCCTCCTCACAGCGAGGAGACCCATAAGCGTCATACAAGACGGAAAGTCTCTCCCCTTGACCAATAAAAAGGGGAAAGTATTGGCTGAGTTTAATCCTTACGGAGGAAGTATCCATATCCGATATTGAGAACTATTTAAAAGACACATACAATGAGAGGAAAAACAATTCTTAGACGAATGTGGGTTTGGCTGGCAGCTTTTGTGCTGACCACAGCCTTTACGACAGACGCACCCCGAAACTACACTATCTTTCTTATCGGAGACTCCACGATGGCTCCGAAGAACTTGAATGGAAACAATCCTGAAAGAGGATGGGGTATGCTGTTGCAATCCTACATGAAAGACAATGTGAAGGTGGACAACCATGCCGTGAACGGACGCTCCACCAAAAGCTTTATTGACGAGGGACGTTGGGAGAAAGTGTTGAGCCGGTTGAAGAAAGGCGATTACGTCTTCATCGAGTTCGGACACAATGATGAGAAGACAGCCCCCACGCTGTATACCCAACCGGGCAGTACCTTTGACGAGAATCTCCGACGTTTCGTGCGGGAGACACGTGCCAAAGGTGGAATCCCTGTGTTGTTCAATTCCATACCTCGCCGCAACTTCCCGCCTAACGGAACGAAATTCAAAGACAGTGCAGAAGCTCGTGATTTCTTGATGAACAGCAAAGGGCATTATGCGAAGGAAGGAGATGTGTTGGTGGACACGCACGGAGACTATTTGGTGTCTCCCCGCAAGGTGGCCAGGGAAATGCACGTACCCTTTGTGGATTTGAACCAGTTAGTGAAAGGGCTGATAGCGGAATACGGAAGGGAAGGCTCCAAGCAATTGTGGCAGTGGATTCCCAAAGGAAAATACGCAGCCTGCCCGAACGGACGGATTGATAACACGCACCTGTGTGAATTAGGCGCAAGTAAAGTGGCCGGATTGGCTATCAACGCCGTGGCAGACCAAATACCAGAAATCGCACAATCGTTGAAATAACAACTATATACCATGAAAAGGAAACAGATTACACTGAGTCTTCTCTGTGGATTACTTCTTTGGCCTTCTGCTGTGATGGCCAAGGATTTCCATATAAGCGGGGGTAAAGCCACTTTGGCTATTGGACAAGCGGAGAAAGAAGTGACCCAAACGGCTCTTTCTATGCTGAAAGGCGATTGGAAGGCTGTCTTTGGTACTGATTTGCAGACTCACGGGACGAAAGGAGACATTTTGGCTGGTGTCTACACAGACCCGGTATTTAAGCACTGTGGTGTGAAGCTCTCCTCACTCAAAGGGAAACATGAGGCGTTTCTGATGGCGGTCAATGCCAAAGGACAGCTGATTATAGCCGGAAGTGATGCGCATGGAGCGGCCTACGGATTGCTGGAACTCTCACGCCATATTGGAGTGTCGCCTTGGGAATGGTGGGCGGACGCTACGCCAAGACACCAAGACAGTTTCACCTTGTCTGAAAACTTCAAGACTTTCCAGCAACCCGATGTGGCCTACCGTGGCATCTTTATCAACGACGAGGACTGGGGACTGATGCCTTGGAGTTACAAGAATCATGACCCGAACAAAAGAGGCATCGTCGGACCTAAAACTACAGCCCGTATCTTTGAGCTGTTGCTGCGTCTGCGCGCTAACACCTACTGGCCCCCTATGCACGAATGTACTCACCCTTTCTTCTTGACCAAAGGCAACCGGGAGGTGGCGAAGAAATATGGTATTTATATGGGCGGTTCCCATTGTGAGCCGATGGCCAGCAGTACAGCTGGGGAATGGCGGATACGTGGCAACGGTGACTATGATTATGTACACAACAGTCAAAATGTCTATAAATTCTGGGAAGACCGGGTGAAAGACGTGGCTGGACAGGAGGTATTCTATACCGTAGGGATGCGAGGCGTGCATGACGGTGCCATGAATGGAGCGAAGACGGTGGAAGAGCAGAAAAATGTGCTTACGCAGGTGTTGAAAGACCAGCGTGCGATTCTTGCCAAATACGTGAACAAAGACGTAACCAAAGTGCCGCAGGTTTTTATACCTTATAAAGAAGTGCTGAATGTCTACAATGCCGGATTGCAAGTGCCGGAGGATATTACGCTGATGTGGTGTGATGACAATTACGGATATATTCGTCATTTCCCCACGGCCAAGGAACGGGTGAGAAAAGGCGGAAACGGACTTTATTATCACATCTCTTACTGGGGGCGACCTCACGACTATCTGTGGTTAGGCACGTTCAGCCCTTCCTTGTTGTATGAGCAGATGAAGAAAGCCTATGACGGCGGCATCCAGAAAGCGTGGATATTGAATGTAGGCGACATCAAGCCCTCAGAATATCAGATTGAATTGTTCATGGATATGGCATGGAACATAGATAAGGTGTCGAAAGAAGGATTGAAAGCGCATCTCAACCATTTCCTGACTCGAGAGTTCGGACAGGTGGGCAACGACTTGACTCCGTTGATGCAGGAATACTACAGACTGATGTATGTGGCTCGTCCCGAGTTCCTCGGGCATACCCGCACAGAGGAAAGGGATCCGCAATATAAGATTGTGAGTGATATGCCGTGGAGTGAGACGTTTATCCGCACTCGTTTGCAGGATTACAAACAACTGACAGAAAAGGTATCGGCATTGGCGGCGGGAATACCCGAAGACCGTAAGGATGCATTCTATCAGTTGGTGGAATATCCCGTATTGGCTGCCGGGGCGATGAATGACAAGATGCTGACAGCGCAATTGGCACGCCATGGGAAAGCGGACTTCGAGGATGCCGACCATGCTTTCAACCGTATTGTGGAACTGACGAACCGATATAATAAAGGTATACACAACAAGGGTAAATGGAATTTCATGATGGACTACCGTCCTCGTGAATTGCCAGTGTTTGAGGCTGTGGTAAGAAAGAACAGCCGCACACCACTTCCTGTAGAGACAGCTCCTTTATATAAATGGAACGGTGCGGAGTTTGCGGGGAAACAAGCTGTTCTTCCTTGGGAAGGTTTAGGCTATGAGGGAAAAGCCGCCGAGATACTGAAAGGGAAGACCGCTCAGTATCCGCTGGAAACGGTGGACGGTGATTCTCTCACCGTGGAAGTTCGTCTGCTTCCTTCCCATCCGATGGATGAAAGCGGAAAGCTCCGTTTTGAAATCTGGATGGACAACGGTCAGCCTGTGACTGTCTCCTACGAGACCCAAGGCCGGAGCGAGGAATGGAAACTGAATGTGCTGCGCAACCAGGCCATTCGCCGGGTGTCATTACCCCTTGCAAAGAGCCTGAAGAACCATACCTTATATATAAAGGCGTTGGACAACGGCGTAGTAGTAGACCAGGTGCGTGTTTATGCGAACACCGCTTTCAGCACTTCGAAAGAATGAAGTACCGGGAAGTCGGGGATATGCAGCCGGTAGTACTCCAACAGTACTTCCAGTATTCTTCCCCGCTGTGCGTGTGTGAAGCGGAAATGACGCATCGTGTCGAAATTCATGTCCATCAAAGGTACTATGAACCTTGCCTCTGAAGCGGAAAGCACCTGTCCTTCCGCGGGAACGGCCACAGAGGAGAAACAGCCGTTCTGCAAGTCAAAGGTGAATCCCTTGCGGAAATCCGTCAGGTTGGGATAGAAACCGATGAACATGGAAAGGCGCAGCAAGAACACTAAATGGAAATTGGCGTAATTGCCCTCACAAGTATCCAGCCACTCTAACGCAGTTTGTATGAACTCGTAGAGTGGCTCGTTTTTTCCCTCCCGTCGAATGGCATGGCTCAAGAACTCCGCCAAGAACAAGGCGATGGTCACTTTATACGTGTTGAGCAGCAAGTCTGTGTAAGGTACGGCAATACGTACGTCTTTGAAATAATGTAGTTTTGCCTTCGGACGTATGTCTGCGTCAAAGGCGAGCTGTGTTAAGGGCTGCAACAATACCTGTGTGGCCGACTTCCTTTTTCCCGAGGGTATTCGCACGAGAAAAGAAAGACATCCGTAAGACCGTGTATAGATGTCCGCAATAACGGAACGGTCTCCATATTTAACGGTCCTCAAAACGATTCCTTCTGTTTTTATATACATTCTATTGTCTTGTTTAGAGAGTCTTATATGCCATTTTCCCTCACAAAATTACGAAAAAGAGGGCGTAAAACCGTCTTACACCCCCTAAATAAGCACTTACCTTTCATTTTTTCCCCATTTTTCTTTGTGGGTAATGAAAAAAGGCGTACCTTTGCAACCGCAAATCAGAAACATACACTGAAATGTGGTAATGGTCCCTTCGTCTATCGGTTAGGACGAGAGATTTTCATTCTCTAAAGAGCAGTTCGATTCTGCTAGGGACTACAAGTAGAACAATAAATCAGAATAGATCGAAATGGCAAATCATAAGTCAGCACTCAAGAAAATTAGAAAGGACGAGCAAAGAAGACTTAAAAACAGATATTACGCAAAGACAATGCGTAACGCTGTACGTAAGTTGCGTGCCACTACAGACAAAGCTGAGGCCGTAGCTATGTATCCGAAAGTTCAGGCTTTGGTAGATAAGTTGGTGAAGACTAATCTTATCCATAAGAACAAAGCTGCCAACTTGAAGTCTAAGATGTCCCTCTACATCGCTAAATTGGCATAAATTCCACACACTTTTTCATAACGGGGAGGCTGCAGTCGAAAGATTGTAGCCTTTTTCTTTTGCCTATATCCGCACGGAAAGCCGCTATGGCTTAATTTTTGTAAGCGGGAGCCTGTTATATGGCAGGAAATTCGTATCTTTGTAGCTGTGTTTAACGCCTTCCAAAGAAAGCGGTAGACACGGAAAATTTCTACTCAAATGGCAGATAATATCGAAAAGAATCAAACAGAAGGAGGATATTCCGCCAGTAACATTCAAGTGCTGGAAGGATTGGAGGCTGTACGTAAACGTCCGGCCATGTATATCGGTGATGTAGGTGAAAAGGGCTTGCATCATTTGGTTTATGAGGTGGTGGATAACTCCATCGACGAGGCGATGGCTGGTTTCTGTACACATATTGAAGTATGGATAAACGAGGACAATTCCATCACTGTGCAGGATAACGGACGTGGTATCCCGGTGGATATGCATCCGAAGGAACACAAGTCCGCCTTGGAGGTGGTAATGACCGTGCTTCATGCAGGTGGAAAGTTCGACAAAGGCTCCTATAAAGTATCCGGTGGTTTGCATGGAGTGGGTGTGTCTTGTGTGAACGCACTTTCGACCCACATGAAAACTCAAGTATACCGCAACGGCAAAATCTACCAGCAGGAATATGCTTGTGGAAAACCGTTGTATGACGTAAAAGAAGTAGGTACTTCTGAGTTGAGAGGAACCCGCCAGCAGTTCTGGCCGGATGCTTCCATATTCAACACCACGGAGTACCAATTCGATATCCTGTCCAAACGTCTCCGTGACTTGGCGTTCCTGAACAAGGGCATCACCATTACCCTCACGGATATGCGGGAGAAAGACGAGGAAGGAAAACCCAAGAGCGAGGTGTACCACGCAAAGAACGGACTGCGGGAGTTCGTGCGTTACATCAATGCCGGACGTACACCGTTGTTTGATGACGTGATAGACCTTGACACTGAGAAGCAGGGGGTTCCCATTGAGGTGGCTATCATGTACAATACAGGCTACAATGAGACATTACGCACGTTTGTGAACAATATCAACACCATTGAGGGCGGTACCCACGTGGCCGGTTTCCGTATGGCATTGACTCGTACGCTGAAGAAATATGCGGAAGAGCATTGCGCAAAAGATGTGGAGAAAGCCAAAGTGGAAGTGTCTGGTGAAGATTTCCGGGAAGGACTGGTAGCCGTGATTTCCATCAAGGTGGCAGAGCCGCAGTTTGAAGGTCAGACGAAGACGAAGTTAGGTAATAACGAGGTCTTAGGTGCCGTGCAACAGGCTGTGGGAGAGGCTCTTCAAAACTATTTGGAAGAACATCCCGAAGAGGCGAAACTGATTGTAAAGAAGGTGTTGATTGCCGCCACTGCGCGTGTGGCTGCACGCAAGGCGCGTGAAAGTGTGCTGCGCAAGACTCCGATGGGTGGAGGCGGACTTCCAGGTAAATTGGCGGATTGTGCGGACAAAGACCCGGAGAAATGCGAGTTGTTCCTTGTCGAGGGTGACTCCGCAGGCGGTTCGGCTAAACAAGGAAGAGACCGTGCCACACAAGCCATCCTGCCGCTTCGAGGAAAGATTTTGAACGTGGAGAAAGCCATGTGGCACAAGGCGTTCGAGAGTGAGGAAGTGAACAATATCATTCAGGCACTGGGCATCCGCTTCGGTGTGGACGGAGAAGACAGCAAAGAGGCGAACATTGAGAAACTGCGTTATAACAAGGTGATTATCATGACCGATGCCGATGTGGACGGCTCGCATATCGATACGTTGATTATGACATTGTTCTACCGCTATATGCCAAAGCTGATAGAAGAAGGACACGTGTACATCGCCACACCGCCTCTTTATCGTTGCAAGAAAGGGAAAGTGGAAGAATACTGCTATACGGACGTGGATCGTCAGCGTTTCCTGGACAAATACAGCGACGGAACGGAAAGCGGTACCACCATCCAGCGTTACAAAGGTTTGGGTGAGATGAGTCCGACACAGTTGTGGGAAACCACTATGGATCCCGATACACGTCTGCTGAAGCAGGTGACTATCGAGAATGCGGAAGATGCCAACTATATCTTCTCCATGCTGATGGGGGATGATGTGGCTCCTCGTAGAGAGTTTATTGAAAAGAACGCCACTTACGCCAATATCGACGCATAAGTAATTGATAAGAATACATACAAGGCTTGCGACTGCTTTTAAAGGCAGTCGCAAGTTTTTTGTCGTAAAAGTTTAAATGATTATCCGCTATCGTACCACCAATAAACAGTGGTACAATGGCGGATAATTCTAAAAGTTTAAATCACTTTATAATCCGACTGCATTATTAACTATAGTCATTCAAAAGCTATTTGAGGGCAGACTGTACGTCTTCGGGAGCAAGACCTGTAGCCTGTATTATCTGTTCTGAAGAGAATCCCATCTTCCATAATTGACGTGCCAACATCATTCTTTCCTCTTTACGTCCTTCTTCACGCCCCTTTTCAAGTCCTTCTTTACGTCCCTTCTCAAGCCCTTTTTCAAGTCCCTTCTCAAGTCCTTCTTTACGTCCTTTTTCAAGTCCTTCGGCAAGTCCTTTGGCTCGACCGGACTTTTGTCCTTTCAGCCATTGAGTCTCCATGGTGCTGAACCAGTCGCGGTAGGCTTTCA
>CAVDHB010000014.1:0-16902 GCA_963608705.1 Prevotella sp. P5-108
TTTCATAGTGTTTTTATATCTTACCAATCACAGATACAATTCATCACTGATGAATATGGAGACGCGATGAATCGCGTCTCTACTAGTTCAGTCGTTGTATTGCAACGTGCAAGACAGGAGAGTGGTATGTTTGCGGATAATCATACCCATAATTGATACAAATCAAGTAAATAGGACTAATTTCTGATTAATTACTATTTGCGGTATTACAGAAGATTGAAAATTCTAACTTTGTATTAATCAAATTCAGTACACGACATAATCCACGACTGAGCTTAATAAACAACTATTTATGAATGAGAATTTAGCACATGACAACCAGACGGAGAAAGAGAGCAGATTTGTACACTCTGTTGTGGAGGCGGCCCGTTTCATGGGAGAGATGCTTTACCAAGGAATTTACATTATCAATTATCAGGAGAACCGATTTCTATATGTTTCAGACAATCCCTTGCTGTTGTGCGGATGTACCGTGGACGAGGTACAGCAACAAGGATTCGATTTCTTCAAAGCGCATGTACCTACAGATGAATGGGAGAAACTTATAGAAATCAAAGAAGCAGGACAAGACTTCTTCTCCTGTCATATTCCATGGGAAGAAAAGCTGCATTGCACCATGAGCTATACCTTTCATCTGCTATGCAAGGAAAATCCACTGCTGGTACATCATCAACTCACTCCTTTGGAAATAACCACCTCTGGACAGATAAAGATTGCGTTGTGCATGGTTTCACTCTCCTCTAAAGGTTCTTTTGGACATGTGGAGTTCTATTTAGAAAAGTCAGACTCTCATTGGGAATATTTGTGGAAGACTAAACAATGGAGGCAAAAACAAAAGATTACCCTCACCTCTGTGGAGAAACAAGTCCTGCTGTTGTCATCACAGGGACTGACTGTAGAAGAAATAGCCCACAAACTGTTTAGATCGGAAAACACCATCAAATTCCATCGGCGTAACATTTTTCATAAAACCGAAACCTCCACTATCACAGAAGCCCTGATGGAAGCCATGGAAGACAAGCTGTGGTAAGTCTTTCTATTCCCATACAAAAAGGCATCCTACGCAGAAGTGTTCGGATGCCTTTAAATAGTATATGGAAGTGTGTGAATATGCTCACAAATTAAAGGAGAATCCAATGGATACGAATCCTCTCACATAACTATCAAACATTTTATTTCTCGAATCATAGTAGGTGACTCCGATTCCAATACGAGGTCTGACTTCACTGCGAACGTACTGATAATAAATACCCCCTTCATAATAAAGATATTTCCAGTCTTTATTAGACATAGTGTTACCTACTGCGGCATTGATATCCAACCGGGTCTTCTCAAACTGAAAAAGGTTGTATCCCAAGTTCAATCCGTATGTACCGTTCAAGTAATATGTCTTGTGTGAGTCCATATCAAAAAGTCCAGCCGCAGTTTCCACTTTCACACCTCCGTAAAAACGGTCCGTGAAATAATAGTCCAAATCCACTCCAAACTCCAAAGGTTTAAAGTCTGAACTGTAGAGAGAAGCGTCTGTCTGAATCACAGCAGACACATCTCCCTTCTCTTGTGCGGAAGACACAAAAGGAAACATCGTTATACAGGCGATAAACGCAGTCAATATTTTACGTAGATTTGTCATCGTTTTATATTTTCTTTATTTCCCTGATCAGAGAACGTTAAACAATTAGTCTTTGACTGCCACAAATATAGAGCTTTATTTACATACAGGAATAATCATACGACAAGAAAATGCAATTTTGAAATAAAAACTACCCGTTTGGGTAGGGATTTTCTATTGAATCAGATGTATAATCCGATTCAACAGTATATGTTCTGAAAACTCAGTGAATTAGCATCTGTAACTCGCTGAGATAATTTCGTAACTTACCGCTTTGACGTCTGTAAGTCACCGTGAATATATCAATATAGCTTACTCATCAAGACTCACGATTGTGTATTATCCCGCTTTTTCACTACTTCCTCCATAAGAACCTAAAAAGCAGAGGCTGCATCGTAAAAGATTCATTACGACACAGCCTCTTTCTCTGATTCTTCTATCGAAAATACTTCCCAACTACGGGCAATGCCTTCAAAGGAAAGTCCAGCTTCACCACAAAGGCGAGGAATATCAGGACGGGAAGAGTCTTGACAGCCACTTTCGTCCACAGTCCCCAGTTCTCAGGCACCCACTGGATAGCCACATACAATACGGCAGTCAGCAGCACATACACGCCTATCCGCTTCAAGGGATAGTTGATGGGGTATTTCTTCTGCCCTATAAAATAAGAGAGCAACGTGGCTACTCCATAGCCGGCCACACCACCCCAAGCACAGGCCATGTAGCTGAACCGAGGAATGAACAACACGTTCACCATTATCAGTACGAAACAGCCGATAAGGGAGAACCACATTCCGTAGATGGTTTTGTCTATCAGCTTGTACCAGAGGGAAAGGTTGAAATAGATGCCCAGCAGGATACCGGCCACCATAACGATAGGTGTCACTCGCAAGCCAGCCCAATAATCCGGCGCGATAATGAGGCGTTTCAAGATGTCCATGTAGGCCATCACAATGATGAAGGCGAACAGGGTGAAGATTATGAAATACTTCATGGCGGCGGCGTATGTCTCCTTGCTGTCCTTATCCTTACTCTTATTGAACACAAACGGCTCGTAGGCATAACGGAACGCCTGGGTAATCAAGGTCATAATCATGGCTATCTTCACACACGCACCGTAGATACCCAGCTGCACATTGACCTCCTTCCCCACATGAGGAGCCACGAAGGGGAAGATAATCTTGTCTGCAGTCTGATTCAAGATACCCGCTATGCCGAGAATAAGGATAGGCCAGGAATAATGCCACATCTTCCGTGCTAACTTTGTGTCAAAGGTGTAATGGAAACCTGTGAGTTCCTTCTTGAAGAAGAATGTTACAGAGGCTGTACAGAAAAGGTTGATGTAGAACGCATAGCTCACGTCAAGCTGTCCGTCATAAAAGCCGCTTACCAGTCCTCGGGTAGCGTCGTGCGCATAGAGGAAGGGAACACCCACAAAGTAAAGCACATTCAAGGAAATGTTCATCACAATGAAGAGAAGCTTCAATGCGGCGAACTTCAACGGACGTTTCTTATAACGCAAGTAAGCGAAGGGGACACACTGAAAGGCATCAATGGCCACGCAGGTGAACATCGTCCACACGTATTGCGGGTGGTCGGGATACTGCATCCACGCCGAGAGAGGCTTAATGAAGAGGAATACCAGCAGCACAAAACACACGCAGACAATTCCCACCATGTTTAACGTGGTGGAGTACACCCGCATAGGATCGTTCTCCTTGTTGGCGTAGCGGAAGAAAGTGGTCTCCATACCGAAGGTCAGAATCACTAACAACAGAGCCGTATAGCTGTACACATTCGTGATAATACCATACGAACCGGTGGAGGCCGCCATCTTGGCCGTATAGAGCGGCACAAGCAGATAATTCAGGAAACGGCCAATGATACTGCTCATTCCATAGATGGCGGTATCTTTGGCCAATGATTTCAAATTTGCCATGTGTAAGAGCGTGCTTTACTTCGTATACGCATTGACAATCTCCAGTATATACATATCATGGTAACCGCCGTTCTTGCCACCATACCATTTCTCTATCTCCGGGTCAAGGAAACAAGAAGACTTGATGTCGTCCTTATAGAGTTTCTTGCATTCCAACGTCAAACGAGCCTGCTCATAGGTCATATTTCCCAACTCCGTCTCCACAGGCTTCAGCCCGGTCTCTTTCACCTTGTCGAAATCACGCCCCGACTTAGAGCCGCAGAAGCTGTATATCTTCCGGGCTTCCGATGTGTTGCCCAAGAAAGAGAGGATTACATAGTCATTCGTCTCTACCAGTCCATGCGTGAAACGCTCCGGACGGATAAAGACAACCGCCACAGGCTTGTTCCACAACCACCCGATACAACCCCAGGAGGCCGTCATCATGTTGAACTTGTCTTTCTTTCCTGCGGTTATAAGCAACCATTCTTTTCCTATAGTCTCAAAAAAGTTGTCTTTGAGAGATTGTACATTTACTTTTTCCATATTGTCGTTTGTTATTGTTTACAATTTAAATACCACTGGCACCATGATTTTCACCCGTACCACCGCACCTTTTTCCTTACCCGGTCTCCATTTGGGCATACGACTGATAACCCGTATGGCTTCGTTGTCCAACACAGGATTGGCACTCTCCCCCACACTGATATTTGTGATTTGACCGGTTTTCTCTACGATGAATTGCACCAGCACCCTGCCCTGTATCTTCCTCCTCTTCGCATAGGGCGGATATTGCAAGTTATGGGAGAGATAGTCCAAGAAAGCCCGTTGCCCGCCAGGGTATTCCGGTAATTCCTCCACGGATGAGAACGTCTTGCTCTCTCCCGCATTTGACTCGATGTTTATAGGAACTCCGTCGTCCACGAATTCCTGGGAGATGAGTTCCTGCACCTTTCCGCTGGGCAGGATTTCGGCCGTGAAGTTCAAAGACTTCTTCAGTTGGTCAGCCACCTGTTTGGCGGACTCCTGGTCTTTCACTATCAACAATGGAGCGACTCCGTTCTGCGCCTCATGCGGGTCTACCGTCGGGTCGGACACATGCAATTGCACATCCTTTCCCGCCGAAGGATTTTTTTGGTCTGACTTCGGGTCGTATTTCAGCTTTTCCGCCGTATAAGACGCTTCCCCGGTCTTGTCTTTCTTGTGGTCTTTGGTCAGATGCACTACCTTTCCTTTGTCCTTCTTGTCCTTCGTAACGGTTTCGGGATGAATCACATTGACAGACACAAGGTCTTTCTCATCCTTGTCATCCCTAAACGAGAAGTTAGCTCCGCCAATCCAAAAGATACTGAAGCCGTAGATGTAGACCACGCACACACCGAATATTTCAATACACCCTGTAATAAGAAGAAACAGCAACCCCTTGTCCATCTCATTTATATCGGGATGAACCAAGGCATCGAGCCACTTCTTAAGTACCTGTTTATTGAAATTCCCGCGTTTCATATTAATAAGAGGCCATGGCAGGGATTCCCGCTTTTTCCACTAATTGCGCAATGCGGTCTAATTCCTCATGAGTGGCTTTTTGAAGATAAGGGTCGGGGGTCTCTCTGGCTACGGTATAGACCATTACCTTTTGCGGCTTTATAGCTTTCACCGCCTCCAGCCAAGGCAACACAAAACGGTCGGAAGTATTGTCCACGTCCGCCCCATTCATTGTCTTACCTTTCATGAACATAGTCTGGATAATGACATGGCCGTTGAATTTTTTCAAGTTGCGGATTATCTCCTCCACATTGTATTTTCCCGTAGGTCGGTCTACCATCTGAATATAATCCGGGTCTACTGTATCGAGCTTCAAGATATTGTTGTCTATCTTGCCCAACGCCTGTCGCACCTTCTCAGAAAAGGTGAACGTGGAATTGCTCAGCACACTCAGCTTCACCTGCGGATAATACTTGTCCCGAATGGCTTCCACACCGTCCACGATTTCCGGGAAATGAGGGTGCATGGTGGGTTCTCCGTTGCCGGCAAAGGTGATGTCGTCCAATGGCAACCCCTTTTCCTTACGGTCTTTCAAGGTTTCCTCCAATGCCCGCAACACCTCCTCTTTTGAAGGGAACGGCTTGCTGGAAGGGAAATCCCCATTGAACCCACATTCGCAATAGATACAATCGAATGTGCAGCGCTTGCCGTCGTCCGGCAAGAGATTAATACCTAAAGAAACTCCCAGCCTGCGACTGTGTACAGGGCCGAAAATGGGAGATGGATAGATGACTGTTGACATATTTCTACCGCTATATTGCTTTATCAAGGACAAAAATAAGATTTATAATCGGGTTTCGGAGAGATAGCATTCAAAATTTATATTGTATTTGTATTTGAAGGTCTCGTCTTGAACTTCCTTCAGACAATTCTGTGCCGCTGCCAATCGTCCTACGGTCAAAATATTGCGTGTGTCCGAACTTGGCCATCACCCACAAGGAAGCCACAGGCGCATAGCGCACAATGCCCGATACCCGGTAGCCTTGCCCATAAAAAGAAGAGAAGCCAAAGTTATAGAGCAGTCCACTCTCGTAGGCTGTCACCCTCACACTGTAGTCGTCCGTGTCAAAGTAACTTCCTTGAAGAGTGAAACGCCATTTCTCTTTCCACAAAGTGGTATGCAACGACTGGGAAAACAGCATTCCTTGCTTACTGTCCCGTCCTTTGTAGCCTCCCCGCACATAATGAGCGGTGGTTTTGAACAGCCAGTTCCTCCATCGTCCGTCGGCCTGCACCCGGAGTGAATGCTTGCCATAGGTAATCAAAGGGTAAGTCTTGTCCTCTTCTTTCATGTCCTGCTCCTTTGACTTGAAACGGTAGCGGCCACGCACCGTAAAATTCGGAGTGAAGACATACAGTCCATCCCCGTACAGCTCAAAGCCCCGTGCACCGGCAGAAGCCCGGTAGGTTTTCCATGGGAAATAGAACACATCCGCATAAGCGGTCAGCTTTATACGGGAAGAAGGTGTGAACTCTGCTCCCCCGAATACACCCGACTCATTCTTAACTAAACTGCCCTCGGAGAAGGAACGCCCGTAGACGGCATTGTACTTGTAGGAGTAGAAACGATGAAGACCTACTATTTTCCATGCGTCCGCCACTTGCAGATGAAAGGAGTTCAACGTGGCGATGGATCCTTGCGGGTCTATGGCTACCTCTCCTTGAAAAGAGTGAGGACCTAAGAACAAACGATAGTCCGAGCTGAGATTCCACTGATTGCGTTGCTTCGAATAGTATTTTCGATAACCAGTGTTATATGATTTGAACGGATGGTTGAAAAAGTTATACTCCCCCGTTATCCCCAGTTGAAAACGTTTGACATAATATTGTAAATGTCCACCTATCAATTGGTTTACCACATTTCCCCGTTTTGAAATTTCCAAGGGAGTACGATGCAGCCCATCTGTTTTCCACGAGGTTATCAACTGTTCGTCATCAAGGTTGGCATCTTTGCGGATGTGTGAATAAAAGGCGGAAAGCTGTAGTTGCTCCGTGAATTGGACTGTAGCGGCAACACCTCTGAAAAAGCCGTCTTCCGAACGGGAGGAATGCTTCTTGATGGATTGTCCCCGAATACCGGGAGACGTGAACAGGGTGTTTTTCCCCAAGCTAAAATCCGTATTCAACACCAATCCTTGTCCAAAAGCCAACCGGTAATTACCCACCGCCAATGTTTTCAACCATTTGTTGATATCTCTTGCCAACAAATAATAAGAATAGGAGTCATACCCTTTGTTTCCATTCTTGAAAGTGAAGAAATCTTCTCCTGCGTCTTTGTCCGCCGTGAATCCCACATCCAGCTTTTGACCATACGTCCAATTGAAACGGGTTGTCTGTCCGAAACGCCTTCCCGCATATTGACGGTTCGGATACTTGGCCAAGGTCTCTGCCGAATAACGAGTATTACCCGCTTTCCAATAAAGCGGGAAGCGTCCCTCCACTATCAGTTTCCGCTTACCGTATTGGAGAAACTGTTTGAACGACGGAAAACGAGAAGGTTCCCTGACATCCTCCGCATACAGGAAAAAGCGCAAATACTGGTACGTCTCGAAATCTATTTCATAAAGGAGATGCAACTCATCTACGGACTTCACCGTATGCCGGGCGGTATAGTCCAAAATGGCCTCAATTTGCCTGTCCGACAGAAAGGGCAGGTTCTCAAGCTGTTCTTTCGTCAGCGAATTAATCTCGTAGGGATTCTGCCGGATGTCATACAATGTCTCCAAGGCGGCCTCCCTGTCTGCGTCGTCCTCTTTTTCCTCGTTGAAGTTCTCTATGAAATCCTCCCATGTGTACACACGTTGCGCATAGATTGAAAAAGACCCACAAAAAAGAAAGAAGACAGTTACTAAAAAAAGGCTCTTCATAAAGTCAGTCAATAAGAGTGGATATGTCTGCAAAGATAGGCTAACTTTTCTAATAGACAAATAATTAAAGGTATAAAAATATCGGTTATGGAATATTCTTCTTATTTTTGCCTTCGTCATGAAAAATTGGATTCTTTGCTTTTTTTGCGTATGTGTATATGGACTGCTTCCAGTCCACGCACAAAAGCCAGACGATTATAAAATGATTGGCGACCCTATCATGCCGGTACGTGTGAAAACGGGAAAGACTACTTTTCAAAAGGAGAGTATCCCCTATGTACAGTACCAGCCTGTGTATGTGTATCCTCCAGTGTCATTCAACACACCGGAGGAGTGGAGACAGTACTGGCGGCTGATAAGGGATGTGAAACGCACACTGCCCATCGCCAAGCTGATAAACCAGACGATAGTGGAGACCTACGACTATCTGCAAACCTTGCCTAACAAGAAAGCGAAAGACGAACATCTACAAAAAGTGGAGAAAGGACTGAAAGCGCAGTATATGCCCCGCATGAAGCGGCTCACTTTCCGACAAGGAAAACTGTTGATAAAGCTGGTAGACCGCCAAACCAACAGCACCACTTTCGAGTTGGTCAGAGCTTTCTACGGCCCGTTCAAGGCAGGTTTCTACCAGACGTTCGCCGCCCTGTTCGGTGCCAGTCTGCGCAAGCGTTATGACCCCGAACACAATCCCGAAGACCACTTGACAGAAAGGGTCATCAACATGGTGGAAAGCGGACAGTTGTAAACCGCTTCCGATTTTCACGATTTCTTTTGCCCAAATTACGGGAGATTCGTAATTTTGTGCCGCAATTACAACCTTACGGTGATGGCAATAACACTTATCATTCTCCTTTTAGCCGCCGTCGGCTTTGCCTCCGGCAAAATCCGTGCGGACTTAGTGGCACTTTGTGCCTTGTTAGCACTCCTCCTCAGTGGAATCCTCACTCCCTCTGAAGCCCTTGCAGGTTTCTCCAGCACGGTAGTCATCATGATGGTGGGACTGTTCGTGGTGGGAAGCGGCATCTTCCATACAGGGCTGGCAGAGCAAATCAGCAACAAGATGCTTTCCGTAGCTGGGCAGAACCCTGTCCGACTGCACTGGATAGTGCTGACGGTAGTGGCTTGTATTTCAGGACTTATCAGCAACACAGGCACCGTGGCACTCATGATTCCTATCGTGGCGAGCATGGCGGCCAAGGCGGGCATCTCCCCTCGTAGAATGTTTATGCCCATGGCGTTTGCCAGTTGCATCGGCGGGGTGATGACACTTATCGGAACGCCTCCTAACTTGGTAATTCAAGATGTGCTGGTGGCACATAAACTGCGTCCGCTGGGCTTCTTTTCCTTCCTCCCTTTTGGTTTGGTCTGCACATTGGCGGGTATTTTGCTGATGTACCCCCTTGCAAAATGGCTGCTTTCCCCTAAAAGAAACACAAAGCGGAAAAAGAGTGGCAAGTCCCTGCACGACTTGATGGAGGAATACCACCTGCAACAACAAATGCACCGTATTGACATCACCAATCCGAATACTCCCGTAATCGGAAAGACACTGCAAGAATTAGATATTCATTCCCGTTATGGCATTACTGTGACGGAAATCCGCCGAGACGGCGCCAAACGCTCGTATGCAACCTTGTGGAAAGGAATCAGCCAAGAGGCTGCCACCCCTACATCCGAGCTGCAACTGAACGACAGTTTCTATGTATTAGGTACGATAGAGGCAGTGAAACAATTTACCACCGAACTCCATCTTACCTTACAGGAACACAGTGTGACACCAGAGTTCTACCAAATGGGTATCGCCGAGGTCATGATACCTTATAAATCCATTTATGTGGACGAAACCGTGGTGAAAATGAACCTCCGCAAACAGTTCGGACTCAATGTGCTGGCCATTCAACGCAACGGTAAGATTATCGCCGAGGACAGCATGACCACAAAGAAAGCCGAAGAAGAGGTACACTCCCATGTGAAAGCCTTGAAAGACATTGCGTTCAAAGGAGGCGACATCATACTGGTGCAAGGAAAGTGGAAAAATATCTCCACCTTTACCGCTGACACGGACAACTGTATTGTCTTGGGCAAGCCTTTGGAAGAGGCGGCGAAAGTGAAACTGGACTACAAAGCCCCTGTTGCCGCACTCATCATGCTGGCCATGATTATCGTATTAGCGATACCCTCGCTTCCCATCGCCTCTGTAACCGCCGTGATGACCGCAGCTGTACTGATGGTGGTAACAAAATGCCTGCGGAATGTGGACGCCGCCTACAAGGCCATCAACTGGGAGACCATCGTGCTGATTGCCTCCATGATTCCCATGTCTACCGCATTGGAAAAGACGGGTGCCTCCACTTGGTTCTCCTCTCATTTGGTATCCAGCTTCGGTGCGTTCGGACCATGGGCGTTGCTGGCGGGTCTTTACATCGCCTCATCCCTCTTGACGTTGTTCCTGAACAATACGGCCACTGCCGTACTGATGGCTCCCATCGCCTTGAGTGCGGCCACTTCCATGCACGTCAGTCCCTACTCCTTCCTCTTCGCCGTAGCCATCTCCACCAGCATGGCCTTCGCCACACCTTTCGCCACTCCGCCCAACGCATTAGTCATGTCGCCCGGAGGGTACTCTTTCATGGACTATGTGAAGATAGGACTGCCTTTGCAAATTATCATCGGACTCATTGTCGTCATCATGCTTCCACTCTTCTATCCATTCTGAATCGGGGGAGAAACTTATTTATTGTAATATAGACTATCCATTTCAATAATGATTACATAATCAGGAAATGGATAGCCTTGTTTTTTATTGGCGGAATAATGATATTTAGCGGTGCATGGAAGCAATACTCAAAAAAAATCACTTACATTTGCAAACCATAATAACTAACAAAGGACTAAATATATCAATCATATGAAGATTGGACTATTCGTTCCCTGCTTCGTGAACGCACTTTACCCAGAAGTAGCGGTAGATACCTACAAGCTGCTGAAAAGTTTCGGATATGAGGTGGACTATCCCCAGTCGCAGACCTGTTGCGGACAGCCGATGGGCAATGCGGGTTTTGAGCAGATGTCTGTACATCTGGCAGAAAAATTCGTGAAACTCTTCGGAGAAGGCCACTATGACTACATCGTAGGCCCGTCTGCCAGCTGTGTAGCCTATATAAAAGACAATTACGCACGCTTCCTCGGAGAGAAGAAAGACGAGGTGGCGGACAAAGTGTACGACTTGTGCGAGTTCTTGCACGATATTGTAAAACCGACTTCATTGAAAGCTCGTTTCCCCCACAAAGTCAGCATTCAGAACAGTTGCCACGGAGTGCGTCTGTTGCATCTATCCTCTCCCTCTGAAATGACCATACCTTATTATAATAAGATAAAAGACCTGCTTTCCTTGGTGAAAGACATTGAAATCGCAGAGCCTGTACCCAGCGACGAATGCTGCGGGTTCGGCGGTATGTTCGCTATCGAGGAGACGGAAGTATCCCGCCAGATGGGAATGGACAAGATACAGCACCATATCGACACTGGAGCAGAATACATTGTGGGAGCCGACAGCTCCTGCCTCATGCACCAAGGCGGTTTAATCAGGAAAAACAAGTTACCTATCAAACCCATTCATTTGGTGGAAATCTTAGCACAAGGATTGTAATTATGAGTACGAAACATACGAAAGCAGCGGCGAAGTTCCTGAAAAACACGGAACGTGCGAAATGGTACAACCAAGCCATCTGGGCGTTGCGTCAGAAAAGAGACAAACAATCCCATTCCGTTCCAGAGTGGGAACATTTACGACAGGCCGCTTGCGATACGAAACTATACACTAACAGCCACTTAGCTGACTTACTGGAAGAATTTGAACGCCACGCCACGGAAAACGGAGCGATTGTACACTGGGCTAAGGATGACAAGGAATATCGTGAGATTATCTACCATATTCTGAAAGACCATCATGTGAAAAACTTCATGAAGAGCAAGTCCATGCTCTCCGAGGAATGTCATCTCAATCCTTACTTATTGGAGAAAGGCATTGATGTGGTGGAAAGCGACTTAGGTGAACGTATTCTCCAGCTTATGCACTTGGCTCCCAGTCATATCGTGATGCCTGCGGTACACGTAAAGAGAGAAGAAATCTGCGAAGTGTTCGCCAAAGAAATAGGCTCGGATGCCAAGAACTCAGACCCCACATACCTGACACACGCCATGCGTGGTGCCTTGCGCAAACGGTTCGTGCATGAAGATGCCGCCATGACAGGCGCAAACTTCGCGGTGGCCTCCACAGGAGAAGTAGTAGTCTGCACAAATGAAGGCAATGCGGACATGGGAGCCTCCATGTCCAAATTGCAGATTTGCGCATTCGGTATGGAAAAGATTGTCCCCAACAGAGAATCGTTAGGAGTCTTCACCCGTCTGCTGGCACGCTCTGGCACAGGACAGCCCATCACAGCTTATACCTCGCATTACAGCCATCCTCAAAAAGGAGGGGAATTCCACATTATCATTGTGGATAACGGACGGAGCGAGATACTGAGACATCCCGAACGCATTAAGTTGCTGAACTGCATCCGTTGCGGCGCTTGCATGAACACCTGTCCTGTGTACCGCCGAAGCGGTGGTTACTCCTATACCTACTTCATCCCTGGTCCCATCGGCATCAATCTCGGCATGATGAAGGACGAGCAGAAATACCATGACAATGTATCCGCTTGTTCTTTATGTCATTCCTGCTCTTGTGTATGTCCGGCTAAAGTGGATCTGGCAGAGAACATCTATCGCTGGAGACAGGATTTAGACCGCATCGGAGTGGCAGACCCTATGAAGAAAGTGATGTCAAAGGGAATGAACTTCCTGATGGAGCGTCCAGCTCTCTTCCATTGGGCACTGGACATGGGATGGTTGGCCAATTATGCGCCCAAGGCACTTATCAACAACCCGAAGCTGAACGCATGGGGAATTTATCATGATATGCCCAAGTTCGCAAAAGAAAGTTTCAACACGCTTTGGAAAAAAGGAAAGGTAAAATAACATGAGCAGCAGAGACGAAATATTAGCCGCTATCCGCAAGAACACGGTATGCGACTTCCCCAAACCAGACTATTCGATATTGGAAACAGAGGCGATGACTTTCGCTGACCCGGTAGCCCAGTTCTGTGAAGCCTTGAAAGCGGTAGGCGGACAAGGCATATTCCTAAAAGAGGGGGAAGACATCAACGCACTGATTAAAAGCCAATATCCAGAGGCGAAGAAAATCGCCAGCCATCTGCAAGAGATTTCCTGCGCCAACGTGAACCCCGACCAACTGGAAACACCTGCCGAACTGGAAGATGTGGACGTGGCTGTACTGAAAGCCGACTGGGGAATAGCGGAGAACGGAGCCGTATGGTACGAGCAAAGGGACGAAAGACACCGTGCTATCTACTTCATCCCCGAATGCCTGGTGTTCATTCTTGACAAAAAACATATCGTGAACAATATGCACGAGGCATACCGCAACATCGGAGAAGAGCATAAAGACTTTGCCGGTTTCATCTCTGGCCCATCTAAAACGGCGGATATTGAACAGGCGCTGGTATTCGGGGCACATGGCGCGGCAAAACTGACAGTCATCATCAAAGAATAAACTACCTAACAAACTATATATACCACTTATCACTATGACAGAACAAGAACAGTCAAAAACCGAATTGATCCTGATTCGTATCACGGGTGTGGATCGTCCTGGACTGACGGCTTCCGTGACAAAGATTCTGGCGAACTACAATGTGGACATTCTCGACATTGGTCAGGCCGACATCCATGATACGTTGTCACTGGGCATCCTGTGCAAGACCAATGAACTGGATTCGGGTTTTATCATGAAAGAGTTGCTCTTCAAAGCAGCGGACTTGAACGTGAACGTCCGTTTCTATCCTGTGTCTGCGGAAGACTACGAACATTGGGTAAGCCTGCAAGGGAAAAACCGCTATATTCTCACACTGTTAGGACGTAAACTGACAGCGAAAGAGATATCCTCCGCCACGGAAGTCATTTATGAACAAGGACTGAACATCGATGGCATCCGCCGTCTGACAGGACGTATTCCTTTGGACGAGCATTTAGCCAAGTCACGCTCTTGCATCGAGCTGTCCCTCCGAGGCACTCCGAAAGACATTAACGAGCTACGCCACCAGTTAGCGGAAGTGTCAGCCCAGAAATCTATGGACTTCTCTTTCCAAAAGGACACGATGTTCCGCCGTATGCGCCGCTTGATTTGTTTCGATATGGACTCCACGCTTATACAGACAGAATGTATAGACGAGATGGCAGCCCGTGCGGGAGTGGGAGACAAGGTGAAAGAGATTACCGCACGTGCCATGCGAGGCGAAATCGACTTCAAGGAAAGCTTCACCGAACGTCTGGCACTCCTCAAGGGACTGGATGAGTCCGTACTGAAAGACATTGCGGAGAAACTTCCTATCACCGAAGGTACCGACCGTCTGATGACAGTGTTGAAACGGTATGGCTACAAGATAGCTATCCTTTCCGGTGGATTCACCTATTTCGGGAAATACCTGAAAGACCGTTACGGTATTGACTACGTGTACGCCAATGAAATGGAAATCGTGGACGGGAAGTTGACAGGACGTTTCTTGGGTGAGATTGTAGACGGAAAACGAAAGGCTGAACTCTTGAAGCTTATCGCCCAAGTGGAGAATGTAGATTTAGCGCAAACCATCGCCGTGGGAGACGGTGCCAATGACCTTCCGATGATTTCAGAGGCAGGACTGGGTATTGCCTTCCATGCAAAACCAAAGGTAGTAGCCAACGCTCAACAATCCATCAATACGATTGGACTGGACGGCGTACTCTACTTCCTTGGCTTCAAAGACTCCTATATCGAGGATCCTCGATAGGTAAAGCCTGCGAAGTATTTCATTAATTTTCTTTTTGAGTCCTGCTTTCTTCAGCGGAAGACAGCAGGACTTTCTTTATTCCACAAGCAGCTGGTCGCACATCGCCTTGTCTTTCTCCAATTGCTCCCGCAACAGTGACAGATTCTCAAAGCGTCGCTCCGAGCGGATTCGCTTGACTAACGACACGGAGAACGACTCTCCATAAATATCCTCATTGAAATTCAGAATATACGTTTCAATCGTTCGCTGAGATCCGTTATGCACCGTGGGACGTGTACCGATGTTCAGCATTCCCTTGTACCGCCTGTCTCTCACAGACACCCATACCGCATAGACACCACCTCCGGGTATCAGTTTCCGTGCGTCTTCCGGCTGCATATTCGCCGTAGGGAATTGAATAGTCCTTCCTACCTGAAAGCCTTTCACCACGGTGCCAGCCAACGTGTACTCATAGCCCAACATCCGATTCGCCTTTTCCACATCACCCATTTCCAACAAACGGCGTATGACAGAAGAGCTTACTTTCTCCTCTTCCAACGTATAGCCTCCGGCGTGTACCACCTTTATGCCCAATTCTTTGCCATAACGACAATAATCTTCGAATCCCTCCGCTCTGTTATGCCCGAAGCGATGGTCATAGCCGATGACCAGCACACGTACATTAAAATGGTCTCGCAAGACCTTTTCCATAAAATCGTATGCGGAGAATTTCGCCATCTCCTGCGTGAAGTTCAGCACCATGCACAAATCCGCCCCAGTGGAAGCCAATCTGCGCAACTTCTCCTCAGGAGCGCAAAGCAACCGGGACACATAACCCGGCTGCACAATCTCACGAGGGGAACGCTCAAAAGTGACCAAGGCGGAAGGCATGTGATTCTCCTCCGCATAGCGCAATACCTGACGGATGAGATACTGATGCCCTTTATGCACCCCATCAAAGAAGCCGACTGTCGCCACGCAAGGTGCCAAAGAAGGCCGATACATCGCCGGTCGTATAAATATCATAGCTTAGTCTTTAAAAAGGTTCATCCACTCGCCGGGGATTTTTGGGCAAAACGTGTGTATGCCCAACGCCTCAGCCGCCGTGCAGTTAGCCTCTGCATCATCAATAAAAAGAGTCTCGTCCGGTTCAGCCTCTGTCTTGGACAGCACCCGTTCGAAGATAGCGGCATCCGGTTTTGCTAAGTGCAAGTCACAGGAAAGAAAGATGCGGTCGAAATAATAGTTCACCGTATTTCCCTCCACCTTGAAAAGTTCCTTGCCCATTTCCCAATGCAACACATTCGTATTGCTGAGCAAATAGATGTGTTCATACCTGTTGCGAAGCGTGCGGAGCATCGCCAGCCGTTCTGCGGGGATTGTCACTAACATAGCGTTCCACGCCGCAGTCAGTTGCGCATCCGTCAATTCTGGCGCATGAAAGAGAAGTCTCACTTCCTCCCAGAATTCTTTAGGAGAAATCTCGCCAAGCTCCATCTTCTGAAATACGCCGTTTGAAAGACAGGTATTCAGATAAGGCATGACATTCAGCCCCAACTGTGCAAACGAGCGGATGCACCGGTCAGGATTCAAATCCACCAATACCCCGCCAAAGTCAAATATCAGGTTCTTTATCTTCTTATCCATATACAATATACGTTTAGCCATTCAGCAAACAAATGTAGCAGATTTTACGGTAATGAGCAAATTTCAAGCGTTTTATTTGGCGATACAAAATGTTTTGCGTATTTTTGCATACGCTTATAAGCGGAGCGGGCTTTTAGCTCAGTTGGTTAGAGCAACAGACTCATAATCTGGAGGTCCTAGGTTCAAGCCCTAGATGGCCCACGCAATGCAAACGCTGATTACTTGACGCACAAGTATTCAGCGTTTTTCTATGTCTTTCCTAAAAAATACTCTTCCCGAGAACATTACACTGGCCGTGTAATCCAATTACAACGCCCCTGTGTAATTGTGTTACAAAGAGGCTGTAAAAATCCTGTAATATGAACTATAATAAGAAAACTGCATACGGTTAACGATAATTAGCATAATCATGCAAGTTATCGTGCATGGCAAGCTCGTCGG
>CAVDHB010000015.1:0-25333 GCA_963608705.1 Prevotella sp. P5-108
TGACAAAAAACAGGAATATTGCCTACACTAAGCCTACACTAGCCTACACTAAACAGCCTAAAATCACTGGAAATGGGCCTACATTGTAGCATAGTCCTTCACTTTTTCGTCCATTTTCTTTCATAAAGTACACACGGAGAAGAAGATTTTCAATGTACAGTAATTTTCCATTTATAGGACAGAATAAGGGTGCGTTGCGTTGAGACAACCTTATACTCTCCAGTCTAACCTCTTCATTACATAGAGTCAAACACGGTGAATAAGGAGTCACTACTCACGGCATGACAAGACACGTCCTAAATGCCCATCAATCAGTAGAGACGCGATTCATCGCATCTTTACCTACACAATGTTTATTGGCGGTACGATTGCGGATAATCATTACAAAAAACTTGGCACTGATTCACATCAGCACCAAGCTCCGTAATTTGATGTATGAATTTTGGAAATGTTATTCTTCCTCAGACTCTTCTGGTTTCATGTTTGTGTACACGGTCTGTACATCGTCGAAGTCCTCCAAACGCTCCACCATCTTGTCGATAGTCTCGCGCTGTTCCGGAGTCACGTCTTTCTCGTCATTCGGGATATAAGTGAACTCCGCACCTACTACATCGAAGCCGTTACCCTCGAGGTATTTCTGAATCTGTCCGAAAGACTTCGGATCACCGTAAATCGTGATGGTGTTCTCTTCCTCGTCTTCGTCAAACTCGTCTTCCACTCCGTAGTCTATCAGTTCCAGAATCAAATCGTCCATATTCAAATCATCCTTCTTCTTGAAAGTGAAGACTGACTTATGGTCGAACAGGAACGCCAAAGAACCCATTGTGCCGAGGTTACCGTTGAATTTATTGAACACGGAACGTACATCGGCCACTGTACGGGTAGGATTATCTGTCAATGTATCTACGAAGATGGCTACTCCGTGAGGGCCGTATCCCTCGTAAGTCATCTCCTTGTAATCGCTTGCGTCCTTGCCCATCGCATTCTTGATGGCACGCAGCACATTGTCCTTCGGCATATTCTCCCGCTTTGCGTTAGCGATAATGGCACGCAAATGAGGGTTGTTCTCAGGATCCGGGCCTCCAGCCTTTACTGCGATGGCAATCTGCTTGCCTATCTTCGTGAACGTACGAGCCATGTGGCCCCATCTTTTCAGCTTGGCAGCTTTTCTATATTCGAACGCTCTTCCCATTTGTTTGTTTGTTAATGTGTAAAAATATAATTACGTTATGATTATCTGAGCTTTGCTCCGAGCTTGCTCTCCAAGTTACGGATAAGGCCGCTCATGATTTTTTCTATCTGCTTGTCGTTAAGAGTCTTGTTCTCGTCTTGCAACGTGAAATTGACAGCGTAACTCTTCTTTCCGGCCTCCAAGTTCTTGCCTTCGTACACGTCGAACAGACGGACGTTCTTCAGCAGCTTCTTCTCGGTGGCATAGGCTACTTTCTCTATCTCGGCAAACTCCAGTCCCTTGTCCACCAACAAAGCCAGGTCACGGCTCACGGCGGGGAATTTGCTGACCTCCTTGTAAAGGGTCTTGTGCTTACGCACGGCCTTCATCAAGGCAGTCCAGTTCAAATCAGCATAGAACACAGGCTGTGCAATGTCCAGCGTCTTCAACAGTTTGCGGGACACGATGCCCAATTCAGCCAGCGTCTTGCCGCCTTTTGTCTTGTACACCAACGAACGGGAATAAATATTGTCCGTTCCAGCTTCCAAGGACAAGGCACGGATATCCACACCCAAACGGGCGAAGATGTTCTGTACATACGCTTTCAGCTCATATACGCTGGTCTGCTCGTCAGGACGCTCCCAACTTTCGCTCACGTATTTACCCGTAAGCCACAGCGCCAAGTGATATTCCTCGCTGTAGGCACTGAGCGTTTTGCCCTCCTCTTTCTTATCCGCATGGAAATGATAGCAGTTTCCATACTCGAAGAAGCGTAAATCCACCTTCTTGCGGTTCACGTTGTGGGCGATACTCTCCAGACCGCCGAACAACAAAGTCTGGCGCATCACGTTCAAATCCGCACTCAACGGATTCAACACTCTCGCCAAGTTCTCCGCCGGATAGGCGTTAAGTCCTTCGTAATAAGCCGCACGGGTCAAGGAGTTGTTCAGAATCTCATTGAATCCGCTGCCTACAAGCTGCTCAGCCACCAAATTCTGCAAATGATTGCTGCGGTCAACCTCACCCTCAATGCTCAAAGAGGATTTCAAGGAAGTGGGAATCTCCACATTGTTATAGCCATAAATACGAAGAATATCCTCCACTACATCGCAAGGACGCTGCACGTCCACACGATAAGCCGGCACAATCAGCTTCAAACCGTCCGCCGTCTCTTCAGTTATCTTCATCTCCAGCGAAGAGACAATGCTCTTGATGGTCTCCGCCGGAATGTCTTTTCCAACCAAGTCATGCACATACTTGTATTGCAAATCTACCGGGAAATCGGGCAGCGGATGAGGATACACGTCCTTGATTTCCATGGAAACAGTACCTCCGGCCAGTTCCTTTGCTAAAAGAGCCGCCTGCTTCAAGGCGTAGACACAACCGTTGGGGTCAATGCCACGTTCAAAGCGAAAGCTGGCATCCGTACTCAACCCATGACGACGCGCACTTTTTCGAATCCATGTAGGATTAAAATAAGCGGACTCAAACAAGACATCTTTCGTAGTCTCGTAAGTGCCGGATCCCTTTCCACCGAACACACCCGCAATACACATCGGCTCTTCTGCGTTGCAAATAGCCAAGTCACGGTCGCTCAATGTATGCTCTTCTCCGTCCAGTGTCACGAACTTCGTACCCTCCGGCATCGTTCTCACCACGACCTTACCGCCTTTTATCATGTCAGCGTCAAAACAGTGCAAGGGCTGTCCGTAGGCCATCATGATGTAGTTCGTGATGTCCACGATATTGTTGATAGGACGCAATCCGATGGTGCGCAGTTTGTCCTGCAGCCAAGAGGGACTCTCCTTTACAGTACATCCTTTGATAGTCACGGCGCAATAACGGGGACAAGCCTCTTCATTGTCCACTTCCACAGCGATGTCCAAGTCGTGGTTATCCACCTGGAAAGCCTCGTCGGAAGGACGGTGCAAGGCTGTCTTATGGCCGTTCTGCACCAACCAAGCGTACAAGTCGCGCGCCACGCCGTAATGAGAACAAGCGTCGGCACGGTTTGGTGTGATATCAATCTCAATCACCCAGTCGCTTTTGATATGGTAATAATCCGCCGCCGGCATACCCACCTGCGTGTCTTTCGGAAGCAGGATGATGCCCGCATGGTCAGTACCTATACCTATTTCGTCCTCCGCACAGAGCATCCCGTAGGATTCCACACCGCGGAGTTTGGATTTCTTTATCGTGAAAGACTGGTCTCCGTCATACAACACAGTTCCCAGTGTGGCCACCACCACTTTTTCTCCCGCAGCCACATTAGGCGCACCGCACACAATCTGTACCGGCTCTTGTCCGTTGCCGAGATCTACGGTAGTGATGTGCATGTGGTCAGAGTTAGGATGCGGCACACAGGTCATCACCTGCCCTACCACCAGTCCTTTCAATCCGCCTTTGACAGTCTGGACTTCTTCCAACGCGTCCACCTCCAGACCCACGGAGGTCAGTGCATCGGCCACTTCCTGCGGAGTGAGATCGAAGTCCACATATTCTTTCAACCAATTGTAAGATATATTCATTCTATGTCGATTTTTACACGCTACTAAAATTCGCACAAAAGTACGAAGAAATTTTGAGATGACTAAGAATTTACACTGTTTTCTTCATTAGAAAGGAGTGTCTGTGGGAGGTGCGGCACCTAAGAAGGGATCATCAGGCATCGGGACATCACCGCCTCCGTTGGAAGGAGCCGGACTGCCCGTATTGATACGAGATGAAAGCTCTCCACCCCTGTCCCCCAAATCCTCTTCTTCGGGATTTTGGAAACGGACAAACTCTCCACGGAAGCGCAAGTTCACTGTTCCTACCGCACCGTTACGATGCTTAGCCAGAATGATTTCCGCCATACCGTGCATATCTTGGTGATTCTCGTTCTCATAAATCTTGTAATATTCAGGACGGTGGATGAAAGACACAATATCGGCATCCTGCTCTATGGCTCCAGACTCTCGAAGGTCGCTGAGCTGCGGACGCTTGCCGTCGATACCATCACGGGATTCCACATTACGGTTCAACTGAGACAGAGCGATGATGGGAATGTTCAACTCCTTGGCCAATCCTTTCAAGGAGCGGGAAATCGTGCTGACCTCCTCTTGACGGCTATTGGCCAATCCACTGGCATTCATCAGCTGAAGGTAGTCTATCATGATGATTTCCACTCCATGTTCTCTCACCAACCGACGCGCTTTCGTACGCAACTCGAACACGGAGAGTGAAGGTGTGTCGTCCACATAAAGCGGTGCGTCGTAAAGACGTTTTATCTGGTTGTCCAGTTGCTGCCATTCATAGCTCTCGAGCTGTCCGTTCTTTATCTTGTTTCCCGGAATGCTGCACACGTTGGAGATAAGACGATTCACCAACTGCACGTTGCTCATCTCCAAGGAGAAGAAAGCCACATGCACCTGCCTGCGGATGGGTTCTCCCTTATCGTCAATGTCCGGCACTCCGTCCACCGCCATGTTCTTGGCCATGGAAAGGGCGAAAGCTGTCTTTCCCATAGCCGGACGTGCCGCAAGGATGATAAGGTCAGACTTCTGCCAGCCAGATGTCATCGCATCCAACTTGGTAAAGCCGCTGCTCAACCCCGTCAGTCCGTCACCGTGCTTGGCGGCGTTCTGGAGCATCTTGTATGCGTCGTCAATCACGGGATTGATTTGCGTATAATCTTTCTTGAGATTCTGCTGGGAGATTTTGAACAAGTCAGCCTCGGCCTCCTGCATCAAGTCTTCCACATCCTGCGTCTCGTCAAACGCACCAGTCTGAATGCGGCTGGTGAAAGTAATCAGCTCACGCGCCAAGAATTTCTGGGCAATAATACGGGCGTGGTACACAATATGGGCGGAAGAGGCCACTTTGCTGCTAAGCTGCGTGATATAATACGGGCCACCAGCCTCCTCCAATACCCCAGAAGACCGTAACTGCTCTGTCACAGTCATGATGTCTACTGGCTTGTCCTGCACCTGCAAATCCTGCACCGCCTTGTAAATCAACTGATGCCTGTGGTCATAGAAAGACTCTGGCCTTAGTATCTCACAAACCAGCGAATAGGCATCACTCTCCACCATCAAAGCGCCCAATACAGCCTCTTCAAAGTCAAGTGCCTGAGGCTGCACGTGTCCGAAAGGGTCTTCGGACGGAGCCTGCGATTTGGGTTTCCTCGCCATCGTTCGCCGGCCTATGGATTTACTTTCACCTACCATAATAATTATATTGTCAAGGATAGTCACAAAAAATCAGGTGAACACTCACATGCTCACCTGACCCACACAATTAATACATAAAATTTCAGAATCGGAACAAATTACTTCGCCTTGGCTACGATAGCCTTGAAAGCTTCGGGATGGTTCACTGCGAGGTCTGCGAGTACCTTACGGTTAATCTCGATACCAGCCTTGTGCAAATTACCCATCAACTGAGAGTAAGAAAGTCCCTCGAGACGAGCGGCAGCATTGATACGCTGAATCCACAATGCGCGGAATTCGCGTTTTTTGTTGCGACGGTCACGGAAAGCATAGGTAAGACCTTTCTCCCAAGTGTTCTTCGCTACTGTCCACACGTTCTTTCTTGCACCAAAGTAACCTCTGGTGAGTTTCAACACTTTCTTTCTTCTTGCTCTGGAAGCAACATGATTTACTGATCTTGGCATAATTTTACTTTTTTAGAATGTTAGCGTCCTGCATCCTCACGGTCAGGCACTTTTGAGCTAATACATTCGGTTAAACTTTTCGATTAAAAATACGTTTGACTTACTTTTAGTTATCTCATGGCGAGAAGGTCGCGAACCAACTTGCGGTTTGCGCTGTTCACGAGTGCAGAATGGTCAAGGTTACGTTTCTGCTTCTTCGTCTTCTTCGTCAGAATGTGACTGTGGTAAGCATGATGTCTTTTAATCTTTCCTGTCGCTGTCAAACGAAATCTCTTCTTTGCAGCGCAATTAGTCTTTACTTTTGGCATTTTTGTTTGTTTTGAATTATTAATGTAAGTGGTAACGTATATACCAAGACGTTACGCACATTAACTTCTTTTACTCACTCTGTGCGGCTCCGTTTTCCTGAGATTCACGCACTGTTTTCGCTTTTTCTTCCTTGGCCTGCTGTTTTTTGGCAGTCTTTGGCGGAAGTTTGGGCTGTGCAGGTGCTTTCTTACCGTTCGCCAGTTTCTTAGGACTGATGAAAATGGTCATTCGTTTTCCTTCCAACACCGGCATCTGCTCCACTTTTCCGAACTCTTCCAAATCGTTGGCGAAACGGAGAAGCAATACTTCTCCTTGTTCCTTAAACAAAATGGAACGTCCACGGAAAAACACATAGGCTTTCACCTTGTTCCCCTCTTCCAGAAACTCCTGCGCATGCTTGAGCTTGAAGTTGTAATCATGGTCGTCGGTCTGCGGTCCGAAACGGATTTCTTTCACTTCCACCTTGACCTGTTTAGCCTTCATCTCTTTCTGCCGCTTTTTCTGTTGGTAGAGGAATTTGGAATAACTAATCAACTTGCATACAGGAGGAGTGGCGTTCGGGGAAATTTCTACTAAATCCACACCTTGGCTCTCGGCCAACTGCAAAGCTTTGCGCGTAGGATACACTTTTGGTTCTATCCCGTCGCCCACTATGCGGACTTCATGTACATGTATCTGCTCATTGACACGATACTGTTGCTTAATGTCGTTTTTCTTCATCAAAGAATTTTTGTTCCTACTGTATGTTAGTAAGTTATTTTAGTTATGACTACTTATGTTAGCTACCCGGAAGAGAGAATGTCCTGCCCCACAGGAGCCAGTCCCTTCCCTTTTCCGGGCTGCAAAATTAATACTTATTTATGATACTATCAACTTCCTCGTTGATTTTTTTCGCAAAATCAGCGTATTTCATGCTACCCTGGTCTCCCTGGCCTTGTCTGCGGACGGACACGGTTTCCTCTCCGACTTCCTTCTCACCGACAATCAACAAGTAAGGTATACGCTTAATCTCGTTGTCACGAATCTTACGCCCGATTTTCTCGTCACGGTCATCCACCACTGTCCGCACATCGTGTGCCTCCAGATAGTCTTTCACCTTCTTCGCATAGTCGTTGAACTTGGAAGAGATGGGCAGTACTACGGCCTGTTCAGGTGCCAGCCAAATGGGGAAGTGTCCTGCGGTATGCTCAATCAACACACCGATGAAACGCTCGATGGAACCGAAAGGTGCACGGTGAATCATCACCGGACGATGCTTCTCATTGTCCTCGCCTGTATATTCCAGTTTGAAACGCTCCGGCAAGTTGTAGTCCACCTGGATAGTACCCAGCTGCCAACGACGACCAATAGCATCTTTCACCATGAAATCCAGTTTAGGGCCATAGAAAGCAGCCTCGCCGTAAGCGACTTTGGCATCCAATCCTTTTTCCTTACAAGCAGCCTGGATGGCAGCTTCAGCCTCATCCCATATTTCATCAGAACCGATGTACTTTTCCTTATCGTTCTTATCACGCAAAGAAATCTGCGCTTCCACGTCGGTGAAGTTGAAGGCTTTAAACACGATGAAGATGATGTCCATCACATTCTCGAACTCGGATTTCACCTGGTCAGGACGGCAGAAGATATGCGCATCATCCTGCGTAAAGCCACGGACACGGGTCAAACCATGCAACTCACCGCTCTGCTCATAACGATATACTGTACCGAACTCAGCGATACGCAACGGCAACTCCTTATAAGAATGAGGACGCCATGCGTACACCTCACAGTGGTGAGGGCAGTTCATCGGTTTCAACATATACTCCTCACCTTCCTGTGGAGTGGTGATAGGACGGAAAGAATCCTTTCCGTAATGTGCATAGTGGCCGGAAGTCACATACAACTGCTTGCTACCGATATTCGGAGTCACCACCTGAAGATAGCCGTAACGTTTCTGGATACGACGCAAGAAGTTCTGCAACTGAATACGCAATTCAGTTCCCTTCGGGAGCCACATAGGCAGTCCTTTTCCCACACGGTCAGAGAAGAAGAAGAGTTCCATCTCTTTACCAATCTTACGGTGGTCGCGCTTCTTAGCCTCCTCCATCATCACGAGATACTCATCCAGCATCTTCTTCTTCGGGAAGCTGATACCATAGATACGAGTCATCTGCGGACGCTTCTCGTCTCCACGCCAGTAGGCGGCAGACACAGCGGTTACTTTCACCGCTTTAATCGGGGACGTGGACAACAAGTGCGGACCTTTACAGAGGTCTGTGAAGTTACCCTGTGTATAAGTGGAGATATGTCCATCCTCCAAGTCAGCAATCAGCTCCTGCTTGTAGGTCTGTCCGTGGTCTCCGAAGAACTTCATGGCCTCGTCTTTATGGATAGAATGACGTACAACCGCCTCTTTCTTAGCGGCCAGTTCCTTCATCTTATCCTCGATTTTCTTGAAATCACCTTCTTTGATAACCGTTCCCTCAGGCGGCATCACATCATAATAGAATCCGCTCTCGATGGCCGGGCCAATACCGAACTGGATACCCGGATAGAGTTCCTGAAGCGCTTCCGCCAACAAGTGTGCGGAGGTATGCCAGAAAGCGTGTTTGCCTTCCTCGTCTTCCCATTTGTAAAGGACGACTTTTGAATCTTCATTAATGGGACGATTGAGTTCCACCGTCTCGCCGTTCACGCCGCACGCAAGCACCTCGCGAGCCAACTGCGGAGAAAGACTTTCTGCGATTTGCAGGCCCGTTACACCAGGTTCATATTCCCGGCACGAACCATCTGGAAAAGTTATCTTTATCATAAGTGTATAATATTGTCTTCTAAAAACGGTGCAAAAGTAAGTATTTTCTTTTTCATAACCTACTTTCCCCCTGAAAAATATCACTTTGCGTTTGAATAATGTTTAATTACGCTATAGGCCGTGTACAAGCCCAGCTCCCCGGCTTTACTCAAGTCGGAGCGTCCCTGTGTCAAATGGCCTGCGAAAATCTCCACCAATCCCCTGTTATAGTAAGCCTCCGCAAAGTCTGGAAAAAGCTTCAAGGCTGTATCATAATCCGCCTTAGCTTTCGCATACTCTTTCTGCTCCGCATAAATCCCTGCTCGGTTGAAATAGGCATAAGGGAAATCAGGCGCCAGTCTTATCACTGCGTCCAAGTCTGCTTCCGCCAGTGAAAGTGCCATCTGACGGGATTGTGCGGCAGACACCGGCACTTGAGGTTGAGATAATGCAGGAACACTCGCCCCAAAACGGTTCTTTACGGACGAAGAAACAGTAGTTTGTGTAGCCAGTGATGATGTATAGCTGCCCGCCTCCATCAATTCCACCACCAGCGAAGCTCGCATGAAAAGTGCGGCGTAATTTGTAGAATCCTTTGCGACCACACTGTCCAAATCAGCTCGGGCGTGTGTGAAATCCCGCAAAGTGTACGCCTCCATCGCCCTGGCCCAATAATCTGCCGGCTGTGCATTACCTTCGTTAATCTTGGTGGAAAGCCGATCGAATTCAGACTGGTGCTTCTTCAACGAACCTTCATCCAAAGCGGGTTCGTAATTCGTGATGAGCAGCGGACGGGGCAAAGCGTGTCGCAGATTGATGTCTTCTATTCCTTTATAGAAATTCACAGCGTCCCTCACGCCATTTCCCTGCGCATAATAAGACAGATTGAACAAAGGCTGAAGAGCCACACTGGCCTTTCGGTTTTGCACCTTTCCCGTATAAGCGGTGTCATAATGCTTTTCTGGCTCTGCGTCATCATCGACCACGATTTTATTATAGTCTTCCAAATTCTTCGAAGACTTCTTGCGAGTCGTGTTCGGTATCGGACGGTTGGGATTATAATGCCTTACCGCATAACGTTTCCCGTTATACGACTTGTCTATCTGCGCCTTCATCACCCGGAACTCATCCATCTCAGCTCCCTTTGCGTCTCCCAACCGGCGTTTGAGCGAAGCCCTGGCCATCAGTCCTGTCCAAAAAGAAGGGAAATGATTTATCAGACGAGTATAGTCATTCACCGCCCCTCTCAGATTTCCCGTTTTCTCCCGCAGTACCGCCCGATTGTACACAGCCAGCATATCGCCAGGGTCCTGTTCTATCAGGAAATCCAAGTCGGAAATAGCCCGGTTGTCCTCCCCTACCTGCATACTCAGCAACGCACGGTTATAGTGTGCGATGTAATTGGAAGGATCCAACTCCAATGCACGGGTGTAGTCCTCCATCGCTCCCTTGTAATTAAAGATGCGATAACGCGCCAACGCACGGTTGATATACAGGTTCGAACTTCCCGGCAACATGGAGAGAGCCTTGGAGAACTCCCTGTCCGCATTGCGGTATTTCTTCTCGTTCATGCTCAGGAAAGCCTTCGTCTCCCAAGCTGACCCCTCGTAAGGATCCAGCTCCAATGTCTTTTCCAGCCATAAGGCCGCAGCCTTATAGTCCTTTTGCTGCAACGCCATGTCCGCTTTCATGGCATACCCTTTGGAAAATCGAGGCCACTTCTTCAGCATCTCATCGATAGTGGCCGTAGCAGCCTTGTAATCCTTCTTCTGCATCTGGCACAGTGCCATATTCTGCCAAAATCCCTGATTGTCGGGAGCGTATGAGATAGCTTTCTTATAGTCTGCAATCGCACCGTCAAAATCATTCAGACGGATGCGCACCAGTCCCCTTAACTGATAGGTGCCTTGAATGAAAGGATTAATCTTTATGGCTTGCGTCAAGTCATTGTCCGCACCTTGAAAATCCTCCAAATAGAATTTCGCCAATCCCCGGTAGAAATAGGGGTCGTACAAATAAGGCTTGGCGTAAATGACCTGGTTGAAATACTGGATGCTCAAGGCGTAATCCTCCATATACAACGCATTCTTCCCCACCTCTGTCATCCTGTCCGTATTAATCTGGGCGAAGAGAGATAGAGGGCACCAAGCGCACAAAAGGAGGAATCGTCTAAGCATACAGCGACTTGTTTTAGTTATCTTTTAGCAGGTTTGATGCGGTAATCACACCGTACCCTACCGTTTACAATAGCTTTCAACTTGCTCTTTATCATCTGCTTACGCAGAGCGGAAACACGGTCTACATACATCACCCCATCCAAATGGTCGAACTCGTGCTGCATGACCCTTGCCAAAAAGCCGTCCACCCACTCATCGTGCGGTGTAAACTGTTCATCCATATAAGTCACATGGATTTTCGCAGGACGGCGCACACTCTCGTGCAAGCCAGGGATACTGAGGCATCCCTCGTCAAAAGGCACCACCTCTCCTTCAGTCTCGACAATACGAGGATTGATATACGCATGACGGAAGTTGGCGAAAGCCGGATCCTCATCCTTCATCACGTCCAAGTCCACAACCACCAAACGGATGGACTTTCCTATTTGTGGCGCAGCCAGCCCCACCCCATCCGCATTGTGCAGTGTCTCGAACATATCCGCAATAAGTTTATCCAATTCAGGATAATCCTTCGTGATTTCCTCAGCCTCTTTCCTCAACACAGGCTGTCCGTAAGTATATATCGGCAATATCATAATAATAGTATCTTATACAGTTTCACTTACAGTGCAAATTCTCCTTTCATACGCAAGGACTCCATGTAATCCTCCAGAATAATCACGGCACTGATTTTGTCCACTATCCCTTTGTTTTCCCTGCGTTCTTTCTTCTTCATGCCCCCGCTAATCATGGCCCGGTGCGCCAGCACGGAAGTGAACCGTTCATCATAGAACACCGTCTGAACCGAGGGGAAAGCCTTTTTGAGACGATTGAAAAAAGGGATGATTCTCGCCATGTTCTCCGAAGGTTTGTTATCCATCTGCTTCGGTTTTCCCACCACGATGACATCCACCTTCTCTTTCGAGAGGTAATTCTTGATGAAATCGAAAAGTGAGGGAGTAGCCACCGTCCCCAATCCATTTGCCACCAATCGCAAAGAATCAGATACCGCTATTCCTGTTCTTTTTTTCCCGTAATCTATAGAAAGGATTCTGCCCATAACGGCTGCAAATTTACGCTTTTCAAGTGGAATACGAAGAATCAAGCCCAAAAAAGTTTCCTCCCCTAATCAAAATAAAGAAAAATAGGGAGGAAACACTGTTATCTTAGTCTAAAAACGTCTTTTCACAGGTCTCAGATACCTGTTGGAAATTTAATATGAAGAGATTAATTATTTTTTCAAGAGCAACCAAGCGTCCGGATAAGTGGAACGCAAGGTGGAGCGAGACTGTACGGCGGAAGCGCGGTCATCGAAAGAAGAAGCCACGACACGGTACATGCCCTGTCCGTTGTTGGCGGAAGAGTTGAAGGCGATACGTGCGTTGTAGCCGGCATTCTTCAACGTCTGCTGCAAGCCCTCGGCGTTTGTCTTCAAACTGAAACTACCGCACACCACATTATAAGCTTTCAAGTCTTCCCCGTTCACCAAGGAGACATTCTCGGAACGAACAGGCACATTCTCCTCCTGTACGGGCGCTGTCTGTGCCGGAGTGGTTACCACAGGTGCTGTAGCTACGGCAGTACTGGTGTCTGTAGCAGGCGTTTCGGTCGCCGCAGAATTCATTTCCGCAGCTTTTGCTTTTTCATAAGCCGCACGATAGGCACTCTCCTTTGATTTACAGGAAGCGAGTGTAAGCACGGCACACATACCGATAAAGATCCAAGATTTACTCATAATGTTTTATTTTATTTTCGTTTTTCGTTCATTGACTTTGCGTTGTGCGAACAAGATTAGAAATATAATTCATCTTCCGTTCTCACTTTGTTACGCAAATGTACAAATTCAAATTGACAATTCAGCAAAAGAGAACGTTAAAATAGACTAACCCATATAAATATCGAATATATTTTTACTTTTTTCATAGGGCAACAACGATAAATTCAAAAAATGATGTATCTTTGCATTGAACTACAAAACACAATAGAAATATGAAAGAACTGAGTATTTTCGCCGCATTCTTGGGCGGCGCCGTGGTAGGAGCCGCAGCAGGACTGTTGCTGGCACCTGAAAAAGGAACTGACACACGCGAGAAAATCGCAGAAGCTCTCCGCAAAAAAGGTATTAAGCTGAACCGCAAGGACATGAACGAGTTGGCTACCGAAATCGCCAACAATATCGAAAGCGACGACGCTGAATAAGCGGACTTAACACCATCAAGGACAGATTTTCCATTATATAATAAGGAGGGTCTGTCCTTTTTTAATTCAGGCAGATTATGATTCACGATAAATACGTAAGTCTCATCGAGGCTCTTTTCAAGGAGGGGAAAGCGTATCTTGACATCCAGAAAAGAATAGCCACTCTTACCCTTGTGGAGAAGTCCACCCTCTTCATCTCCACATTTGTAATCGGCTTCATCCTTGTCATCCTGGGTATGATAGCCCTGTTCTATCTATCTTTCATGACAAGCCAAATCATGCACGAATGCCTCGGTTTGCCGCTTTGGCAAAGCTACGGACTGATAGCCGTGGTAATGGCCATCCTCATGTATGTCGTCTACAAGGCGCGCAGACCACTGTTCGTGCGGCCAATCACCAAATTCCTGTACAACCTCATCGGAGATTGTCAAACCACCACAGCGAAAGAAAATGAATAAAACAGTTTCCCTGGAAAGCATACGAGCCGAAAGAGCGGCTCTCCAAAAAAAAGCGAAGATTGTCCGCCAACGTATTACAGCTTACTCATCCTCTCTGATGACGCAGGAGACACCTCTTACTCAGCGAGAGCGTATCATGAACTACATCAGCAAAGGAATAGCCATAGCAGACGGAGCGATTATGGGAGTGAGAGTCATGCGCCGTATCCGAAAATACTTTAAAAAGAAATGACAGAAGAGTACCAGTTAAAAGCGTTGCCACAACAAGCTTATGACGAGGAATCCATCAAAGACTTCATCGCCAAAGAGAAAGGGCTTGACAAACGCACGTTATATGCTATTCGGATTCTCCGTAAAAGCATCGACGCGCGCCATCGCCAGATTTTCGTCAATCTGAAAGTGAGAGCCTACATCAACGAGTACCCGCAGGACGAACCTTACACCCCCATAGATTATCCTGTCGTGGAGGGGAAGCCCCAGGTAGTAGTGGTAGGCGCAGGTCCTGGCGGACTGTTTGCGGCCCTACGACTAATCGAGGCCGGATGCCGTCCCATTGTGGTAGAGCGAGGAAAGGATATCGAAGGACGCAGAAAAGACATCGCACAAATCACCCGCACGCAGAAAGTGGACAGCGAAAGCAACTACAGCTTCGGCGAAGGCGGTGCCGGCACTTTCTCTGACGGCAAGCTCTACACAAGAGCGAAAAAAAGAGGCAACGTGGAGAAAATACTGAACATCTTCTGCCAACACGGCGCAAGCCCTTCCATCCTTTACGACGCCCATCCACATATCGGCACAGATAAACTCCCCAAAGTCATCGAACGCATACGGAAGACCATACTATCCTCGGGAGGAGAGGTGCACTTCCAAACCAAGATGACTTCACTAATCATCGAAAACGGAACAGTAATAGGAATAGAGACCGAACGAGGGAAACGCTTCATGGGACCAGTTATCCTGGCCACCGGACATTCCGCCCGTGATGTCTACCGCTGGTTGTATGAGCACAATGTGCACATAGAGTCCAAAGGACTGGCACTCGGCGTGCGTCTGGAACATCCCTCCCACCTCATCGACTGCCTGCAATACCACAGCCGGAACGGGAAAGGCAAGTACCTGCCCACCGCCGAGTACAGCTATGTGACCCAGGTAGAAGGAAGAGGAGTCTATTCCTTTTGCATGTGTCCGGGCGGATGTGTGGTGCCTGCGGCCACCGCATCCCACCAGATTGTAGTGAACGGAATGTCGCCTGCCAACAGAGGTACCCAATGGAGCAATTCAGGCATGGTGGTGGAAACACATCCAGAGGATTTAAACGACCCCTCGTTAGAGGAACTTCTCTCCACCTCCTTCAGCGATGAATTGCTGCAACAAGACTATAATATAAAAGGAGTGGACGACCCCTTGCTGAGAGAAAGCCCTTTGCGGATGATGTACCTGCAAGCCGCTTTAGAATTGCAATGCTGGAGAGCCGGCAACATGAGGCAGACAGCTCCCGCGCAACGCATGGCCGACTTCATCAATAAGAAAGTCAGCTATGACCTGCCCAACACCTCCTATACGCCAGGACTCATCTCCTCACCTCTCCATTTCTGGATGCCCTCCTTCCTCAGCCACCGCCTCAGAGAAGGCTTCCGACACTTCGGCAAAAGCACCAGAGGATTCATCACGAACGAGGCTGTCATGATTGCCGCCGAGACTCGCACATCCTCCCCTGTACGCATTCCCAGAGACAAGGAGACATTCGCGCATCCTGAAATAGAAGGACTTTTCCCTTGTGGAGAAGGAGCGGGATTCGCCGGAGGAATCATCTCTGCGGCCATAGACGGTGAGAACTGTGCAAAAGCCGCCGCCGCTTACATCAAACGATAAACTTATCCATAAATTATGTACAAAGACATCATACGGCCTTTCCTTTTCAAGGAAGACCCCAAAGTAATCCATCAAAAACTATTACACGTCTTGCAAGGAACTTACCGTAATCTTATCCCTGTGAGAGGATGGATACGCTCCTTGTTCAGACCTGTACCCGATGTATTCATCTGGAAAGGCATCCGATTCAAGAACAGAATCGGTCTGGCGGCGGGATTCGACAAGAACGCCGAAGCCTACAATGAACTCGCCGACTTCGGTTTCGGCTTCATTGAAGTGGGTACTTTCACCCCTCATCCCATCGAAGAACCAGCTGACGCCCTTCTCATCCGTCTAAATAATTGCGACTCACTGCTTCATAAGACAGGATTCCATAATCCAGGGTTGAACGTGGTGAAAGAAAGACTGAAACAGAGAGGCAATTCATTCGTGCTCGGAGTGAACATCAACAAGGACCCGCAGTCCGAAGGCACACAAGCCGCAGACGACTTAGCGAAAATGTACAGCGAACTCGCTGAATACGCAGACTACTTTACCGTGAATTGGGGTTCTATGGACGCACAAGAATTGAAAGACGGCCTACTTGCGATCAAGCGTTTCAGAGAGGACAATCCCCGTCTTGACCGCCCTGTGCTGGTGAAAGTGCCAGCCGGCCTTCCGTTGGAGAAAGTAGACGCGGTACTGACACTGATAGACGAAGTGAAAGCCAATGGCGTCATAGCCTCCGGCCCCACTAAAGACCGCTCTCAACTTGGCGGATACACAGAAGAAGAAATCAACAACCTGCCCGCCGGAGCCATCAGTGGCCAAGCCATCGGAGACAAGCCCTATGCACTGGTCAAAGCTTTCCGGGAAAAAGGTGGAGAGAAGCTGCTCATCATCGGCAGCGGCGGCATACATTCCAGGGCTGACGCCAACCGAATGCGCCAGCACGGGGCAGATCTTCTGCAAATCTACTCCGCTTTCATCTTTGAAGGCCCCGGCATTGTCAAAAGACTGTAAAGCCATGATTCAACAGAAAGAATTCACTCTTCCTCCTTTTTCAAGAGGATTCCATCTCATCACCCCGTTTGTGGAAGCGCAATTACCCGCACTTCCGCAGACGGGTATGCTGAACCTGTTCGTCAAGCACACAAGCTGCGCCTTGACCATCAACGAGAATGCCGACCCTTCTGTACGGACAGACCTTTCCCACATATACCAGCGTCTGGCGCCAGAGAACGACCCCGCCTATGAGCATACATTGGAAGGAAGCGACGACATGCCTTCCCACGCCAAAAGCATACTCACCGGAGTCAGCCTCACCATCCCCATCACCAAGGGGCGTTTGAACCTCGGTACCTGGCAAGGTATCTACCTCTGTGAGTTCCGTAACTACGGAGGAAAAAGAAAAATTGTGGCGACAGTTTACGCCTGAAAGGGCGCAAACTGTTGCACACACTTTATAAGACGTGTGCAAAGAAATACTTTTTCTTACTATAAATCCGCTTTTTTCCCGCTACAAGCATAATAAAAAGAAAGACAATTAGGCAATTCGCTTTTTATTTTCTATCTTTGCCCTCTCATTAATACATATTGTTTAACAACCCTTCTCGTAAGAGGGAAACGCAAAGGTTCGTCCTTGCGTAAAACTAATATCTTCATACATGAAAGTACTAAAATTTGGCGGAACATCCGTCGGGTCAGTTGAGAGCATCCTCAATGTGAAAAAGATTGTCGAAGGACAGCGGGAGCCTGTCATTGTGGTAGTGTCCGCTTTGGGCGGAGTCACCGACAAGCTCATACAAGCCTCCCAACTGGCCGGACGAGGAGATGCCGAATACAGGGAGATTTTTGACGCCATCGTACGCCGGCACCACGACATGATTGACGACATCATTCCTGCCGGAGAACGTAAAATCGCGCTGAACGACGTGGTGGACTCCTTGCTGAACGAATTGAAAAGCATCCTGTACGGCGTTTTCTTGCTGAAAGACCTTTCCGAAAAAACCGCCGCCACCATCGTTAGCTACGGAGAACGGATGTCCTCTAATATTGTGGCCACGCTCATAGACGAAGCGAAATGGTTCGATTCCCGCACCTTCATCAAGACCGAGAAGCAGCAGGGAAAGAACGTCGTGGACTTCGAACAGACCAACAAGCTCATCAAGAGTGCCTTCGGAGTCATACCCCGTGTGTCGCTGGTACCGGGATTCATCTCAAGCGACCATGAGAACGGAGAAGTAACCAATCTCGGAAGAGGTGGATCCGACTACACCGCCGCCATCCTTGCCGCCGCTTTGGATGCCAGAGTATTGGAAATATGGACAGACGTGGATGGATTCATGACCGCAGACCCGCGTGTCATCCAGACGGCCTACCCCATTGACGAGCTTTCCTACGTGGAAGCGATGGAGCTGTGCAACTTTGGCGCCAAGGTGGTTTATCCGCCCACCATCTATCCCGTATGCGCCAAAAACATCCCCATCCTCATCAAGAACACATTCCACCCAGAGGCGAAAGGCACTATTATAAAGGAGAAAATCGACAATGACCGAAAACCCATCAAAGGTATCTCTAGCATCAAGAACACCACGCTTATCAATGTCAGCGGACTCTCTATGGTGGGAGTAATCGGCGTGAACCAGCGCATCTTCTCCACCCTTGCCCGCAACGGTATCAGCGTGTTCATGGTCTCTCAGGCATCTTCAGAGAACAGTACCTCCATCGGTATCCAGGACGAAGATACGGAAGAGGCTTGCGCAGTCTTGAACGAGGAGTTCTCCAAAGAGATAGAAACAGGCGCCATGTTCCCGATGAAACCGGAAAGAGGGCTGGCCACTGTGGCCATTGTGGGCGAGAACATGAAACACACGCCAGGTATCGCCGGAAAACTGTTCGGCACATTAGGCAGAAACGGTATCAGTGTCATCGCTTGCGCCCAAGGTGCGTCCGAGACCAACATCTCTTTCGTGGTAGAGGAGAAATACATGCGTAAGGCGTTGAACGTCATACACGACAGCTTCTTCCTTTCCGTATACCAGGTGCTGAACCTCTTTATCTGCGGTACAGGCACCGTGGGCGGAAAGCTGATTGAGCAGATAAAAGACCAACGTGAGACGCTGATGAAAACACGTAACCTCAAGCTCAACATCGTGGGCATCGCCAACAGTCACACCGGACTGTTCAGCCGCAACGGAGTGGACGCAGACAATTACCGCACACTCCTGAAAGAGTCAGAGCCGTGTTCTCTCCACCGTCTGCGTGAGGAAATCATCGGCATGAACATCTTCAATTCCGTCTTCGTGGACTGCACAGCCAGCAAAGAAGTGGCCGCCCTCTATAAAGACTTGCTCTCACACAACATCTCCGTGGTGGCAGCCAACAAAATTGCCGCTTCGGACAAATACGAGGAATATGCCGAACTGAAGCGCATCGCAAGGGAGAGAGGTGTGAAGTTCCTGTTTGAGACCAATGTAGGCGCAGGACTTCCTATCATCAACACCATCAACGACCTCATCAACAGCGGCGACCAGATACTGCGCATTGAAGCCATCTTGAGCGGCACGCTCAATTATATCTTCAACACCATCAGTTCTGACATACCTTTCAGCAAGGCCGTGGCACTGGCCAAGGAGAATGGCTACTCCGAACCCGACCCACGTATAGACCTCAGCGGAAAAGACGTTATCCGCAAACTGGTTATTCTGGCACGTGAGGCAGGGTGCAAAGTGGAGCAGGAAGATGTAGAGAAACACCTCTTCATACCGAACTCCTTCTTCGAAGGCAGTTTAGAAGAGTTCTGGAAGAATCTGCCCTCCCTTGACGCAGACTTCGAAGCCAAACGGAAGGTGCTGGAACAAGCGCACAAACGCTGGCGGTTCGTGGCGGTGATGGAAGGAGGACACTGTTCCGTGCAACTCAAAGAAGTAGACCAGAACCATCCGTTCTACGCACTGGAAGGTTCCAACAACATCATCATGCTCACCACCGCCCGCTACCACGACTACCCCATGCTCATCCAAGGCTATGGCGCAGGCGCAAGTGTGACCGCCGCAGGTGTGTTTGCCGACATCATGGGCATCGCCAATATCTAAACAACGACTTTCATTTTAAAGAGTTACTATATATGAAACATATTATCGTACTGGGAGACGGAATGGCCGACTGGCCTGTGAAATCATTGGGAGACAAGACCTTATTGCAATACGCAGACACTCCTTATATGAATATGCTCGCCCGCATGGGGCGCACTGGACGGCTACAGACCGTGCCTGAGGGTTTCCATCCGGGCAGCGAGGTGGCCAACTCCGCCATCCTCGGTTATGACCAGCACAAAGTCTATGAGGGACGTGGCCCTCTCGAAGCCGCCAGTATCGGTGTGGAGCTTGCGCCAGACGACCTTGCCTTGCGCTGCAACCTCATCTGTCTGGACGGAGCCAATATCAAGAACCACTCCTGCGGACGACTGGAAACGGAAGAAGCCGACGTGCTGATTAAATTCCTGCAAGAGAAGCTGGGCAACGACAAGATTCACTTTTACACAGGTGTGCAATACCGCCACTTGCTTGTCATCAAAGGCGGAAACAAACACCTCGACTGCACTCCTCCTCATGACGTGCCAGGCAAGCCTTGGAGAGACTATCTCGTCAAACCTCAGACACCCGAAGCGAAAGAGACCGCTGACTTGCTGAATGATTTAATCATCAAATCGCAAGCACTGCTGAAAGACCATCCGCTGAATCAGAAACGAGTGGCCAACGGACAAGACCCCGCCAACAGTATTTGGCCTTGGGCAGGAGGAAACCGTCCGCACATGCAGACACTGAGCCAAATGTTCCCTCAAATAAAGAAAGGAGCTGTCATCACAGCGGTAGACTTGATTAGAGGTATCGGACACTACGCAGGACTCCGTGTCATCCACGTGAAAGGAGCCACCGGATTGTGGGACACGAACTATGAAGGAAAAGCTCAGGCGGCCATCGACGCACTGAAGACGGACGATTTCGTCTACCTGCACGTGGAAGCCAGCGACGAGGCCGGACATGAGGGAAATGTAGAGCGCAAACTTCAGACTATCGAGAATCTTGACAAACGTGCCATCGGGCCTATCTATGAGGCAGTGAAAGACTGGGACGAGCCAGTGTCCATCGCTGTACTGCCTGACCACCCCACTCCCTGCGAACTGCGCACACACACCATGGATCCGATTCCGTTCCTCATCTACCATCCGGGCATCACCCCTGACGAGGTACAGACTTTCGACGAGGTAGCCTGTGTGAAAGGAGCCTACGGCCTGCTCCACGGAGACGAGTTTATCAAGACATTCATGAACGACTAACACCGAAAAAAATGAAATATTATAGCACAAACCATCAAGCCCCCGAAGCCACACTTCATGAAGCAGTGGTAAAGGGTCTCGCTCCCGACAAGGGACTTTACATGCCCAAAGAGATAAAACCGCTACCAAAAGCCTTCTTCGACACCATCGAGAAGCTGCCTTTTGCGGAAATCGCCTGCCGGGTGGCAGACAACTTCTTCGGAGAAGACATTCCCCAGCAGAAACTGCACGCACTGGTCAAAGACACATTGAGCTTTGACTGTCCAGTGGAAAGGGTCACGAACAACATCTACACCCTTGAGCTGTTCCACGGCCCCACACTAGCGTTCAAGGACGTAGGCGCTCGCTTCATGGCGCGTTTGCTGGGCTATTTCATCGCTCAGGAAAGCAAGGAAGAGGTGAATGTCTTGGTGGCCACTTCGGGTGACACGGGAAGTGCCGTGGCCAACGGATTCCTCGGAGTGGAAGGCATTCATGTGTATGTCCTCTATCCCAAGGGAAAAGTCAGCCCCATACAAGAATGCCAATTCACAACCCTTGGCCAAAATATTACCGCACTTGAGGTGGACGGTGTGTTCGACGACTGCCAAGCCCTGGTGAAATCAGCCTTCATGGACGCTGAACTCAACAAACACATGAAACTCACCTCTGCCAACTCCATCAACGTGGCGCGCTTCCTCCCTCAGGCGTTCTATTATTTCAACGCCTATGCGGAAATGAAACGCCGGGAGAAAGAGCAGGAACTCGTCGTATGTGTACCCAGCGGAAACTTCGGCAACATCACCGCCGGACTCTTCGCCAAACGCATGGGACTTCCCATCAAACGCTTCATTGCGGCCAATAACGCCAACAACATCTTCTTCGAATATCTGCAATCGGGAGAGTACAATCCGAAGCCTTCCGTACAGACTATCGCCAACGCCATGGACGTGGGAGATCCCAGCAACTTCGCCCGCATCCTCGCGCTCTACGACCACAATCACGAGGAAATCTCCAAGGAAATCTCCGGCGCATGGTTTGACAACGCCAAAATACGGAATACCATAGAGGCCACTTTCCAGAAAACAGGCTATATCCTCGACCCGCACGGAGCATGCGGCTTCCGGGCATTGCTGGAAGGTCTTCGTCCGGGCGAAAACGGAGTGTTCCTCGAAACGGCGCATCCGGCCAAGTTCCGCGACACCGTGGAACCGCTCATCCATCGTCATGTCCACATACCCGCACGTCTCGCCGCATTCATGGAAGGCGAAAAGCAGAGCGTGGAAATTGGAAAGGATTTCGAAGGATTCAAGGAATACCTGATGAGTAAATAACCTCCGCATAGGTAGAGATGCGATGAATTGCGTCTCTACAATACTGACGCTCCGCAAGCGGTAAATCAACCGTTTGCGGAGCGTTTGCATACAGAAGCTACCACCCTCTATTTCTACTGAACCGAAGAGCATATAAAAAATTCGCCAAGCAGTAGTGTGACACCACCGCTTGGCAAAATAATATACTGGTAAATTCTTCGTTTATTTCACATCACCTTTCTTTATCAGGTACTCCGCTATCTGCACGGCGTTCAATGCGGCTCCCTTACGGATTTGGTCACCTACCAGCCAGAACGTCAAGCCGTTGGGGTTGGCCAAGTCCTTGCGGATACGTCCCACGTACACGTCGTCTTTTCCGGCGAGGAACAACGGCATGGGATACTCCAACTTAGAAGGATCATCCATCAACTGTAATCCTTCTCCGGCGGCGATGGCTTTCTTCGCCTCTTCTGGAGAGATAGGACTTTCCGTCTCGATCCACACGCTTTCGGAGTGGGAACGGAAAGAAGGCACACGCACACACATGGCACTGCACTGCACGTCGGAGTGCATGATTTTGCGTGTCTCGTTGTACATCTTCATTTCCTCTTTCGTGTAGTCATTGGGCTGGAACACGTCTATCTGCGGAATCACGTTGAACGCCAACTGGTAGGGAAACTTTTTCACCGTGACAGGCTTGCCCTCCAGATATTCCATGGACTGCTGTTTCAGCTCCTCCATAGCCACAGCGCCCGCACCACTGGCCGCCTGGTAAGAGGAGACATGGATGCGTTTGATAGGACTGATGTCATTCAGCACTTTCAAGGCCACCACCATGATAATCGTGGTGCAGTTGGGGTTGGCAATGACATTGCGGGGGCGTTTCAAGGCATCCTCCGGATTCACTTCCGGCACCACCAATGGCACGTCCTCGTCCATGCGGAACGCACTGGAGTTGTCTATCATGACAGCACCGAACTTGGTAATGTCTTTCTCGAACTCTTTCGAGGTACCTGCTCCGGCTGACGTAAAGGCTATGTCCACCCCCTTGAAGTCGTCATTGTGCTGCAACAGCTTCACTTCGTATTCTTTTCCACGGAAGCTGTATTTCCTGCCCGCACTACGTGTGGACCCGAACAACACCAAATCGTCCATGGGGAAATCTCTTTGAGCGAGAATCTTCAGGAACTCCTGACCTACGGCTCCGCTCGCGCCGACGATTGCTACTCTCATTATAATATAGAATTATGATATTACTGTTCGATATGTGAGGTTGCAAATTTATTATTTTCTGATGAATAATAAAAGGAAATTCTTTTTTTTTCACGCTTGAAGAAGATGATGAAAACAAAAAAGTTCTTCCGCCAAACGCCTATACGCAGTTTGCACAGCGCATATAGCTTTTGCGGAAGAACCTTTTATACAGGCACAGCCGACTATGGGCTGTCTTTTACTTCTTTTCCAACAAGGCTTTCTTCACAATCTCCGCCATGACCTTGGCTCCTTTGGGATTCGGATGCACCCCGTCTCCTTTTTGCAGGTACTCCTCATGCCCTTCGAAAGGCGTGTGAAGGTCGATGACTTGCAACTTGTTCTTCTTCGCCACTTTTTTGATGACAGGGATGATGCCGTTCACTATCACGGAATCCCGGATTTGGTAACGGTTTCCGTCAAACGCCTTGATCGGATAAGCCAGCAGGATGCGGGGCTTTGAGGGGAGAGCCTTCAGCTCGTCCACCATCTTCTGCAAGTCGTCCCGGTATTCCTTGCCATACTTGTCCCAGTTCCAGGGCTTGCTGTCGTTGGAACCCAACTTCACAACCACCACCTGCGGATTGAACTTCAAGCAGTCCTTCCACGCATACTCCCGGATGTAAGGCGCATTGCCATTAGCTAACTGAGTACGTCCGCTGACTCCGTAATTACGCACGATATATCCCTGGCCGAGCAATTGCTGCAGTTGTCCCGGATACGCCTTCGGATCTTTCATGTCCAATCCGGAGCCGTCCGTGATGCTGTTTCCCACACAGGCCACCCGCACTGCGTCTTGTTTGGGAGAAGGAAGCGCCTTCAGCCAGTCTGTCAAGTCCTCGAGCATATCCTCCTTGCAAGGCAGCTTGGAGAAGCCCCATCCATGACCACCGACAGGATAGACGTGCATGGCTGTGTACACAGAGTTCTTACGCAAGGCCGAATAATAAGCGATGGCATTGGTAACGGGCGGCACCGCCTCGTCGTCATTGCTCAACAGCAAAATAGTAGGAGGAGTGATATGACGTCTCACGTGCTGGTCATTGGAGAACTCTTTCACCCACTCTTTATTGTTCTGATCCTTACCTAAAAATCCTTTCACCGAACCTTGGTGCGTCTTATGGATGTCCATGGAAATCACGGGATAGAACAGAATCTGGAAGTCAGGACGCAAGTCAGCGTCTGTATGAGTGGCCAACGTGGAAGCCAAATGTCCGCCGGCGGAAGAACCCATGATACCGATGTCATTGGGATTGATATGCCATACCGCCGCACTGTCATGCGCCATCTTCAAGGCTTTCATCCCGTCGCTCAATGGCACTTCTCGATTTCCATGCGGCATACGGTATTTCAACACGATGTAAGTAATGCCCTGCGCATTGAAATACGGTGCCCAGTTGTATCCCTCATTATCCAACGCCAAATGGGTATATCCTCCTCCAGGACAAGCGATGACAGTTCTCCCGGTTGCGTTTTGGGGAATATACACCCGGATTTCGGGCTGGTAATTCGCTTTCTTGATGTCTTCCGGCTGACGGTCTATGCCGTTCGTATTAGGCATGCCTTCCGGCCAGAGTTTCACATTAAACATACGCGCGGTCTGAGCCGACAGGCTGCCGCATCCCAACGCCATAAAGGCGAGAATCGCTAATGACTTTCTCATGATATCAATTTTATAGAAGCAAAAGTACGGAAAAGCCTTGTTTCCGATATGCTCAATCGTACAAAACAAAAAGAAAATAGTACACCGCATCTAAAGAAAGTAGTGGCAGACACAGCGGATTTGCTGTCTGCCAAATATGAACTATAATAAGAAAACTGCATACGGTTAACGATAATTAGCATAATCATGCAAGTTATCGTGCATGGCAAGCTCGTCGG
>CAVDHB010000016.1:0-40922 GCA_963608705.1 Prevotella sp. P5-108
GGTGCGTTGCGTTGAGACAACCTTATACTCTCCAGTCTAACCTCTTCATTACATAGAGTCAAACACGGTGAATAAGGAGTCACTACTCACGGCATGACAAGACACGTCCTAAATGCCATCAATCAGTAGAGACGCAATGAATCGTGTCTTTACCTACACAATGTTGATTGCGGATAATCATTACTTTAATCATTATATGTTGTATCCATGAAAACGGGCTGCCTCGCAGGAGGTAGCCCGTTTTATTATACACACAATATCAGTAATGTCTTTATGAAAAGACTACCAAGTTACATTGAAGCCAATATTCAGACTGGCGTTGGAGCTTAAAGGTATCATCTCTTTGCTTGTCTTTCCCAGAAGGTGGTCCATGCCGATGAAGATGTTGGCGAATTTGGGATGGAAGTTCACAATCCATCCGAAACTGGTGGTGTAGTTGTTCACTCCCACGCTGATGCCACTGTCTATCCATTTCAAGGGTGCCACATTGGCGCTGAGACGTCCTTCCGTCCAGGTGTAAGTTCCGTTTATTCGGGTACTGCTCAATGCACCGAATTTCAGCTTACGATAGAGCGGGAACACATATTCACATCCCACATTCACGGTAGCACCTATCCCGGTGAGACGCTTTCCTTGGTCGCCGTCGTCCGACACATTGATGAACTGGGCTATCTGGTCTTCATAATTGTCCAACTGATCGTCTGCGGTGTTGCCTTGGTCAGAAGAGATGGATGTGTCATGGAAGCCCTTGAATAAAAATTGGTCTTTTTTGTTAGTGGCTTGATGGTTGTTCTTCCAGTTGATGAATCCCAAGTCCAGCACAGCGGCACTGACAGTCCAGTCTTCGTTGATTTTATAGACTGCTCCTAAGTCGAATGCCACACCCATTCCGTTCAGTCCTGCACCGTCCATGTCGATGTCATTCACATAACTGTATTTTCCCAAGGAGGTATCATGATATTCTTTTTCTTTCTCCAGGTATTTGAAGTTCTTCATGGAGACGTTTGCCTGTGCTTTGCCAGATAATACCCATTGGTTTGCACTGGCTAAGTCGGCCTTGAAGTCGGAGATTTTCACGTCGGCTCGTCCTATTCCGAAGAGCAGTTTTACTTTACCGCCCACACGTAATTTCTCGTTCACTTGTCTGGAGTGTCCGAAGGCTAATTCTGCGAAAGCTTGTGCGTTACTTTGAATATCGCCGATGTGATAAGTTTGGTTTCCAGTGTTCTTGGCGAATTCAAAGAGGGTATAGGGGAGGTTTGCGCCAAAAGAGGTGCGTGCGTTTAACTCCACGGTGTTATATCCATTGAACGCTTTGAATCCTGCGGACAACAACGTGATTTTCACATCACCTGCGATTCGGTTCTTTCCTTTGTTGAATCCTTCCAGTGCTTTGTCTGTGCTGATGTAAGGGTTCAGAAAAGAGGTTTTAGACTTTCCACTTTCGGATGGATACATGGGATTGTCAAGTACAAGGCTTTTATAGCCGAAGTTTCCTAATGTTTTCACTTGAATATTTCCCAACGCCGGTATAGACACATAGTTGCGTTCATTGCCGTAGGCTGGGTTTAAGTCATGCCTGAAAGAATATCCTTCAGTGAAATAGGCACTGTTCAGCTCCTGTGCGGAAGCCGCGCCACATCCCATCGCAAGCAGTATTGAGAATGTGTATTTACAGAGTTTGTTCATTGGTTTCATACGTCATTTGTTAGTTGAAGTCTCCGATTAATTTCCCCTTTACTTTTATTTGAACATCCCGCAAAATCAGAGTCTGTTTATAGGCGTTGATGGTTTTGCCCACAATGCTTTGTTTCCCTTCTTCAGAAGATGCGGCCACTACTTTCACTATCAATCCGTCCATTTGTTTCAGTGCGCCCTTCTCTTTCTCTTTGATGTTGATTTCCAATGGGGTAGTAGTGGGAGTATCATCGTTTTCCGCTCCCTGTATGGTGTTGCTCACATGTATTTCCAGTTTGTCTTCACTGATGATGTCCCCTTTTGTGTTGATGGCAGACGCACTCATGACAAGGTAGGCAGGTATTTTATTCTCAGCGGTGGCTTTGATGCTGAGATAAGCGTTTTGTGCCATTTCGTATTTCTTCAGGTCATCGTTCCATCCATCCAAAGTGTCTTTATATACAATCTGTGCATTTTGGTCGAAAGCCAGTGGTGCATTGATATCATATTCAGATGTGACCGTGTATTGTTTTCCCAGTTCTATGCGGCATGTTTTGCTGCGGTCTGCTTGAATGTCAGATTCAAATTGAATGTGTGCGGGAATTTGTGTCAGCAGATTGGAAAGATCAGGACGGATGATTTCACCCGCCTCTCCTGTGTGTTGTTTCCGTATGGTCACTTTCGTTTCGGTTTGTGGCTTGATGGTGAATTCCAGTCCTTTTATACGAGCCAGTTCTTTGCCGTTTTTGTCTTTGGAGACAATATCACCCTTTACCAATCCGGGAACTTCCATGTCATTGTGGAAGGTCAGACGGATGGACGGGTCGTAAAGATTCACTTTCACGTCTCCGTCTGTGAGAAAGTCTGGTACATTGTCGATGTGTACGTCTCCGAGATTATCCATCTTTATTTCCGGGTTGAACCGTCCGGTAGCACCCTCTATTTGTAATGCATCCATGTGCATGATACTGGTGATGTAGCAATCTCTTGAGGATGCGTTTGGGTTATATTCATTATACACGGCGGCTATGTGTAACTTGCCGTCCATTTGTACAGACGGCTTGTGAAAGGACAGAGAACCGTATTCGTCCGCATTGCGTGTGAAATCCAGTGCGGTGATATCTCCCTCTATAGTAAAAGGAGTGTTAGTACTTACGTTTTGGAAGGTAAGTGTGTTGCCTGTAATTTGGTTCGGAGATACGTCTTTCCACGCAACCTTCAAATAGGAAGGTATATGTAAGGAGAGGGTCTGGAAAGTCCTTACGAATGATTTCAGAGCGGGAGAGAATACCAGTTGGATTTTGATATGGTCTTTTGTCTCTGCCAAGCTTAACGCTTCTACTTCATTAGGTACATTTCCGTGGAACTTGAAAGCCTGTACCTCTCCTTCTGCTGTTTGTGGGGTGATGGTAGTCCAGCCATTAGCTCTGTGTGTTTTCGTTCTTGGTGCATTGATGTACACCTTTTTCTGCTGAGACGTTTGTTTACTTACCGTCGCTTTGTCCACTTGTGGATGTACGGTGGTCTTCTCCTTGCTTTTCTTACTGAATTCATAGTCACCGTTTTCTTTGATGGTGATAAAATCACTGTTGTTCAGTTCCAAAATCTGGTCAAGCATCATGTTATTAGTGGAACTGACGGGAAAAGACAAGGAGTCGCCTCCAATTCCAATGGTGGAATCGATGTTGGAGAAATCAAAAGCGTTGTCCGCACATCCTGTCGTCATGGTTATGCCGCAGCTTATGAGCAGGAACGATGCTAATTGAAGTCTGTTCAGTTTTCTTCTCATGTAGTTAATCCGTTTATAAGTTTACTATAAAATCTATATGCAAAGTTAATGATAATAAAGCTAATTCTTATTAGGGGGGTAAAACTATCGTAATCTATATAAACAAAGGTTTAATATGTGCCACTAAATGTCTTGCGATTCTACAGGAAAGGATGGAGCTGAGTGCTATTGGGTGTGTGGCGCAGAATCTATTGTCGGCAATGGTTCTCCATTATGTAATCCGAATTTAAGTCAAAGGCAAGTGGTTGTTTCCTGGTGGAAGGAAAGACAACGTAAAAATGAAAGGCATACTTTGTTTCTTGCATAATTTATAGTACCTTTGCATAGTATGTCTCTTTTAAGGACGTATCTGTTTTTAAACAAACTATAAGACGAATGAAACTGAACTCTATAACTTTCTTATGGCTGGTGGGAGTAATGATTGTGGAAGTACTTGCGGGATGTACTTCGAAGCATGCTTCTGCTCCTGATGCTTCAACCGAATCTTCAGCTGAGATGGAACAACCGATGGTGGCTCCCATTGAGTTGCGGTCAGAGAAGCTGACCAGTCGGAATGGTTTGCCTGACAATTCCATACGCAAGATTTACCAGGACAGCAAGGGCTTTTTGTGGTTCGCTACTTTAAATGGCCTGAGTCGTTATGACGGAACACGCTTCTTGGTTTATAAGAAAGAGAAAAGCGGCTTGTCGTTGAGTGACAACAGGGTGAAGAACCTCACGGAAGACAGTCATGGACGGTTATGGGTGGCAACGAACTCTTCTCATTTCAGTTGTTTTGACTTGAGACAATCCCGTTTTGTGGATTATACGGATGGAAAGGGTTCCATGAACGACCGCTATACAAATCTGGTGAAAACCCAATCGGGCGATGTGTGGTTGTTTGGCACGATGAATGGCAGCCGTCGAGTGGCGGTGAGCAACGGGGAGATTGAGTCCGAAGTGTACGGAAGAGAGACCTTGGGTACTGATTCTGTGATGATGGTGAGCGAGGGAAGCAGAGGAGATATATGGATAGGTACTTCCCGTGGATTGTTCCAGTGGCGGGGAAAACAGCTCCGTCGTATTCCTGAGGTCAAAACGGGCATTCAGTTTGCATTACGGGTAAACGAGCGTGAATGGTTCGTATCTCCCTCTGGAAATGTGTATAAGACAGGAAGTGGAAACGCAGTGTCTTGGGTTGGCCAATTGTCTTTGGCGCAGGGGGAAGAACTTAATGGCGCATTGGAGGTGGAAAACCGATGGATGATTTTCACCACGAAAGCTACCTATGGGGTGGATTTGCACAGCGGAAGGATTGTCCGTAATGAGGGACAGTGGAACTTGGCCAATGCAAAAGTGGTGAATGACAACCGGGGTGGACACTGGCTGGCCAATCATACGGGGATATTATATAAGGTAGAAAGCAATGGCTCCTTGCGTCCTTTCCAGATGATGCCTGCCGGAAGAATAGGGTATATAGACGAAGAACGGTACACTGTGGTGCGGGATAAAAGAGGACTGACGTGGATTTCTACGTATGGTAACGGGCTGTTTGTGTATAATGAGACTACGGGGCAGATGCAACACTTTGTGGCAGGGGCGGATGCAAATTCACCGGTAGTGTCCAACTATTTGCAGACTTTGTACGAGGATCGCTCCGGAAGTATGTGGGTCAGCTCTGAATATGGTGGATTGTCTCATCTGTGGGTCATGAACGAGGGAGTGTCCCGTATTTTCATGGACAAGCCTTCCGTGTACGATCGTTCCAACACTATCCGGATGATTCAAAAAGAAGCGGACGGAAGTGTGCTGGTATCCACTCGTACAGGTAAGTTGCTGAACTATTCTAACGATTTGACCCAGGTGAGAGGCAGTGCGCAATATGATGTGAATATCTACGCTTTCCGTAAGGACAACGAGGGGAAAATCTGGATGGGTACCCGTGAGAAGGGACTGCTTATAGACGGAAAATCTTACCGTCATACGGCGGAGATTTCCTCCCTGTCTTCCGATAAGATATTCAGCTTGCTTCCCGACCGTAAGGGGCGTATGTGGATTGGCACCTTCGGCGGAGGCTTGAACTTGGCGGTTAAGGGCACGGACGGCACGTACACCTTCAAGCACTTCTTCACGAAAGGCAGCTATGACCAAAGAGAAGTACGCTATTTGCTGGAAGACAAGAATGGATGGATTTGGATGGGTACCAGTGACGGCTTGTATGTCTTCAATCCAGATTTGCTCATCAAGGACTCCCATGCGTATTTTTACTATAATACGACAAATGGCGCCTTGCGCTCGAATGAAGTGCGTTTTATCATGCAAGATAGAAAGGGGCGTATGTGGTTGGCTATGCCGGGAAGCGGTGTGGCGATGTGTGCCGTATCAGGTAATGATTATGGACATCTGAAATTCACTGTGTACGGTGTGGAGAATGGACTGGCGAACGACATGGTGCAGACCGTGGTGGAGGACAAGGCCGGAAGGTTGTGGGTGCCTACTGAATATGGTCTGTCTCGTTTTAATTTGGTGGAGAAGACATTCGAGAACTTCTATTTTTCCCAGTATATCTTGGGGGACTCTTACAGCGAGAACTCTGCGGTTTGCTTGAATGACGGACGTTTGCTCTTAGGGACAAACTACGGACTGGTGTTGGTAGACCCGCATCGGACGTTGAAAACCGAAGACAAGGTGGCGGTGACCTATACGGGATTAAGTGTGAACGGTCAAGAGGTACGTCCGGGAGAAACGGATTCTCCGTTGAAAGGTGCGCTGGCTTACGAGAAGGAAATACAGTTGGCGCATGAGCAGAATACCTTTACAGTGGATTTCTCTACTTTCGATTACAACCAGGGACGGGATGTGAGGTATTCTTGCCGGTTGAAAGGGTACGAGAAGGAATGGAGCAGTCTTTCCCCGAATTCTTTCGTGTCCTATAAGAATCTGTCTCCAGGGACTTACTATTTACAGACAAAAGCTTGCGATGCCGCCGGGCAGTGGAGTTCGGAGTCGGTGCTGAAGATTGTAGTGCAGCCTCCAGTATATCTGACGGTGTGGGCTTTCCTTTTCTATATAGTCGTAGTCGGAGTGATTGTTTATTTCGTGTACCGCAATGTGCGCGACATGAGTCGGCTGAGAGACAAGGTGAAGCTGGAAGAGGGACTTACCAAGTACAAGTTGGTGTTCTTTACAAACATCGCGCATGAGTTCCGTACACCTTTGACCTTGATTCGGGGTTCACTGGAGAAATTGCATCGTTCTGGACGATTGCAAGGGGAGCAGTTGTCTTCCTTGCGTATTATGGACAAGAGTGTGGACAGACTGTTGAGGCTGATTAACCAGTTGTTGGAGTTCCGCAAGATGCAGAACAACAAGCTGTCACTGGCTTTGGAGAAAGTGGACGTGATGAGTTTGTTGAAAGAAATCTTCTCCTGCTTCAAGGATGCGGCGGAGTCCAAGCGTATAGACTACCGATTCTGTCCTTCTGTCAATGCGTATTCTATGTATATGGATAAGGGACACGTAGACAAGATGGTGTACAACTTGTTGTCCAACGCTTTTAAATACACTCCTTCCGATGGACACATCTCTTTGATAGCGGAGGTGGATGAGATGAACAAAGTGTTGAAAATCAGTGTGAAGGATTCTGGCGTGGGAGTGCCGAAAGAGAAACAGAAGGAATTGTTCAGCCGTTTCATGCAGAGCGAGTACTCGGGCGATAGTTTCGGCATTGGACTTCACTTGACCCGTGAGTTGGCAAGAGTGCACCATGGAGGCATCTCCTATAAGGACAATCCTGGGGGTGGATCTGTCTTTACGATTACATTGCCGTTGGATGAGGGCGTGTACGAGAAGAAAGATTTCTTGTTGAAGGACAACACCATACTGAAAGAGGAAGAGGCGCAACATCGGATACAGACGGAGGTGCATGCGGATATTCAATATAAAACGGAAAATGAGACGCTTCCCGCCCGGCCGTTGAACAAACGAAAGGTGCTTCTGATAGAAGATGACAATGATGTGAGGGACTTCCTGAAAGGAGAGTTGTCAGTCTACTTTGAGATGGAGGCCGCCTCGGACGGAAACAGTGGGCTGGACATGGCGAAGAAGTCGGATGTGGATTTGATTATCAGTGATGTCATGATGCCGGGGATGAACGGCTTCGAGGTGACGAAACGATTGAAGAATAATTTTGAGACAAGCCATATCCCTATTATATTGTTGACGGCCTTGGATAATGCGGAAAGCCATTTGGAAGGGGTGGAAAGCGGTGCGGATGCCTATATAACCAAACCTTTCAGTCCTTCCTTGTTGATTGCAAGGGTGTTCAAACTGATTGAGCAACGGGAGAAGCTGAAAGAGAAATTCTCCAAGGATGTGAAAACCGATCGTCCGGCCTTGTGTTCGACGGCAAAGGACAAGGAGTTTGCCGATCGGTTGGTGAGGGTGATGAACGCACAGCTTGGAAACTCTTCTTTCTCGGTGGATATGTTCGCCTCAATGATGCAGCTGGGACGCACGGTGTTCTTCCGGAAGGTGAAGGGAGTCACAGGCTTCACACCGAATGAGTATATCCGGATCATGCGTATGAAAAAAGCGGCGGAACTGTTGATGGATGATTCTTTGACTGTGTCTGAGGTGGCTTATAGAGTGGGAGTAGACGACCCCTTCTATTTCAGCAAGTGCTTCAAACAGCAGTTTGGCGTTTCCCCGTCTGCCTATAAAAAAGGCGAACGGAAAAAGGATGAGTGAGTTTCTTTCCTTATTTAAACGGAAATTTGTACTTTTGCATTCGTAATTAAGCGAAAAACAGATGGCTCAGAATTTAACTCAGACACAGGCGTTGAAACAAACGCAGACAATGACACCCCAGCAATTGCAGGTGGTGAAGATGCTGGAGATGCCTGTTTCGGAGCTGGAGGAGCGTATTCACACCGAGCTGTTAGACAATGCCGCATTGGTGACAAAGGATGATTCGGACTCCTCCGAAAGTGAGACAGAGGGAAGGGAAGACCAGTCTATGGACAGTCAGGGTGACATGAAAGACTCCTCTCTGTATGATTATGGAAGTGAGGACGACACGCCTGACTGGCTGTTGGAGCGTTCTTCCAATCGGAAAGCCGAGATGGAGAAAGAGATTCCTTTCAGTGGAAGCAATACCTTTTACGAGGAGTTGGAGCAACAGATTGGCGAGCATGAACTTACAGACAAACAAAAAGAGCTGGTCCGTTATCTGATTGGTTCGCTGGATGACGACGGTTTGTTACGGAAAGACTTGTCTTCCATCGAGGATGAACTGTTGATATATCATAACACACCTGTCACGGAAAAAGAGATTGAGGCGGCATTGAAGGTATTGCAGGAGTTCGATCCTGCGGGTATCGGCGCACAATCTTTGCAGGAGTGCTTGATGATTCAGCTGAAAAGACGTAATACTTCTTTCTATAATGTCGTGGAACAGAAAGTCATAGCGCATTGCTTTGACGATTTCACCCACAAACGGTGGGAGAAAATCAAACAGAAATACGAGTTGTCGGACGAGGATTTTCAAAAAGTGATTTTTGACTTGACTCACTTGAATCCTTGTCCGGGAAGTTCGCTGGGCGATGTGGTAGGAAAGAGTTTTCAACAGATATTTCCCGATTTTATAGTGGAGACGGATGACGAGGGGAATATTTCCATCAGCCTTAACAATGGGAATCTTCCTGAATTGCATGTGAGCCGTTCTTTCAAGGACTCGCTGGAAGAGTACACCCGCAACAAGGCGAAGATGAGCCGTGCGGCGAAAGAAGGTTTTCTGTACACAAAGCAGAAGGTGGATGCGGCGCAGAATTTCATCAATGCGGTGAAGCAGCGTCAGCAGACTCTGTATTCCACGATGAAGACCATAGTGCATTTGCAACGCCCTTTCTTCTTAGAGGGGGATGAGTCTCTGCTCAAACCGATGATATTGAAGGATGTGGCGCAGCGTACCGGCTTGGATATATCCACTATATCAAGGGTGAGCAACAGCAAGTATGTGCAAACGAACTTCGGAATCTATCCGTTGAAGTTTTTCTTTAGTGATGGCTATACAAACGACAAGGGGGAGGAACTGTCCGTGCGTCAGATTCGCAGGGTTATACAGGAATGTGTGGACAAGGAAGACAAGAAGAAGCCGATGAATGATGAGGCTCTGGCGGCGGTGTTGAAGGAAAAAGGCTATCCGATGGCTCGGCGTACGGTGGCGAAATACCGTGAGCAATTGGGCATACCGGTGGCTCGATTGAGGAAAATAGGATGAGTGAGAAGAATATGATGCGGGCGGCGAAGTATTTTTCGTGGTGCTTCACGCCTTTGATTGTGCCGACATTGGGATTGGCAGCTTTGCTGTTGTTCAGCTATCTGAATGTCTTTCCCTGGACGTTCAAGTTGCTGCTCATCGGGCTGGTGTTTGTCTTTACCGTGTTGGCTCCGAAGTTGATGATACGATTGTATCGTTCCGTGAACGGATGGACTTCCCGGCAAATGGGTAAGAAGGAGAGGCGGATAGTGCCTTATGCACTTTCCATCACTTGTCACATCTTTTGTCTGCTGCTGATGTATCGTCTGCACCTTCCACGCTTCATGAGCGGTGTGCTGGTGGCCTCGCTGGTGGGGATGATTTTGTGTGCCGTGATTAATGTGTGGTGGAAAATCAGTTCACACATGGCGGGATTAGGTGGTATTACAGGAGGACTGATATCCTTCAGTATCCTGTTTCAGTTCGACCCTGTGTGGTATCTGTGCGTGGTGTTGCTGCTCTCTGGGGCGTTAGGATCATGTCGGATTATCTTGCGTCAGCATACTTTGGCGCAAGTGGGAGGAGGCTTTGCCGTGGGCTTTGTCTGTGGCTTGTGCGGCATCCTTTTCATTTGAAAGAATATAATAAATAAAAATACAGCATAATATGAAACCAATAGTAAGTATCATTATGGGAAGTACTTCTGATCTTCCCGTGGTAGAAAAAGCGGCCAAATTCTTTGATGAGATGCAGATTCCGTTTGAAATGAATGCGCTTTCCGCTCATCGTACTCCTGCGCAAGTGGAGAGCTTCGCTCGTGAGGCGGAGGGAAGAGGTGTGAAAGTCATCATTGCCGCAGCGGGAATGGCTGCCGCACTTCCGGGGGTAATTGCCGCTAACACTACTTTGCCGGTGATTGGTATTCCCGTGAAGGGATCCGCTTTAGACGGAATGGATGCCATGCTTTCCATCATCATGATGCCTCCTGGCATTCCCGTGGCTACAGTGGGGGTGAATGCGGCACAGAACGCAGCCATTCTCGCTACTCAAATCTTGTCTTTGGCAGACAAGAATATCGCCGACCGTTTCCATGCCTATAAGGAAGGACTGAAACAGAAAATCGTGAAGGCGAATGAAGATTTGAAGAACGTGAAGTATCAGTTCAAATGTAACTAAGCCCTTATCCTATATATAATAGGTATAAGGGAAATGAATCCGGAGGGGGAAATCACGGTACATGAGTGCCGTTATTTCTTCTTGCCGGATTTTGACTTTAAGAGATACAGTAAGATGGATTTATTCAATTACGAGCGCAGAAAGTCGGATGAGGTAAAGATTGGCAATACTCCGCTGGGGGGAGAGAATCCCGTCAGAATACAGTCCATGACGAATACGAAGACAAGCGATGTGGAGGGGAGTGTCGCACAGACGGAACGTATCATCAAAGCTGGTGCGGATTATGTGCGTCTTACCGTGCCGACATTGGCGGATGCGGAGAGCTTGCGTCAGATTCATGTGCGTTTGAGGAAAGATGGATTCCAAACACCTTTGGTGGCGGATGTCCACTTCAATGCCAAGATAGCGGATGTGGCGGCTACCATTGTGGAGAAGGTGCGTATTAATCCGGGCAACTATGTAGACCCAGCTCGTCGTTTCAAACATCTGGAGTACACTGATGAGGAATATGCTGCCGAGCTGAAGAAGCTGGAAGAGCGTTTCGTGCCTTTCCTTCGTATCTGCAAGGAACATCATACGGCTATCCGAATCGGAGTGAATCATGGTTCGCTGTCCGACCGTATCATGAGCCGTTACGGAGACACCCCGGAGGGTATTGTGGAAAGTTGCATGGAGTTTCTGCGAATCTGCCGGAAAGAGCACTTCAAGGATGTGGTGATTTCTATCAAAGCCAGTAATACGGTGGTCATGGTACGTTCTGTACGCCTGTTGGTGGAGACCATGGAAAAAGAAGGAATGCACTATCCCCTGCACTTGGGCGTGACTGAGGCTGGCAACGGAGAGGATGGACGCATCAAGTCTGCCGTAGGTATCGGAGCTTTGCTCTCTGACGGTATCGGAGACACAGTGCGTGTGTCGTTGAGCGAGGCACCGGAACATGAAATTCCCGTGGCTCGTAAGTTAGTGGATTATATCACGTCTCGGGAAGGCCATGTGCTGATTCCGGGACAGGCTTATCCTAAGTTCAATTACACTTGTCCTGAACGGCGGAAGACCAAGGCCGTGCGTAATATCGGGGGCGATAATGTCCCCGTAGTGATAGGTGACCGTCTGGATGGCGCACTTGAAATGTCTACGGAGAAGGAATTGCGCCCAGACTATGTGTATGTCGGTGTACATCTGCCAGCGGAAAATCAGCGTGAGGAAGGCGTGGAGTATATTGTGGATGCCCCGGTATGGAAAGGTGAGCCGCATACGTGGCCGGCATTCTCACAACAGGCATTGTTCATGCTCAGTGCGTGTCCGGCGGAACTGAAGTTTGTGTTCCTCTCGGACATGGCGTTTACAGAGGAAGTGTCGGCTGCCTTGAAGTTCCATCCAGAAGTGGTGGTTATCTCACAGGGACGTTCAGCCAATCGTTTGGGAGAACACCGCTCCATGGCACACCGTATGATGAACTTAGGGCTGGAGAATCCGTTAGTGGTCTTTTCCCAGTATGGTCATACAAAGTCGGAGATAGAAGATTTCCAGTTAGAGTCCTCAGCCGATATGGGTGCTTTGCTCTTTGACGGTCTGTGTGATGGGGTATTTCTCTTCAATCAGGGAGATATTTCTCACACGATAGTAGAGGAAACGGCCTTTTCCATCTTGCAAGCCGCTCGCGCCCGAATTACCAAGACAGAGTATATCTCCTGTCCAAGTTGCGGGAGAACGTTGTATGAATTGGAAGACGTGATAGAGGATATCAAGGAGGCGACCAAGGATATGAAAGGCTTGAAAATAGCCATCATGGGATGTATCGTGAACGGGCCTGGCGAGATGGCTGATGCGGACTATGGCTATGTGGGAGCTGGACCGGGAAAAATCAGTCTTTACCGCAAGAAGGAATGTGTGAAACATAACATTCCTCAGGAGCAGGCGGTGGAGGAATTGCTTGCGTTGATTCGTAAGGATAGGCAAAAGGAAGCATAAACTAAAAGAATAAGATAAATGGAACAGAGATTAGTCATTTACAACACACTGACAAGAAAAAAGGAAGAGTTCAAACCGCTGCATCCTCATCATGTGGGAATGTATGTGTGTGGACCGACGGTATATGGAGATCCGCATTTGGGTCATGCGCGTCCGGCGATTACGTTTGATACGCTTTTTCGCTACTTGAAACATCTTGGATACAAGGTGCGTTATGTGCGTAATATCACGGATGTGGGACACTTGGAGCATGATGCGGATGAGGGTGAGGACAAAATCGCCAAGAAAGCCCGTCTGGAACAGTTGGAACCGATGGAGGTAGCGCAGTTCTACACCAATCGTTATCATGACGCAATGAGGGCGTTGAATGTGCTTCCGCCCAGTATTGAGCCTCATGCCACGGGACATATCATTGAACAGGAAGAGTTGGTGAAGCAGATTCTGGACAACGGGTTTGCTTACGTGAGCAACGGCTCAGTGTATTTCGATGTGAAAAAGTACAATGAGAAGCATCATTATGGTATCTTGTCTCATCGTAATCTGGATGATATTCTGAACAATACTCGTGAACTGGACGGACAGAGTGAGAAACACAATTCAGTGGATTTCGCTTTGTGGAAAAAGGCGCAGCCAGAACATATCATGCACTGGCCAAGTCCGTGGAGCGAGGGATTTCCCGGCTGGCACTGTGAATGCACGGCTATGGGACGTAAGTATCTTGGCGATCACTTTGACATTCATGGAGGGGGGATGGACTTGGTGTTCCCGCACCATGAGTGCGAGATTGCACAGGCTGTCGCTTCTCAGGGCGACCAGATGGTACATTACTGGATGCACAACAACATGATTACCATCAATGGACAGAAAATGGGAAAAAGTCTGGGCAACTTCATTACGTTGAACGAGTTCTTCCAAGGAACGCACAAGCTGTTGAGCCAGCCTTATTCACCGATGACCATCCGTTTCTTTATCCTTCAGGCACACTATCGTTCCACGGTGGACTTCAGCGATGAGGCGTTGAAAGCCAGCGAGAAAGGACTGGAAAGATTGATGGACGGATACAAGAATTTGGCTCGTATTATTCCTGTGGCGGATGGTAAGACGGACAAGACGTATGTGGACGAGTTAAAGGTAAAATGCTACGAGGCGATGAATGATGACTTGAACACACCGATTGTCATAGGTCACTTGTTTGACGCTTGTCGTGTGATTAACGGTATTGTGGACGGCAAGGGGAGTATCACTTCGGATGCCTTGGAGGCTTTGAAGGATGTCTTCCATACATTCGCCTTTGATTTACTTGGATTGAAAGAGCAGGCAGGCGACAACTCCGCTCGGGAAGAGGCGTTCGGCAAAGTAGTGGATTTGTTGTTGGAGCAGCGTCGGAAGGCGAAAGCGAACAAGGACTGGGCTACGGCTGACTTAATCCGTGATGAGTTGTCGAAAGACGGCTTTGAGGTGATGGATACCAAGGACGGTTTCACCTGGAAACTGAATAAATGAGCAGTTCAGACAGACACACCTTAGGAAAGGACGGAGAGGAGATGGCGGCTCGCTATTTGGAAAGTAAGGGCTACTGTATTCTGGCTCGCAACTGGCGGTGCGGACGCTTGGAGATTGATCTCATCGCCCGCAAGGACAGGTTATATGTGTTCGTGGAGGTGAAAACTCGTCGAAATTTGGAATACGGCAGACCTGAGGAGGCTGTCTCCGAACGGAAGATGAGGGGAATTGTCAGAGCGGCGGACAGTTATCTGCGCATACATCGTGTGGATAATCCTGTGCGTTTCGACATAGTGTCTGTCCTTAGTTCGGATGGGAGGCATTTTGAGATAAATCATATCGAAGATGCCTTCTATCCGCTTGTTGAATGAAAAAGAAAGGTATACATTGCCTGTTTCGAATAAAGTAGCTATCTTTGCAAAAAACATACTTATGATAAAATTCAAACGTATACTCCTCAAATTGAGCGGTGAGAGCTTGATGGGAACGCAGAAATACGGTATCGATGAACACCGTTTGGCTCAATATGCTGACCAGATAAAGGAAATCCATGACCTTGGCGTGCAGATAGGCATCGTCATCGGTGGCGGAAATATATTCCGTGGACTTTCGGGTGCGGGACGTGGCTTCGACCGTGTGAAGGGTGACCAGATGGGAATGTGTGCCACGGTGATCAACAGCCTTGGCTTGAGCAGTGCGCTCACGGCGGCAGGATGTCCTAACAAGGTGCTGACGGCTATTCGCATGGAGCCTATAGGTGAGTTCTATAACAAGTGGAAAGCCATTGATTACTTGAATGAAGGTAAGGTGGTTATCATGTCGGCTGGTACGGGTAATCCGTATTTCACCACAGACACGGGTTCTTCTTTGCGGGGAATTGAAATTGAGGCTGACGTGATGTTGAAGGGGACGCGTGTGGACGGAATCTATACGGCTGACCCTGAGAAAGACCCCACTGCCACGAAGTTCAGTGAGATTACTTATGATGAGATTTACAACAAGGGCTTGAAAGTGATGGATTTGACTGCCACCACGATGTGTAAGGAGAACCATTTGCCCATCTATGTGTTCAACATGGATGTGGAAGGAAATCTCCGCAAGGTGATGGAAGGCGAGGAAATCGGTACCTTGGTGCATAATTAATGTGTAAGGAGTAGTGTGTATTGAGACACTGCTCTATTCATAAACCAATATACATTCATAAATATGATAGACGTAAATAAAGTGATAGCGGACAGTTCTGAGAAGATGGAACTCTCTGTGGATTTTTTAGAGGAAACCTTGGCGCACATTCGTGCAGGTAAGGCTAATCCGTGCATCCTTGACCCTATCCGGGTGGACTCTTACGGTACAATGGTTCCATTGAACAATGTGTCGGCCATCAGTGTGCCTGACCCTCGTACCATCGCCATTCGTCCGTGGGACAAGAGTATGTTCCGTGTGATAGAGAAGGCTATCCTTGATTCAGATTTGGGTTTGACTCCAGACAACAACGGTGAGATTATCCGTCTTTCTATTCCGCCTTTGACAGAGGAACGTCGTAAACAGCTGGCAAAACAGTGCGGCAAGGAAGTGGAAAGTGCGAAAGTGGCTGTGAGAAACGCTCGTCGTGAGGGTATCGACAAATTGAAGAAGAGTATCAAGGACGGTGTTCCAGAGGATGTAGAGAAAGATGCGGAGAACCAGTTGCAGAAGAAACACGATGCTTTCATCAAGAAAATCGATGCAATCATGGCTGACAAGGAGAAAGAAATCATGACTGTGTAGCCTGTGGCTCTGAATAACGGATTAGTCGTAAAGAACACCGGTAGTTGGTACACGGTACGGACGGATGACGGACAGACAGTGGAATGCAAAGTAAAAGGCAATTTCCGGCTGAAAGGAATCCGTTCGACCAATCCCGTGGCCGTAGGAGACCGTGTGTCTTTCATCCTTAATAAGGAAGGGACTGCCTTCATCAATGAAATTGCGGACCGACGCAATTATGTGATTCGGAAAGCCTCTAATCTCTCCAAGCAATCGCAGATTCTGGCGGCGAACGTGGATTTGGTGTTGCTGTTGGTCACGGTGAATTATCCTGAGACGAACACCACTTTTATAGACCGTTTCCTTGCAGGAGCGGAGGCTTACCGCATCCCTGTGCATCTATTGCTGAACAAGGTGGACTGCTATAACGAGGAAGAACGGTCGCAAATGGAGGCTCTTTGCGGTCTCTACCGTGGAATAGGCTATGCGGTTACACCTGTCTCCGCACTGCATGGCGAGGGACTTGATGTGCTGAAAGAGGAACTGACTGGGAAAACAGTGCTATTGGCTGGTAACTCTGGCGTGGGAAAGTCTACGCTGTTGAATGAGCTGGTACCGGGTGCGGATGTCCGCACGGCTGCTATCTCAGAGGCACATCATACGGGTACGCATACCACCACTTTTTCCGAGATGTTTCCTTATCCTGGTGGAGGATGGATTATAGATACACCGGGCATTAAGGGATTCGGCACCTTTGACATGGAGCCGGAGGAAGTGGCGCATTATTTCAAGGAGATATTCAAGGTCTCTGCCGATTGCCGTTTCAATAACTGCACCCATACGCATGAGCCGGGCTGTGCTGTGCGCAAGGCTGTGGAGGAAGGACTCATCAGTGCTTCCCGTTACACGTCTTACTTGAGTATGTTGCAGGATAAGGACGAGAGCAAATATCGTCCTGCTTATTAATATCACACTGTGTCATTATGAGAGTACTTTTAGTCAATACGTCCGAACGGAACGGAGGAGCGGCCATTGCGGCTTCTCGACTGACCGAGGCGTTGAAAAACAACGGAGTCAAAGCCATGCTGATGGTACGCGACAAGGAAACCGACCAGATTTCCGTTGTCGGGCTGAAGAAATCATGGAGGCTTCGGTGGCGTTTCCTGCGTGAGCGGTTTACGATATGGATGGCCAACCGTTTTGACAAGACTAACCTCTTTGCGGTGGACATCGCTACGCACGGCACGGATATCACGGCCTTGCCGGAGTTTCAAAAAGCCGATCTTATCCATTTGCATTGGATTAATCAAGGGATGCTTTCCTTGAAGGATATTCAGAAAATTATTTCCTCTGGGAAACCGATAGTGTGGACGATGCACGATATGTGGCCTTTTACGGGTATCTGTCATTATGCGGACGACTGTACATTGTATAAAAGCGGTTGCCATGATTGTCCGCAATTGAAAACAGGCAGTTCAAAGGATATCTCTTATAAGGTGTTTCAGCGTAAGTTGCGGCTTCTCTCCAAGGCACATATTACTTTTGTAGGTTGCAGCCGTTGGCTGACGGAGCAGGCACGTACTGCCCGTCTGTTGGTGGGACAAACCGTAACTTCTATACCCAATGCAATCAACACGCACGTATTCTATCCAAAGGATAAGCGAGAAGTGCGTCATCATTACAATCTTCCGCAAGAAAAGAAACTTCTTTTGTTCGGCTCGGCTAAAATCACTGACCCTCGCAAGGGTATGAAATATTTATTGGAAGCCTGTGACAAGTTAGTGTCTTTGCATCCTGAATGGAAGGAAAAGATTGGGGTCGTGGTCTTCGGACAGCAGGCAGAGGTGCTTTCCTCCCAGTTGCCTTTCCCAGTCTACGCTTTGAGTTATATCCGCAATGAAAGTGAGTTGGCGTCCATGTACAGTGCCGTGGACTTGTTTGTGACCCCTTCGTTGCAGGATAATCTGCCCAATACGTTGATGGAGGCTATGGCATGTGGCGTGCCTTGTGTGGGCTTTGAGGTAGGTGGAATCCCGGAGATGATAGACCATGAGAAGAATGGTTATGTAGCTCATTACAAAGATTCCGCTGATTTAGCGGAAGGAATCCACTGGATTCTCTCCCATCCTGATTATGCGCAGCTTTCCGCAGAAGCCGTAAAAAAAGTAGAGGGAACCTATTCCGAAGGGATTGTGGCGATGCAGTATATTCGTATTTACAATCAACTCTGTAAGAGAGAAAACGCTTAATAATTTGAATAATGACCACTCCTCTGTTTTCTATTATCACCGTTTGTTTTAATGCGGAGAAAACCATAGAACGCACCTTGAAAAGTGTAGCTTCCCAAACCTTTTCGTCTTTCGAGTACTTGATTATAGACGGTGCTTCTAAAGACCATACCCTCGATGTGGTGCGTCGCTATGCACAGGTCGTGACGCATATTGTCAGTGAACCAGACAAGGGATTGTATGATGCCATGAACAAAGGCATCAAACAGGCGAAAGGTGAGTATCTCATTTTTCTTAATGCGGGAGACAAACTGCACAGTGCCTCTACGTTGGAGGAAGTCGCAAAAGTAGTAGGGGATAGTAAAAATCGTCCGGGTGTGCTGTATGGAGATACAGACATTGTGGATGGAGAGGGGCGTTTCCTTCGCAAACGCAGACTTACACCACCTAAGAGGCTGCACTGGAAAAGTTTCCAGAGTGGAATGCGGGTTTGCCACCAGTCTTTTTATGCACTGCGTGAGATAACTCCTTTATATGATATGACCTACCGTTTTTCCGCTGACTTCGACTGGTGTATCCGTGTGATGCGGAAAGCTTCGGAAAAGAGGCTGCCTCTCGTGAACACAGGCCGCATTTTGACAGATTATTTAGACGAAGGTTTGACGACTCATAACCATAAGGCTTCCCTCATCGAGCGTTTCCGCATCATGAGTCGCTACTACGGGTTTATACCCACAGTAATGAGACACATCGGCTTTCTTCTTAGGGCGGTGTGGAAACGGTGAGAAGGTCAGAAAAAGAGGGTGTGTTTGGTGTGGGTGATGATGTCAAGTTCTATTTTCTGCCCTATGACTTTCATCATGTTCAGATAGTCTGTGGAGACAGGTAGCACAATAATACTGTCATTGTTCTCGTAGGCGGCTTGTACTTCTGCCAGGTCATTCCGAATTTTTTTGTAGGTGTCCATAGGTGTATCCGCCAGAAAGATGGAACGTTGGATAGGTGTACAGCCTTGTCGTTTGAGGTATTTGTGTACCAAATTCCTGACCTTATTGCTTTCTATGTCATACATTACGAAAAACAGCATACGATGTGGATTTTTCTTTTGTGCTTCTACGATTCCTAAAATCTTCTGTATACGTGCGGAAAGACTTTCTATGGAATTGCTGGATTCTTCAACTACTGGTTCGTTTAATGGTCTGCTGCCTTTCAGACGGGCAGCTTCTATTTTTTTCATCTGCTGTGCAAATGAAAGCGGTGGTTTCTTTTTTCGAGGCATGTCAGTAGTTCTCCAGAATAAAAGATTCAATAAATTGTGCCATCACTTCATTCGCTTCAGGGTCTGTGCCTGTTCTTGGTGACTGTACTACGGAGAATCCTTTCTTTCCGAAGAAGATATTTATTTCCGCTTGTTTTGTCCCCACTTTAAGCCTCAGTTTCTTTCCGTATTGGATATTTCTTTCCTCAATTACTTTTATACCCTGTTGAGAAAGGGCTGTGAGCAGCTTTTGTGTGATTTGTACTAATTCTTCTGGTACATAGACAGGAGCTTGTGTCTTGCGTGAAGTTTGTCTCCCTGCATCTAATAATTGTTTTATCTGTGTCAATATGTTCTGTCCGGGTTCTGCGAGCGACAGCTTGTTTGTTTCTTCGCTTGCTTTTTGGATGGCTTGCTCTGCCTCTCGTTTTTTATCAAATACGGATTGTATGTTGTTTCCTACATCTATAAAAGTGTTGATTTTTACTGGCTCCGGGTTAGGGTTAAAGTATATATCTACATCCATGCTGAGGAAACAAGCTCTTGTCACATCACAGGTCTTCCCGTCGACCACTTGCTCTAATTTGTATTGTTGGGAGAATTGTGTGAGAAACAACTTGTAGAAAATTTTATAGATACCTACGTCATAGCATCGTTCTTCCAGCTTGAACAGCACTTTGATTCCGTCTCCGCTGGGAGAGACAAAACACATCATGACTCTTGAATCTTGTGAAAGTTTTTTCTTAAGCTCCGATGGCGAAAGTTGTTTCTCTGCCAAATGGTCGATGTCTATGATAAAGTATTCAGTATAGGCGAAGTTCTCCGTGTTTCTGAATGAAGGGTTGAAAATACCACATACAAAATACGGAAGTCGCACTTTCAATGCGGAGTATTGCGTGTTGTCCAGTTTCCGTACAACCCTTAATTGGCCAATCAGGGAAGCGATTTCGGGCTGTGGGTTCCGTATTGTGTCGCTGATATGCTGAACGGGTACTCTTCTGAGAGGCTCTGTGTTGCTCTTTATGTTGTATCCTGCTGAAATCATGGTTCTTAAGATTTGTATTGTTTAAATATTTGTGCTAATCGTTGTGTGTAAAGGGTAAGTTGGGTCAATCTACCTCTTGGTTCTATGTCGTCTTGAGAGACTTCGTGTAAATAGTCATTGACCGACTGAATGAGAATGCGTCTGCCCAAAGATTCTAACCAGTAAGATCCGTCGCTTCGTATGGAATAATGCTCTTCCGTGATAACACGCTGTCCGAGTAGCAGGAATACCACATAGTCAATCCATACTCTGTACAGTTCGATTACGTCATATACCAGTACGGGACGATTGTATTCGTCACGATGCATGATTCCGATGTAAGGGTCAATGCCCGCTTTGATAAGGGCACCTTCTATTTTACCGTATAAAAGTCCGTAGCCGTAATTGAGAAGTGCGTTGGTTATATCCATGGCGGGATGTTGGCTGCGTTTTTCAAAACGGTATTCTTCTGGAATAAACAGGTTGATGGTGTCAAAGTAGATTTTGGAGGATACACCTTCCCATCCTCTCAGTGTGGGGGCAACGTCTGCTACCACATTGCCTTCTAATTTATCAATCTTTTGTCTGTATACCTCCAAACGGTTGATTGCCTTGTCTATGATGGATTTGTGTATGGTTTCTTCTGTGTTGAGCATTAAGAGCAGGGCTTGTTGGTTTTCTATCTTTTGGGAAATGACTCCTTTAATCCATTTGACTGCGTCTGAAGACAGGGAGAAAGCCAATTGTCCTTTTCTTATCGTAGATATAGACCCATACTTCGGACTCCATATTCTGGCGACTGGCTGTCCCGATTTGTCTGTGAAAAGAACCTCAATCTCTCTTTCCACAGCCAAGAATATGGCGTCACTGGTGATCTGTGCGCCTCGGCTAAGTTGTATGGAGCTAATACCCTCGGCAGGTACACGCTGCTTTCCTTCGGAATTGATGATAACAAATCCTTCATTATCCCGGCTCAATGCCGTACCAAAACTGTTTATCACTAATTCCATGAGTGTCGCTTTTAAGTGAGATAGAAATCATCCACCAAATAGAGTTCCTTTTTGGCACGTGTCATCGCTGTGTACATCCATTGGTAGACATAAGGCTTTTGTATAAGTGGCAGGTTTCGGGGAATGTCAAGGAATACGTGATTCCATTCCCCGCCTTGTGACTTATGGCAAGTCAGTGCAAAGCCGAAGACGGCTCTTAATGCGTTCAGATAAGGGTCTTCCAGCATATTTTTATCGAATTGCTCATCATTCTTCTTAATACCCTTGTCTTTCATTCGGATATAAAAATCCACAAACAATTCTTTTTGTTGGGTTTGCGTGAGATTTGTCTGATTGGAGTATAGTATGTCTGCTATTAATAACTGTGAGTATTCCCGTTGCGTGGCGACATCCATATAAGAGATTTCCAAAAAGGTGAGTCCTGCTCTTTTCTCCTTGACTACTACACTGTGTACTTCTACCAAATCTCCGTTCATTAATCCAGACAAGTAATTGTTTTGTGTGACAAGTAACAAGTCTCCTTTAGTCAGTTGATAGTTTTGTATGCCTAAGGCAGGTCTGATTACCTGTGTGAGGGTGTTGCTCTGTCTGTTAGAAAAACAAATCAGTGTCGAATCGTTGTAGCCGTACTTTTTGTAATAATTGATATATTGCTGTATTAATTCTGCCTCACTGCGTAGTACATGGATGTTCTGGAAATGTCTTAGGGGAAATTTTGCCCATTTGAATGGTTGTGGGTGGTAATAAAGACGACGCATTTGTTGGGCGGCTAACACAATGTCATTATCCTTGGCTTGACGCATGATATCTGTCAGTTCTGCTTCCGTTACGTTCATTTCAAATTCCTGCCGGATATACTCTGCGGACAAGGCGGGAGACTGCGTGTCTGTCACAGGCGGAAGCTGGCAAATATCACCGATAAAGATATATTTCCCTGTAGGGTCATAATTGAGCAGGTCGCTTAATAACTGTCCGCTGCCGAAAACAGCCTGCATGGGATTCTTATCCTTCTTGTCGGAAATCATGGATGCCTCATCTGCAATGTAGAAAACGGTGTGGTGCTGTGAAACCGTGTTTAGTCCGAAATTAAGGAGTAACTGTCCACTGCTGTCAATCCCGTTCTTTTCTCGTTCTTTCACGATTTCCTCTACATCTTGGTTGAAACCTTCGTATCTGTAAATGCAGGCATGGATAGTGGAGGTGTTTTCTCCTGTAAGATCACGCATTATCTTGGCGGCTCTTCCCGTGGAGGCTAACAGTTGGTATTGTTTCCCGAACTGCTTCAGCTTTTTGACAACCTCTTTCATCATCGTGGTCTTTCCCGTTCCTGCATACCCTTTGAGGATGAACACTTTTGCCGAAGGATCATCAATGAATCCCAGCAGGGCTGTCATAGCCTTTTGCTGGGAGGGAGAGAAGGTGAAGTGAGATGGTCTGATATGTCTACTGCTTTCCATGAGGTTGAACTCAAGTTGTTTATACCTTTAGTTTCTTGACAATTTCATCCAACTGTATGGAAAGTAATTCCAACGTTGTTTTCTTTTTACTTGGTTTGATGACATCTATGCCCAGTTCATCTGCTCTTGTGAGGATTTCATCTTTTGAATCAATATGCTCATAAGAAACCAACACACTTTTGGACTTGTCTCCTCCGTAAGTTTTTCTTACAGCTAACATGGTGTCGATGTTTTTGGGGGTTATTTGTCCGGATTTACATTCAATGAACAAAAGTGTATTTCCCAAGTTTACTAAGATATCCACTTCATTTTTATCATTTTGGTTCTTGTCATTTTCTTTTGGCTGAAATTTTACATTGCACCACACCTCATATTGATGGGGAGCTGCCCATTCAGCCACCGCATCAGCCACTAATGTTTCCCACCATCTTCCTTCAAATAATTGTTCGTAAGCTTTAGGATAAGATGAGCTGAAAATTTCGTTGCCATCTTCTTCTGTTATAACAATATGTTTATTATCTCTTATATAGTAAATAGTATTTCTATGGTAGTAAGAAGTTTCTATTTTTATTTGTTTCTTCTTGTATGCATCCCTTAATTTGCTCCATGCTCTTATATGTAATGATTTTATTTCTTCTACATTTTTTGCGCATAGGGCCTTTTCACTTTCTTTTTTGTATTCTTGGTATTCTTTTAATGACTGATCTTGTAATCTGAAAATCGTTTCAAAATTCAATGAGCAAGTTAATGGCTCTTGATCATAAGTTTGAAGGTTCAGTATTACTTTTGAGTCCGTGTACAAAAGTTTGGCATGATGCTTTTCTCCTGTTAAAAAAGCCCCAAAAGCCATCGGTTTGGTACCTCCTGTAAGATTATAGGTAAACTCGTTTTCTTTCCCCTCCTCTTCACAATGGATACTTTCACAAACCTCAGCTGTGCATGTTACCTCATAAGGTAATGTTTCTTTATATTTGCAAATGATTTTAGGAAATTGACTTTTTACTTCATTTGCTATGCGATCAGCCATATCTTTGCTTTGCCTTGTGTATATTAAATATACAATATCGGGTTGTTGCTGTGCAATGATATAGTAAATAGGAAGTGTTTGACCTCCAAGTAATGTAAGTTGTATTTTTTTCATGATTGTTGATTGATAACTTTTATTATTCCAAACCCCACACTAACCTTCCCTCCTAATCCAATATAATTTGGTAGTATCACATTGGTTTTGAAAGTCAAGTCAAAGGCGGTGAGAATGATGTTCTTGTATTTGGCGGGTTGGCAATCGTTTGAAGATACGATATTGACCCTTACTTTGTTTTCGAAATGGACATTCATGCTCTTGGCAAAAGACAATATATTCCCTATAAGACATTGCTCCAACAAGGCGTATTTGTCCGCCAGACGTTCCAATTCTTGGTAACGTTCGTAGTTATGTTCATTAAGTGCTACATATCGTTGGATATGATAGGTGGTGAGCGTCTCTTTTAGCGTTAGGTGTACTTTGTCCATTGTGGCTGAGGCTATCACAGGCGTGAAAGAACGTCTGCCCAGTCTTAAGGGATGCGTGTAATGTTGGAAGAAATTCTCAATGGCTTGTGTTCCGTTCCCAATGCAGACAATAGCCGCTTTCCCCTCTATTCTTTTATATTGAATAAGTGGGTATCGATACCTCAGTTTCTCTCCGTCATGGTTATGAAACAAGAGGTTTTGTCCTTCTGTCGTTTTGATAACGACTCCTCTGAAGAGTGGAATCTCTCTTTCTTCGATAGCATTGTCAAAACGGAGTGTAAGGATGGGTATGTCCGTGAGTTTTTCCATGGTTTTATAGTTGGGCGATTTCTTCAGGGGACAGCTTGGTGATTTGCTGTATCTGCTCCACGCTGAGTTTCATTTCTTTCATCCTCCGTGCAATGTCCCTCTTTTCTTCGATTTTTCCTTTAGCCTTTCCTTCTTCTATCGCTCCTTTGTACATGGCGATGTTATCTCTGAACACCTTAATGCTGGCATCGTATTGTCTTCTTTCCTCAGGTAGCAGGGCTGCGATATTGGTGATTTGGGCGAGTTTCTGAAAAACAGCGTTTTTTGCGAGAAAAGGTATTCTGTCAAGTGTCTCCATATTCTTTAAAACAAAAATCCAACGTTCGAAATTATTCTTACATTCTTCTTTTTCCTTTTGGAAAAGAGGCAGTTGCAGGTAGATGAATCTCAGTCTGTCGGACACAATCCGGTGAGTTTCTCTGTCTGCCAGCACCACATCGGTTCTGAACTTTCCCTGTTCCAATTCCGAGGTGGTGAAGTTCATAAAGCTGATACAGTAGACGGATTCGATGTGGTAGTCCCATTCCACTCCCTTCTCAGCCTGACTGACCAGTGCGTTAGCGGCATAAACTATGGTTCTGCTGATGAAGTGTGTCTGACACCTGTTCTGCATCTCCACGATGATATGCGATCCTTTGTCGGTCAGGCAGTACACGTCATAGATGAAACACCTGTCCTCGATAGATTTAGGTAGTTGCTCATTGTTTAGGAAGGTGATGTCCTTGATGACGTGTTCCCCTTTGAGCAGGTCGTTGAGGAAGTTTATCAACAGATCTTTGTGGATATCCTGTCCGAAGATGAGCTTGAATCCCCAGTCGGAGAACGGATTGATGAATTTTCCCATAGGCGAGAGTATTTGGTACCATCGCAAAGATAGGGTTTTCTTGCGATATGGACAAAGAAAAAACTGTCTTTCTTTCAGAGTGTATATTTTCGGAATTGCTTAAAGACGAATTTCTTGGTTTCTGTATCGTCAGGATTCTCTGTCACTTTTCGTTCTGTAGTAGAATATACGCAGGGAATGTCTTCCTTTTGCAGAATGCGCACTAATGCATAAGTGAATCCCATTTCTCCCATGACGTGTACAGTTACTTTCCGTTCTTTAGCTTTCTCCATAATGTTTCGTGCCACTTCCTCTGCTTCATTTTCCACCTGTTCATCCGTCCAGTCGGGATTAATATTGGGGAATTTTATGTCCTCAATAGTTCCGTAGTTCTTGGCGGTTTCAAGTTGTCGACTGTCCCATTTTGAGGACGGATGATTGGTTAAGTTGAGGAATAGCTTTTCTTTTTCTGCATCATTTAAAGAGGTCATGTCCGTTGGAAAGGTTAATTTGTCATCCGTTAATAATGGGAATATTTCATCTATATAATTTCTAAGTCTTTTCTCGAATGTGTCATAATTATCTCCTCCGTCAGCATGGTCGAGTTGATTCCGATAGCCTGTATACTTTTGATAGGTCTTATTAAGATTATTAAGCCAGGTTGTTTTTAAGAATGTATGTACTATGGCATCATTCTTTTTCAGAATGCCTGTCCATTCAGTGTCATCTTGAAGTTTATCGTTAGATATCCCTAATAAAGAACTCCAAAAATCTCTGTAGTTAAGTGCTTGAGTCTGCTCTTTTATACCCTGTATAAGTAATTGATAAGATTCAAATCTCTGACAGAGAATTGTGATAACACCTTCTTGACAAAGTGTGAATCCCTGTTGAATCAAGTGATACTTATGACATAGTTCAACAGCCTCACGTATGTTACGACAGTCATTCGCTTTAAAATTCTGAATAGACTCTTTCAGTTTGTCTATTACAGGTGTTGCCGCTTTTAAGAATGATACATTGTAACATGCGTTCAAGTTATCTTGAGCCTGTTGTAGATTTTTCCCCTCTATGATTTTTTCGAGCCTACAAGTGGATAGATCATCTTCAAAGCTACTGATTGCATTGGTGAATTTTTGAAGATTGTCTCCAAGTCTTCTTTCAGATTTAGTCTTTCCAGAAAGTTCACTATCTTTTAGATTCTCAATATATTCATTCAGTTTATCCACCTTTCCATAACTACTGAAATCTGCAGTACCAATAGTTAGGTCTTGCAATTGGGCTATAGAAGTCAGCTCCATGATAGGAGCTTTGTCTTTTGTGGAATCTCCATCTTCAGATATTTTTCGTCCTTCATAATTGCCATAAGTAATAGACTTTACAGTCACATCCTTTAAGAACTTTGCATAGCTGCAAAGCACTAATAGAAGCATGGGAAGATAACGGAAACTATGGGTTAAATCAATGTAGAGTTGGTCACCTTCTTCTAATTCATCATAGATTGTGGAGAAAATAGACCAAATTTCGTCTTGGCTATTTCCATTTTCAATGTCCAATTTTCTCCATTTCATTGGTAAATGCAAATTCTCAAGGACGGCTTCTAAACCTTGATAAGGTTCCATCTTTTTTGTACGGGGATAGAATCGTTCACTGATGGTTTTGTTCCAATTGAGTTCTTTGGAACCTCGTTCTCCTTTGGTCGTACAGATAATGACACAATCCTTTTCCGTCCACTTTGCTTGTTCTGCTAGGCGTTGGGCTTGGTAAGGATGGATTTTTTCTTTTGCAGACCTTTTGAGAATCCTTTTGGGGCTTTCGAGTAGGTATTTAATTGTCGCTTCTTGAATAAAACGTGTAGAACATTCAAAATTATCCATTTTGGAAGTGTATACACATTCATTGTAAAACGATGTACCTAAAATTGAAATGAAGACTTTTCTTGGGTTGGTTTTGCTTTGAGTTTTATTCATAATCCTACTTTTTTATGCATTGTTTGAAAAGTTCTTGAGCTATATCAGAATTTGTCCATACCTCAATGGTTTTCCAATAAGCACTCTCTAAGTTTTCTAATTTCTTCTTTGCTCTCTTTTGATTTGTATCCAAATCTTTCTCGTTGTAGTCTCTGTACAATCTTAGTAAGAAGTCTCTTAACTGACTGATGTTTGGTTCATCAAGTTGTTCTTTCCCATTATTTCTCAGCCATGTACTAATTTTACTTTGGGCGTCTTTGAAGCTGTTTATTCTGAATCTCCCCTCCTCATTTGTTCTTTGAAGAAAAGACAATCCCGCTTGATTTTGACGTTCCTCGTATGCAGTCCTTAGCCAGTCTGGAAAGTTTATTAACTCTAGATAAGGTTGTAATGCATATTTAGGACTGTTATCTCTCCCACTTTTTACTTCCACGAAATTGCCTAATTCCATGTAATCAAACTGCTCATTCCTCGTGACGGGGCAAGATGACAAGGCTAGTAACTCTTTGATGCTTTCAGATTTTAGCCAATCATTTGAAAAATTATTCATTTCTTTTTCAAAGACTTGCATATAAAATTTTGCATCTTTCTCCTCTTCATTTACTAACAGAGGATTAGCTTTAAGTTCGCAAGCAATCACTTTTACTTTTCCGTATCCGTAAGGTTTTGCTCCACCTAATAAGTGGAAACAATGGTCTGTGTTCCCATGGAAGGTTATAGCTGAAAGCAATGCTCCTAATTCCACTTCTTTTAGGTTGTGGAAGTGTACTGTACATTTGAATTCGGTATCTTGGGAAAGTGGAGTTATTTTACTTTTTATATTCTCATTGGGTGAATCTTCATTCTTCCAAGTTCCATTACGGACATAATATCTTTTCCACCCAGCAATCATGCCATCATTATAAGTCTTATATTCTCCTACCAATTCGTCTGTGCCAGGTTTTCTTTCTTGGTGAATGTATATCGGATAATATGAAGCTTTTGGATTATTCAAAATAAGAGGTATTTCTTCTTCTTTGCCAACCCATTTCGTTACCTCTCCGATAGAAAATTGCACTCTTCCTTTTAATGCATTTTCTCCTTGGCTATATCCGAAAATACAGTCGGCCAAATCCAAACCCGCTTTCTGCTTTGTAGTCAATGTCTTTTCAACTCTATTACGGTAAGGCAGCTTATATAGATAAGAAAGTCCAAAGTCATATATTTTCCCCTCCTTAATTCTAAAGAAAACAGGCATTCCCTTATGGCCAATGGCCTGTTGATATTCCTCTGATGTATAATACTTCCAATCTTCCGAATCTTGATAGATAAAACGGTATTGATCGAAGTCATCTAACGTATAATGATTTGACTGATTTTCTGGATTAGAAAAAACAAATTCATAGAATTTTCCAGCTTGGGTATCACCTTTACAGCGGGGAAACTTGCAAGGTCCCACTTGTCCTGTAAGTACAATGGTTCCCTTGATATTTCCATTTATATCATGTTTAACTCTTGTGTTAAAAGAATTTTGATTCTTGCTGTCAAGAAGACTTCCTTGAAATCTACAGATCTTTTTGTCAATCAGCTCTTTCCCAAGTCTTTTATATTTGTATACAGCTGTTTTCGGATCATATTCCTTGGAATCTATCTTTATTTTTTGATTCAGATTTATGCGGGGCCTCTTTTGAGTTGGTGGATTTATTTTAAACAAATCTAGGAGTCCTTTCTTTCTTTCAAAGAATTTATCCACTTCGTCCAATCCAATACGGTAAGGTGTGCCACAGTCTACAATGATATATTGTTTAGTATCATCATCGTACTTTAACCATCCACAATGAATATCGCCTTGTTTGGATTTAAGTGTATAAAGCTTGCTATTATACCATTCTCTCTGTGCAAATCTACTACTTGGATCAACAGTTATTTTCCCAAACGAGAGAATCTTCAGTACTTGACGTATTTCTCCCTTGATAGAAGAACCGGGGATAAAATAACAATTATGTCCATCTTTAGAGATATGACTGAAAGAATTGTCTTCATCAGACAACTTATGTCCATTCCTTACGAAAATAGGAGTTTCCGCTTTGAACGTGATATCAATAGTGCCAGATACGCCGTCTCGAAAAGGAATATCCATAGAGATTTTATTTGCCCATTCCGGGTGATACACCTTGTCAGCCAAAGGTACAAAGTTGAAAGGAGCTTTTATCATTGTCATTTTGTTTCTTCTTTAGTGTTATTTGTTTCTTCAATTCCTAGAAATGCCCATTCCGCAGGTTGTAGCACGGGCATGTTCTGACAGAATTCATCTTTCTTCTCTCGCCAGTATTGGCGTATCTTCAGAGTCAATGCGGGATTGAAAGAGGTAATAAAAGTTTTATCCTCTGCGTCTTTGTCGGCTTTGACTGCTGTTTCCGTAATGTAATACTTGCCATCCACATACCGAATGAGATAAGATGTATTTTCTGCATTAAGCATTCCCTCGACAATGAATGGATTGGAGTTTTCTTCCACGTGAAAATTTATGGGCTTTCCATGATAGACATGAGGCTTTTCAGCATCACTCAGCCACAGATAGCCTTCTACTGGTTTCCCCTGCAATTTATCTTGAAGTTCTTGTATAGTCATCATAACTGTTTGTTTTTAAGTTCCTTGCATGTACCATTGAAACATCCGTTTCCTCTGTTCACTCCACCACCTAATGGCAGCATTCCGTTGCACAGATCACTTAATGCTTGTTCAAATGCCTCTTTTACATCCTTATCAAGAAATGTTTCTTTCTGTACAGATATGACAAGAGTGAATGACTCTTGAGGGCGGTATTCTACTTTTTCAGAGAATAACGCTCCGTTGATAGCTCCTCCTGTGAAGTCATCTATGGCCACATGATTTAGAATTTTTTGTTCTTTAGGTGCTAGAAAAATATCTGAAAAATAGACCTTTCCCGCAGTCATCTTGCCATCGTCTTCATTGCTTCCGAACAAAGCTGTGACTGCCTCATTGGCTTCTTTTGCTTCGTATTCTTCCGCAAACCGTTCTTTTTTAAGGTTGTAATAAAAAGCGGTACGATGTGAGAGGGCACCTTTCACAGAGGTAGCAGGAATGAGTACTTGTTCTTCTTTTTCCTCTTTGAAAGACGGCTTTTCTTGATTCCATTCTATGACAGTTTCTGTGACAGGTTTCATGTCCGCTTCTTCATCTCCACAGGCTGCGCCAAACAAGAAGAAGTTATCGGGTTTTAATGTGACATGATAAGTTGCATACTCGTCGTCATGAGAAGAATTTTTCTTATATGGCTTCAAACAATTTGGAGTTTCTTGTAAGGAGGAAGATAAGTTCAGGTACGTTGGCAAATCCTCTTCTTTTGACAAGTCTAGACTAGCTGTTTGGCAGTCTACCACCTCCATTTCACCTAGTCCGTTGTGCGTATTCCCTCCTAAGCGGAATCCTTCGTTCCATAGTTTTTGAAGGATTTGCAGGAAATAGTTGTAGTATATTTCTTCATCTGCACACATCTCCATACGGAAGCAGAAACGGGTACCCTTGTAGACTACCTCGTTATCGAACTTTCCGTATTTTTCCACACAGCCTTTGTCTGAAATGCGGGTGTGGTGGCGGATGGGAAGATGTTTGAAATGCTGATAGAATTCATCGTCCGGGTTTTCAAGAATGCCTTCCACGGGCTTTCCGTCTTTCCCTATCATTATTCCGTCGGTGAAACTGATACGCGAGCCTTGTGTCTTGTTTTGTTTCTGGAAGCCAAAGACATCATCGGTGAATTCCTCTTTGCACAGATGCCGGATGACTCCTGTCAAGGCAGTAGCGGGAATATACGGCAAACCGTTCATGTCCTTGATAACAGGTGCGTCTGTCATGAGGCTCTTCCTTCCTGTCCCAATGGCAAGAGGTGTGGATGCCTCTAATACTACTTGTGCGATATATCTGTATCTGTTCATTGTATCTTCCCCATTTGTGTAGCCAGATTGACTACTAATTCTTTAATATTTTTGCCATACTTGGGATCTTTAAAGATTTGCTCAAAATTCTCCAACCTATCTTTTTGCGACCATTTGTCCGCCGCCACGCCATGCTTAAGATAACCTGTACCTTCTTCGAAAAGGTATTTATACAGTATGTCCGCATTCTCTGCCATTAGTGCAAATCCTCGGATTGTTCCCCATTGAGAAGCAAAAGTTTCACCTTTGAATAAATAGCTGTAATTATTCACAAACTCTTCCACATCCTTATAAACTTTCAAGCTGCTTTCTTCAACGGTTTTCTTATTTTCAAGCCATTTCAATAGTACGGTGTCTTCCGTTCCTTTATTCTCATAGGCAGGTTCATTCTTTTTCTCTTCAGCTGTGTACTTGCAAATACTATTTCCCTCTTTGGAGGCTTTCAGAAAATCAGGATTGTAAATCACTTTTCCGAATCCCTCGTTCTTATACACGCCTACGGTCTGGTCATCCGGCAAGGTAAATGTGTCAGTTTTTACTACAAACACGCTTCCCTTCTCAGTTCCGTAACGGTCTGCGTCAAAAGAATGACGTTTGGCGTTGTATGGAGCGTATTGGAAGGTACGTATCTGCGATTTTCCCCAGTCGATTTCTCCTCCTTGTATTCCCAACTGTTCAGCGGTAGGACGTGCAGTTGTCAGTCCGTATGCATCTAAAAATATGAGTCTGCTTTCCGCATAGACTATGGCATAGTTCGATGATTTGATCTCCACAAGCTCCATTGTGGATTGTGGCTCTTTAAAAGGTGTATCGATCTTCTCGATTTCCACTAGCCCGTATTGCGCCGTCTTGGAGCGTCCAAGATGTTTCTTTCCTGTGAGATGTTTTTCAACTATCGACGAGAGATTGTCATCTTTCACATCCACAGAGAACAAGAACTCGCTGCCTTTCCGCAAACACTGGTAGCCATACATTTGGCTGTCTTTGGAACGCCGTTTCTCCTTGTCGTAGGCCGATTTAATGGCAAAGCTTGTTTCGCAGTTTACTTTCTCTGCTTCGTTTTCCTTGCGATATATGTAATATCCACTACGGGCTTGTTTAAGCTGCATCTTTCTCATATCCTCCGACTTAAGCGTTTCAGACGGAATGGCATAGTAAATGTACGGAGCCTTTTCAATGGATTCGAGTTTGGGATAGAACACGCAGGCGGGTACATGCAGAGAGCGGATGCCGTCTTTTCCTACATGGGCGTCTCCGAACCGTACATCCCCTGTATGGAACAGCTTTAATTTTTCTGATGCGGATGAGTTATCGGGATATACTTCTCTCGCCACGATACCTAAGAAATTACTTCCTGGAATGAAATCTAGTGTTTGCTGACTTCCTTCTGAGGCTGAATGTTGCGAAAGAATTACGTCTGTCAGCAACTTGCATTGAAAATAGAGAGTCTTCATTTTTGTACCTCCTTTCCTTTGATGTCACACCGTCCTAATCCATGAAATCGGTTCATTCCCAATCGTTTGATAAACTTCATCCCATTCAATATATCGTTAGAGAATTCAGTAGGCACATGTAAGATTTTCCCTTCCATTGTGCAAGGTATCACCGCCTCTGTCTGTCTCAGGGAATGGTCTTTGGCAATACCATCCTTGTCAATAGCGGTGGAGGCTAATTGTACATAAAGGTACTCTTGGAGTTGACCCTCTTGTATCTTCTTTTTCATTACCTCTGGAAATTCCGCATTGGTGAAGAAGGCTTCGCCTTGCTGGGACTTGTGTTCCTCGTTTCCCTGTGCCAAGTGGTCTTTATCTTCTGAGTTGCCAAAAGTTTGTATAAAATAGTTTCTTTTCTGATTCCATTGGTCTCTCAGGGAAATGATTTCCTCCACTGCATCCCGGATTAATCCTTTCATGGTCTTTCCCGGTACGAAAGGGAAACGGTCGTAGTCTTTGATGACTAATTCATCCACATCGGCTCCAGCTGCAAGGCCGGAACCGCAATGCCAATAGCTGTAGAATTGGATTGTATAATGTATGTCCATGGTTGTTCGTTGTTTATTCATTCTTTAAGCTGGCAAGAGAAAGCACGTCGTAAGCAGGATAGTATGTTGTTTTTTTGTCTTTCTTTACGTCTGATGTCAGCTTTTCGATGATTTCTTTGTCTTCGCGATAAATTCGTTTGGTATTGTTCAATACTTGATTGGCATACTCTGTTGAGTCATGGAGGTTCGTGGCCCATTTACGTAAAGCACTCTTCAGATTATTCTTTTCTTTGAGTTTGTCTACATTGGCTAATAGCGTGTCCACTGTCCAGTAATCCTTTTTATTTTGGAGTGTTTCCTTCAGAAAATAGGGACCGAAGTTGAACGATCTATTTTCCTGTGGGGTTAATTCCCTTTTACAGATGTCTGCAAAACTTTCCACAAAACTGTCTTGTACTTTATGGAACATGAGGCAGGAAGGAGGCATGTTATTTCTGTTTGGTTGCATCTTGTCGGACTTCGCCACTTTCTTAGCCGCTCCGCAAAGTGCTTCTGCCAACTCATAACCATAATAGAATGGATAATTAGCCTTGATGAATGCAATGCCCGCACAGGCGGTGAGGTTTGTGAAAGCCACGTCAGCCTCGTCAGACTTGAAAAGGGACGTTGTGTTTTCTTCAAACTTCCGCATGTACTCTGTCACGTAAGGAATGGCGTAATCCGCTTTGCAAATCACGGTGAAATCATCTCCGCCCAGCACAATGGGGCGAACGGGGATTTTCTCATTTTCCTTTAGTTCGTTTTTGATTATGTGGTCATATATGTACTCGTATGCTTCTTTTGCGGATTTTTTAGTGGATTTGTCCAGATTCTGGGAGAAATCCTTCAATCTTTTCCTGTCTGAGCCAATCTTTTGAACCACTTGTCCAAGACCGTTTCCGTCTGCGTGAATCACGGCCAGCCAGCTCTTGTTGTTGGCTATATCGGATACATCAAAGGGAAAGCGAGTGGCGTTTACTGCTTCGCCAAAAGCCGCATCACAAATAGAACTCCGCTGTTCTTCTCCCGCAAAATCTCTTTTTTGTTTCGTTGCTGCATCCCAATATTCATCTTCGTGGATTTCCACTGTAGGCAATCCCGTTTGTCTGGAACGAAGAAATCCCATGAATCCTAAAGTATTAGGTCTCATGGGCTTGTTACGTTGAGCACGTAGCTTGGTCTCCAACTTTTGAACGGTATCTTGAAAGCTGTCCTCATCATTATATTCCACCACCGCTTGACTGATTGTGATGCCAGGAGCCATCTTCACCACTACTTTGGGAAATTCTCGAACGACTTTCTCACAATCTGTTTGGTTGTCAAAGCTGTATTTGATATTTCCGGCAGCGGCTAAGATCCAATTACCATTCTTGGAATAATCATCGACATTTGCGACTTCTTGGAATGTTTTCGTACATATATTATTGATTAATTCACTCGCCCCAATGATGTCTTTCAGCTTGTTGGTCTGAAAGATGAAGCCTTGAATGCCTTGGACGGCTGCGCCATATAGATATTTGCTCATGATGTGCAGATTCAATTTAATATTAGGTACGCAAAGATAGAAATAATCTATTAGATAAACAAGATTGGAGAGTATTTCTTTTATGGACTTTCTGTTGGATTGGTGGAATAGGCTCTCATCTTAAGCGGTCATTCTGATATAATAATGCACGATTCTTGTATGATAATCCATCTTGGTAACAAAGTTAAATAGAATGTTTTCCGAATAGGAACACATGGTTCATTCTTATCACATATAATTTTCGTATCTTTGCCCCGTAACCCTTATAAATTCAATGAGATGTCTACTATGTCAGAAATCACGGCTTTGCGTAGGCAAGGTAAGCTCAAGGAGGCTTTTCGCTTGGCGGAGGAAATGCAAATCCAAGAACCCGGAGAGTGGGCTGATACGGCCATGTTCTGGGTGTTGAGGGATATGTTTTTGGAAAACGACCGGGATGAAGAGAGTAAGAATGAATGTCTGGAACGCATGAAGCGACTGCTGCCGACCATGAAAGACGATAAAGGAGTCGGAAAGCTGACAGTCGCTAAACTGCAAAGAGCACAGCTCCCCAATGCTGAAGAGATAAGGAAGTGTACGGCGCTATCCAAGACAAATCCCTGTCAAGCGTATGAGGAAGCGGTGGCTTGCGGGGGAAAGCAGGCGGAACGATTGAATGCGGCGTTGCATGAGGATTTCGGTTGGATATTGTACCGTTACCTCAAAGACCGGGCGGACGGGATGTCTTCTGTGGAGGTACGTACATTGTTGCGGGATTATTTGTGTTTGAACGTCCCACGTCCTTCCATGCTTCATTCCATGATATTGCATTTCGCATTGGGCTTTGCCAAGAATCATGCAGAGTTTCTTTTTCCGAAGTTTCTGCGTATGTGGGGACTCTCCAATTTCAGAAAAGAAGATTTAAAGGACGGGATAAATCAGAAAGGTGAATCCATCCCCTCGCTTGTTTCCCGTGTCTGCGCTTGTCTGTCCATGAATGATGATTCTTTAATAGACGAGATGGCGGCTACTCTTTTGCGTAAGGAGAAGGTGGTGGAAATGTACCGCAAACCATTCTTTTGGACTTTGTTTGACTTACAGAAAAATAACGCTATGGAAGAGTTCTGGAATATGAGCGTAAGATATGCCCGCTTGTATGGTGCGTACCCTGCGACTCCGTGGCATTCTGAAATAGTGAAATTGGTTGTCCGGAAAGCTGAGGCGGTGTATGCGGGGAGTTTCTTGGATTTTATGCGTAACTGTGCGAAGGCAGGGTTTTGTGAAGATGACTGGCTACCAGAAGAAGGCAAAGAGGGGAGAATGTTTCCACCTTTGGCGGTACAGTTCGCCAAGAAGGGGATGGAGTTGTTGAAGATGCAAACAGCCCCAGAGGAAGGGATACTCGAAGTGTTAGTGAAACTATATGACTTGATAGAAGAACAAGAGGCGGGAGATGAATGGACGGCACGGCAGCGTGCCATGCTTGCTTTGTGGACTGGTGACAGGGAAGGTGCCGTGGTGCGGTACAGAAAGTTGCTGAGACGGATGGGCGACAAGTTTTATGTGTGGCAGGAAATGGCGCAGTGTGTGGAAAACAATGCATTGCGTATGGGACTGCTGCTGCACGCCTTGGAGCTGGAGAAGTCGGATGCGTTGATAGGTCCCTTGCGGTTGCAGACTGTGGAGGCTTTGCTGGAAGCCGGCTGTCGGGCGGATGCGAAAAAGTATTTGGATGAATATGCGGCTTTCCGTCGGAAGACAGGGAAACCGTGTGGGGAACGTTGGAAACTGCTCGAAGAACGGTGCGATGCCTTGGAGGTGAGTTCTGAAAAGAAGTTGGACAAGAAACAAGCGGTGTTGGATGCGTTGGAATATGCCTATGCGGATTGTCCTTGGGAGGAGTTTGTGCTGGTGGATCGTTTCGTGGTGGAGGGTAAGATGAAGGTCGTAATGGCGAACAATGAAGTTTCTTTTCAGACTTCCGCCAAACGTGTGGGGATAGGCAAGCGGACGGAGCTTGGTACGGTATTGAAGATGCGGCTCACAAGGGAAGATGGAAAGGTTATTCCGCTGGATGGGAGAAAAGAGAACGCTCCTCTATGGAGTGTGTTCCCTGAAGAGTGGGGGTATGTGGTGTATGTGAATGAGCCTAAAAGTGCGGTGTCTGTGGTTACTTCCGCTTCAGAGGAAACATTCTTTTTCGACAAGCGTAAACGGTTTAAGGCTGGAGATTTCATTTCTTTTCGTAGTTATGTGCGTCAAGGAAAGGAGGGGAAAAGGAAGCTGATAGTGTGTCCGAGGTCTTGTGAAAAGGAAAAGGCACTTGCCCATTTTACGCAACGTGTTGTAGTCGTGGATGGGGTGAATGAGGAAAAATCGTTGTTTCATATAGTGATGGGAGTAGGGATGGTAAGCGATGTGGTGAGTTTCAAGGATACCTGTCTGCGTCCTGCCATAGGTGATTTCTTGAGATTGACTTATTGTTTGCGCAAGAATAAGAAAGGGGAAAAGCGGATAGTGGTACTGGATATGCAATCTACGGATGAAACGAATAGCAAGTTGTGCAAGGAGGTGGAGGGATGGTTGGAAGTCAAATCAAAGTCATTTACAGGTCAGGCTGATTTTGGATTTGTGAACAATGTGTATGTGCCGAAGTCAGTATTGGACAAGTATGAAGTTATAGATGATTGTGAGGTGAGGGTGAAAGCGGTGGTGGGTGCTGATGGGAAATGGAGAGCTTTCTGGTTGAGTGTATGCGAATGATGATATAATAAAAAAGGAAAAATACCATTGTACTTTGGCTTATTTTTCATATCTTCGCAAGCGAAAAGGTACATTTTTACCGTTAGAGGACGTTAAAGAAAAGAATTTTTAGAGTCTAACTCTCTGATAAACAGAATTGAAAAATTTTTACGGTCAGAGAACATATTCCATTAGAACAAGGATTAAGACAGGTAATAGGATTGTTCCATTCTCTCTTTCACGTTGTCAGAGAACATATTCCATTAGAACAAGGATTAAGACAATGCGTTCTTTCCCTCCTTGCTAACAAAACTGTAGTCAGAGAACATATTCCATTAGAACAAGGATTAAGACAACTCCTCGTTGTCGAATTCACTTATGCATCCCAGGTCAGAGAACATATTCCATTAGAACAAGGATTAAGACACCAATACTTGATGTGGACCTGATAGTGTCTTCATACGTCAGAGAACATATTCCATTAGAACAAGGATTAAGACGCCATTCTCCGCAATTTGTTTGGTTCATAGAGCAAATGTCAGAGAACATATTCCATTAGAACAAGGATTAAGACATCGGAAGAGGCACATCACCTCTGCTTACCAACGTCAGAGAACATATTCCATTAGAACAAGGATTAAGACTCTATCAGTTCTTTCATCCGGTCTTTCTTATATGTCAGAGAACATATTCCATTAGAACAAGGATTAAGACGCGTCAGCTTTGATGTTTACGCCCTTAACGCTTTCGAGTCAGAGAACATATTCCATTAGAACAAGGATTAAGACGCACTGTTCCTTGAAGTACGAGAATGACGAAAGCTCGTCAGAGAACATATTCCATTAGAACAAGGATTAAGACATATCCGCATTCTACCTTTATGATGTGCTTTAATTCGTGTCAGAGAACATATTCCATTAGAACAAGGATTAAGACGTGGGGGGTTCCATGCCTACGTATCTCAATATGTTGTCAGAGAACATATTCCATTAGAACAAGGATTAAGACAGAGCCATCTGCTTTTTTCCCGGTGACTACCCCTGTCAGAGAACATATTCCATTAGAACAAGGATTAAGACAAAATCTGCTTAGCGTTTTCCCCGCTTCCTTGATGGTCAGAGAACATATTCCATTAGAACAAGGATTAAGACATTACCTCGCTCGCACGTATTGTTTGGAACGACGCGGGTGTCAGAGAACATATTCCATTAGAACAAGGATTAAGACTTAGATTAGAATTTATACACGTCTCCATCACCGAAGGTCAGAGAACATATTCCATTAGAACAAGGATTAAGACTTCGTTGTTGATATATGAAAGACAGTGAGCGGGATGGTCAGAGAACATATTCCATTAGAACAAGGATTAAGACAGAATGTTCCGTTATCATTCCAGAGAAACACATCGAGTCAGAGAACATATTCCATTAGAACAAGGATTAAGACTTGTTATAGAAGTCGATTGTCGGGAAAGAGACATAAGTCAGAGAACATATTCCATTAGAACAAGGATTAAGACACGTTCTCCTCTCCGTACAGGTCAGCCGCCATGAGAAGCGGTCAGAGAACATATTCCATTAGAACAAGGATTAAGACTGGTCTAAGTAGACGTTTTGCATTCTCAGCGCAAGCGGTCAGAGAACATATTCCATTAGAACAAGGATTAAGACTATGCACGTCCATCACGAGTAGATTCCCCTTGAAGAAGTCAGAGAACATATTCCATTAGAACAAGGATTAAGACTGATTACTTTCATCATATTCTTTTCCATTTTCGTGTCAGAGAACATATTCCATTAGAACAAGGATTAAGACGCTCCGCCATGTAGTCGAATATGTCATCCACTTCGTGTCAGAGAACATATTCCATTAGAACAAGGATTAAGACACTTTTTCAGCTCTTTCTCTTTGAGCTGTCTAAGTTCGTCAGAGAACATATTCCATTAGAACAAGGATTAAGACATATGTTTTTCCTGTATTTGCTTTAAAAATGTTGTCAGAGAACATATTCCATTAGAACAAGGATTAAGACATCATTTTCTCATCCATAATAAATTGATATTTGATGTCAGAGAACATATTCCATTAGAACAAGGATTAAGACTATGTTCCATCCGTCATATTTGTTCGGAACCATGATGAGTCAGAGAACATATTCCATTAGAACAAGGATTAAGACTGCATTTGGTCAAGCGTCTCGATGTCCGTCAAGTCCATGTCAGAGAACATATTCCATTAGAACAAGGATTAAGACTCATCAGCCATGTTACGATTGTCAATCTCTTCGATGTCAGAGAACATATTCCATTAGAACAAGGATTAAGACCCAAGTTGAAATCATCGAAGAACAGGGCTTCAAGCACGTCAGAGAACATATTCCATTAGAACAAGGATTAAGACTTAGGAAAAACGACATTGCCGCGCCAATACACATATGTCAGAGAACATATTCCATTAGAACAAGGATTAAGACTCAGAGTACTTATATAGCAATATATCATCACATGATATGTCAGAGAACATATTCCATTAGAACAAGGATTAAGACGTGTGATTACGCCATCAATGGTAGCAACATACAACCCGTCAGAGAACATATTCCATTAGTACCATCAATAAACATTGTGTCTCTACTGATTGATGGGCATTTAGAACGTGTCTTGTCATGCCGTGAGTAGTGACTCCTTATTCACCGTGTTTGACTCTATGTAATGAAGAGGTTAGACTGGAGAGTATAAGGTTGTCTCAACGCACCCTTGTTCTGTCTTATAAATGGAAAATTACCACACATTGAAAATCTTCTTCTCTGTGTGTACTTTATGAAAGAAAATGGACGAAAAGTGAAGAAGTATGGTACAATGTAGGCCTATTTCCAGCGATTTTAGGTTGTTTAGTGTAGGCTAGTGTAGGCTTAGTGTAGGCAATATTCCTGTTTTTTGTCATATTAGAAGCTGGTAACCAATGATTTAAGAATGTTCAGTGTAGGCGTGTAGGCAAATTCACGAAAAAACGTTTGGCAGGAGGGGGATA
>CAVDHB010000017.1:0-18568 GCA_963608705.1 Prevotella sp. P5-108
TAGAGTCAAACACGGTGAATAAGGAGTCACTACTCACGGCATGACAAGACACGTCCTAAATGCCCATCAATCAGTGATTGGTAAGATATTAAAGCACTATGAAAAGCGGAGACGCGATGAATTGCGTCTCTATCTACAAAGTGACATCGTTAGCCATCGTAACCAACATAGATAGAATTTATCTCAGTCACTTAGCCTATCTAACCAAGTTATTTATTTAAATAGCTAAAAATAGAACAGTAAAACAGACAAAAGTTCATTTACCGTTCAAAATTTTACTACTTTTGCATCATGATATTGGATTTAGAACATATAGGTAACATACCAGTCAGTACTTCGATTATAGCTTCATTGTTTACAAACATAGAAGCAGGAAATCAGAAAGTGCGCAATCTTGAGGCGGCTCATAAAATAATTCGACTCAAGAAGGGACTTTATGTCGTAGCTCCAAATGTGTCTCGTGTCGCTCTATCCACAGAACTGATTGCCAATCACCTTTATGCTCCTTCTTATGTGTCAATGCAGACTGCCTTACGCTATTATGGTTTAATTCCAGAGGCTGTTTATACTACTCAGTCGATGACGCTAAAGCACTCTCGCAGTTTTGACACTCCTGTAGGACGTTTTGAGTATAAGAAAATGTCACGAGAGACTTTTCCCATAGGAATTACAAGCATCAATATGCAGAGTTATGCCTTTCTGATGGCAAGACCCGAAAAAGCGCTCTGTGATTTGATTGCAAATTCTCCCAAGGTTAACTTACGCTACCTAAAAGATGTTGAGAACTATTTGGAAGATGACATCCGAATGGAGATGGATGATATTAAGAATATGGACATAAATATATTTGAGCGGTATGCTCAGGTTGGCAAAAAGTCTAAATCTATTAAAACTCTAATTAAATATTTAAGGAAATGAGCACAAACGAGATATTCAATCAAATGCTTTCAGGCTATGACATAACGACCGAGCAACAAAAGCGCAATGCCATCTTTGAGGTCAACCAGCAGATTATTCTTGCAGGTCTTTACAATGGTGGCTTTTTCAACGAGGCTGCTTTCTATGGTGGAACTTGTTTGCGTATATTCCATGGATTGCAACGTTTCTCCGAGGATATGGATTTTTCCCTTCTTGCTCCAAATGAAAATTTCGATTTTACACAATACTTTCAACCTATTATTGACCAATTCGCTTTGGTGGGCAGAGAGGTTGAAATCAGAAAGAAGGACAAAAAGAACTTTGGCAAGGTGGAGTCTGCCTTTCTGAAAGACAACACAGATGTATATGATATTACATTTCAGACAGAGAAATCTGTTAAGATAAAGATAGAAGTTGATACCCAACCTCCATTGAAATTCAAAACAGAACAGAAGTTGCTTTTGCTACCCCAGTCATTCATGACACGCTGTTTCACCTTGCCTACCCTCTTTGCTGGAAAGATGCACGCCTTAGTGTATCGTGCTTGGAAGAACAGGGTAAAGGGACGTGACTGGTATGACTTCGAATGGTATGTTCGCCACAATGTTCCTCTTGATTTTACGCACTTGTGCGAAAGAGCATTGCAATTCAATCAAGAACAGCTTAACAAGGAGACTTTCCTGCAAAAGCTGAACGAACGACTTGCCACAGCAGACATGAATCAAGTAAAGGCAGATGTGTTGCCTTTTGTAAGGAATCCAAAAGAGTTGGATATTTGGTCAAATGACTATTTTATGCAATTAGCAAAAATGATTAGATTCGAATGAGGAAAAGAACAAGAATCATTATAAACCTTCTCCTGTTGCTCTCTTTGCCCATGCTGTTATATGCACAGACAAAGAGGGCTTTGGTTATAGGGTTAGGCGAACAACAAGATAAGGCTTGGAACAAAATCAATGGCGACAAGGATGCGCCGCTTGTACAGGTACAGCAAAAAAGCCATGCCTCCACGGCACGGCCTTTTATAGTACTAATAACATAAACAAAGAGTGACTGCACTCGGTCACAAATAACTAATAATATCACGCTGCAAAGGTAGGATGTTTTTACGGTGTGCGCAATCACCTAAATACGGTATATTTACGGCTAAAAAGAGGTATCACATACCTAATTCACACAATTTCTCTTCAGAAAGAGTGTAGATGCGATGAATCACGTCCCTACTGCGGGTAATTGTCAGTTCTTTTCCCTATCTTTGCTCTCAAACCAAGCAGTAAACCAAGATGAAAATAAGAGTCGGGATGGGCTATGATGTCCATCAGTTAGTAAAAGACCGCCCTCTTTGGCTGGGCGGTGTGCGTATCGCCCATACACTGGGACTGAAAGGACACTCTGATGCGGACGTATTGATTCACGCCATTTGCGACGCCCTGTTAGGAGCGGCCAATATGCGAGATATAGGCTATCATTTTCCGGACACTTCTGACAAGTATGAGAACATTGACAGCAAGATTCTGTTGAAAGAGACCGTAAGGCTTATCGGAGAAAAAGGATACAAAGTGGGCAATGTGGACGCCACGGTCTGCGCCCAACGCCCCAAAATCAATCCTTATATACCGCAGATACAAACGTGCCTCGCTTCTTTGATGAATGTCTCCGCTGACGAGGTGTCCATCAAAGCCACCACTACCGAGAAACTGGGCTTCGAAGGAAGAGAAGAAGGCATGAGCGCATACGCCGTGGCTTTGATAGAAAAAGAGTGATTCTGCAAAAATCAACGGGAAAAACAGGGCATATCCTTGATTTATATCAAGAATATGCCTTTTTCTATGCTTTACAGCATAAAAATATTTGTTGTTTGCGAATAAACCCCTACCTTTGCAGTGCAATTAAGAAAGAAAACAAGTTCTTTAGGTTATAAGGTAAGAAAGTACAATGTAGGCATTGAGAGGTGAGATTCGATGTTGAGTTAGGTAAGAACAGGTAATAGAATTGTTTAGGGAAACAGTTAGGTAAAGATTGAAAAGGATACAATACTTTAGGTAAAGAAGGTAAGTTTACAAGATTGTAATAGGATTGGATTTAGGTAATTAGGTAATGAGACAATAGGTAAGATAAGGTAAGTAAGACAGGATGACAAGATGTTTTCTAAGGTGATTGACAGGTAAGCAGATTAGGTATAACAAAGATTGATGCAAAGGCTAAGCTTCATAAAGTGAAGCGATGCCTTAGGAGATCGGCGGAAAAGAGATTCTTTTTCGACGATTTTGTTTTTATACCCCTATTAAAAGCGAGAGAATACCCAATAAAAATTCGTACATTTGCAGTTACAATTCAAAGGAAACGACAATGACCATTCACACGCACACTCTTCCCAACGGTCTTCGCATAGTCCACGAAGCCTCCCCCACAGAAGTCATCTACTGTGGCTATGCGGTCAATGCGGCCACCAGAGACGAACGACCGGACGAGGAAGGTATCGCCCATTTCGTGGAACACATGATATTCAAGGGAACCACACGGCGCAAAGCCTGGCATATCCTCAACCGAATGGAAGCTGTGGGAGGAGATTTGAACGCCTTCACTCAAAAGGAAGAGACGACCATTTACGCCGCTTGCCTTCGTCCACACTTCAAACGTGCTGTAGAACTGCTGACAGACATCACTTTCCACAGTGTCTTCCCGGAAAAGGAGATGAAAAAGGAGACAGAGGTCATCATCGAAGAAATACAAAGCTACGAAGACACGCCTTCCGACCTGATATTCGACGAGTTCGAGAGCCTGCTCTTCAAGGGACATCCACTCGGACGCAACATCCTCGGCCATCCCGAGCAACTCCGCACCTACAGTCCACAGAACATCCTGGACTTCACTCGCCGTTTCTATCTGCCATCAAACTGTATCTTTTTTATCAAAGGCAATATTCCTTTTGACAAAATCGTGCGTGAACTGGAAAAGGCTACACAGTCCCTTTCCCAAGCGGAAACCCATAAACACATACAACCCTTGCCCCCTTATGTACCTATATATAAGGAAATGAGAAAAGACACTCACCAGGCGCACGTCATGACAGGTTGCCGCAGCTTTGCCCCGGAAGACGACAAACGCACAGGGCTTTATATTCTGAACAACCTGCTGGGTGGCCCCGGCATGAACGCCCGGCTCAACATTGCCTTGCGAGAAAAGAGAGGACTGGTGTATAACGTGGAAAGCAACTTGACAAACTACACGGACACCGGCGTGTTCAGCATCTATTTCGGATGCGAGCCAAAAGACGTGGAGCGTTGTCTGAAATTAGTGCGCAAGGAACTGGACAAGCTGATAGACACTCCGCTGACCATCCAAAGACTCAACGCCGCCAAAAAACAAATCAAAGGAGAAATAGGAGTCGCCTGCGACAACTTCGAGAACTGTGCATTGGACATGGCTCGCAGTTTCCTCCACTATCACAAATACGAAGATATAGAAGAAGTGTTCGAACGCATTGACAAACTCACCCCACAAGATCTTCAAGGTATCGCTGCCGAACTCTTTAAAGAGGACAATATGTCCACACTCATCTACTTATAACCTTCCCCAAGGGAAGTTCCTAAAACAATAAAGCGGAACTACCGATGTAGTCCCGCTATATTGTGAATCTAAAGTCTCACGACTTTGTTAGATGATTCTGTAAAAAACTCAGTTACGCTTTTCACAAAGCTTGGCCAATGAATAATTACCCTTATAAAACTTACAATCTTCTTAAAAACCTTATTTTTACCGATGCAAAGGTAAGAAGACTTTCTTATATACAAGCGAAAATCGCTTTATCTTTCCGCAAATATCCGTTTTTCTTGATTTAAATCAAGAATATATGCTGAAAAGCATCTGTTTCCGTACACGAAACTACAGATTAAAGCCTCTCATCCTTTATCCTCTCCCCTTACAATCTTGTAAAGCTTGTCACTCGGACGCACCTTCACCGGCACTTTAAAGGACACGTGTTCCCCCTTATGCGCCGTTCGCACAGGCTTCAAGTCAAAACGGATTTCATCCACCGTGAGGTACACAGCTCCCGTAGTGGGACCCGTAATCAGCAGTTTGTCTCCCACATTCACCTCACAAGCCTCAATAAGAAACTCCCCTACACCAATTTTCGGGAAATACCGTACACCTTTTCCCGCATACATCTTACGTTCGGTAGCTTGCGAGCCATATCCTTTCGACCATTCCCCCAAGCGTTGTCCCAGATAATAACCATTCCAGAAGCCACGGTTGAACACAGTTTTGAGACGTTCATCCCATTGAGATACTTTCTCTTGGGTAAACGTTCCGTCCAGCACACACTGTATCGCCTCGTTGTAACAAGACACTACCGTATGCACATACTCTGGGCCACGCGCTCTTCCCTCAATCTTGAACACCCGCACCCCAGCGTCAATCATCTCGTCCATGAAGCCGATGGTCTTCAAGTCCTTCGGACTCATGATATACTTGTTGTCTATATCCAGCTCCACGTCGCTTTCCTTGTCCTTCACAGTGTACCCTCGGCGGCAAAGCTGCATACACTCCCCACGGTTGGCAGACCGCCCGTAGTTGTTCAAGCTTAAATAACACTTGCCGGAGATAGCCATACACAATGCCCCGTGGCAAAACATCTCGATACGAATCAATTTCCCCTTGGGACCACAGATATGCTGTTCTTGTATCTGGCGATAAATTTCCTTCACTTGCCTCAAATTCAGTTCCCTGGCCAATACGACCACATCCGCAAACCGGGCGTAGAACTTCAACGCCTCAATATTGGAGATATTCAGCTGCGTGGAAAGATGCACTTCTTGTCTAATCTCATTACAATACGACATGACCGCCACATCCGAAGCGATGATAGCCGTAATGCCCGCCTCGTGCGCTGCGTCCACAATCTCCCGCATAGTCTCTAAATCCTCCCCATAAATAATAGTATTCACGGTGAGATAGCTGTTCAGTCCATGCTCTTTGCACACCTCCGCCATGTGTCTCAAATCACTGATATCAAAGGTGCTGGCGGAATGCGCACGCATATTCAGCTTGCCTATGCCAAAGTAAATAGAGTTAGCTCCGGCTTGAATGGCGGCGGCCAAGGACTCGGGAGACCCGACCGGTGCCATGATTTCAAAATCTTTTCTGTCCATTTTATATCTTATGCGATTGCAAAGGTAGCGAAAAAAATGTAACTTTGCACCTAAATGAAAATAGGTCAAGTAGATTTAGGCAAGTATCCCGTGGTTTTAGCCCCCATGGAAGACGTGACAGACATTGGATTCAGGCTCTTATGCCGCCAGTTTGGCGCATCCATGGTCTATTCCGAATTTGTCGCGGCAGACGCCTTGATAAGGCAAGTGAAAAAGTCTTTGGAAAAGATCAAGATTTGCGAAGAGGAACGGCCTACGGCTATACAAATCTATGGCCGTGAACCCGGCCCTATTGTGGAAGCGGCGCAAATCGTGGAAGAAGTGGCGCATCCCGATATTATTGACCTGAACTTCGGATGTCCCATGAAGAAAATTGCGGGAAAAGGAGCGGGTGCGGGTCTTTTGCGAAACATCCCTCTGCTGACAGAGATAACCCGCAAGGTGGTGGATGCCGTAAAAACACCTGTCACAGCCAAGACACGCTTAGGATGGGATGCCGACCACATTGTAATTGACACCCTTGCGGAACAGTTGCAGGACTGCGGCATTCAAGCATTGACCATACACGGAAGAACACGGGCACAGATTTACAACGGAGAAGCCGACTGGGAGCCTATCGCCGCCGTAAAGCGCAATCCACGTATTCACATTCCCATCATCGGGAACGGAGATGTCACTTCAGCGGCACGTGCCAAAGAATGTTTCGAGAAATATGGAGTAGATGCCGTCATGGTGGGAAGAGCCACATTCGGACAACCGTGGATTTTCCGAGACATACGTCATCTGTTAGACACGGGAGAAGAAGCTTCCCCTTTGACTTTCGACCAAAAGCTCGACATTTTCCGTAAACAGACATTGCAAAATGTAGAGCGCATCGATGAATACAGAGGCATCCTGCACATCCGCCGACACCTTGCCTCTTCCCCACTTTTCAAGGGAATACCCAATTTCCGGCAGACCCGCATCGGAATGTTGAGAGCCACCACGGTAAAAGAACTGTTCGAGTGGTTTGACAAGATAGCGGAGATGGTGAAACAGCCACCATTGCCAGACACTGTATAGTACACGATATGGAGAAGTGACACATGAAAAAACTGTTTACACATCCGCCAGAGGTCTACTGGAGACTATGGCGCAAGAGACGTCATCAGTCTTTATACATTCCAAGTGAGAAAGAGACGCACTGTCTGAACTGCGGCACATTCTACAAAGGCAATTATTGTCCTGTCTGCGGACAAAGCAGAAAGGTAAATAAGCTGACATGGGGAAGATTGTGTACACACATCCTATACTCTCTCATGAAATGGCGTGCTGGACTTGGTCTGACACTACTGGAACTCTGCGGACATCCCGGACATTTCATCTACAATTATCTAAAAGGCCAACGTATCCCGTACGTGAATCCATGGATTCTCCTGTCCCTTTTCCTACTGCTCTACCTATACCTTTCCGCATTAGTTCCCCAGGTGTCCAGTTTCCATTTCCAAGCCCTCGGACTTACCTCGTGGTTAGCGAATTTCCCTTCCAGCGAATGGGGAAAAACGGTGGCAGGCTATGCTTTGAAAGGACTTTCATATTTACACACCACCGACATGACAGCACGCGCCATGCGTGTGTTCAAGGATGTCGTGTTCCTCAACCAAGCCGCACAGAGCCTCGTGTTCCTGCCGATATTCACAATTTGCACCTACTTCTGTCTTAATCATCGTACCTACAAGAGTCCCGAAGAGCGAAAGAAAAAAGCACCCAACATGTGGATGATGACATTCTACATGCAGTTTAAACCATTCCTCATATACCTGCGATATGGAAGAAGAATACTTAACCGCAAGTTCCACACCCAGCGACTCCGTTTTGCCGCTTGGTGGGACAGAGTGGTAGGCGACCGTCCCACTTTCATTCTCCATTTAATCCATCGGTTCTTCCACGGAATAAAATGGTGCATCGTCTCTTCCGTCCGCTTTGTCCGCATGTTATGCAAAGGAACTCCCAATAGGGAACAGCCTTTGAGATATACGATACTGGAAATCATCTGGATTCGGGCTTATTTAGCCTGTCTTCTGTTATTCGTCAACTGTGTGCTTATTTGCATAGGAGGAATCTTCGTCACGCCTTTCAATCCGTGGGTGATAGCAGCCACCGTGATTATTCACAAACAACTCTTCCGCGGACGTTGGTGGGACGTGATTAAACGCACCATATTCATCTATGTCCTCCTTCTTTTCACTGTAGGATGTTACAGTATGTTCGCCGCCTTACACCAGGTTGTGAATAACGCATAAAAAATCCGCAGGACAAGGACTTGTCTTGCGGATTTTTATACCACTCTGTAATTGTCAATTCTTAAAACTATGTACTGGAGCCGCAATACGTCCTCCACGGGAAACAAACTCAGTACAGTCAAAGGTATTCACTGCCATGATGGGCGCATGTCCCAACAAACCGCCAAACTCCACAGACTCTCCCACTGATTTCCCTATTACCGGAATAATACGCACAGCCGTCGTTTTCTGATTTATCATGCCTATGGCAGACTCGTCCGCAATCAGTCCACTGATGGTGGAAGCCTTCGTGTCTCCCGGTATGGCAATCATGTCCAGACCTACGGAGCATACACACGTCATAGCCTCCAACTTCTCCAAGGTCAAGGCACCAGCTTCCACTGCGTCAATCATACCCTGATCTTCACTCACAGGAATGAATGCGCCACTCAGTCCTCCCACATAAGAAGAAGCCATGATGCCTCCCTTCTTCACCTGGTCGTTCAACAAAGCCAAGGCCGCCGTAGTACCCGGTGCGCCACAACGCTCAATACCCATCTGCTGGATAATGTCCGCCACACTGTCACCCACTGCCGGAGTAGGTGCCAAAGACAAGTCGATGATGCCAAAGGGGATATTCAGCCGGCGGGAAGCCTCCTGTGCCACCAACTGTCCGACACGGGTCACTTTGAACGCCGTCTTTTTCACTGTCTCGCACAATACCTCGAAACTTTCTCCGTGTATTTGCTCCAATGCGTGTTTCACCACACCTGGGCCACTCACTCCCACATTGATGACAGCCTCAGGCTGACTCACCCCATGAAAAGCACCGGCCATGAAAGGGTTGTCCTCCACCGCATTGCAGAAGACCACAAACTTGGTACATCCCATCGAGTTATTATCCTTGGTAGCTTCCGCCGCCTCTTTGATAATCTCCCCAATCAGTTTCACAGCATCCATATTGATACCGTGTTTGGTAGAACCCACACTGACGGAGCTGCACAACTTCTCCGTTTCCGCAAGAGCCTGCGGAATAGAATGAATCAGCAACTCATCACTTTTCGTCATGCCTTTGGAAACCAATGCGGAATATCCTCCCATAAAGCTGATACCCAACTCATGCGCCGCCTTATCCAAGGTATGCGCAATCTTCACATAGTCCTCCGGTGTCTTACAAGCTGAAGCTCCCACTAAAGAAATAGGAGTAATGGAAACACGTTTTTGCACGATGGGGATTCCATAATCTTTAGAAATCTCCTCTCCCGTCTTCACCAAGTCTTTCGCATAGGAGGTAATCTTGTCATACACTTTACGACAGACCGCCTCCACATTGTTGTCAGCGCAGTCAAGCAGGCTGATGCCCATCGTAATTGTACGGACATCCAGGTTCTCCTGCTCAATCATCTGGTTGGTTTCAGTAACCTCTGATATATTAATCATACCCTTACCTTTAGAATCAGATGCGGTGCATCTTGTTAAATATATCCTCCCGCTGGCATTTCACCTGAACTCCAATCTGATGTCCCAATTCATCCAGTTCATTCACGGCCTGTTCAAAAGGCTTGTTCAAATCCGCCAAGTCGGCAATCATCATCATGTTGAAATACCCGTCCACGATGGTCTGGGTTATATCCAGCACATTCACATTATTGTCTGCCAGATAAGTGCAGACTTTCGCAATGATACCTTTCGTATCTTTCCCTACTACGGTGATTATGGCTTTATTCATAATTGTTATTAGTTATTTTCTCCTCAATAGCGACACCAATGAACGGTCTCGCCACCGCAAAGATAAGTTTTTTTTCTCTATTTACAAACTTATCCACATAAATTACAATACAAGAAGCGCACTATAAAAGCTAATAAAACATAAGATTGGAAGCGCATCTGCCATTTTATCTATATAAAGCACCATTTTTCACAGATAAAGCCGTACTTTTGCGTCCGCTAAAACACTCTTGCAGAGAGTGGTGTAAACTATACGATATTCGCAATGAAGAAACTGAATTCTGTATGCACATTGTTCCTTCTATGGATGAGTGTGTTTTTGTTCGCCCTGACCGAGACAACCCAAGCGGTCCGTATAGGGCAAAAGCTGCCTAACGTAACCATAAGGGACGCCAACAACCGCCCCATCCGTCTGCCGCATTACGGCACCAATCCACTTCTTATTTTCTATCCCGACCCAGACCATCCCAAGTGCAAGTTCACGGATTACCTGGAAACCCACCAGATACCTGAACGCAGACTGAGAGCCTACGGCGTGGTGAACATGAAAGACGCACCGCTCTATCCCAACGGAATCATCCGGGCGGCCATCCGCAAGAAAATAAAGAAGACTGGTGCCAAGGTCTATACCGACCCCAACCGCACACTCGCAAAAGCTTGGGGACTGGGCGATTGCAACAATGTCTTTGTCATTATCATCATTGACCAAGACGGACGGTTGCTTTACTTGCATAAAGGAGAACCCAATGCTGCCGCCATCAAACAGTTCTACAATGTCATTCACAAAGTGAACTGACCAAACTGTTTGAGACGCGATGAATCGCATCTCTACTCAAACACGATTTCCGTGCCGGAAAAACGATACCCTTTCCCGCCGAGGTAGCTGTCCAACGCACCTTGGCGGGAAATTTCCATAGGACTCCCCGTCAACAGCGGCTTGTCTTTTCCCAACATCCACAAACTGTCCGCAAAACGTAAGGCAAGCGACAAATCATGCGTGGAAAGCAACACGGTCTTTCCATGCTCCAGTGCCAGCTCTCTCATCAAACGGAAAATCTCCACCTTTGAAGGAAAGTCCAAAAAAGCAGTCGGCTCATCCAACAAGACGACGGGCGTTTGTTGCGCCAAGGCTTTGGCGATAAATACCCGTTGCCGCTCACCGTCGCTCAATGTGGAAACCAATCGACGCTTGAAGTCTGTCAGCCCCGTTTCCCTCAAACAGCCTTGCACCACTTTTCGGTCATTTTGAGAGAGCGTGTTCCAATAGCCTGTATAAGGAGTCCGTCCCAAAGCCACCAACTCCTCTACCGTCAAATCTATATAGCTTTTGTCTGTCAGCACAAGACTCAACATCCTCGCCAACTCCACTGTAGAATAAGAAGAAAGCAAACGCCCTTGGATTTCCACTTTTCCGGCTAACGCTGGCTGAAGTCCCGTTAAGGTTCGCAACAAAGTAGACTTCCCTGTACCGTTCTTTCCCAACAGACACACAAAGTCCCCCTCGTTCAAATCCCCGTCCAGCGAATGTTGGACGACCCGACGAGTCCTTCCCTTCATATATCCCACGGAAAGCCGTTTAATCGAAAGCACGGACTCCATCGCTCACTTGCCTCTGAACTGTCCCGGTGTCATGCCCACTTTCTCCTTGAAGTATTTGCCGAAGAAAGACTGGTTGGGAAAATTAAGCGTGTAGGCAATTTCCTGAATGCTCATTCCAGTAGCTTTCAACAATGCCTTCGCCTCGAACACCACATAATCCGCAATCCATTCCCCGGCCGTTTTACCACTTACCTGCTTGATGACCGTGGAAAGATACTTGGGAGTCACGCACATCTCGTTGGCGTAAAAAGTCACACTGCGTTCTTTCTTGTAGTTTTTCCCCACAATATTCAAGAACTGCGCCAAGATTTCCTCTTGTCGTGTACTGTTTTCCGACTCCTTGTGGTGCAGATTGAACAAACTGCTGATTTCATAATACAACGCCTGCAACAGATGCTGTGTGATTTCTTTTCTATAAGGAGTCGCCGTCTGCTTGATATGCGACCACAACAGCGAATGATAGTCACTCAATCTTTTCAGTTCTTGCTCGGAAAGAGAAGTGAAAGGATGCTTCAGCACATGGAAATACATGGGAAGAATCTGCCAGTTAGGAAGAAACGTTTCCACAAAGGACTGGTTGAGCATAATGAACAAAGCCTTGAAGTCTGGAGACTGGGAATGATATTGCACAATCTGCTGAGGCAGAAATACTACCAACTGGTTCTCCCCGACAGAGAACGTCTCCAAGTTCATGCTAAAAGTCACCTTTCCCTGTAACACAAGAGCGAAAACACACGCTTCCAGACGTTGCGGACGGGTATAGTAGCTCAACGAAGACACATCATCAGAGATAGCGAAGTCATCGTCCAGCGTGTCCAAGGGACGTATTATCTGCCTCATATGCTGAATGTCTATCTGAGGTAATTTCTGTTCTGTCATATTCCTAAATAGGTTTTGTTTTATAGTCTTTCATCTCTACATCAACGGCAAAGTTAAGACTTTTTTTCGGAATACAAAACATATTTGCGCCCCTAAATCCGACTTTTAGGACATAGCACAGAGCGTAGAGGACTATGCCAAGTGAGAAAAAAGTCGGAATTTTGCGTCCAGATAGATAGAAAGCCTATGTCACACATTTAATTAGGAAACCATGAATAAGACGCAAGCAATACTCATCCTGCTTCTGGCCATGATAATGACTGGATGCAAAGATAAAAAAGAAAAGGACACAGCCATAGCGCCCGTCCCTGTCAAAGTACTCTCTGTACAAAGGGGAGACCCTGCCAGCGGCAACACCTACGTAGGCACCGTGGAGGAAGTCACTGGTACTCAACTCAGTTTTGAAGTACCGGGCAACATCCGCTCACTGCGAGTGGATGCCGGAGACAAAGTACACAAAGGGCAGGTGCTTGGCACGGTGGATGCCTCCACTCTTAAAGAGGCTTATCAGGCACAACACGCCCAAGCCCAACAGGCCCGAGACGCTTACCGGCGTTTCTCCAAGCTGCACAAGGAAGGCACCGTGGCCGATGTGAAGATGGTGGAAATAGAGAGTAAACTCCAGCAAGCGGTGGCAGCGGAGAAGATGGCGGCGGAACAAGTGGGAAAAACCACTCTCTACGCTCCATTCAGTGGCGTAATCTCTGAGAAGCCGGGAGAAGTGGGCATGAATGTCCTGCCCGGACAACCTGTTCTTAAATTAGTGACCCTCGACAAAGTGAGTGTCAAGATTCCCGTACCAGAGGCTGAAATCTCTTCCATCCGTCTCGGCCAGTCCATGCGCTTCACCGTGTCCGCCTTGGGTGGCAAGGTGTTTCAAGGCATCGTGACAGAAAAAGGAGTGGCCGCAGACCCACTCTCTCATACCTACAACGTGAAGATTACGCTGACTAATCCTGGCGGACAGCTCATGCCGGGAATGGTATGCAGCGTGGAACACAAGGCGGTAAATCATTCCACCGTAGCCTCCACCGCCATTGTCATTCCTTTTCAATGTGTGCAGATTGACGAACAAAACCGGCGATTCGTGTGGATCGTAAACGGAGGAAAGGCGGAACAGCGATTCATCACCACCGGCGATTACACCGACAACGGTGTGGTGGTACTGAGCGGACTGTCCGCAGGAGACAACCTGATTACGGACGGAAGCCAGAAAGTATGCAACGGAACTAAAGTGGTCATGAAATGAAAGAAAAGAGAAGCATCATAGAAAAGGCCATGGCCTACCACCGCATCGTGCTGCTGCTGGTGGGAATGCTGGTCGTGACGGGCATCGTCGGACTGATAAAAATGCCCAAACAGGAGATGCCCACCTTCACCATTCGTGAAGGAGCTGTCGTGGCGGTCTATCCGGGCGTGACCTCCGAACAGATGGAGGAACGAGTGACCAAGCCCTTGGAGAACTTCATCTTCGGTTTTTCGGACATCAACAAGAAAAAGACATACTCCGTCAGCAAGGACGGAATGGTCATCATCTACATCACCTTGAACGACGAAGTGGAAAACCGAGACCAGTTCTGGTCAAAGTTCAAACACGGACTGACGGCTTTCAAAGCCCAGCTCCCTTCGGGCGTGTTGGCGCTTCAAGCAGAAGATGACATAGGCGACACCTCCACCCTGCTCATCACCCTGGAAAGCCAGCAAAAGACTTACCGGGAACTGGAAAAATACATGGACAACCTGCAAAGCCGGTTAAGACGGATTGACGCCATTTCCCGACTGCGCACTCTCGGAGACCGCAAGGAACAAATAGCCGTGTACTTAGACCAGGACAAGATGACGCAATACGGCATTGGTGCCTATACCATTCTGAACAACCTGGCATTGAGAGGCTTCACCACAATGAGTGGTTCCATAAACAATGACACCCAGAAAGTGCCCATACACATCGCTGACACCTATAACAGCGAACGGGATGTAGCCGAGCAAATTGTCTACAGCGCACCCAATGGAAACGTGGTGCGACTGAAAGACGTGGCGAAAGTCACACGGGAATATCCCACTCCCGACAAATACATCAGCAACAACGGCAAGAAGTGTCTGCTGCTGTCCGTGGAAATGCGTCCCGGCAACAACATCCTTGACCTCGGAAGAGAACTGAACAAGACCATTGACGAGTTCAAGTCCACACTGCCCTCCGACGTGGAGATTTACAAAATCACCGACCAGAGCAAGGTGGTAAGTGATTCCGTGACCGTGTTCCTGCGGGAATTGCTCATTGCAATTATCTCTGTGATTGTCGTGGTCATCCTCCTGATGCCCATCCGTGTGGCCGGTGTGTCCGCCCTGTCCATCCCCATCACCATCTTCATGGCACTGGGACTGTTCTACCTGTTCGACATCGAGCTGAACACGGTCACACTGGCCGCACTCATCGTGACCTTAGGCATGGTAGTGGACGACAGTATGGTGATTATCGACAATTACATAGAAAAGTTAGGCAGTGGAATGTCCCGCTGGCATGCCTCCATCGCCGCACCGAAAGAGTTCTTCATGTCCGTCCTTTCGGCCACGCTGTCTATCAGTATCACTTTCTTCCCCTTCCTCTTCACGATGAAAGGGAACTTCCATGACTTCGTGACCTCCTTCCCTTGGGCCATCACCATCATTTTGGGTATTTCTCTGCTGGTTTCCCTGTTGTTCACCCCTTATCTTCAATACATCTTTATCAAGAAAGGGCTGACCATGGACAAGACGCACCGAAAGAAAACGCCCTTGGACTATATTCTCGACACATACCGCCGGCTGCTGACCGTTTGTTTCCGTCATCCCTACGTGACGCTTTGCATCGGTTTCGGACTGATTGCCGCCGGAGGAATCATCTACAGCCGACTGCCACAGCGATTGATGCCGTTGGCAGAACGAAACCAGTTCGCCGTAGAGTTCTACCTGCCCAGTGGTACTGCCGCAGGACGCACGGCACAGGTGGCTGACAGTATGGAACATATCCTTCGCCGAGACAAACGAGTGGTTTCCGTCACCTCCTTCATCGGACAAGGCTCCCCTCGTTTCCATACCACTTACGCCCCACAAGTAGGAGGTCCTAACTTCGCCCAGTTCATTGTCAACACCAAAGACAACAAAGCCACCGAAGAGCTGTTGGAAGCCTACGCAGACAAGTATGCCGACTATTTTCCCGACGCTTACGTGCGTTTCAAGCAGATGGACTACAGCGATGCCGTGTATCCCATCGAGTTCCGTCTGAGCGGGGACAGTCTGAGCAGTATCTTGCGGGCGGCCAACCAAGTGGAACAAGTGATGCACCAATGCAAGGACGTGAAATTAGTACGTACCAACTACGGTGAACCGCTTCCCGGCGTGAACGTGCGCATGAAAGAGACAGAGGCCAACCGATTGGGAGTGGACAAGACGATCCTTTCGGCAGACCTCGCCATCTTGAACGGAGACGGCATTCCCATGGCTACCACTTGGCAAGGCGACTATCCCTTGAGCATCGTACTGAAATCACAGTGGCAGGGCCGCACACCCGGACTGGCTCAGCTTCCGGAAGAATACATCCCTGTATTAGGAGGCGTGAAGTCCGTGCCGCTGCGACAAGTGGCCGAGATACATCCCGACTGGACACAAGGCAACGTGGTGCGCCGCAACGGAGTGCGTACCGTATCGGTCGTGGCCGAGGCAAAATACGGAATGAACGTGGGACAGATAGAGAAACGGCTGAACGAAGAAGTGCAGAAACTGAAACTCCCCTCGGACGTGCAGCTCACCCGTGGCGGAATGTACGAACGGGATTCAGAGAACGCCCCCATGATATTCAAGGGGCTGATTATCTCCATCCTCATCATCTTCTTCATCTTGCTGTTCCATTCCAAGAAAATTGGGTTGGCCGCCATCAACCTCTCTTCCATTTCCCTATGCGTGTTCGGAGCGTTCTTCGGACTCTGGATAACCGGCAAGGAAATCAGTCTGACAGCCATCTTAGGATTGGTCAGCCTGATGGGCATCCTTGTGCGTAACGGCATCATCATGCTCGACTATGCGGAAGAGCTGAGACGAGACGAGGGAATGAGTGTCAAGGACGCTGCCTTCCATTCAGGAGTACGCCGTATGCGCCCCATTCTGCTCACCTCGCTGGCCGCTTCCGTAGGCGTACTGCCCATGATATTGGAAAACAGTTACCTTTGGGCACCCATGGGAACAGTCATCTTCTTCGGTACGATGATTTCCATGGTACTCATCTCCACCATGCTTCCCGTAGCCTACTGGGTGTCTTTCCGAAGTATGGACCAGAAAAAGAAGGCGATGGTGAAATAAACAATAGACTTCACTCAGTAGAGGGATATATACAAGAAAATAGCAGTTTGGAGAACGTACTGCTGGTGCGTTCTCCAAACAGTTTATATAAATCCTTTGAAACAGGAAGTACGCTTCGTTTCTTTTTAAGTATGGCTGTATGTCACAAAAAGAGAACTAATTTGAGCTTCGCATTCATGTCGGACATGAATAAAAGACGGTATACAGGAAACCTGTATGTAACCATCCACAAACGCAGAAGGCACTCTCCTCCGCCAGCAAAGGGAGAAACACACTTAAAAAAGTATCTTAGGATACTTTGTCAAGTTCCTAAGAGACATTCACAAATCACCTTAACTATGCAATAAGTAAGAGGTATATGCAAGCATTATTATGACATTCCTTACCATTTTCATTACACAAGGAAACATTAATTCTGGCGGTTTGAATGTTTCACGGTTAGAGCCTTTCATCACCCCATTGACCTGTCCGTAATTGACACCTATTCCATAGCTTATTTTTTCCTCACCTCCCTCAGCGTATAAATTATGTTTATGCGTAAATCCAGTACGAATGGACTCACTGAGCCAATATGTGTCTACGCCTTCCTCGATATCCTTCAAGCGTGAGTTGCGCAGGTTATCAAGCTTTATCTGGTTAAAAGAGTCATTGGTGTTATCTTTATAAACGCCTGCAAGTTCTTCGAACTGGAGCTTTTCACGGGCATTCATCAAATTATAGTTACTCAAATCAGCAATATCCATGCCATAATCTCCTTTATAAGACAGTTGCAACCGCCCACGTGCAGGAGTCTTTGTCTCAATGACCATCACTCCATTTGCAGCCTTCGAACCATATATTGCCGTGGAAGCTGCGTCCTTAAGCAAAGTAACAGACTATACCCGGTTCATGTTAAGATTCATGATAATTTCGAGATCTGTCTCAAAGCCGTCAAGGATGAATAGTGGCTGGTTGGGATCTGTGCCATATTCCTCTTTTAATCCTGACACACTCGACTTACCTCTAATAATCTGCACATCCGGCATTTGGTTGGGGTTGGATCCTGTGAGATTATTGTCCATGATACGGAGGGATCAAAGGTCTGCAAGCTTTGCAACACACTCTTTGCCCCTACAGATTTCAATCCATCACCCTTGAACGTAGAGGAAGAACCCGCAAAACTTTCTTCCTACGATATATGCTCGTGAGTACCACATTGTCAATATCTATAGAATCTGGATGCATGATTACACATCTGAATATACCATTGTCACCCGTAAACCTACGTATGACCTTCTTGTATCCTATGAACGAGAATACTACATTTCGCACATTCTTAGAAATTTTCATTGAGAAATTACCATTCACATCTGTAGTCGTAGCTATCGCAAAACCCTCAAGAGATACAGTCACACCTATTAACGGTTATTTACCTGTTTCATCCATTACCGTACCTCTGATTGTTACAGCCGCCACATCTGCAACCATCTCACCTCTCTTTTGCGTGGTAACAGTCGATATTGTATCACTCTGACTCCGAACCATTTATGTGGCATTGGCACACCATGGCACTGAGGATTCCACTAAAAAAACACCATGAAAGAACAACTTCTCGGTTACTTTTTCGCAATCTTATAATTTGCCATAAGCTTTTGTTACAGTGAAGTGATTTAAACTTTTGTATACCCTCCAAATAAGAGTGGAAAAGCACAGTGT
>CAVDHB010000018.1:0-52136 GCA_963608705.1 Prevotella sp. P5-108
CTCAAATGCATAGCTCGTAAATTTATATTTGACGATGCAAAATTAAGTCTTTTTTTGTCAAGTCGTTACATTTATTTTCTTCCGACCGCCCATGATTTCCAATAGCTAAAAGCCGTAGAGATGCGATTTATAGCATCTCCACGGAAGAAAAGAGATAATTTATCCCATCCGAAGAACACTTTTACCAACTATTTTGTACATTTGCATAAGCTTGTTGTTTTCTCGAATACAATGAAGCGACCACACCCTAAAAGGCGGGAAGTTGAACAAAAGTAAATCTGAATAATCATGGATAAAAACATATTAGAGTTCGTTACCTTTACCATCGGCAGCATTGCAGAAAGGGTACACAAAAGTCCTTCTGAGATATACAGGTTGCTAAAACAATCAAACCTCATTGACGGATATTTGGTACCGGCTTATGATGTGCTACATACCTTTGGACGGCAATATTTGGTAAATGAGCTGTTAGACGTAATGGAAGAAAAAGGTATCAAACTATGCTGATTTATCACGCCTCGGACATAATAGTGGATAAGCCAGACACCATGCATTCACGCCCAAACCTTGACTTTGGCAGAGGTTTTTATGCCACAATTCTTAAGGAGCAAGCAGAACGGTATGCTCAAAGATTCATGTTAAGGAATCGAAAGGGCATTCTCAACATTTATGAATATACCCCCTCGGAAGATTTAATAATAAAACGCTTCGATACGTATGACGGTGAATGGCTAAATTTCGTGGCAGCCTGTCGAATGGGGAAAAACGTATATCAAAAATATGACGTAATAAGTGGTGGAATCGCAAACGACAGGGTGTTTAATACGCTTGATTTATACTTTTCCAATCAAATGAGCAAGGAAGAAGCCTTGAAACGTCTTATTTTTATAAAGCCAAACCATCAACTCTGCTTTACTAACCAGAAAGCTATTGACCGATGCATTAAGTTCATTGAATCAAAAGAACTCTAAAGTATAAGGAAATGGAAGCGAATCGTATTATTTTGGATATGAAATATGCACGCATCATAGAGATACTTGCAAAAAGACTTGAAGTGACTCATGAAAAGGCAATGGACATTTTTTACAATTCACCTGATTTTGAGTTAATCGATAAAGGAGTAGCGAACTTGCATTGTCGTAGTGATCAATACTTGGCGGAAGTAATCATTGACGATATACACTCACAGGACAGGAAATCATGAAGCCACTCCCCCAAAATGCCACCCGCTTTTTATTTGCTCCATCCAATAAAAATGCGTAAGTTTGCACCCGATTATAATCACACATAACAAAATGAAAAAGAAATATATCACAATCACCATTGTGGTCATCGTCATTCTGGCGTTGATCGGCACGGCAGGCTATTTCTATTACAGCCTTGAACACCAGAAGAAGCAAAACAAAGATATGCTGGAACTGGCGAACCTCGACAAACAGGAGATGGAAAACGAGTACGCCAACTTCGCCAACCAGTACACGGAGATGCAGAAGACCATCACCAACGACGACCTTATCAAACAGTTGGAGAAACAGAAACAGCGTTCACAGGAACTCTTGGAGGAACTGCGCAACACAAAGTCTACCGATGCGGCGGAAATCACCCGTCTGAAGAAAGAACTGGAAACGATGCGTAAAATCATGCGCAGCTTTGTCATGCAGATAGACTCGCTGAACCAGGAGAACAGACACCTCCGCTCTGAGAACACTTCCGTACGTATGCAATACAACGAGGCCACTCAGCAGATTACCAGTCTGAGCGGCGAAAAAGCTGCCTTGAGCGAGAAAGTGGCGGTGGCTTCCCAACTGGATGCCACAGGCGTATATGCCACTCCGCAGAGCAAACGCGGAAAGACCAACAACAAGGCAAGCAAGGTGAAACGCATCACTGTGGGATTCACCATCACGAAAAACGTAACCGCACGCACCGGAATGCGTAATGTGTTCGTGCGCATCCTCAAACCAGACCAAAGTGTACTGGGTGCCGCTGGCAGCTTCTCTTACGAGAACCGCAGTGTGGAATACTCCATGCGCAAATCCATTGAATACACAGGACAGGAAACACACGTGACCCTCTACTGGAACGTGAACGAGTTCCTGCAAGCCGGCTCTTACGGTGTGTATATCTTCTGCGATGGACAGATGATCGGTTCCAGCAGCTTCAGTCTGAAATAATCACTAATAAAAAGAGAATGATGAAAAAGTTTTTCACACTCACACTCCTCCTTGCAGGACTGTGCGTCAGTGTCCCCACCATGGCGCAGACTACTACCAACGCCAGTGAGACACAATACATTCCCAAACTGGAACCGGGCACTACAGCTCCAGAGATAACCGCCTCCACTCCAGAGGGAAAGACGCTGACACTTTCCTCGTTCAAGGGGAAATACGTGGTCATTGACTTCTGGGCTTCCTGGTGTGGCGACTGCCGCAGAGACTTTCCCGCCTTCAAAGAGCTGGTACAGGCTTACAAGGGTAACGAGAAAGTCGTCTTCTACAGCGTGTCGTTCGACCACAACGCCGAGAACTGGAAAAACTTCTTGAAAACGAATAACGTGGACTGGCCTTCCGTGAGCAATCTGAAGCCGTGGAAACAAAACCCCATCGCCAAAGACTACAAGCTCAACTGGATTCCCTCCTTATATATTATATCGCCGGAAGGCAAGGTAGTAGGACGTGCCATCCATACGAAAGACATCAAAACCCAATTGGAGCAATTGGTGAAATAACATTTTTTAAATGAGAAAAGACGCAGGGCGTGCAGTATTCACGGCAACCCTGCGTTTTCTTTTTGTATTCAGTAAACACACATACAGGAGGAAAATCATGAAAAGAAGTATGTTTGCAATGGGGTTGTTGGCCATGTGCCTCGGTATCGGCACCGCCACAGCTCAAAACAAGACGAAGGAACAACGGAAAATCGAACGGGCAGAACGGAAAGCGCTGCAAGACTCACTTGATATGCAGAACTTCCGGGAAGCCGTGACCGCACTGGACAACAAGCAGTTCGTGTTAGAGGCCGACAAAGTTATCTTCAAATACGGACAGGTAGCCTATGTCACGTCCAACACCAACTTCGTGGCGTTGAAAGGGGACAAGGCAGTGGTGCAGATAGCCTTCAATATCCCCATCAGCGGCCCTAACGGACTGGGAGGCATCACTGTGCAGGGAACGGCTTCGAACATCAAGGCCAAGACTGACAAAAAAGGCAACCGCTACTTCTCCATGAATGTGATGGGTACGGGCATCTCCGCACAAGTGAACATCACCATGCCTTACGGCACTAACGAGGCGGATGTGGACATACTGCCCAACTTCAACTCCAACCACCTGACGCTCAGCGGAAGGCTGCTGCCAATGGAGAAAGCGAATGTGTTTAAAGGCACAAGTTTATAATCAACACAGAAACAATAAGCAAATCATGAAGAAAATATTTTTAATCGTAGGACTCGCAGGCATACTCTTCTCTGCTTGTGAGAAAGACCCGGACTTCGATAAATTAAGCAGCGACCTGACGGTGTACTCCGACTACACACCCGAAACGGACTTCTCTGGCACGCAGGACGGACAGGCGGTAGACTATTACCTTCCGGACAGCGTACTGGTACCGGGAAATGGAATCGGAAACGAATCCTTCATGAAACCGGCCAGCGGAGACAAGATTATCGGCCAAATAGCCTCCAACATGAAAGCGTTGGGCTTCAACCGCCTTCCCAAAGAAGACAAGGACAAAGCGCACTTCGGACTGCAAGTGAGTTTCGTCAACAAGACCACGAACGTGACTGGCATCATGGGTGGCTATAACCCGTGGTGGAGTGCCGGCTTCTGGGGTGGATGGTGGAGCGGCTTCTACTACCCTTCCTTCTATTATCCCGTGAGCTACTCTTACAACACAGGCTCACTCGTGATAGAGATGGTGGATTTGAGCAAGAAAAACAACACAGCGAACGGAAAGAACGAACTACCTATCGTATGGCGTGGCTACGCCACAGGGTTGATGTCCGGCAACTCAGCGATTGACATGCAGCTCGTAATGCGTTCCATCGACCAGAGTTTCCGTCAGGCTCCCTTCTCTCCGAAAGAAGCGAAATAATGTCACACGATTAAACAGGAGAAACAATTATGAAAACAATCAATAAAATAGCTCTTATATCCCTCATGGTGATGGGCGGTGTGTCCACCGCACAAGCACAGGAAGAGGTGTTGGACAATCTCCATTTCACCATTGACTGGCAAGGCAACGCACCGGTAAGCACTGATTTCGCCGAGAAGTTCAGCGGATACGGAATGAACTTCGAGGCAAACTACGATATCACTCCGCATTGGACGGTCGGAGGATTCATCAATTTCCATACCAATCACGGCTATATTCCCACACAGACCATTTCCTATGCAAGTACATCAAATAACATGTCGGTTGTAACGACCGACCAGTTGCAGAGTGCCTATCAATTGCCTTTTGGTGTGAATGTACGATATAACATTGTACCACAGGAAATAGGGAACTTCCGTCCGTACGTAGGCGTAAAGACGGGAGCCATGTATTCCAAATACACCACCTATTTCAATTCCGTAGGCTATTACGACAATCCGTGGGGCTTCTATGTTTCCCCAGAGATTGGACTAAATATCTATCCTAAATCCACCTCTCGCTTCGGTTTCCACATCGCAGGCTATTACAGCTTCGCCACGAATCAAAGCAAGGATTGGCTCGGCACACCTTATAACGGTCAGAACAACGTAGGCTTCCGAGTGGGTATTACTTTCTAAAGCCAATTCATTAACAATCCTCATACTCAATTTTAGACAAGGCTGCGGCAGAAGTGATTCTACCGTAGCTTTTTTATTATTCCGTGGCGAGCCGAAGTCCAATGTACACTTTGCCTCGTGAACACTTACCTAATTGGGATATTTATATTAAATTTAAACTTTATCAAAAATTTAATATTGTTTAGACAGGCATCCATAACGAAACTATTAGCATTGAGACCACAGTTGTTCTCCACACTGAAGTCTTACAACCGTAAGACGTTCATGGCCGATTTGATGTCGGGTATAATAGTGGGTATAGTAGCCCTTCCGTTGTCCATAGCGTTTGGCATAGCATCCGGCGTTACTCCCGAAAAGGGTATTATCACAGCCATCGTGGCCGGATTGATAGTGTCTGTATTTTGGGGAAGCAAAGTCCAGATTGGAGGACTGACAGAAGCATTCATCGTCATTATATATGGGGCATACAGTCGGGCAACCTCGAACACCTTGTCATCCCGTCTGGCGTGGAGGTGTATGAAATCAACGGTCCTTACTTCTTCGGAGCCGGAAACCGGTTTGAGGAGATCATGGCATCGTTCGGTGACAGACCGAAAGTGAGAATCATAAGAATGAGAAAGGTGCCTTTCGTCGACTCAACAGGTATTCACAACCTCACCAACCTGTGTGAGATGAGCCGGAAAGAAGGCATCAGAATCATCCTGTCTGGAGTAAGCCCAAGCGTCAAGCCGGCTTCAACGATCTTGTAGGCAGCGACTGTATATGCAGTCATATAAACATAGCCTTAGACAGGGCAAGGGAGATTATAAATTAGTTGATTAATTTGACAGACAGCGGTTATTTTGCCTTGACAATGTAATGTCTGCCAACAAGACGGCACTTTCATCTTCGTTTGGGGACGCATCTTTTGGCTTCCATGCCACGATGAAACGTACTGCCGCCTTCTTGACATTGTATCCCCTGCCCTGCCATTCCGCCAATGTGTGCTGCATTCTTTGCGACAGACGTGCCACCACATTTCCCGTGGCACTGTCGTAAAGTTCAAAATCCTTATAAGTCAATATACTGCCGCCTCTCAGTGACAACACCTCTTTCTTGCGATTCTTGAAGAAACCGAGATTAACATCCTTATATGAGAGCTGTAACACTATGTCTTCGGGTAGCGTGTACTGTTGAGGGTCTACCGTAATACGGTCGGTATGCAGCTTATCAAAAAGAACGCTGTCGGTATGGATGAACAAACGCCGACGTGCCCTTGTGACTCCCACATAGAGTCTGCGCAGAAAGTCATCGTCTTTATGGTATTTGTCGGGGATGAGCATATATACATCATCAAATTCACGCCCCTTTGCCTTGTGGATGGTAGAAACTACCACATCGGATTCTGAGAGGTCGAAGAAATCTTCTATTTCGGATTCAAATAGAAACTCCTTGAAATCAGTTAGGTACTTTACCTTATTAGTCTGTTCGAATAGCTTCAAGCAGCGTTCCAGATATACCAGACTTGTGCTTTCCTTGTACTTTCTTCGTACACACTCTTTTGAGTTTTCCCATATTTCATCGCTTATCGTAGGAGAGCTTATCTCCTTCTCCAAACATCTGAGGAAGTATCTTGTTTCGGCCATATTCCAAAATCTAAAACCTTCCATTGACTGTATGAGCTTGCAGTTGATTCCCCGCTTTGTCAACAACGCCTTGATTATCACCGCCTCTTCGTTGGTCATGGTTATCACACAAGATGTACCTGAATCCTTATGACGTTCTACATCTTCTGTAAGCGGAAGATACATATTGCGTGAAAGATGGCGAGTCACTTCTGTCCATCCGTCCACCTCTTTTGCCGAGACTATCGGACTGGTTTTCATGCGCTGGCTTATCATGGCAGAAAGCTGATTGGCAAATGCCACCACGTGGCGTGCGCTTCGGAAGTTATCTGTCATCTCTATAAAAGAACTTCCGCTTTGCCTTGCGAGACTGGCCATATACTTGGAGTCAGAACCTCTGAATTCAAATATATTTTGGTCGTCATCCCCCACTGCTATTACACGCATATTCTCGTTTTGTTCCATTAAGGACGTGACAAGCGTGTACTCGTCGCAACCCATATCTTGAGCTTCATCTATTACGAGTACCGTCTTGCATATCTTATTAGGCTCAACCTCGCCATTTCTTATCATGGCTGCCGCATCAGCGACTACACTTCCTGCCTTGTCAAGGCTGCCCATACGGCCTAAAAGATCGAAGCAGTAGGAATGAAACGTCTTTATTTCGACAAAGTGAGCCGCATTGCCAATAAGCGACATCAGCCGCTGCTTGAACTCTGTAGCCGCAGCTCTTGAGAACGTGAGCATGAGTAATTGCTCGTGCTTTACATCTTCAAGCAAAAGCAAGGAAGCCAGCTTATGTACCAGCACGAGCGTCTTGCCGCTTCCAGGACCAGCCGCCACAACGATGCAACGAGACGCTTTGTCGTTGATAATTTCCATCTGACGTGCAGACAGCCGTCCAAACAACTGCTTGTATTTAAACGGAGTGAGGTTACGTTGTATCTCTTTTACCATGTTCCCTTTGAAGTATGTCGCCACAAACTTCCTGTAGTCCATTTGGAAATAGTCGTGTACGTACTGCAACGCCGCATTATAGTCCCTCACCATCAGATTGGCATATTCGCCTACTATATGTATTTGCTGTATTTTCTGCTTGTAAAATTCGTCAAGCATTTTGTAGTCGTCAATCTTGTATCTTGTCTTGATATCTTTCAGCCTGTTGATAGTCATGGCGTTGTAAAGCACCAAAAAGCCTCCTTCGAGTTTCAGTATGCCTATTCTTGACAGGTAGAGCAAGGCTTCCTCCACATCTTCAATTTCCATGTCACCCGCATGACTGAAAAACAAATGCGGGATAGATTTGATATGGTTCAGCAACGCTATTACGGAGAATAATACTGGACTGTCATCAGAGTGTTCGCCACTCTCTTTTTCTTTGGCCTTGGAGTAGAGCCACTTTACCGCCGCACAACTTATTTCTTGCCGCTTCTCAAATCGGCGAATTGTTTTCTCCATATCGTCCCTACGACTTATTTCCATATTGTGCTGCCCGTCCTCTTTCTTCCGAATATACCCCTTGACAGTCAGGAAATAGAGTAATGTGCGTATGTCTTTTTCTTTAGACGTGCCGATGCCTTCGGCTATGGCATTCTCGTTGAGTTGCTTGCAGGATATTCTTAGTGAACTGTCAGGAATTTCCCTCAGTATGTACTGTTCGAGCTTTGCGAAACGTTCAAGCAGCATCAGCGAACCTCTCTCTGTATGCCCTGTGTCATGAAGGTAGGCTGATATGTCCATGCTGTCCGCCAATATACCTTCCTGTCTCATTCGTTCAATCACAGACACGACTTCCTTTTTGCCCAAACCTAAGATGTCAGCCAGATAGTCTATGCGCGATTCCGCTTCCGCATTTTGCGACTTGTAGATATGCTTCTTTGAAATCAGCGATTTAATAACTCTTATGGCTGTCTCCGTTTCGTCTTTGCTGAAAAACACAGAAGATGAGATGCGCTTTCTGGCCTCATCCATGTTTTTGATAGTTATGCCCGTAGCGTACACATGCGGTACATTGTTGCCTCTTTCAAGATAACCGCTTTGTTCCAGCGCAGCCAGTGCCGTACGCACTCGTGTCTCAATGTCCACCACCGTATCGTCCCATCCTGCCAGTCTTGCGATCTCCAGTGCCGAACAGCTTACGACAGGCCGTTTACGAGTCAAGTTCTTCACCGTTTTCCAGACTTGTTGTATTTCACTGATGCTCAATTTAGTTTGGTTTAGCAGCATAAAATGCTTGTCAAGGTCATTGTCACCGTACAACACATAGCATTGCGCACTAATATGAGGATCACGTCCCGCACGCCCTGCTTCTTGCACATAATTTTCAAGTGAATCAGATATGTCGTAATGTACCACAAGCCCCACATCCTTTTTGTCCACCCCCATGCCAAAGGCGGAAGTCGCCACGATAATTTGCACATTGCCAGCCATGAACTCGTCTTGATTAGCCATCTTGTCGTTGGCATCCATTTTTCCGTTAAAAGGGAGTGCTTTGAAGCCGTCGCGTGTGAGTCTCTTTGATAGTTCTACGGTCCGCTTTGTCCTTGACACATAGACGATAGAAGGACAATTAGATTCGGCAATTAACAACCTGAGTTTATAGTATTTTTGCTCGTCGCTGTCAACATGAATCACGGAGTAGCGCAAATTTGTTCTTGAAGCTGCCGTGGCATACAGTTCCATGTTTATATCCAACGTCCGTCTGAAATAGTCACGTATGTCTTGTATCACCTTCTGTTTGGCAGTGGCTGTGAAACAAGACACGGGAATGGCCTTTTTATTTCTTTTCGTTTCCTGATATTGGCGTATGAACTTCCCGATGTACAGATAGTCAACCCTGAAGTCTTGCCCCCATGCCGAAAAACAGTGAGCCTCGTCTATTACAAACCTTACCACATTGCGTGAAACAAGTATTCGCTCGACCGTTCTCGACCGAAGCATTTCCGGCGAGATGTACAAGATAGACGCTTCGCCTGCTTGCACTCTCTTTATAGCCTCAGCCCGAGTAAGGGGATCAAGCATTCCGTTGATAGTGACAGCTTCGGTAATGCCCTTGTCTGCCAGATTGTCGACTTGGTCTTTCATCAATGACTGTAGTGGCGAGATTACAACGGTCAGTCCGTGGACAGTCCGTCCCGCAATGAGTGCAGGCAACTGAAATGTCAGCGACTTTCCCCCGCCGGTGGGAAATATCGCCAGAAGAGATTTGTGATGGATGGCAGCCTTGACGGCATTTTCTTGTAAAGGCTCACCTTCGTAGGTACGAAACTTATCATACCCGAAAAAACATTTCAAATTATAGCAAGCATCGAGTTGTGCGTCGCAATATTCACAGCCCTCTTCGCAAGGCGTAAAGCGCAGCAGCCTTATGACTGATTCTACTCCAGGATAGTTAAAGTTCACCCATCCTGGTGTGACGGAACGGCTGTCTGTAGTATCAATAAGTGCCAAGGCATAAGCCAGTTCGCATGGATAACTGTCCACTATCATATCCAGATCTGCATGTCTGCATATTTTGCCTTTATACAACCGTGCTGTCAGCTGAGCTATATGTCGGCTGTCAATATATGGTGCATGAACAAACGAGAGGAAACCTTCAAACTCTTTTCTCCCTTTCAGTAGTGAAGCGAAAAGTTGTTGTTTCTCTTCAGAGAGATGATTCCATCGTTCTATTTCGTCAAACAGCAAATCCCTTGCCTTCTCACAATCGTTCACAGGGTCATTTAACTGTTCCGCAATCAGTTTGTCATCTTTCACCAGACGGTGGTATGGATGTTCCGGAAAGAGCAGGGGCGACATATAGAGGGTATCGACAAGCATCCATTTGCATTCATCGTCACCGAACAACAGTTTTGCGTCATGGTGAACGATGTTGTGTCCGCAAATATAGTCTGTTCCTTCAAGAAATTTCAAAAGCTCCCTTTTGTCCGCTTTATGAAACACAGCCCCGTCATGTCGTATTGCTCCAATGTCATGCACTTTCTTGTCTTGAACGCCCGACTCAATATCCACAAATGCATAAAGCGAAGCGTCAAGAGAAGTATTCGCATTTTCCCCACGGACAATTCTTGACGAACCGTCAGTATTGATCATCTTGATAATGTTGCTCCAAATTGACATATTTCCAAGCTTAAGACGACAGATGTTATGGCAAGTAGCACAGCAAGTCTACAGTCGAAATGCAAATTTACGTATAAATTCAAAGACTTGCATATTTTGCACGATAAATGTGTACAAACAACTTGATTAATCACCATAAATGCCTTCTTGTACAACAACATCATCCTGTAGTAGAAAAGCTTGAACGTTTCCTTCATGTTCACAAGCCATTGGAAATCTTTTACTACAATCAAAACGAACCGCCCAAGCGCAAATCAGGCTGTAATCCCCGTAAAACGGTAGATTACAGCCTGATATTAGAATAATATGTTTAGAGAATTATTCCTCTACAGCAGCCTGCGCCACTTCTATATACATATAACTTTCAGCAAGTTACATTGTTTTTGAAAGTGTTTTGTAAGTGATTTCTCACTTTAACGCAAGGACTATAGTATAGTTTGTATTTATTCCTCTACAGCAGCTTGCGCCACTACAATATACTTCTGATTATCAATATGATTGATATGTCTTGTACGTATTTTGTAATTATCCGACGAATTAAGTCCTATACCTTATTAATATAAGGTGGAAAAATTTGCTGCAGACGGATACTAATCTTTGTTCTTCTGTAATAGAGCACTATATATTTAATTAGCAATAATGTTCTATATTTCCTTTTATTACCTCCTTTCTTTTAAGAGTTCTATAATGGCGTCCTTATCCTTCAGATTGGAGTCAAGACGGGATATTTGCGCATTCAAGCTCTCGACCTGCTCTTTCAAAAGCGTAATAGTGTTTTTCTGATTTTCAATCTCCGCCTGCGCTGTGGCCAATTGGGAAGCAAGTTCAGCGTCACCAATAATATTATGGGCTTTCCCGTCCAACGCCACTGCCGCAAGATAAGCGGAGATTTGGTGTTGTACAGGACAGAACAGAGTGAAGAAGTTATAGTCCAACGCCTCGCTTACCTTTACAAGACGCTTTGTCTCCATTGTATCCCTCTCTAAAATGCGGTTTACATGTTGTTGCGGTACGCCGATTTTCCTGCCAAGCTCGGATTTACTTAGTCCAAGCTCGTTACGTCGTTTCTCGATAGCCTCGCCTACATGTACGTTTTTTATGTCTATTTCCATAATGTAAAGTCAATAATTAGACCTTAAACATCAAATCATCAAACAAATATTTGTGTATATAAACCATTTTATGTTACTTTGCAGTCGTAATACACTTCTATTCTGTGGACAAAGTTAAACATTAAATATTAAATATCCAAAGATTATGGCAGAAAACTTAGAAAAAATCCGTCCTGTACTCACAGCCCTCGAAGTAGGCGCAACAGTCACATTCCCCATTTCAAGGTTAAAAAGCGTCCGTACGCAAGCCTCTGAACTGGGAGCTATCTACAACAGACAGTTCAAAACAAGAACAAATCGGGAGAACCAGACAATAACGGTCAAACGAATTATGTAAAGGATTATGGCGTTCATGCAGTTTTTAGACCGCCTTATACCGTATGACATCTTTCTTGACGACCTTGCGGCAAGGATAGTAAAGCTGTTGAAGACTGACCATGATGACCCTGAATTTGTCAGTCAAAGAAAAGCTTACGAGATGTTTGGTCGCCGCAACGTCGAAAGATGGAGACGCATGGGAAAGGTGGAAGCATACAAGAGGCCAGGCAAGGTCGAATACAGGACAGCCGACCTGCGCTTGTTACAGCGAACCGTCCAAGATTATTTTGACAAGTGCGTTACAAAAGACGGCTTGAAATGACGGCAAGCGTACAAGGTAAACATAATTATGGCTATATAGGGATAAAAACGCCCCAGCAATGTAATAATTCACATATATTATATGGGTACATTAAAAAGAAATTTCATAGAAAAATGAAGGAATCGAAACCGACATGTAACCCCGATGGGGTTTATTCAGTCAAGCGTACTTGTGCCGAACTGGGTATCAGCCACAAGACGTTGCGCAAGTACAGGAAATGCGGCTATATCAAGCCACTCAACCCGGATAATGTTTGCCGTCCGAAATTTTCGGGACGGTCAATCATAGACTGTTGGAATACCCTAGCCACGTTATGATCAGTGAGTCTACTCTCAACAAAGTCAGGGAACTTTCCATTGAGGATGTCCTGCGTCCATATGTCAACCTTTCAAGAAAAGGCTCGGCACTGATGGGGCTTTGTCCTTTCCACGAGGAACGGACAGGCTCATTCTCCGTATCTCCGGCCAAGAACCTTTTTCACTGTTTCAGCTGTAACCGTGGTGGCGATGCCATCACTTTTATTATGGAAAAAGAAGGGCTTTCATTTATGGATGCGGTCAAGTTTATCGCCAAACACCATAATATACCAATAGAGTATACACAGGAAGAACATACCGAAGAGAAAGTGGCCGAAGAGAAGCATAAGGAATCTTTACTTGCTATTTTGAATCATCTACAGGAGTTTTTCTTGGAGAACATAAGGGAAACAGACGACATCGAAAGCAGACAGGCGCGTGAATATGCCTATGGCAGATGGCCGGAAGAATTTTGTTCCATGGCTGGTATCGGATATGCTCCGAAAGACGGGAACCGCTTTATTGAATACTGCCGTAAGACATCAGTCAATGAGGAGACATTATTTGAGCTGGGGATGCTAAGGCGTGGAGATGACGGCAACGTATATGCCATGTTTAGGCAGCGCATTATGATTCCAATTCACAACAGGTGGGGACGTATCATCGCATACACCGCCCGATATATCGGAGACAGCAAGAAAGCACCCAAATACATCAATTCCGCCACAAGTCCTATATATGTCAAGGGAGAAACCCTGTTTGGCATAGATCGTGCCAGCCGTTTGCGCAGCATGGATTACGTTATTATAGTGGAGGGGGCACCCGATGTGTTGAGGATGCAGTCCATAGGTTTCGACAACACCGTGGCCGCCCTTGGCACTGCATGGACTGACAAACAGTTTGAACAGTTGAAAAGATATACCACCTCGCTATGTTTCATTCCTGATTCAGACGTGCCGGGAAACAAACCTTACGGTGCCGGATTCGAGGCGACCATGGTAAATGGATCTGCTGCAATTAAACAGGGTTTCCATGTGACAGTCCGGGAACTTCCTTTCGCCAAAGCTCCCTTGGCAGACGAAAAGGAATTGTCCGATAAAGAAGCCAAGACGCAAATCACCAAGAATGACGCAGACAGCTACATACATAGTAAGGATGATTACACCTCATTGGAGGAAAAGCATTTCATTGTATGGCTTGCACAGAAACGTTTTTTTGTGGCTTCCTCAATGATGGAGGAACGGAAATGCGTGGCTGAGGTTGCCGACTTGCTGCGCTATGTCAATGACCAGTTGGTGTTTGACCAGTGCATTGAGCAACTGGCAAGGCTGCACGGAAAGGTGAAGCTGTGGCGTGACGCAGTGTCACAGGCACGTGGTGAAGCCAGAAGAAAGAATAACAGTGTTGCCTCAATGAACGAGATGCAGCATGATGCTGAACTGCTACGTCAGTTCGGACTGTTTGTCAGGAATAACTGTTATTACGCCACGGGCGATGACGAAGAAGAGCCTGCAAGGATATCCAACTTCATCATGGAGCCACTGTTCCATATCGAGGATGAAAACAACGGCACACGTATTTTTCGGATGCGAAACATGTACGACGTGTGCCGTGTCATCGAGCTGAAAGAGTCCGAGCTGTGCTCATTGAGCAACTTCCAACAGAAAGCCGGCTCATTGGGCAACTATGTGTGGCTCGCCAAGATAGACAAGCTCAACCGTGTCAAGGAATATCTGTACTCTAAAACCGAAACAGCGGAGCATATCCGCAAGCTTGGCTGGAATGCTGAGGAATGTTTCTTCGCATTCGGAAACGGCATATTGGCGGACGGCGCATTCAAGGCAGTCGATGACCTTGGCATTGTCAGAGGTATCAATGGGAAGGCTTTCTACATTCCGGCCACTTCCAAGATATACCTCCACAATCAGGAAATCTTTCAGTTCGAGCGGTTGATGGTGCATGAGAACCGTAACGGTGTGAAGCTGCATGATTATGTGGCAAGGCTGTTGGAGGTGTTCGGCGAGAACTCCTGCATCGCTTTCTGCTACCTGCTCTCCACCCTGTTCCGTGATATCATCTTCAAGCGTACCCGCCACTTCCCCATCCTCAACCTCTTTGGTGAAAAGGGAACAGGAAAGACCACCCTTGCCACCTCCCTCCAGTCCTTTTTCCTGCATGGAGTGGATCCGCCCAATCTCGGAGTGACCTCTGTTCCGGCAATGAATGACCGGGTGTCACAGGCTGTCAATACGCTTGTTGTCCTTGACGAATACAAGAACGACCTCGATATCCGTAAGATAGCCTTTCTCAAAGGATTGTGGGGCGGTGGCGGTCAGACCAAGAAGAACACAAGCACTGACGGCATGGCTGCGCAGACTATCGTGACCACAGGCGTGGCAGTGTGTGGGCAAGATAAACCAACTCAGGACATGGCTCTCTATACCCGTGTCATATTCCTCGCCTTTTCTAAGACATCGTTCAATCAGGTGGAAAAAAGGAACTATGAGGATTTGGTGTCCTTGTGCAATCTCGGATTGCCCCATCTGACAATAGAGATTCTGGGACATAGGGATTTATTCGAGAAGAATTTTTCGGAAATATATGCCATCACCAAACGGGAATTGGCCACGAAACTGGAGAACGAAACCATACATGACCGTATTTTCGGCAACTGGGTCATCCCGTTGGCCGCTTTCCGCACGCTGGAGACCATCATTGACGTGCCTTTCCGCTATGCAGATTTGTTCGAGACGGCCATCAAAGGCATCCGTAACCAGAACGAACTGGCACAGGAAAGTTCCGAGATAGCCGACTTCTGGAATATGCTTCAAGGATTCCAGACTTCTGGGAAATGTATAGACAAAGCCCATTACCGCATACGTTATCTGAAATCATTCCGACCTTTGTCAGCCAAAGAGGAAATCGAGTTCAAGGAAGCCCGACCTATCCTATACCTGAACATGGCGGCGGTTTCCTCGCTGTTCAACAGCCGGAACATGAATGCCACGGCAAACCGTTCCAACTGGTCAACCATTATGTCGTACCTTAAATCTCATTCTTCCTACCTCGGCTTGAAACAGGACAGGTTCATCATTCTTCTTCCAAGTGGCATGCCTGATTACACAATAGAAGTCTCCAACGGACAACAGGTCAGGAAAGTGAAGGTCAATCGTCCCAAAGCCTTATGCTTTGATTATCTACAACTAAAAGATACATTCGGCCTTGACCTCGAAACGGAAGTTATATCAGACAGTGGAGATACTTAAGAATTTGATTCACCATCCTCCTCAATACCCTCATCAACATAGGGAAATGATATGCAGGAAAGCCACCGTTTTAGACCAAAGCCCCAATCATATTTCCATGCGTATCCAGAATATCTGTTTTAATAAACGATTACCATTGAATTAGCTGTATGATAACTTGGAAATATCTTTAATGGGAATATTATATTGAAAATCTTGGGAATTTATTATTGAAAATATTAGGAATTTTGTATCTTTGCATCAAGTTAAACAAAATGAGAACAAATATGTACTACAGCAGACTTATCGAAAAAGAGATAGAATTGAAACTAAAGACATCGGGAGCTGTTGTTGTCGCCGGTCCAAAGTTTTGCGGTAAGACAACGACCTGTATGCTTTACCAGAAAAGTTTTGTGAAGTTAAACACAAAACAAGCAATCGCCATGGCAAGAATGAATCCCAAGGCAGTACTCAAAGGAGCATATCCAAGGCTGATTGATGAATGGCAGAAAGCTCCCGATATATGGAATCAGGTTAAAGACGACTTGGATTTCCAATATGAATTTGGAAAATATATCTTGACAGGAAGCTCTACTCCGGCAGACAAGACCGAAGTACATCATAGTGGAGCTGGAAGAATCGCCCCAGTAAAGATGCGCCCTATGAGCTTATGGGAATCAAAAGAATCTAAAGGAACGGTTTCTCTACAAGATTTGTTTGATGGAGGGAAAAACCTTCCATGGGATTTGAACACGGATTTCACATTGGAAGATATCGCACATCTGATTTGCCGTGGAGGTTGGCCAATTTCCGTGTTGGCTCCAAAGGACATTTCCATTGAAATCACCAAGAATTATTGGAATGGGTTGTTCGTGTTTGAGGATTGTGAGAACGAACGCTTCCGGAATAAGAAGCCGGAAGTGCTAAAAATGATTGTAAGGAGCTATGCACGCCATATTTCAACGGAAGCGGCCATTTCCACCATCATAGCTGATGTTCGCCAGAGCAATGAAAGGACAATGGACCCTAAAACGTTTGACGATTATATGGAAGCACTAAAAGACTTGTACATCATAGAAGACATGACTGCTTGGAATCCAAATATCCGTTCAAAGACTTCCATCCGTTCTACTCCCACACGGCATTTCGTGGACACCTCCATCGCTTGTAGAGCATTAGGAGTAATGCCGGAAGACTTGCATCGGGATTTGGAAAGCTTTGGATTGTTCTTTGAGGATATGGCTGTCCGAGATTTAAAGATCTATGCCGGAACACTTGGAGGGGAAGTACTGCATTACAGAGATAACGCCGGATTGGAATGCGATGCCATTATCCATTTGGATGATGGGCGTTGGGGAGCTATTGAAATCAAATTAGGCGGTGATGAATTGATAGAAGCTGGAGCAAATTCCTTGAAGCTATTGAAAGCGAAAATAGAAGAAAAGTGTGATGAAATGTCACCTTCATTCTTAATGGTATTAACGGCTGTCGGAGGTGCTTACCAAAGAGAAGATGGAGTTTTTGTTGCTCCAATTAATCTTTTAAAGCCCTAATACTAATATAGGAATACATTACAAAGATAATATAATGGCAATTAGAGCATAACACAATACTTACTTTAATCCGGTAGCAGATTATTACATAAAGGAATATCCTTATTGGGGTGTTCCTTTATTATTTTCTCAAAATATAATATGCACATATTTCCATGTTGACGGCGTTGACAACATATAGTCTGTTTTGTATCAATTATTTCCATAAAATCTGCAATGTTGACAATCGTTGACAAAGGTAGTCACTTTTGAAATGTCCCCCCAGAATGAAGACAATCGTTGACAAAGTACGACATATTCATTTATTTACTCTTTTCAAGAAGAAAAAGATAATATATTGTATTCCAAGAACTTTCGGCACTTTAAAATAAGTCCATTTTATTCTGGCTCGTTTGTCAACGCTGTCACCCTTCAAATGTATGCCTTTCCCTATCTAAAGAAGTTTATCTTATCCATATCAATCATATTGCATGGATGTTTTGTCCACGTTCAAGTTTGAAGTTACATATAAATACACCTTTTCCAATTAACTCGCAGATATTCCAATATTTAACCTATTGTGAAATTTTAAGGACACCTGTAACTTTCGGCTCAAAAAGGATTGAGCCATGAGAACATTAAACTTTTTCACGGAAATTGTCTCCTACCGAACTTATACGGTTAGGGAGGCCGCACGTTATCTTGGCGTACACAGATGTACCATATACGCCTATATACGTCATCATGAACAACCACTGCCATTCAGCAAATCACCTGATAACGAGCGGTTATTATTCCACGGAGAGGACTTGATTGCCTATAAGAAAGCAGGACTCCCGAAGAAAAGTCGTAAACGGACAGAGAGGAATGGCTGAGATTATTGTACAAGATTTCTTGCCATATTCAAAAGAACATGGCAAGAAACCTCGTGTCAGTTAGTGCCACTTAACTCAACGCTCTGATAGCGTCAATAAGCTGTTCAATCATTTTCTCTGCCGCCTCCATGTCCTCCAATACATCCCTCATGTGGAAAGGCGCTCCGTTCCTGCCGTGACCGTCACTGCCGAGCCAGATGTAGGCTTCCTCGTCCACGTCAAAACCCTCGTAGTAATACTCCATGTCGGCAACAAGGCTGCCAAAGCAGTTGCCCTTCATTGTTGCCGTAAAGGAAAAATCCTGTCCTGCCGGAGTGAATTTGGAGAACTCGAAAATAACGATGTTCTTCTTCCGATCCACATTCACACTTACATACCATTTGTCGGCTTCCGCACATTGTGTAACCGCATCCACTATATCTTTTCTACGCATAATCCATCTTGTTTGTGTCAGCCGTAGCGGTGTACAACGGCTGACGGGTTAACATTCATTCTTCAAATCTCGTAAGGAAGTGTTGCAGGCGACCGTCTTGCAGAGATTTCAACGGTATGGGCTTGAAATTCTGTTGCTGCCGTACTTGCATCTTGCCCAACCCTTGTGCCGTGAGGTCAAGTTTCACTTCCGAAAGCTCATTGAGCGAAATATAACCGTACTCATCTTCCGCAAGTCCTACGACAATGCCGTAAAGGATTGTATCATTCCCCTGCTTTTCACCTTCAAGGATAAACCAACGGATAGAGCCTATGGCAAAAATGGCGCAGCAAACCGCTTCTTTCCCTTTGCCGTCCTGAGAATAGAGGGGATAGCCTTTCAAGGCTTCCGCCAAATCCGATATCATTAACCTGCACATATCAGTTGTGTGGTTTATCGTTAGTATATTCGGGGTCATAAATATGTCCGCATCCGACCAGATGTCCGTATGCTTCCGCTGCAAGCCTTGAAGCCCATTCGTTTCGCACATCATAGAAACCCTTCTGATAGTTGAATGCCAACTGTCGTATGAAGCCGACAAACACGTTGAACATCTGTTGCTGTAAGTAGCAGTGCACCCTTGTCAGTTCCCTGCCAGTCTTTTCTGCGGAACACATCCGTCCGTTCACGAAGTTGGCGAACTCTTGAGCAAAAGCCTTGTCCTGTTCTGAGATTGTCTCTCCTGAAAATTCATGATAGTCCATATTGTTATATTTTTAGTTAGACGGTTGCTTGATAATAGATTTGCGACTCAGCCGATACATTATAGATATTGCTGCCACAGCGCACCAGCAGGCTATCCTTGCCATAGTATAGCCTCTTCATGCCTCTGACGTTCCCTGCCTTGTGGAAGTTCGGAAAGCGGTCGATACCCACTATCCTGCCTTGTACGACGGTCTTTTTTCTTACTCGCATAATCCTTTGTGTGTTGAAGTTTCAATTCTTTTCCCTTTTGTAAAGCTCATTTGAGCCTCATGGTCTGGATAACCGTTTTTCGTGCAAGCCACACGGCGGACATAAGGGAGGATAAGGCAAGCATGAGGTCGGTGAGCACGGACGGAATACCCAAATTTTCGAGAAAATTTGTGGAAGGCTGCCGTCAAGCCCTCCGACCGAAAGCGTCAGCGATACTTGACGTTCCTTCTGTCCGCAGTACCTTTGCATGAAAAAAACGTTACCAACCAAAAGGCGCAATAAATCACATACATTGAAAAGGAGCATAAGGTAATCGTAACCTGTGCCTTCCAATTATATCATCAAAGAGTGAGCTGTAGTAGTTACGTAAAAGCGCAACCACGAAAGGCTCTCTCTTTGACGATACACAGAATGTGCTCATTCTGTATAGAACTTCAAGGACATTCACTTGAACTTGCTCGGTGGCTTGCTACGGATTAGGTAAACTGATATAATTTTCGTTTGCAGAATAATGTTCACTTAAAAAAGTGACCAATGTGAGAGTTTTTGAAGTGGAGTGAAATGAAATCTCGAAAGCTCTCTCTTTGGCATAATATGGATTTTTCCAATAGTAGCAATTTTACATTAGCAAGAACTTACTTGGTGTAGCAAACACGGAGTAATTTCGCTGCTATATATGCCGACAAAATTCTACTTAGATAACAAATAAAATAGAATTAAAGAGCCACCGTATTCTTTGCTTGGGACTTCTTTGTCAACCTAACCACCCATTTTTCACGGGAATAAACGATGTAAATTGAGAAAATACGCAAATTATTGTCGGATTTCATCTAATAATGGTGGTATTCTGAAAATAATTCAATACCTTTGACCACTGTAAACTTCAAATATTTGATTAATGGCAACTCACAAAGACATCAACCGTATAAAAGTTGTTCTTGCAGAGAAGAGACTGACAAACAAATGGCTGGCAGAACAATTGGGTAAAGATCAGGCAACCGTATCAAAATGGTGTACCAACAATGCCCAGCCAACCTTGGAAATGCTTTTAAGGATAGCTGGAGTGCTTCAAGTTGATGTGAGAGAATTACTGAGACCCATGAACGATGATAGTACATATGTCAAAGTGCCAATGGATTTCACAAGAAGGTAACATACAAAAAGATAGTGAAGATGGAGCTACCCAAACTGATAAATAATATCAATGAGCGCGTGGTGGACGACTTAAAAGAACGGTTGTCCCAAGGGAGTCATGTGTCTATTGCAGCCGCCTCTTTTTCAATTTATGCGTTCGAGGCATTGAAGAAAGAGTTGGAAGGAATTGACGAGTTACGTTTCATCTTCACTTCACCAACTTTTATCAAGGAAAAAACGAAAAAAGAGAAACGAGAATATTACATTCCCAAACTCAACCGTGAGCGCAATCTTTATGGAACAGATTTCGAGGTAAGGCTTCGCAACCAACTATCGCAAAAAGCCATCGCTAAAGAGTGCGCGGAATGGATTCGCAGGAAAGTAAGCTTCCGATCCAATTCTTCACAGGAACAAATGGGTGGTTTCTGCCATATACAAGGTGGTTCGGCTCATGTCTATCTTCCATTCAATGAGTTTACCACGAGCCAATTAGGTTGCGAACGTGGCAATGAAGTGTATAATGTGGTCAATGTTTTGCCGTCGCCCACAGCTGAAGCCTACCTTTCCATTTTCAACGAACAGTGGGACAACGACGAGAAGTTTGCCGATGTGACAGGCCGTGTACTCGAATACATTGAGACTGTTTATCAGGAAAATGCGCCTGAATACATCTATTTCATCACCCTTTATAATATCTTCAATGAGTTTTTGGAGGATTTGTCCGAAGATGTACTGCCAAATGAGCGCACAGGTTTCAAGAACAGCATAATCTGGAGTAAGCTTTATAACTTTCAGCGAGACGCGGCACTTGCTATCATCAACAAGTTGGAAAAGTACAACGGCTGCATCCTTGCCGACAGTGTAGGTCTTGGAAAAACATTCACAGCTCTTGCTGTTATCAAATATTACGAGAACCGCAACAAGTCTGTATTGGTCCTCTGCCCGAAGAAGCTCAACGACAACTGGCAAACATTCCGTGCCAATTACAAGAATAATCCTATTGCCGCCGACCGTCTGCGCTACGACATTCTGTTCCATTCAGACCTCTCGCGCGATTGTGGACAGAGTAACGGATTGGACTTGGAGCATATCAATTGGGGCAATTATGATTTGATAGTCATAGACGAAAGCCATAATTTCCGCAACGGTGGAAACGTGGACGAAGATGATGATTGGGCAGACGAACAGGAAGGGAAGAAAGAGAATCGATATCAGCGGCTGATGAACCGAGTGATTCGCCAAGGTGTCAAAACTAAAGTATTGATGCTGAGTGCTACGCCAGTGAATAACCGCTTCAACGACCTTAAAAATCAGCTGCAACTGGCTTATGAAGGCAGGGCAGAGAACATCAACGCAGAGTTGGATATTGACCGCAATATAGATGACATATTCCGCAATGCTCAGACCGTTTACAACAAGTGGGTGAAGCTCGATGTGAACGAGCGTACTACCGAACGCTTACTTCACGACCTTAGTTTTGATTTTTTCCAATTGCTTGATGCTGTTACCATAGCTCGAAGCCGCAGCCACATCATTAAATATTATGATACGAAGGACATTGGCGAGTTTCCTACACGGTTGGCCCCACTCTCACGCCGCCCCAAGCTGACAGATTTGGATAATGCTATTAATTTCAAAGATATTGCCTGGCAACTGAATGAGTTGAATCTGGCCATTTATACCCCTTCACTCTACCTCTTCGACAGTGTGCGGAGCAACTACGCCATCGACTTTGAAGGTGACGGCCTTTCTATCGACGGACGCGAAAAGGGGTTGCGCAAGCTCATGGCGACCAACCTGCTGAAACGTTTGGAAAGTAGTGTCAACTCATTCCGTCTTACGATCGGGCGCATCTGCACATACATTAAGGAGACTGTTGCCGCCATTGACCGATTTGAGGAGAAACGAAGTGATACTGTGATTGATGTAGCCTCATTCACCGACGATTTTGATACAACAGACAGCGAAGCCGACTCGTTTGCCACACGCAAATCGAAAATCAGTCTGCGCGATATGGATTATATAGCGTGGAGAAGAGACTTGAAGTCCGACCTCGAAAAGCTAGAACTACTATTACTCTTGCTGAAAGACATAACACCACAGCATGACAGCAAGCTCCAAATGCTTATTGAGGATTTGAAACATAAGTTCGAACACCCCATTAACGGGCAGAACAAGAAAGTGCTTATATTTACGGCATTTGCCGACACTGCAGACTATCTGTATACCGAGCTTGCCGAACGGATTAAGACAGAATGCGGACTGAACACGGCTCTCATTACAGGCACGACCGATGGACGCTGTACCATTCCACACTTCAAAATGTCGTTTAACAACGTGCTCACATGGTTTTCACCGCAGTCCAAAGACCGTGCTGCCCTACATCCAAAGACGACCGAAGAGATTGACGTGCTGATAGCCACCGACTGCATATCGGAAGGCCAGAATCTGCAGGATTGCGACTACCTTATTAATTATGACATTCACTGGAATCCGGTGCGCATCATCCAGCGTTTCGGACGTATCGACCGTATAGGGTCACACAACAAGCAGATACAGCTTGTCAATTACTGGCCGGATATGGAACTCGACGAATACATCAAGCTGAAAGGACGTGTGGAAAGCCGTATGAAAGCTACAGTGCTTACCTCCACAGGTGATGACAATCTGCTTAGTAACAATGAAAAGGGTGATTTGGAATATCGCCGCAATCAGTTGCAGCGACTGCAAGAGGCCGTAGTGGATATAGAGGAAATGGATACGGGCATCAACATAATGGATCTCGGACTTAATGAGTTCCGCCTCGATTTGTTGTCATACCTCAAGGAGCATCCCGATATAGAACATGCGCCTATGGGTATGAGTGCCGTGGTGGAAAGTTCATCATTGGTACGTCCGGGAGTGATGTTCATTCTGAAAAACCGTAGCAATGCTATCAACATCGACCGCAAGAACCTGCTGCACCCATTCTATATGGTCTATCTGACGGACGATGGTGAAGTGGTTTGCGACCATCTGCATCCCAAACAGCTACTTGATGTGATGCGCCATACTTGCCGTGGCAAGTCGGAATATAATTCTGCTCTTTGTGCAGCCCTCAATAAGGAGACGGCTGATGGACGGAAGATGGATCATTACAGCCACCTACTGCAATCGGCTATCGACAGCATTGTGGCTGTCAAGGATGAAAGCGATATAGAGAGTCTGTTCTCCATCGGTGAGACATCAGCATTGAAAGGCAAGATTAAGGGGTTGGATGATTTTGAGTTAGTAACCTTTTTAATTATCCGAAGCCGATGATACAGTTCCCTCCTTCTACACTCATCAACAAGCCAGTGCCAAAAACAGTTTTCTATAAGCATCTGGACATGAATGCCAGGTTGAAAACACGCTTTGTAGAAGACATTGACCGCATCATGTGGTTGGCAAAGTTAGCACCTTCTACGCTGAATGTTGTGAACGGGCAGACGGTTCATGAAATCACTGTGTTTCTGGTGTGTCTCAAAAATAATGATGTTCCAGACGACGTTTTCTTGACCATAGACCGACAGATGCCCCGCCACGTAATTTTTATTCTACAATTTGATGAGCGTTACTGCCTTCTGCTGAATTACAAGGAGTGGATAGACGAAGGAAAAGGTACATTTCGCATTATCAAGTCCTTCCGCACAGAATGGACGGACGGAGATGCGCTGCAACTGTCTATTAACGCCTCCAACATGGATAAAATATACGAGTCGTTTGCCGGACAAATCTCAGGCTTTGGAACGTACAAGGCAGCCGATACCAAGCGCATAATTGACCTGCAACAGCAGTTGGTACAAAAGCAACGGATGGTAGAAGTCTTGCAGAAGAAAGTAAGAACTGAAAAGCAGTTCAATCGGCAAATGCAACTCAATACCGAAGCGAGGGCTTTGAAAAAGGAGGTAGCAGCCTTGCAAGCAGAGATTGACAATACGACAATGAAGAATATTAACTGAATAAAAAGACAAACAATATATGGACACTTTGAAACTTGACCATTTAGATTTGCATTCTGAGAATGGCGTACAGCTCAATATGGATGCGCTCTACCAGATTGCTCCTTCGGTGTTTACCGAAGCACGTGATCCTAAGACAGGTGAAGTGAGCCGCAAGGTGGACTTCGAGGCATTGCGTCGGTTGCTGGGCGATGATGCGGTGGACGGTGACGGCGAGTGTTACCGCTTCACATGGGTGGGCAAGAATGCCGCAAAGGCAGAGGCGGCACGGCCTACTGACAAGACACTGCGTCCCGTTCCCGAAGAGTCGGTGGACTGGGATAACACGAAGAACCTCTACATAGAAGGCGACAACCTCGAAGTGTTGAAACTCCTGCAACGCTCCTACCTCGGCAAGGTAAAGATGATTTATATAGACCCACCTTATAACACGGGCAACGACTTTGTGTATGATGATGACTTTGCTCGCACCGCTGCTGAAGAAGACTTGGAGGCTGGAAACATTGACGAATTGGGGAATCGCTATCGTAAGAATACGGATAGTAACGGAAGGTTTCATTCCGACTGGTGTTCGATGATTTATCCTCGCTTGCTAGTGGCTCGTTCGCTGCTTACGGAGGATGGAGTAATCTTTATTTCGATTGACGATAATGAAGTTGAGAACCTTAGGAAAATTTGCGATGAAGTGTTCGGTGAGGGGAATTTTGTTGCAACTTTGGTGTGGGAAAGAGCTTTTGCACCAAAAAACGATGCACGGTTTATTTCTAATAGCCATGATTATGTTCTGATGTATTCAAAGAATATTGATTCTTTTAAAATCGGACGTCTCCCAAGAACAAAAGAGGCGAATGAACGTTATTCAAATCCAGATAATGATCCAAGAGGGGTTTGGCAATCTGATAATCTTACAGTGAAAACGTATTCAGCCTCATGCGACTATCCCATCACGACCCCTTCGGGGCGTGTCGTAGAGCCTCCAGCAGGACGCTGCTGGAGTCTCTCGCCGAAAGCTTTCGGCGAGAGACTCCGAGATAATAGAATTTGGTTTGGAGCGGATGGCAATGGGGTACCAAGGATTAAACGTTTCCTTTCTGAACTTAAATTTGATGGAATGGCACCCACGTCTATATTATTTTACAAAGAAGTGGGACATAGCCAAGAAGGTGCGCAAGAAGTAATAAAACTTTTTGCAGATAAAGGTGTCTTCGATGGTCCTAAACCCGTGAGGTTGTTGCAACGTCTGATAACATTGGCAAACCTCAAATATGATTCTATTGTATTGGATTTCTTTTCGGGAAGTGCTACTACGGCTCATGCATTGATGAAAACAAATGCTGAAAAGGGCAAGCATTGTTCTTTCATTATGGTACAATTGCCTGAAGAGATAAGCGAAAGCAAAAAAGAACAAGGCTACAAAAACATCTGTGAAATAGGCAAAGAACGCATCCGCCGTGCCGGAAAGAAAATCAAAGAGGAGTCGCCTTTAACTACCCAAGACCTCGATACTGGTTTCCGTGTATTCCACTTGGACACGAGCAACTATGAGGAAGTGTCGAAGTCACCGAAGGACTATTCGCAAGAGACACTCGGCCTCTTTGCGAACAACATTAAAGCCGATCGTACAGACATGGACTTGCTCTTCGGCGCAATGCTTGCATGGGGTGTAACGCTTGACCAACCGATGACTTCCGACATTGTGGACGGCTGCACCATCTACACTGTGAACAATGGCGACCTCGTAGCCTGTTTCTCCGAAGGCATCACCGATAATGTGGTACGTGCAATAGCCGCCAAGGCACCGTTGCGTGTACTCTTCTGCGATTCCTGCTTCACCCAAGACGCACAGAAGATAAATATCTATGAACAGTTCAAGCAACTCATGGACTGGGCAGATGACGAAGCGTTCAAAAATATCAAAGTAATCTAATAAGGGCTTATGGAAAACAATATTAAAGACAAAGTGGAATGGGCTGTGATTTTTGTTACGGAATTTGGCAAGAGACATGGCTTGACGCTAAAGCAAGCATTCAATTACCTGTTGCGTTACAAAGGTATGGACTTTATGGAGCGGCATTATGATTATTTGCATACACAGTCGTTCGTATCCACTGTGGACGACATGACTGCCTATTGCCATAAAATGGGAGGAGGTATCGCATGAGATTATATCACGGAACGAATATGGACTTTGAGACCATTGACCTCATGAAGTCTAAGCCCAATAAAGATTTTGGTCGAGGTTTTTATCTGTCACCTAATTATGACCAAGCATTGAATATGGCGCAGATAAAGACAGAGCAGCTGCTAGAAGGTTCACCGATTGTAATGGAGTACGAGATAGATGAAGATGCCATGAACACCCTGCATATACTTCGTTTTGACGAATATAGTGAAGAATGGGCAAAGTTTATCTTGGCAAACAGAAGAAACGACACCGATACTCCCATACATGACTATGACATCGTGATTGGTCCTATTGCGAACGACCGCGTGGGAGTTCAATTATGGAAATTCGAGAACCAACTCATCGACTTGCCCACTTTGGTAAACAAGCTGAGATATATGAAGGGCATTACCATACAATATTTTTTCGGAACTCCGAAAGCATTGTCGCTATTAAAGAGAATAAGATGAAGGACGAGAAAGAAATGATGAAAGATGACATGGTGACCAAACTTGCCATGTTGCTTATTGAAAATGGCAAGGCTTCGACAATGACCGAAGCCCTGAACATGGTGATCAATTCAGAAACATACCAACGACTGATTGATGACAAGGCATCTTTGTACTATCAAAGTCCACGCTATGTATATGATTTCTTGCTGAATGAATTGCTTACTGGCAAAGTAAAATAAATCTATATGGCGACAATGAAGATTAAATACAAGCACCAACGTTTTCAGGCGGAAGCGGCACGCTGCGTGACGGATGTGTTTCAAGGACAATCCAAGAGCGATGGCATGGGCAACTTCTTGATAGACCAAGGAGCGAACCGTGGTGTCTTTGATGTGGAAGGCTTTGGTAACGCTCCCTTGGCATTGAGCCGTGAAAGTCTTTGTGAGAATGTGCGTGCCGTGCAGATGGCACAAGGGTTGAAACCCATCGAACACCTCGAAGGGAATGGGCTGACGCTGACCATAGAGATGGAGACCGGTACGGGCAAGACCTACACTTATATCAAAACGATGTACGAGTTGAATAGGCGTTACGGCTGGTCGAAGTTCATCATCGTGGTGCCAAGCATAGCCATTCGCGAAGGAGTTTACAAGAGCTTCGAAAGCATGGCGGAACATTTTGCCGGAGAGTACGGGCGACGGATGCAATATTTTATCTACAACTCCAAGCAACTTTCCAAGATTGACAGCTTTGCACAGGACAATGGCATCCATGTGATGATTATCAACACACAGGCATTCAACGCCTCGATGAACGAAGAGAAGAACAAGGAGGGACGTGGTGGAGATGCCGCAGCCCGTATCATCTTTTCCCGACGGGACGAGTTCGGCTCACGTCGCCCCATAGACATCTTAGCCAAGACAAATCCCATCATGATTATCGATGAGCCGCAAAGTGTACTGGGGTCGGACAAAGGAAATGCCACCCGGAAAGGCATCCGGCTGTTCAATCCCCTTTTCAAACTGTTGTACAGTGCCACCCACCGCAAGGACGATATTTATAATATGGTGTTCCGTCTTGATGCCATTGATGCTTACAACAAGAAATTGGTGAAGAAAGTGGAAGTGAAGGCGGTGCATCAGGTAGGTTCTACGGCCACGAATGGTTATGTGTATTTAGATGAAATAGTCATCGGCAAGGGCAATCCACAGGCACGAATCGGCTTTGATGTGAAAACGAATAGCGGTACAAGGCAGGTGATGCGTTTAGCGGATGAAGGGTTCGACTTGAAAGCGCAAAGCGGAGGATTGCACGAATACGAAGAAAACTTTGTGTTAGAACGTATTGACGGCCTGACGGGAACGGTGCATTTCCTCAATGGGCTGACGCTGCAAGAGGGCGATATCGTAGGGGCTGCCAATGAAGACGTGGTGCGTAGACAGCAAATCCGCGAAACCATCAAGACCCATTTGGAACGCGAACGTCAGCTCTTCTCCAAACACATCAAGGTACTCTCCCTTTTCTTCATTGACCATGTAGATAGTTATCGGCTATACGATAAGGAGAGTGTAGGAAAAGGTAAGTTTGCCGAAATGTTCGAGGAAGAGTATCAGAAAGCCATACAAGAATTAATGCCCACTTTCACAGATGAAGCTTATACCCGTTTTCTCTCTGACCCACAGAATGCGTGTAACAAGGTACACGACGGCTATTTCTCGATTGACAAAAAAGGAAACTCCGTAGAGTCGAAGAAGCGTGAAGGAGAGAATGAAGAGCGTGGCTTTGACTTGATCATGAAGGACAAGGAGCGGCTGTTGAGTCAAGACTGCCCCGTGCGTTTCATTTTCTCGCACTCTGCACTCAAAGAAGGTTGGGATAATCCGAATGTATTTCAAATCTGCACATTGAAAGATACTGCCAATAAAATAAAGAAACGTCAGGAAGTGGGACGGGGTATGCGCCTTTGTGTAAACGACCGGGGCGAGCGACAGGATGCCGATGTGTTGGGTGATGCTGTATTCGACACAAATATCCTTACAGTCATTGCCAGTGAGAGCTACGATGATTTTGCCAGGAAACTGCAAACTGAGATTGCTGAAGCCTGCGATAGTCGTCCGGTGGTGGTTACGCCCACTCTGTTTACGGATGAGATGGCACAGACAGAAGCAGGTGTCACCATGAAAATTACCACGCAGCAAGCAGTAGATATCCATGAAGAGCTGATTGCACAAGGATACGTCAAGAAAGGAAAGCTCACACAGAAATATTTCGCTGAAAAGAAGAATGGCACGCTTGACTTCGGGGAAACGAATGATTTGAAATCGTTTATCGTCAGGCAGCTCGACAAGGTATTTAATCCGGACAATATAAAACCAGCGAACGGACGAGACAAAAAAGAGGCGAAGTTCAATGTCGAAAATTTCCATAAAAAAGAGTGGCAGGAACTGTGGAAGCGCATCAATGTGCGTACTTACTACAACGTGAACTTTGATACTTCAAAGTTGATTAAAAACGCTATTAACGAACTGGACAAACATTTGAATGTAACGGAAATACGAATCGTGGTGGAAAGCGGTTCGATGGAAGGCATCCGTGACCGCGAAGAACTGGAAGCCAGTGCCGCCATGTCTGCTGCCAAGGTGAAAACCATCCGCGTGACCGAAGCTGTGGGTAATAATGTAACCTATGACTTGGTGGGCGAATTAGTGCAGAGCACAGGACTGACCCGCCGCACGATTGTGGCCATGCTACAAGGCATCAAGCCCGGTACATTCCACCAGTTTAAGCTCAATCCCGAAGAGTTTATAATCAAGGCCGGAAGAATCATCAACGACTGCAAAGCCATTTCACTGATACAGCACATTCGATACGAAAAACGGGAGCAGACATTTGACTCTGATATCTTCGAAGAAGCTACCCTGCGTGGGACTTTAGGCAAAGATGCCATCGAAAGCAGCAAGTCGCTCTATGACCTCATAGTAGTAGATAGCCAGGGCATTGAAAAGTCGTTTGCCGAATCATTGGAGAAAGAAGAAGACGTGGTGGTTTATACCAAACTGCCTGGCGGCTTCTATATCAACACTCCGATGGGTAAATACAATCCGGATTGGGCGGTAGCTTTCCGCGAAGGAAGCGTGAAGCACGTCTATTTCGTAGCCGAGACAAAAGGCAATGACATTGAAGCCTCGCAATTACGCAAGGCGGAAGATGCCAAAATAGAGTGCGCACGCCGACATTTTGCCATCATCAGTACAGGAGAAGTGGTGTACAGCGTAGTAAAAACCTATCAGGATTTGTATAATGCAGTAATGAAATAATAATTTAAATCTAATGCATGGGGGTACATAAACTTCCCCTATGCGTTATTAACGAACCATTGTCAATGAATACAACTGCACAAGGTGATGAATATGAAAATAAAGTCTTACAATTAGTCAAAAGACTGATTAATGATGGAACTTTAGCCACAGGGAAGCATTTTTCTGTTCACCGACACCAATCATATCCTATTGATTTTGGCACAGACAGTTTTGTTGCAGATATTTCTATCGAAGTGAGAAACCCACATTTTAATAATGAGATTTCTAACCTTATTATCTTTGAATGCAAGGGCTTAGGAAGAAAGCTAGACAAATCTGATTTGGAAGAATGGCGCGGTCGTTTAAAAAATCTACCATTTGGAACTAAATTGTATTTTGTCACAAAAACCGGATTTTCTCAGCCTATTATAACAAAAGCCTCAAATTCTGGAATAGGACTTATTGTATGGAGTGGAGAAGGTGAAGAAAATTGGATAGCTACGCGCTCTTTAAATGAATTGGAACGACAAGATTTTAATTTCAACTTACTACGTGGTGAAAATATGTCTTCCTTTTTTCCACTCATTTATGATATGGGATGTTTTCAAACTTTTGGTGAAATGTTGAGAATGAATAATATTCCAATTAAGACGCCAATCCTTAAACCTTCATATTTAAGTAGAGCGCAAATATGCAATATTGTGAATCAGCTTATTAACACACATGATTTTTATTCAATCAATACAGTTCGAAATGAAGATAAATTGATATCTTATTTGGGGGTTAAAATTGAGTTCCAAGAATTACCTCAAACTCACAATGGCATGTATGATGCAACAAACCATTGTATTATAATGCCGAATTGGTTAATCTCCCATCCCCATAGATTGCGTTTCTCTATAGCGCATGAACTTGGACACGCTTATCTGCACAGAGAGAAACTCAAACAATATGAGTCTTTTTTTCTCCCAATGACCCTCTTGCATATAATCCTCCAGAGTCAGAATTTCATTGGTTTGATGTTCAGGCCAATGACTTTGCTTCATATTTACTTATGCCTGATGCAGCTTTCAAACAAGCCGTAACAATGCTATTTCTGCAACACGGATTACATAATCCTCCTTTTATTATAGATAATCAAAAAGGTAAATTCCGTATCTATTATTCTATTGCAGATTCTTTAGCTACTCATTTTGATGTTTCAAATGAACATGTAAAAAGCAGGCTGCTAAAAGATGGGATAGTAAAAATCACTCGCCAACCGAATAGAATAGGGAATATTCTTAGAGGGTATTAAATACAAGAGTGTTATATTTAGGAATATCGTATTTTATAGATTTACAATACGTTTTTTGCTCCTCAATAATCCTCGCCCTACGTCTCACGGCGTAGGGCGAAAATCAAAACACATATCAGAAACTTATGCTGTAACCCTCGCTTCCAAGAAGCGGTGGGCATTGGCATTTACTAATTCAATAATTCTGTTATGGTACTCCGTATTGGAGTTGCACACACCACGGCTCTGCACAACCTTACCTTGTGTCAGCGAGAACTCCACGGTCTCGATTCGGTTGCCTTGACAGTCGTGTGCCGATAGGATAATGGTGTCAGTCTTGGCATAGTATTCGCAGTGGAATACACAGTGATGCAGCTTTTCGCCCTCCTCCCTGTAAGCCTCCAATGAGTTCAGCACGGAGATTTCAAGGTCGTTGTCTCTGATGACGATACCGAAGAAGCAGGACTTGTTCTTATAGAAGTTCGCCTCATGTCTCTTGGCTTTCATCATTTGCTCCATGTTCCTACGCCTTTCTTCCATGGCAGTGGCTTTTTTCAGCCAATGGTCATGCTCGGCTTTGAGGTCTTTGGGGCAAATATACTTGGCGTTGTGTATGTCCTTGCCACACTTGTCAAGCAGACGGATGGTGTCGCACCATATCCCGTAGTCATTAGGTCTGTAATGCTGCCGTGCCGCCACCTTGTATGACCGCCAATATCTGTCAAGCTCGAAAGTGTTGCTGATAAAGTATGCAACAGCCTTATAATCATTGGCTTTCATCATTGTCTCTATGCGGTGGTCTGAAAGCAGGGCTTTCGCCAAACGCATGGGATGGCAGTCGGGAAGCCTGCCCCTCATGCCATTGCGCCTCAATATAGGTATTGTGGAATAATGCGGATAGACGTATGTGTCAGAGATTATCCAATGTACATCGGACATCCGCCTAAGTTCAATGGATGAAGCTCATTCAAAGCAGTCTCGGTAAATTCCCAAAGTACGCCTCAATGAAGTGAGGGCGGTCTTTCCCTTGTCGTTAATCCACAGGCGGCACACCTCCACGCAGAATGTCCTCATTGGCTTTCCTTTCTTGTAAATGACTGTCAGCAGGAACACACGCTGCACTTGCAGCCCGTCTTTGACTTCAAGGGTGGAAAAGTAGCTTGTCTCTCTCTTGTTCCTTACCAATGTATCTTCCACCTTCAAACGGTGTCCGCAGTGAGGGCAACGGATGTGCTTGCCTTTTCCCTTGTGGTCGAACTTTCCTCCGCAGTCGCCACACGTACACTTATGTCCCGAAGTGCGGAATACAATATGCCCCACCACGTTCCTTACAGCCCAATCCACGGCTTTTGAACTGATGGCGGCAAGCCTCTCGTTGGAGGCTGCCACCGCTTTCTCAAATTTCGTTCTCGGTTTCATGGCTCAAAAATCAAATAGTGAGGGTTGTAGTTGCATGGTCTCTTGCGACTTGCTTGCCCTTGGCTTGGAGTGGCGTGTCTGCAACTTGCGCAGCTCCTCGTCTTGGTAGCGTCTGAGGGCGATTTGCCGTTGTTCTGCCTTTTCCTCCTCGGTCAGCTCTATATGGCGGTTCACCACCACATTGCAGGTGATTGGCTCTCCAATTTCCAATGAAGGCTCATCTATGGCATGTACCGCCATTGAAAATACCTCCATGTCGGAGAAGCCGCAACATCCCGACTGCTTTACTTCGTTCAGTATATAAGTCACCACATCGTCAATGGTGCGTGTCGTGGTTTCATATTTGGTACGGAAGAGTTCGTCCTCTTTTGCCCTCTTGTCAAGATAATCCTTGATTATCTCTTTGAAATGCTCTGTTCCTTTCATATCCGTTCTGATAATGTGTCGTTTGAAATGCCGTTTATTAGAAATGGTAGCCCATGACTGCCCCGATGTAAATCCGTTTCCCGACTTGAAGGTTGCCAATCATAATCATTAGCTCCCTTGAACGCTCCGCCAGTCCGTAGCAGTTTGCGAAGTCCGTCACAAAGAGGGCATCCGTGCCAAGCGGATTGAGGATGGCTTTCTGTAGCTGGTAAGCGGGTCCGACCCACTTCATGATATTATCCTCTTCAATGTCCTCCACCTTGCTGCGTATGGTTCGGAGATATTCTTTCTTCCACTCTTTGAAACCACCTTGAAAAACAAGCGTATCTCCGTCCTCACTGAGTGTGAACATCCCTTTGGGCAAAATACGCTCCACAAGGTAGCAGATACTCTCCTTGCATTCTTCCTCGCTGTACTCGTAGGCATAATCAAATGAGGTCATGTCTCCTGCCTCGATGTGGTCGATACCGATACGTTCTTCTTTTGCTATCGGTTGGTCGCTGATTTGAAAAATGATGCTGTGCATAGTTCTGATATGTTTGAAGTTTGATTCTTTTCCCTTTTGTTTGAAGCCTTGCGGCTTCTCGCTTCCGGGAGGTTTTACGATACCTTCCCACGGAGGAAGCAAGTGCCAAAAGGCAGACGTGGCAAGCGGAAAGCGTGCGGAATACCCAATTTGGGACAAATTGCGGAAGGCTGCCGGACGCTTTCCGTGCAGCCAAGTGAAACGCCGTTTGCCGTCGGCACGCCCTCCGTATTTTTGTATCGGAAAATCCACCGGGGAGCGAGGAGTTTGTCAGGTAAGAGAAAAGAAAATCCCGATGTTGGCACACCGGGATTCAAAAGGACTCTAAACAAATGATTTACCTACTATGAAAAACAAAACTATATTAGCGGCACTTCAAAAGACTTCACCACACAGACGGCATCCTTGTCGAGTATGAACCAGTATTCAGAACGATAAGCCATACCACCTTTATCCTTTGCCTCATACTCAATTTTCACTTTCCAGCCGTTGAAAGGCTCTCTTTGTCCGTGTGGCAAAGGATTAGGAGACACAATGCCTCTCAATACTGACATTACGGACATCTGCCGCTGCATCAATGCGACCACTTCCTTTTTTTCGGGATTGAAGTCCTCAAAACCGTCCGTCTCATTCATCACCTTCTCGTTGATTTTCATCATCGCCACGGAAAGCGACTTGCGTTCCTCCATAGTGACGTATTCCTTGCCAAAGACTGAATCCGCCTTGCTTATGCCAAGGATTTTGACGGATTCGGGATTATCCACCGAAGCTATCAACGCCTTTTCCGCCACGGACAGAGCCTTGTTCTTCGGATCGTCCGAACAACAGACGAAGACCGCCACGCCTCCCCAGAACAACACGGCTGAGACGAGTATCATGATTATCAACGTACCCTGTCTCATATTTTCACGATTTTGAGCTTGTCGGGAGAGACACCGAGACGTTTGCGGTAAATAGAACCGTCATCACGGTACATCTCCAATTCAGAAGACGTAATGCCCTTCTCGCAGATTTCCTTGGCTTCGGTTAGCGTAAGCTGGTGGCCTCCGATGTTCCTCCAAATAGAAAAAGTACAGGGAGCATCCTGATTGCCGTAGTTGGAGCAGTTGAACGCCCGGCTTCCCACACGGATGTCGCCACCGCAATGAGGACATTTGCCGATGACCGGCTGCATATTAACGTTGCCGTCATCCGCCAGTTCAAGCACGGTCGGGAATGCCTTGCCCTCCTTTGAGGCGAAGCCGTCCAACAGTATATGGCGTTTCTCCAACAGTTCCGTCACTTCATTGTCACTCATCTTCCTGTTGCCTATGATGCCGTTGATGTTTAGCACGCAGGACGGATGTTCGCCGAGGTTATGCTCACAGCGGTAGCCCTTGCAGGTCTTCACCACATTGCCGCCGCACAAAGGGCAGCAGCCAATGATTTTCTTTTCGATTTCCATATTTCTATCTTGTTCTTGATTATGTGTTACCATTTAAGCAGGTAGCCTTGGTTCCACTCCGCCACTATGCCGTCTATGATATTCTTGCCCGACATCACGTTTGCCCAGCCTTCCGGGTCGAGTGAGAACCAGAGGTCGTTCCACGACAGCGTGCGTACCTGCCATGCAAGAATGAACAGGTCAGTGTTAATAGCCTCCAGCCTTGTCACCACCTCGTTGGCGATATAGTACCTCTCCGAAGAGTTCAGCAGGTTCACCTTGTGTTTCTCGTTCTTGCCGTCAGAGCCTGTCACATTGTAGCTGCCCGAAGTCACCAACTGCCTCATGAAAGGGTAGAGAGCCGCCATTTGGGTGGCAGCGTCCGTCAGTTCGTCCGATACGATGGCTGCGATGGCCGTTCCTTTCAGGTTTCCGCCTACCGATTTCGTCAGCAGCTTGCAATTCTTGGGGATTTCCGTCGTCACCAGTTCCCCTGCGCGTTTGATTTGGTACAGGTTCTGCACCGCACCTTGGGCGTTGGAGAGATATTCCAGCATCTTGTCCTCCACTCGGTGAACGCAGTCGAGTGCCACGGTCACGGCGGCTTCGGCGGCGATGATCCGCTCCTGCAACTTCCTCCTTTTCTTGTGGATGCTTTTCAGCTCCGCCGTCTGTGCGAAGACCGCTGCGGTCAGGGCCGGGTCGGTTTGTTGGGCGAAAGATGCCGTTTCCCCTGTAAAAAGACAAGAGATAAGGAAGAGAAACGCCACCTTCTTATTTGATACATTCATTGTCATACTGTTTATATTTTAAGACCTGAGTTTCTTCGTCCGGTCAGATTACGTTCACGTTCCTCCTTGTTCGGAGTGATTATCGGTGCGATTGGCCTGTTCAAAAGACAGTCATTCCAGTCCTTGAACGCCTTTGGCGGTAGCCACTGCCCCATACGGTGCCGAATGGAAAGATGCTCGCTGACCTGTGCCGCCAACGTGCGTTCTATGTTCAGCTCAAAGGATTTACCCTTGACTTCCACTAACAGGAAATCGTCCTTCTTATTGATTTTCATCGGTATGCCTTCCAGCAACGTCATCATGCGCAGTCCGTAGATACGCCCGGCAAGGTCATTGTCGAAACAGTCGAAGGCACGTGCGTCGGAAAAGCGTTCCATTACGCTCGTTACCTGTCTGTCCGAGAACGTGCCTCCGAGCGACACTAGGGCGGCATCAGTACCTATCCGCACATGGTTCATCTGGTAGAAAGCCATCGCATCGAAAGCCGACTCACAGAAGAACAGGCTTCTGACCGTACCTTGACTGCCTACGGAAAGGTCGGCTACCCATGCCGAAGAGGAAGAATCAGTACCGGCCGCCTTGGACTTGTAACCACCATAGCCACGTACCTCATAGCCTTGCGCCTCGTCACTCAGTCCGTTGGTATAGGGAAAGGCTATGTTGTAGCCGTCAAACTTCGTGTTTTTCCTGTCACGTAACAGTTTGATGAAAGGTGCAAGTGCCTTGACGGTCTCGTCCAACAGCCCACGTTCGGAGAACAACCTTGGAATCTTCCCCGTGTCTATCGGCTTCACCTCATACCTCGACGGGTCAAAAGGAACACTCTGCCCGGCAGCCCTCACATACTCACGGTCTTCCTTGTATTCAGGTTCCGGCATATTGGCGAAGCGTGCCATGACCTTGGCTATTTTCTGCCAGTCGTCCTTGCCAGATACGGTAAAGGCATTCAGGTTCTCACGAATCAGTGTCACCACGTCGCCCTTCGTCCCATCCCTTCGGAAGAAGGTCTGCGCCGCCTTGTCGTTCGGATGGCTGACGATGATGGTGTCACGTCTGTCATTCCCCTCGCCAAGCACCAGCTCTATATACCGTCCAACACCGGCCTTTGGGTCAAGACGGTAGCCTAGCGCATATGCGATGTCGTCCACGCCCACGCGCGATTTCAAGTCCTTGAAGTTCACCTTGTAGTCTGCCATGCCTGCCTGTCTTATGAGAATCATCCGAGGCCAATCCTCGCCGCATTGCCTTGTGTACGCCGCATCACGGCCAGTTCCGGCCCGTAGGTTTTGCGCGCAGTCATGTGCAGGAAAGCCGCCTTGTCCTTCATGTCCGTCAGTTGGAAGTAGGTCTTGGCGGTGCCCTTCGACACCTTCTTCAAGCCCAGCTCCACTCCGTCATAGGAGGCTCGTATGGCATAGTCGCCCGAACGGGTCTTCACGATGGCCGCGTTCTTGAACGGCACTTCCTCATCCGCACTCAACGGTGTGAACGGGTCGTTCTTGGCAAGATAAGGCTGTTCTCCGAGTGCCAGACGCTGCCTGTCCACGTGGCCGAGTATCATGTCCGAAGCCTTGTTCACGTCCGCCATGACGGAGACGATGAACTTCGGCTCTTTCTCCAAAGTGCCTATCCACGAGTCCAGGTAGGCGGCGGAGTTGTCCGTTACCTTACTGTCAAAGCCCATCGAGTGGCTGATCATCGCCGCCGTCAGTTCTGCCACCAGTTCCTCCTTGGCGTACTTCGCATCGCCGAACCTGCCGCCCTGTTCACGGTTGAGCCGTTCAGGGGTCATCGTCGAGTGGGTCATCTCGTGCAGCATGGTCGAGTAATACTCCATGCCGCCACGGTAGGTCTCCTCCTTTGTCTCACCGATATTGAACTGCGCTTTCATCGGCAGGACAATCCTGTCCTTTGAGGGAGAGTAGAAAGCCCCGTCCACACGCTTGTCCGCCTGTATCGGGCAGAGCCAGCCCTGCGTCTCCACCATGCGGTCGAGTGCGGAGTGGGCGTACATGCCTTCTGTGTCCCGGAGTTCGGGAATCTTGAACTTGTCCTGCAGTTTTTGCATACGCTCCGGCTGCACCTCCGCAAGGTTTGTCTGTGCCACGTTGTAGACGGGGAACGCCTTGATGAAGGGAATCACCTCCATTTCCTTTTTCTCATCCTTGCCCATCGCCTTGTACTCATCAGAGCTGACACGTTTTCCGTATTTGTCCTTCACCATCATGTCCCAATAGACCACAGGAAAGGACTTCTCACCTTTGAGCACGTGGGCTTTGAGATTATGCGCTTGGTTGAAGGTCAGGTATACTGGAAGAGGATAACCATTTGCCGCCGTATGCAACTGGAGGAAGAACGAGTTGGCACCGGAATAGTTGCGTCCTCCCACGTTCTGCGGCAGTCCGGCATAGCCTGACGCACCGCCTATCCAGCCTTTCTTCCAACCTGTGTCCTTCATCTGCTGCATCCGCTCGATCATCATCTCTGCGAAGCGATCGAGTGCTGCCTGACCTGCACCGCCCGAACCCGATTGGGAGTTAGTTCCATACGCCATAGTCCTCGTCATCCGTTTCCTGACTATCCATCCATCCAGCATCCGTCTGTTCCACATAGAACTCCGCCGACTCGTCCGACGGGTCGGTGCCATGCGAGCGGCACCATTCGAGGTAGTCCTCCGCGTCCTCACTCTCCATGACAAAGCGGAGATGTCCGATTTTACCTTCCTGAAGGAGTTCCACCAACTCCTCGTATTTCATTCTTGTTGACATATTGTTTTGCTGTTTGATTAAATGATTATTGTTACATCTTCATCGAGGCGGACTTGTCCATCTTGGCGGTGTTAGCCGCCAAAAGCCCGGTGATTTCCGTGTTCAGGTATTTGGCCGCTATCTGGTCGCGTGTGGCGGTCTTCGCCTTGAAGAGCGAATAGCCGTCGTCGAAGGATATTTCCTTCTTGGAGGTTCGCCCCTTGTCGCCCATGTCCACCGACACCTTCCACTTGTTGTCGGAACGGTCTTTGGCCACGCGCACGCCTTTCATGTCCACACCCTCCGGCAGCTTGTATTTCTCGTAAGCCGATTTCAGGTGCAGGCGTTCCCCGAAGTTTCTCTCCACTAACTTCTCCGGCGTTATCACCCGGTCAAAGTAGGCGTTCAGGTCTTCACGGGATGCCACGGCGGACATCTTGGCACTGCCAACCTGTGCATAGAACTTGTACTTCCCGTAATCAGGACGCCGTTCGTCCTTCTCCTTGTAGACGTTGAATTTCTCCATGGTGACGCTTCCATCCGCCCCTGCGATGGGTTTGGGCATCTTGAACGCCTCCTCCGGTACCTTGGGCAGGAGCTTGGTCGGATAGTAGCGTTCCATGAGCTGCGGCACGGTCATCTCCTTCTTCTGGTAGGCGGCGAGGTCGGCAGCGTCCATCCGCTGCGGTTTCAACTGCTTGCCGTCCATCTTGGCGGTGAAGTACCACTGTTCCGGATTCTCCTTGCTTTGATAAGCATGTCCGTGTGTCACTTTCTCACCGTTGGCGGTAATCATCTGCGGCTCGCGTGGTTTGCGCTCCTGTTTTTCACCGGCTTTTTCTTCTTTGGTATCAACAGCAGTTCCGCTTTTCTCTTTCTTGGCAGTTTTCTCCCCGGCGGTGTCTTTCACCACGGGAGCAGGCTTTTCCTGCACAGCCTGATTCTGCTTCTTCTTTGCCATATCTTCCTTGTCTTTAATGGTATGTTGTCCTTCCACGCCATGCTTGGCCATCTTTGTCAGCTTCTGGTCTTCCACCTTGTCGCAGATGGCAACTCTTGCCCCTGCCCGGATGAGCTTGGGCAGGTAGGTGTCGAGTTTTGCGTATGGGAACGATGTCATTTTCATGGGTTCTTTTTCACCGGGAATGATGCGGTCGGTGATTGCCGTGGCAAGTATGGCGGCGGCTTTCACTGCGTCCTGTCGGTAGATCTCATATAAGTTGCCCGTCCTAAACAATAGCATCGCATCGGGATGTTTCTTCTTCAAGTCGTCAAACTGCTTCACGAGTCCGACATTACTGGCAGCCGGTTCTTTCTTCTTATTAGCCATGATGGTCAGCGTTTAAGTGCGTTGCTGATATTCTCCCCATGCGAAGGCTTTAGTCGGATGGCACGTTCTTTGGATTGTACGTCCACCACCTTTTGGTACTCCCAGCTATTCTTGTCAGTCATTACGAGGCCGAGGTATTCTGGATGGAGATTGTCATAGCGGAGCTTCCGCTGCCGCTCCCATTCCCTCATGTCGCCCTTGATGAGCTTGAAGCCCTGCGGCTCTTTCAAGTCCACGCCTACCGAAACTTTCTCATCGCCCACGTTCAGCTCCACGGGCTTTCCGTCCCGTACCTGCTGCTTCTGCCCAGTGCCCAGCTCGATGTCATTGACTTTTTCCATGTCTTTCAGCTTCTGTTCCAGCCGGATGTCCGTCACCCTGCGGTGGATGACCGATTTCGCCTCCGGGTCGAGTTGGAGGTATTGCCGGGTCTTCTCTCCGTTCATGTCGATGGCCTTTTCAAGCACCTCACCCTTGGACAGCCGTGCGGCTTCCTGCGGTGTGAGGTGGAGTACCTTGTTGCGCTCCGCTTCGAGTTCAGTCCGTACCGGGTAGGCAATGAGTGCGGGATTGCCGTCTTTGTCGGCAGTCATTTGCAATTTGAGCGGTAACGTGATCACGTCACCGTTTCGGGCGTTTATCGACACCTGCATGAGCGGAGTGACCTCGCCGGAAAGCAGTTTCTCCTTCACATTCTGCGGAAGTTTATCGGCTTTCTCCCGGTCGATGCCCAGCATTGCCAGCTTCTCGTAGGGCAGCGGTTCGGGCTGATTTCTGTTGTGCATTTCCATTTGACTGTTGTTGAGTTGTTAATTTTGCGGCTGTGACCGCTTGTATGTCACAAAGTTATCTGTAACACCCTCTTGAAATGGAAATGCGCAACACTATTCTGATACTCTTAGCCGTGGATTTCCTGCCTTTGGCGGCTACCGCACAGTTCTATACGATAACCAAGGAGAAGGAAGTAACCCCATCTCCAGTGCTAAATGTATCTGTAGATGCTGATAATAAGGCTGAAACGAAAGATGATTCCATAAAAACTGTAAGAAAGGATACGATGGTATTTTCTCGGATAAGCCCCAAAGAGAAAGCCCTGCACGACCGAAAGGGTGACAAAAGGGTGTCCCTGAAAGGAATAGAAGAATCTGTTGAAAAGAGAGGGTTTGAAAAACCGGATGCAGGTCTTCCTGAACTGACCATCCACAACCTTTACAAGGAAATCATACGCAACGGCATCCGACATCCGAAAATCGTATTGGCACAGGCTATTCTGGAAACAGGATGGTTTCGCTCAAAGGCATGCCGTAACCGAAATAACCTCTTTGGCCTTACTAATCCACGGACAGGGCAATACTACGACTTCGACCATTGGACGGAAAGTGTCCGTGCCTATTATGCCAAGGTGCAATACAGGTACAAGGGTGGCAACTATCTTGTGTGGCTAAGAAACATCGGATATGCGGAAGATCCGAATTATATCAGGTCTGTGATAAGTGTATTAAGAATATTATAAATATTTACAAAGTGCCTGTGATTTTGTCTGATTGTCGTTTCCATATATGTCAATTAAATTTCGTCAGGGTTATATAATGCTATTATTATTTGTGGTACAAAAACCCGACAAGAAAAAACGCTAAGAAAAACCGACAAAAACTTAGGGAAAAGCGTATCAGAACATCTGTTCCTTTAGGCCATTATACTTGCTAATTTAATAACTAAAAGGTGTAACGGATAAAAAGCATAGAATCCATACTTTGCCAAGTTACCACGTATGAATCCCCGTGTGTCGTTATACTGGAATATGACAAGGCCAGCCAGTAACGCCCCGACCACTCCATAATGCATCATTAGCGGAAAGGCGCAAATCAGTTGGAGCATCCTGCATGAGGGAGAAGAACGTATGTCGAAACCTCCCAAAAGATAGAAGACGACAATCATCAATACACCTCTCCACTCGTAGTCCACGCCCAGCCATGTTGCCAACCACATTATCAGTAATATAGCACAACAGCAAAATACTCGATGCTCACGTAGCCTGTCAAATGCAGCCAAGGCAACTAAACCCAAAGCCAAAGTGAACATCACGTTGTGCGTTCCGTCAGCCCCGTTCAACAGATACCACGGCACTTCACTGACAACCGCAAATCCTAAAATATGCAGGAAGTAACTCATTCGGTTTCGGGTATGTCGGAATCCCTCTGCTATCAGGAAAGCGAATATGGGGAAAGCGATACGTCCAAAGCAGCGCATTGCCTCATAAAGTAGCGTGTCCTCTGCCATAAGATAATAGGCACAGTGGTCTGCCACCATCGAAATGACGGCGATGACTTTCAGTGCGCTGCCGCTTAATACCGGCATGAGCCTCATTGAACAGGCTGTTGAATGAATCTGCATTAGTCCTTAAATTTCACGTATTTAATTTAGGGAAAGACCTTAACCTATGCCCAACAATTCCCTTACCATATCCTCTACTTCCTGATTGACCCGTTTGAAGTTGCGGTTTAGCATGATTTCCTTCTCCCGGTCGTTCTTGAACTCGTAGATTTTAGGAAGCGGCAAATAGTGGTCTTCCTCCTCTTTAATCTTCTTCATGTCAAAGTGTGTCTTGCAGAAATACTTCGTGGTCTTGAACTCCTCCGACTGCTCGATGTCGAAGCGGTTGAGCATCTTCTCGTCGGTTGCCGTGAAGTCACGTGCCGCTTGTCCTGCCAGCCATCCGGTCGCCATGTCCGCAATCTTCGCCGCCGGAACGAGGTAGTCCATCTTCTCCGATATGGTGGTAGAAACTTTCTGGTCGTTAATAGAGATGGAACGTGAGGTCTGCTTTGCCTTTCCAAACACGTCATTCTGCGCCCATTCCAATGTTTCCTTGTTGCGTGCCGCACCCATGAAGATGTTGCCGCAAGTGGTGATTATCTTCTGCATCCCGACCTTGCCGTAGTCTGCCTCCAACTGGGGCAGCTCTTGAAATCCCAATGTTACCGCCACCTTGTTGGAACGTGCCGTGCCTATCAGACGGTCAATCTTGTGGAAATACAGGGTGGGCAGCTCGTCCACGATAATGCTCACAGGGATGTTTCCCTTGGAGTTCACCCTTGTAATCAAACGGTTCAGCACCAGTGCGTTCAGTGAGCCGATGACCTGCTCCTTCTCCGGGTCGTTGGCGATGACAAGGTAGCTCGGATGCGTCCTGTCCGAAATCTTCAAGTCGAAGTCATCTCCAGTGAACACCCAGTAGGCTTCGGGCGACACCAGCCTTGCGGCATTGACACGGAGCGTACCCACCATGCCTTCCAACTGGTCATTCGCCTTGTTCTCGTAGGCACTCTTGAACGGTGCCATCAGCGAGGCTATCTTGTCATCCTGCATCAGGATGTTGAACACTTGGTCGTAGGGTCTGCCAAGGAAGGACAGCACGTGAGGCATGTCCGAATACTCGCCAGTAACGGTGTCCGGCTCCACCTCGCAGCCCTGCCCGTCCTCATACCAGCAGCGGTCTATGGCTATTCGTTTCCCCGTGCGGTCTTTGTACGTAAAACTGTTCAAGTCCACGAACATCCTGTCCTCATCGGTGGACACGTCATTGCCGCTCTCATCAACGAAGTCCAGTACCACGTTGCCGTATTTGTCGAGGGCGTTGAAATCGTCCCAGTTACGAATGACTATCTCCAACCTCCTTCCCTCCAGTGAAATGAAACGTTTCAATCTTTTCCCGTCCTTAAATCCGACAGGGTGGAAGTTCACGAAGAAATATATGATGGCCGCCAAGAAGTTCTCCGCCGAGTTGGTGAAGAACGCTTCCGAGCCGCCTTTCTTTTCTCCGCCACCCTTGTTCAGGGATGCCAACAGTGTAGCCGCTGTTTCCGAAGCCGCCGCCAAGTCGGGGATGTACTTCCGCTGTATCGGGTTGATGCGGTTGGAATACTCCACATCCGTAAAGTTGACGATGCGGAATCCGCAGTTTTCGGGCAGCTTTCCCGATTTCCTGTTCTTGCAGAACTGGTAGAACAGCGTCTTGGCCAGTGTCGGAAACTTGTAGTCGTACACCATCATCGTGAAGCCCTTGGCTGCGTGCTGACGGATGAAAGGGTCAATTATGCCGAACGACTTACCAGAGCCGGGCGTGCCGAGGACTATCGTGCCACGGAAGGGATTGATGATATTAATCCAACCCTTGTGCATCTTCTGCTTCCAATAGTAAATCATCGGTATGTTCACCGAATAGTCATTGCCGACCAAAGCCTCCGACTGCTGAAACGACTCGTTCTCGAAGTTGAAGCGGTCTTCTCCAATCTTGTAGTTGTAGTACTTAGCGATGGCGTCCAAACCCTGATGCACCAGCATCGTACCCACAACTGAACAGACGGCATATAGGATTCGGTTAGCCGGAAATCCCATCCAATTGACTCCAAAGTCCATCCCGTGAAAGATAAAGCACAGCCCGACCAAAGTCAGACCTGACAGTACAGGATATACGACCATCGTCTTGACATTGAATTTCAAGGCTTTCTTAGCCTTCGTGCCTATGCAGACCACACAGATACAGACCAGCTCAACAATCTTACATCCCGACACCGAGTTGAAAATCTTGAAACGCCCCAGCAGTTCGAATATGAACTGCGTGATGCGGTTGTCTGCCGTCACCGGAAGGTTCATCACAATCTCGATGATGAGAAAGATATAGATGCAGCTGCGGAAGTAGTTGTACATCTGCTGCTGTTCACGTGTTTCCTCAAATGCCATATATTATAATCTTATATTGTAAACGTGTCGTTTTTGTTATATAAAAGCATTATTTTTGTAGCGTAAACATTATCTATATGGACGCAACAACTTTAAAGAACAGCCATAGTTCTCTCCTTGACGCTGCCGATGACAAGCCAAACGAGACGACTTTAGCAGCTATGAAAGAGGCATGTTCGGGAAAATTACACGACACACGACCACTTGACCTGTCCTCCATAAAGGCAATGGAGAAATCCATGGGGATGTGAGAATAATAATCCTGTAACAGCCCATATACACTGTTTGGCGGTTAGTCAGAACGGAACCTTCACGCCCAGTAACAGCCCGTTACGGAACGTGTCGCCATGCAGGAAGTTCACGTTGTTCTTCTGTATGACGGAGAACTCCCAACCATTACGGAACACGTGGCTGTACTCCAAGCCGCCCTCAATCCCGAAGAAGAACTTACGCTGTGTTGCCCCGAACTGCGGTCCCAAGCGGAAACGGAGCATGGCGTTCTTGTAGCGGACAAGGCGGTGCTTGTACACGATGCCGCCATCCCAGTAGTAACCTTTCCAAAACTCCGGCTTCCGCCAGTGGTTGCCAACCTCGCCGAACACCTCCACGGCATTGCCGTAAGCAAGCGGATGCTCATAGCCGACAGTGGCGTTGAGCGTGGACGGGAACAGGAATCCTGCATTAATCGACAGCTTACCGTCCTGTGCGGATGCATCTATGGCAAACATTGCACACAACAAAACTAACAAGGATCTCTTCATGGCTTGGATGGATAAGAAATATAGTAATAAGGATAATAAGGCGTCCCTTTCAAAATATCCGTGTCGAAGCCGTCGGCATGGAGGATGTCCTCGTACTCGATAACCAGCGTGATGACACGCCCGCTAATCTGGTTCTCGGAGATTTCCAGCCTTAGGACTTTCTCTTCCGGAAAGGTCAGTTTCGGCAGCACCAGCACGTTGCGGTAGTGTTTCTTGAACTTCTTGGCATGGTTCAGCGAGAACACGGGTGTCAGCTCGATGGTCTGCGAGTTGGTCGCCTTGGTCTCTTTCTTGTCAGCCAGCTTCACCCTCAGCTCCTCGATGTCGTATGGAATCTTCGTCCTGTTCTGCAAGGAGTAGTCGATGAAGAAGTAATCCCCGATGGAATAGATGTTGTTTACAATGGCTTTCATTCCATGCGCTTTCGACACAATCTGGTTGTACTTGCGCTCACTGCCATAGACCGCCCAAGCGTAACGTGCCATTTTCGCCATCGCACCCTATCTTCTGCCACGGCCACGGATCGCATGATTCTTGTCGTGGCTTTTGCTATCTTCGCAATGTAATCACCAAACTGTGTATGTCATGCGAATCATCAGACTTATTATCGTTTATTGCTCCGACACGAGGAGCGACCGTTCGTTCAGTGCGGAGACGCAATTTATCGCATCTCCACCCAACAGGGTGAAAGAGGGAGAACTTGACAGTCAGGAACTGAAAGGTTCTCCCTTGTGCATATTGTCGGGTTCTGGCCGTTTTGCAGCTTGCACATCAGCGTATCAGAACGGCATACTTACCACTTAACCTGTTCATTCAAGATGTTACCATCCGTTGCATCCTCAGCTGTGAATGTGCCGCCCTTATACTGCACGCAAAGCATGACAAGCGGCGCATCTCCATTATTGCGCACGGAGCGTTTCCCATCGGGTGCAACCCTTACTACCGTACCTTCGGACACAGGGAATATATTGCCATCCACTTGAAACTCTCCATTGCCCGAAAGGAAGAAATACAACTCTTCGTGATTCTTGTGCGTATGCAGAAAGCCTGTTTCTGTGCCGGGCTGGAAAGACTGGAAAGAAAATTCGCCGCCTGTGGCATGCACTGCCGCACCACTGAACACCTTACCCGGTATCTTTACGTCTGGACCGAGTTCCAATACATAGTCTCTCAATTCACTGAATCTCCCCACGCTTATTGCGCTGAAATTCTTTGCCGAAGCAATGTCCCTAATCTGTTTCATATTATCTGTTGTTTGAATGATGGTGCAAAGTTACCCACTTACAAACCACCCTGCAAGAAGGCACTTGCCTGTCAGTTGGTCACCTTGATGAAACCATTGCAGTAAACAAACGCTTTGCGACCTTTATTATTAACATAGTTTAATTCACAATGGTTCTTCTATGGATATTAGTTACCTTTGTAGCCTAATGTTATAAACCAATGATTTATGAATAAGGAAAGACTGGAAGAATACGTATTCCCCGAATGCCCGATACGAAACGTATTGGCGCGTATCAGCGACAAGTGGTCGCTGCTGGTGCTTTACACGCTCCACACGCACCCAGATGCCATGCGGTTCAACGCCCTGCGTCATGCCATACCGGACATATCCCAGAAAATGCTCACAAACACATTGCGCACATTGGAAGAAGACGGCTTCGTCAGTAGGAAAGTGTATGCTGAAGTGCCACCACGTGTTGAATATTCGCTGACGGAACGTGCCTTGTCGCTACTGCCACATGTGGATGCACTCATTATGTGGGCGAAAGAGAACATGGCGGCAATCTTAAAGGACAGAGAGAAAGTTGTAAAATAAGACATTACGAAGTCACCGGCTTGTTTTGAAGTAAAGATACAAGGAAAATGGATGCACATAATATATTGGAAGCGAAATCGAGGAAGGACTTACGCCAATGGCTGGCAGAAAACCATGATAAAGAGACCGAATGTTGGGTGGTAGTGAAACGAGGAAGACCTAAAGACTGTGAGACCTTTTGGTATATCGATGCTGTGGAAGAAGCCTTGTGTTTCGGATGGATAGACAGCACAACCAAGAAGATGGCCGACGGCACAACCGCTCAGAAGCTATGTCCCCGAAAACCACGAAGCAACTGGTCGGAGTTGAACAAGGAGAGATGCCGCCGGATGGAACGGTTGGGACTGATGACGGACGCAGGAAGAGATGTCCTGCCGGATATGTCAGACAACGGTTTCACAATAGACAAAGATATTCTAAAGGAATTACAATCCGACCCTGTGGTATGGGAAAACTTCTGCCGATTGCCGGAGTTGTACAAACGGGTGAGAATAGATACCATTCAGATAAAGAAACGCCAGCCAGAACTTTTCAAAAGCCGTCTAAGCAAATTCATAGAGAATACCCGTCAAGGTGTTCTTTACGGAGAATGGAATGATAATGGGAGATTGTTATAGGAAAAGTTTATGGTTACAGTATTAGATTCCCGCCTTTCAAAAGTACAGGTCATGTCTTTGGCTCAAAGCCTGCATAATGATGAATGTGGTATAGCAGATATGTTTAACGCAATGCGGCAAACTGATAATCCTCGTATAGCCTACAATGCGGCATGGGTACTCACACATCTGACGATGGAAGATAAAAGGCTTTATCTGTCTCACAGGTATGTGCAACTGGTCAGCCTTGCCACGTCCGAGGCACTCCATTTTCGTCGTGGATTGGTTCTTTCCATTCTTGAAGACTTTCCTGTGGAGGACAAGCCGAATACAACCTTGTTGGATTTTTGCCTGACACATATTACAGACATAAAAGAAAGTGACAGTAGCCGTTCCTGTATGATAAGGCTTGCAGCAAGAATGTGCAAGCCTTATCCAGAGTTATGTAATGAGCTGATGCTTGTTTTAGAGATGCTATCTCCGAATACTTCAAAAAGTATAGAATGCGCAAAAAGAAAGGCATTGGAAATGATAATCTGAACAATCAACGAACTTATTGTTATTTTTTTTAACAGGGAGTGTGCTTACCCACTCCCTGAAGAATATTCTCTTTTTCAAAATAGCCCAATGATACTTATTATCAGAAATAGTATATTAATCACAAGTTACACCTTTTCATAGAACGAAAAGGATTTTTTGATTGAGCCTTCTTCTTTTTAGAAAACTCAATCTACAACTTAAATGAAATATTAAGTTTCATAATAGTTACATTATGAGTTTTAGACTAAATCTTTATAGTCCCAGTAGCCATTCTGGGACATTTAGTAAAAGCATAAGAAATGCCAATCACAAATGTGACATATCTTTTGTCAATCTGTCAGACCTTTTATTAGATAGTAGCACAACTCTGCCTACCTACTTTTGAACGACATTAGATGTAGTCAGCCAAATACAACGTGAGTTTTGTAAACATACCATTTCAGAATAGCAAACCTATGCTTTGCGAAGCATAAACGATATGTTTACGACACACAAACGACATCTTTATTTTTCCTCATTATCAATGCTATTACTTGCATTGCTCCGAGAAAAAGCGTATATTTGCATTCATGTAAAACCCATAAAATTGGACTATATGATAAAATACATCATTCAGGCGAAAGAAAACAGGCTCGTAAAGCCGAGTACAGTCAAATACTATCCACAGGCTGCTCCATCAACTCCATTGACATTAAACCAGATTGTCAAGAGGATTGAAAAGCGCAGCACCGTTTCAAGTGCCGACGTGAAAGCCGTCTTGGACGCTCTTCAGTATGAGGTGATTGACGCTTTGCAGAACGGCAACTCCGTAAGGCTTGGCGACCTCGGTTCGTTCCGTCTGACAATCAAGGCAGAGGGTGCGACGACGGCAGCAGAAGCAAAGAAGAAGGGCGCAAGCCTCATAAAGCAGGTGAACGTGCAGTTCACGAAAAGCGCAGCCATGCGTGACGCTTTCGCAGTGAACGCCCTCGAATTCGGGCAACAGGCTGACGTGACGAACGCTTCAGACGGAGGTGCGACCGAGGAAGGCGGAAGCGAGGACATTTAATAATTAGACGGGATTTCAACACTCCATATAGACTGTTCGAAGACTCTATATGGAGTGTTTTTACAGTCTATATGGAGTGATTTCCTATATCTTACGAATATAACAAATTTGATTATAAAGTATAATGGAAATATTGGGGACAAATTACAGTCAAATAATTCATGGAGACGCTTTGCAAGCATTAACTAAATGCGTAAAAGATGAATCCATTGATTTAATCTTTGCAGACCCTCCTTACAATATAGGTAAAGACTTTGCTGGATGTAAGGACAGATGGCCATCTGATGAGGAATATCTGAATTGGTGTTATGAGTGGTTAAGCCTATGCGTTAGAAAGCTGAAGCCAACAGGAGCTTTCTATGTGATGACATCTACTCAATTCATGCCATATTTTGACATATTCTTGCGTAAAAGATTATCGGTCTTGTCTCGTTTGGTTTGGTTTTATGATAGCTCTGGAGTACAGGCTAAAAAATATTTTGGTTCCATGTATGAACCTATCCTCTTTTGTGTCAAGGACAAAAACAATTATACATTCAATGCAGATGATATATTGGTAGAGGCCAAGACTGGTGCAAAAAGAGGACTGATAGATTATCGTAAAAATCCCCCACAACCATATAATACCAAAAAAGTTCCTGGAAATGTATGGGAATTTGCACGCGTCAGATATAGGATGGATGAATATGAGAATCATCCAACACAAAAGCCCATTGCCTTATTGGAGCGCATTATAAAAGCAAGTTCCAATGAGGGAGATTGGGTCTTAGACCCTTTTTCTGGCTCTTTCACGACTTCTTTCGTTGCAAAATCTTTAAAACGAAAATCAATAGGTATTGAGTTGCAAGAAGAATACATAAAAATAGGATTGCGTCGTTTAGAATTAGCTTCTGATTATAAGGGCGAATCTATTCAAAAGGAAATAAAAAGTTACCAACGCAAAGAGCATAATCAACTTCAACAGTCATTATTCCCAATGTAGAATGGATATACATAGTTTTACACCAATAATCATTGGCATACTTCAAAAGTATTTTGGAGAAGATGCCCAAGATGTGATTGACAAAAGCCTATTGATTCAATACATCAATCAAAAGACAAAATCTGCAAACAAAGGCTCTAAGTCAAGATCCAGTTTCGCCAATTTATATGCTATTTATGTGATAATAGAAGATTATATTGAGCATGGATTTAATGTCACTGGACAATATGGTAAATATGAAGGCGCACAATATTCACATCTTTTTAAAAGACAACGTGAGCTGCCTTTTGGTGAGAAGTTACAGAATCATGCCCTTAATAACAGAATGAATGCTGAATTTCAGAAGTTCTTTCCTACTTCTAAAATTGTACCTATTATACGCAATTTAGAAACGAACAGATATTGGATTAATGAGAACTTATTGAAAATCACGGTTAATCACCATGAATACAATATTGCTTTGGCAATAATCAATATCATTGATAAATATGTGGCAACCAAACAAGATGCATTCAGAAAGTTTATAGAGCAGTGCAAAACATTGCAAAGCATACATGAATCAGACCATGATAAGATAATATCTTTTATTTCAGAACTAATTGCCCCAAATGCAGATGCTCGACTATTTGAAATAGTAAGTTATTCCATTCTAAAATTCTATTACAAAGGGCAAAATATCATTTGGGGATATGACATGGACAATTTAAATACTGAGTCATTGCATTTATATAAGACAGGAAGGACCAATGCCAATGATGGAGGTATAGATTTTGTAATGAAGCCACTTGGTCGCTTTTTTCAAGTTACAGAAACCTTGGATTTCAGAAAGTACTTCCTCGATATTGAGAAAATAGAACGTTATCCTATTACATTTGTCATAAAGACAAATGAAGATATCAATGAAATTAAATATGATTATCCGCAATCGTACCACCAAGTAATCCGCTTTAGTGTCCGTAAAATATCCGAAACCGTTATATAATAGTCCCGCAATAGTTTTCGTACATCGTTTATTTTCAGTATCTTTGCGGTGTAATCAGAAACGAATACGGACATGAATCTTTTGGACTTTTGCAAGAACTACCCGGACGAGGAATCCTG
>CAVDHB010000019.1:0-20601 GCA_963608705.1 Prevotella sp. P5-108
GTACCACTAATCAACATTGTTTAGGTAGAGACGCGATTTATCGCGTCTCCGCTTTTCATACTGTTTTAATATCTTACCAATCACAGATACAATTCATCACTGATAAATGTGGAGATGCAATGAATGGAGACGCGATGAATCGCGTCTCTACTAGTCGTGCAAGAGTGGAAGTGGTATGTTTGCGGATTGATTTTAGGGATTATAATAGAAACACCGTGAGTTCCTCTTAAAGGTACTCACGGTGTAAATATACTACAGTATTATATTACTTACTGCACCTTACAGCCCGGTTTCACTTCCCGGTCTATCGTAGTGACAGAGATATTTCCGTCTGCATTCAAGGCACTCAGAATCATTCCCTGGCTTTCGATACCTTTTAATTTACGAGGTGCCAGGTTCGCGATGAAGCAAACTTGCTTGCCTACTAATTCTTCCGGCTTATAGAACTTGGCGATGCCGCTTACAATAGTACGCGGTTCTCCGAATCCGTCATCAATCGTAAACTTCAACAGCTTGTCAGCCTTTGGTACTTTCACGCATTCTTTCACCGTTCCCACACGGATATCCAGCTTCTCGAAGTCCTCGAATGCAATGGTCTTGCCAATGGGTTCAGGTTTGAAGTTGTTCAACTCGTTGGCTTTCTCCGTGTCTTTCAGCTTCTGTACTTGAGCCTCCACTACACTATCCTCTATCTTCTCGAAAAGCAGTTCCGGCTTATTCAGCTCATGTCCGGCTGACAGCAAGTCAATGCTTCCCAACTGACTCCAGTCACATTCTTTCATGCTCAACATACGGCGCAGACGCTCGCTGCTGAAGGGCAAGAACGGTTCGAAGGCGATAGCCAAATTAGCGGCTAACTGCAAAGCGATGTACAGAATAGTCTTCACACGCTCCGGGTCGGTCTTGTAAACCTTCCACGGTTCAGCGTCCGCAAGATACTTGTTGCCGATACGCGCCAAGTTCATCGCTTCTTTCTGTGCGTCACGGAACTTGAAATTGTCAAGCAATTTCTCTACATCCGCCTTCACATTCTTGAACTCGTCAATAGCTTGTTTGTCGAAGTCTGTCAACTCTCCACATTCCGGCACGATACCTTTATAGTACTTCTGTGTCAAGACCAAGGCACGGTTCACAAAGTTTCCGTACACGGCCACCAACTCATTGTTGTTGCGAGCCTGGAAGTCTTTCCAAGTAAAGTTGTTGTCTTTAGTCTCCGGAGCGTTGGCCGTCAACACATAGCGCAGCACATCCTGCTTTCCGGGGAAGTCTTTCAAATAGTCGTGCAACCACACAGCCCAGTTGCGGGAAGTGGAAATCTTCTTATCCTCCAAGTTCAAGAACTCGTTGGCCGGCACATTGTCAGGCAGGATATAGTCGCCGTGCGCTTTCAGCATGGCCGGGAAGACGATGCAGTGGAATACAATGTTGTCTTTTCCGATGAAATGAATCAAACGGGTAGAAGAATCCTTCCACCATTTCTCCCAGTCGTTTGGCAACAACTCACGGGTATTGGATATATAACCGATAGGCGCGTCAAACCACACATAGAGCACCTTCCCTTCCGCATCTTTCAACGGCACGGGAATACCCCAGTCCAAGTCACGGGTTACCGCACGAGGCTGCAAGTGCATATCCAGCCAGCTCTTGCACTGACCGTACACATTGGAACGCCATTCCTTGTGGCCTTCCAGAATCCACTTACGCAGCCATTCCTCGTAGTCGTTCAGCGGCAGGTACCAATGGGTGGTTTCCTTCAATACTGGCTTGCTTCCACTCACGGCACTGTGCGGATTGATCAACTCCCGGGGTGAAAGCGTGGAACCGCATTTCTCACACTGGTCGCCATAAGCTCCTTCCGCATGGCAATGCGGACATTCACCTACAATATAACGGTCGGCGAGGAAGGTCTTGGCTTCTTCGTCATAGTATTGCTCAGAAGTTTTCTTGATGAATTTTCCCTTTTCATACAGGTCAAGGAAAAATTTAGAAGCTGTCTCCTGATGTACCTTCGAGGTGGTACGGGAATAGATGTCGAAGCTGATGCCAAAATCTTTGAAGTCTTCCTTAATCATGGAGTGGAAACGATCCACCACATCCTGTGGCGTACATCCCTCCTTGCGTGCGCGGATGGTAATAGGCACTCCGTGTTCGTCAGAACCACCGATGAACAGCACTTCCTTTTTACGCAGACGGAGGTAGCGAACGTAGATGTCCGCCGGCACATATACACCAGCCAAATGGCCAATATGCACGCCACCATTGGCATAGGGCAACGCCGAAGTCACCAAGGTGCGTTTAAAATTCTTTTCTTCCATATATTTATTATGCTTGTAATTCGTTTCGTAATCGTCTCGGTCTTAATCCCATGAAATATGTTCTGCGTCCACTTCCTCGTCATCCAGGAAGATAACGGCTTTCTTTCGGAAATCATCCTCACTTTCCGAGGTGAGATAATGGCATTTCCCGTTTTTCGTACAACGTGCCTCCATGTCTGGATGCCGCTGGAAATACTTTTGCAGACTCTCCGCCACATAAATGCCTTGGGGCACAATACGCACGTTGTTCGGAGCGTATTTCAAGATGGTGGGCAACAAGATGGGATAGTGAGTGCATCCTAAGATAATAGCGTCAATGTCCCTATCCAGACTCATCAGCCCGTCCAGCCGTTTCTTCACGAAATAGTCAGCTCCGGGATTGTTGATTTCCCCGTTCTCTATCAGCGGCACCCACATGGGACAAGACACACCCGTTACTCTAATATCCGGGTACAGTTTCTGGATTTCAATGGGATAAGACTCGCTTCGGATGGTTCCTTTCGTGGCGAAGACCCCCACATGACGGGTTTTAGTCAGCTCGCCGATAATCTCCGCCGTAGGACGAATCACGCCCAATACCCGCCGGGTTGCGTCCAACTTCGGCAAGTCCACTTGCTGAATAGTACGCAACGCCTTGGCTGAAGCCGTATTGCAGGCCAGTATCACCAACTGGCATCCTCGTTGAAAGAGTTTCGTCACCGCTTGCAACGTGAACTCATGCACGATGTCAAAAGAACGGTCTCCGTAAGGCGCACGGGCATTGTCGCCCAAATACAGATAGTCATACTCCGGCAAGAGTTTCCGAATCTGCCGCAGCACGGTAAGCCCTCCATATCCTGAATCAAACACGCCTATCGGGCCTGATTTCGCAGCTATACTCATGTAATTATTTTTCCTTGTTATTCATTAGTTTAGCCCGTATCTTCAAGGTCACATCATCTCCTCTCCACGGGTTGATATAGGGATAACTCTCATTATCCGTATTCACGATGAAATCATATCCACCTTCCAGCCCCACAGCTCGCACGGCTTGTTGCAGTCTGTCCTTTACAGGGGCGTACATATTCTTCTCCGCCTCAGCCAACTGTTTCTCACAGTCTTTCCTGAAAGAAAGACCCGCTTCCATCAACTGCTGCAACTCCCGTTGGCGTTTCTGCAAAATGCCCTGGGGGAAGTCCTTTTGTCCTGAAAGAAACTCCGCATACTTGCGGTTGAACTCTTCTTCCGTACGTTTTATCTCGGCGGTGTACTTTCCTCTCAACACTTCCATGCTCTGCCGTGCCACTATCATGTCAGGCAGAGAGTCCATCACGGCTTTATAGCTGAAATAGCCGAAGTGTGTCTGTGCCACCATTTGCAGGGGGCAAAACAGCAGGATGAGAACCAATAGTTTATTGCGCATATACAAGTATTATTTAAAGCGGAAAACGCCATTTTGCCATTGGGCGACCAATGCGGGACGTATATACCCTTTTACGAGCTTCTTGTCTTCTTCCGTCAAGTAATTTATATCATATTTCCATGTCAAGTCAGTGCCTTGAGGGGAAAGCGTGGCTTCACAAACAGGTAATGTCAACGTACGCTTTAACAAATCTGCATCGGCACCCTCTTTGTCTAACAACAAAAATGCTGACAAGACAGGACGTGAGCAATAATTCCTCGCCGGCAAGAGCTTCCAGTCGGAAGTATAGAAAGCGACCTGACTGTCCGCCGCATCTGAACGAAAAGTACGTACCATGCACACAATCCGGGTGGAGTCATTCACAGGCAGCAACTTAAGCGATACGGTGCTTTGCGGAGTCAAACGCAGAAAGGCGTAGTCCGTGGTCAATGTATCCATATAGGAGAACTCGTCGAAAGCGTTGCGCACCTTCGCCTGCATCTTGCTGGCGAGGAAGTCCACGCAATCCGCACGGTTGTCCTTGTCGAGCAAAGGCAACACCGAGTCGGGCATAGCCAGAAACACCTCTTTCATGGTCTGTGCCCGCAAGCCCTCCAAGGGCATTATTATTAACCATCCTAACAGGAAACAGATTTTTCGCATATTGTTCAGTTAGCCCATTTCATTAAGAGCCGACTGCAAAAATAATCTTTTCTTGTTATATGAGCAAAAGTTAGGTCTTTTATTTGGGGATTCTTGTAGTGAGGTGAAGTATAAAACCCGCAAACTTGCCACCCTTCTGTCTTGTGCGTTGCTTAATACAACGACAAAGACACTTCCTAAATACCCATCAATCAGTAGAGACGCGATTCATCGCGTCTCCACATTCATCAGTGATGAATCGTATCCGTGATTGGTAAGATATTAAAACACTATGACAAGCGGAGACGCAATGAATCGCATCTCCACCTAAACAGTGGTACGATGGCAGATAATCATAAATCCAAAAATGTCATTCAACCAGAAAATCCTGGTTGAATGACATAATTCATAATGATTCTAACTATTTCAAACTTCTGGAAATTTTCGGAAGCAGGTCATATTTAGATTCACCAGACAGATAGTAAGTGTCACCATCCCAATAAAAGAAGCTGTATTGACCTTCCTTTTTAATCTCTATGGTAGTTCCATAATCAGTGTGAATCACTCCGTTTTTGTAGGTGTACTTTATAGGTCCTATTCCATAATCTGAACTTACTATTTTCTGGTTTTTGTCTAAGTTATAAATGTCATAGGCGTCTTTCCCGAAAACGAAAGCCTTACCTCTTGTAGGCCCCACAGCCAGACTGTCTGGCGTGCTAGACATGTATATCCACACCGTATCTTCCAATACACTGTTGTTGTCATCGTCATCTTGGCAAGATATCGTAATGACAAGAGACACAACCAAGCACAGCCAGCATAGTACTTTTCTTTTCATCGTTTTTATTTTAGCCTCTTGTTGCAGGAAGCGCAATAGGAGCAATATTTATTTTGACTGTTCCATTGCTGATAGGATACAAATAGTACCCTTTTGAACTTTCATTGGAGATAATTGGGTCATAGAACGAGATAGTCAATGTACCCAATGCATCACTTTTTTCATCAACTTTGAAACTTATGGATGAAGATGTCTGTTTGGACGTGGAGCTATTATATCCTAATCCGAATTTTATATCCAAAAGTTTCGAACTTCCCATAGAACCTCCTATGCTGGTATCTGATTTGAGATTTTCTGTATAGGTTGTGGTTTGGGTGTCTGTATGTGTTGTCTCTCCACTTTTATCCACTTCATAGACGTATATGTATTTCTGCAATGAAAGTTGACTTAGATCCCAATTATCCAAACGCACGTCACCGATACCACCTATTCTCGGATAGAACCATTTGGGTTTCATGTTGTGAGGATCGATCTTGTAAGTGTATTTAGCACGATGGAACCAAGTCTTATGCTTACGTGTCCTTGTAATCTGGATGTTAAACAAATCCTGGGGACGAGCCGAGAATTGCACTACTTGCGGATTCATGTTGGTTGAGCTTTTAACTCCAGTGAAAATCTGGAATTGTATCTCGAAGCTACCATCTGTCCATAGCTGTCTGATAACTTCATCATCAGACAAGTCCGTTTTCTTGTGGGTGATTGTCTTGTTGGGATCCACAGTCGGATCTATATTACCTAATTTCGGATCTGTCTGATCTGCAATCGTATAGTATGCGTTGGGATCGATCTGGAAACGGTACAAATATTCATGTACACTTCTGTCCAGTTTTCCTTCTTGCTTTTGTGGAGTCAGTCCATAGTACACATAGTCGCGTTGCAATGTTTTATCGTAATTCTTCATCACATTCCATGCGTCGATGGCTACTTGGTTTAACGCTGTATTCTGTATGTAGTCATCATCCAGTGGGGTGTAGTCACCAAGCGCACGAGTTTGGGGTACTGTCTCCTTGTGTCTACCATCAAAAGCACTGGATGTGAAAGCATATCCACCCATACTGTCAAGACTACGAGTTTGAGGTGCTTTACAAATGCGTTCATTGTCTTTAACGTACAGTATTTGAGAAGCGGGGATTTCTCCTCCTTCTAACGCATCTTCCTGTATACCATTGCAATATAACAGGGTGGTTTTATTTTGGCCGTTTACTCCCACAGGAACCTCTTTGTTGGTGGTATCCCAATTGTTAGCACTGACGTTCTCAAACATAGAGAAGTCAGGCACATAGATGGTGAGCAATGGAAGCTTGTTCTCAATTTGAGATAGAGCCTCGTCTGAGATACCATTTTCCAGCAAAATGGTTCTGAAAGTTTTACTTCCATCTACCACCTTGTCTTTTGTTAGAGGATAAAAGACATCGTAGTCGTTGTCAAATTGTTCCAACGCTTCGTCTTTCAGGAATTTTCGAAGGGACTCATTGTTGTACACCGCTTTAGACAAAGTGGAAGCAAATAATTTTTGAGCTTCCTCAGTTGACATTTCGGCATTAGCCTGTGTCAAGGCTGCTGTTGGGGTTTCTTGCATTTCATCGGCACATCCCGTGAATAACGCCAAGAAACTCAAGCACAAGATACTTGTAATTTTGTAGTTCATGTCTGTTGATTTTAATTATATTATTGAAGTTTACACAAATCGATAGTAGAGAAGTTCTCGTTCAGACTGGTAATTAGTCTAAATCATTCTTTATCAGTAATTACAAAGGAACATCCGAACTCTTCACCGTGCATTTTAATGACAGCCGAATAAGTACCCTTCCTCCATTCCTTAATTGGTACAGAAATGGAGAGATTACTCTGAGCATAGTATTTATGGAATCTTTCAATTCCATTATTGTCACAAATGGAAAGTGAGAAGTCTTGGAATTTATTGTCATTAAAGAATATGACAAATTCTTCTTCACTTTGTAAAGAGTATAAGTTTTCGATAGGAGCAGATGGCATACGGCGGATTAACCGATTATAGCACATTATGCGCCTCCACCTAAGGCTCTTTGTTTTAACTTTAGCGCTTACGGTAGATAATCCACTAACCATGAAGGACTGAATACATCCTATAAATAATAGGAATACAATGATTCTTTTTATCATAACTTTGCTTGTTTTGTCGAGTGCAAAGTTACGAAGATATTCATCTATTTTTCCCGTTATTCGACCCTTCGTTACATTTTACATTTGTCTATATAGTTGAATATGAAACATATATATATTTACCCTCTACTGTTTTTCACCCTAAATTATAACAGAACTTTTTCATGGATTCCTTGGTGGACAGCTTCTTCAGGGTACGGAATTTGAGTTGCCGATACGCATTGTCCGTCATGCCCAAGATAGCTTGAATCTCTTTTGGAGACTTGTTCATACGAAAAAGGATGCAAAAGACTTCTTCACGAGGAGTAACGCCACACGCCTCCACATTCTCGATAAAATCATTGTCCAATATACGGAAACATTTAGCCACCTTCTGCAAGTCGGTCTTTCCCATGTTCAAATCCTCTTCCCCAGCCATGAGGTAGTATATCCATTTCACCCCGTCTGACAAGGCTTGCACATCCATGGAAGTTCTTTCTGATTGCCGCAGTGAATGTCGCAGATTATCTATCAGCATCTCCTTTTGGTCTACAAGCTGTTTCAGCTCCGCCAGTTTTTCTTCAAAGTTCTGGTTCTTCTCATGGGTAAGACTGTCTATGTGTTGGTTCATTTCTTCTATTTCATTCAGTAGCCTGCGGATACGCTTTTCTTTTCGAATGACCTTCCATGACACCATTACTAATACAAGAAGAACAAGACTTATCACCGCAAGCAGACAAAGATAAGTGTTTTTCAACACTTTGTCGTCATGCGCCTTTTGTATAGCCACATTGTATTTTGCCTGTAATGCCATATAATCCTTGTCATGCTTATCCAACAGATATGTCTCATAAATGCTGTCTCCCTTATCCTGGCAATGATAGGCTTCTTTGTATTGTCCTGTTTTCGCATAGACATCTGATAAGGTAGAATAACTGGTGGAAGCCACGGATGGGGCTTTTGACTGAGTGGCACGAAGTAACAAGGGGATGGATTTCCGAGGTTTCCCCATTTTAGAATATAATTCACCCACCACTAAGTCAAGTCGTTCGTCACTGTTCAGATTACTTATCTGTTGAACAAAGGTATTGGCTTTCTTAGTATCGTTATCGCTTAAATAGAGGATTGCAGCACTTTGATAAATTGTGTTTCTCGTATTTTGTGAAACATGGGGACACACATTCAACGCTTTGCGTAAATAGAAATAGCTGCTATCCGGATAGTCTGTCATCATATATGTTGCCATAAGATTATTCAAGGAGAGAGCCAATGCTTCTTTATCTCCGATTTTATCCGCTATTTCTACCGCTTTCTTACCATAATATAAAGCAGAGACCTTGTTAATAATGTCACCATTTACATGAGATAAGAGATCATACAACCTCATGGTCAATGCACTGTCATTCACTTGCGGAATCAGTTCCTCTGCTGCCTTCAGGTCTTTAAAGATGGCTTTTTTGTCTCCCTCTTTGTCATAATTTATGGCAGCCCTGTAGTAATAACAGCGTTGCAGATGTGGATAATCCTTCTGGGCAGCAAAGTAATCAATGCTGTAAGACAAAGGGGCGGAAGAAGTCTTCTTATACATTTTATACTGTGATTGACATAAGAGCAGTCCGTATAACGCCTTGTCTTTGTCGGAAGAAAGTGCGTTCGTTGGAATGGAGGATACCAAGTGGTAGGCGGAATCAGGATGGGTATTGATAACCGCATCTGCCGTCTGTAGTTTTTGCTGATTCCGATATGCCTCGCATCCACAAAAGAGAAGCAAAGCTACACATAATAGGTAAAATACCTTTCGATTCATTCTTCCTATAAGTCTCATTAATTGCAAAAATAAATATATCCACCAATAAAACAAAGAACTTCTACTGCTTTAATTATATTTTAAATTTAGGCCAATGGCTTATTAGATGTGGAAATCCCGGCACCCTCGTCTAAAAGATGGAGACGCGATGAATCGCATCTCTACTGATTGATAGCCATGTAGGACGTACCTCGTCATGTGGTGAGTTGTTATATTGAGTAAGGTATAAAACACAAGGGTAGTATGTTTGCGGATAATCGTTTTTTTGTCTTATACAAATAGCAGTGCAAGTTTAGATTGTATCAAGGACTTATTCTGAACTCAAAATATTCATACCCTGAAGAAGCTGTTCGCAAGAGAATCCATGAAAAGTTCCCGTTATATTTTAAGGTAGAAATGGAAGATTAAAGTATTCTATTATATGTAACAGAACATCAAAGAAGTGAACAGGAAGACGAAGAACTTCGTAATTTTGCACCGACCAAAATAATAAAGTCATGTTTAAAAAAGTATCATTAAAAACAATTGTAATGTGTCTGCTTGCAGTGTGTTCCGCCGCATCAAGTAAGGCCGAGAACCATTGGTTCTGTCGGCTTGGATTAGGCACTCAAGTAGGGTCTGGTGAGACGTTTAAGGGGACTTCTGTGTCTGCCGAAATGGGTAAAAGATTCGGAGGACTGGAAGTGAGTGGTAGTATGACTTATTTCCACAGTCGCATGGGAAAGAGTCAAGACATGACATTCAATGCATTTGTCTATCCCGACTACAGCACGGAAGGAGTGGTAGAATCTGGATTAAAAACCGGGAGGGATTACCGTAGTGGAATCACTTTCGCTGTGAACGCTTCCTATGATTTACTACACTTTGTGTGGAAAAACAGTCGTCACCATCTTTCACCAGTCATTGGATTAGGGTATTCCGTGAAAACAGAGGTTTCTTCCATTAATGAAACGATGGACACTAATGCGAATAAGGGTATATCGTATTCGCCTGACAATGGCTTTGACTTCGTGTTGGGAGGACGCTATGAGTACGACATCGCAAAATCTTGGTCTGTCGGCATCTTCTGTGAGAGCCATTTCAATGTGTTGGAAAATAATCTCATGGGATTGACGGTGAAAAAGAGCTTCTAAAAGATTCAGTCTTTATATTATACTCCCGCCTTGTCTCCATACGGTTACAGGGTGGGAGTTTTCGTGTCTTACGGATGATTTCACGTTGGAAAACAGTTAAGGATTATCCGTAATTGTACCACTAATCAACATTGTTTAGGTGGAGACGCGATGAATCGCGTCTCTACTTGTATTGCGACGTGCAAGACAGGAGAGTGGTATGTTTGCGGATAATTATTTTCTTTATTACAACCCTCATATTTCAGCAATTTATCCGTACTTTTGCAGACCAAAACATTTCACAGCTTATACACAATGATTGATACTTCTGTATTTCAACATAAAACGGCAGTCTATTACACATTAGGTTGCAAACTGAATTTTGCGGAGACATCCACTATTGGACAGCTCCTGAAAGAACAAGGCGTACAAACTGTGGAGGAGGACGCTCCAGCGGATATTTGCGTCATCAACACGTGTTCTGTCACAGAGATGGCGGAACATAAGTGCCGACAGATTATCCACAAGATGATCCGAAAGAATCCAAACGCCTTCGTGGTGGTCACGGGATGCTATGCCCAGCTCAGTCCGGCTAAACTGGCGAATATCGAAGGAGTAGGACTGGTGGTAGGCGCAGAGCAGAAAGGACGCATCCTTGATTACATGGCACAGGCCATGTCGGGAGCAGATATTGACAAGCAGCAGTCGGGACGGTTGAGCGACATCCGTTCTTTCGCTCCGTCCTGTTCCAGGGGAAACCGCACCCGGTATTTCTTGAAAGTGCAGGACGGCTGCGACTATTACTGCACTTACTGCACCATACCTCTCGCCAGAGGAAGGAGCCGCAATCCTTCCATCGCCTCTTTGGTGGCACAAGCGGAGCAAGCCGCAGCTGAAGGAGGAAAGGAAATTGTGCTGACAGGGGTGAATATCGGAGATTTCGGACATTCCACCGGGGAGACTTTCCTCGACCTCTTAAAGGCTTTGGACAAAGTGGAAGGGATTCAGCGGTATCGTATCTCATCCATCGAGCCGAATTTGCTCACAGAGGAGATTGTGGATTTCTGCGCTTCCTCCAGAGCGTTCATGCCTCATTTCCATATTCCATTGCAAAGCGGATCTGACACAGTATTGAAACTGATGCACCGGAAATACGACACGGCACATTTCCTACAGAAAATACGTTACATAAAGGAGCGGATTCCAGATGTGTTCATCGGAATGGATGTCATTGTGGGAACCCGCGGAGAAACAGACGCTCTTTTTGAAGAAGCGTATCAGTTCATACAAGCGTTGGATGTGTCCCAATTACATGTGTTCAGCTATTCGGAACGCCCTGGCACCATGGCGTTGAAAATACCCTATGCAGTGTCCCCACAGACCAAACACGCACGCAGTCAGCGACTCTTGGCTCTTTCCGCAGAAAAGACACATGCTTTCTACAGCCGTTACATCGGACAGGAGAGAGACATTCTGGTAGAGAGGACGCATAAGGGAAACAAGATGCACGGTTTCACAGACAATTATATCCGGGTGGAACTGCCGGCAGACGACGCACTTGACAATGAGATTGTAAGAGTGAAGTTAGGAGCGTTCAATCACGACGGCTCAGCCTTGACAGGTACAATACTTAAGTAAAGATAGAATGGAAAAAATAGCGGTTGTCATCTTGAACTGGAACGGAGCGAAAATGCTCCATGATTTCCTGCCCTCCGTAGTTAGCCATTCCAAAGGAGAGGGCGTGGCCGTCTATGTGGCGGACAACGCCTCCACGGACAACTCTAAAGAGGTAGTGACCAAAGAATTCCCCTCTGTGAAATGGATTCAACTGGACTGGAACTATGGTTTCGCCGAAGGGTATAACCGGGCATTAGCCCAGGTGAAGGCAGAATATTATCTCTTGCTCAATTCGGATGTGGAAGTAAGCGAAGACTGGCTGTCTCCCCTGCTCTCTTATATGGATACGCATCCTGAAGTGGCAGCTTGCCAACCTAAGCTACTTTCCTATAAGGACAAAAGCAAGTTCGAATATGCCGGGGCATGTGGTGGCTACATCGACGCTTACGGTTATCCATTTTGCCGAGGAAGGATATTCGACAATGTAGAAACCGACCAAGGACAGTACGATGATACAGTGCCTGTGTTCTGGGCCACTGGAGCGGCTTTGATGGTGCGCAGCGAGGATTACCACCTTGTGGGAGGTCTGGACGCACGCTTCTTCGCCCACATGGAAGAGATTGACTTCTGCTGGCGTTTACGCAATAGAGGAAGGGAGATTGTCTGTGTGCCGCAAAGCAAGGTGTATCATGTAGGAGGAGCCACGCTTAACAAAACGAATCCAAGAAAGACATTCCTTAATTTCCGTAACAACCTGTTGATGTTGTACAAGAATTTGCCAGACTCCCGATTGGCATCAGTCATGCGGACTCGCTATTGGTTAGACAATCTCGCCTTAGTGAAATTCCTATTGACCGGTCATGTGGGAGATGCCAAGGCCGTGATAAAAGCCAGAAGGGAGTTCAAAAAGTTGAAACCCCAGTTTGAGGAGTGCAGAAAAGCGATTCAACAGAAAAGCATAGGCTATCCCTTGAAAGGCATGTATCAAGGCTGTCTGTTGACTGCGTATTATCTGCAAGGAATAAAACGGTATTCCTCGTTTCCCAATACAGTCTGCTGATTTAATTCTTTTAGTCATAATTAATAAAATGGCCAAAAGGTTTGGTCGTAAGCCCCTAATTTTGTATATTTGCAGCGATATTTAACGAATGCGGTAATATAAACAACGAACAGAGGAAGAGTCAATGTCAAGAGTCAGATACATAGCCATAGTCTATCACCTGCTTTTATACTTGATAGCAGGATGTTTTTTCGGATGCCAGTCGGGTTCGGAAGAAGAGAATGTATCTGTACATATCAAGCGATATGACAAGGTATTAGCTTCGTATATACTGCATCATAATCCAGACGCACTTCATCAGATGGAACACACTTATCCCAAAGAGACCCAAACACTCGTCGAAAATGTGTTGTCGTTGGGGAAGATGAGTAGTCCTCATATTGGAGAACGCATTTACCAATATTATAACAACCAGCGTGTGCGTCAAACAAGTCAGGATGTGCTTCAGCGATTTAAAAACCTTGACTTTGTAGAAGACAGTCTGGGAAAAGCGTTCGCAAAGTTAAAGGTATTATTGCCTGGATTCAGGGTTCCAGTCCTCTATACCCAAATATCAGCCTTGAACCAGTCTATTGTCGTGAACGACAGCCTTGTCGGAATCAGCTTGGACAAGTATCTTGGTGAAAACTATCCCTTGTACGCCGACTATTACTACCCCAACGAACGACAGACAATGGCTCCTTCCCGGATTGTGCCGGATGTGTTGTTCTTTTATCTGTGTAGCGAGTATTCGATGAATTACGACACGAGCCTGTTTGCGGAGAAAATGGTCAATATCGGGAAGATTTATTGGATAGTGTACAAAGTAATAGGCTATCCATCACTGAGTGAGACCATGGGATTCACGAACGAGAACAGTGAGTGGATGAGAAACAACGAGAGCAAAGCGTGGTTCTTTTTGGTGAATAATAATGTGCTCCGTTCTTCTTCCGCAGATATCCATGATTACATGCAAGGCGACTATCTGAAAAACTCATTCCATACCAATGTGCCGTCCTTTATGCCTATGTGGATGGGCGCAAGACTGGTGGAAAACTACATGAGCAACCACAAAAATCTATCGTTCAGTCAATTATTGCGAATCGACTATAAGACTATTTTCTCAGACAACGGTTTTAACATATAAAAGATGGAAACAGCACTCTATCTCATTCCTGTATTATTAGGAGACACGCCTGTGAGCCAAGTATTGCCCTCCTATAACCATGACATCATTGTTCAAATCAAGTATTTCATCGTGGAGGAGGTACGTTCCGCCCGTAGATTTCTGAAGAAGGTGGATAAGAATATCGACATAGACAGTCTGACCTTCTACCCTATGGGGAAACATGCGGATGAAAGCCGTTTCGCTTCCTATTTGCGTCCTCTTGCCGAAGGACAGTCCATCGGAGTCATTTCCGAGGCAGGATGTCCCGCAGTGGCCGATCCAGGTGCCGTGGTGGTAAACATCGCACAGAAAAAAGGGTATACAGTCGTTCCCCTGGTAGGCCCCTCCTCTATCATTCTTTCGGTCATGGCGTCGGGATTCAACGGACAAAGCTTCGCTTTCAACGGTTATTTGCCCGTAGACCCGGATGAAAGGAGCAAGAAACTGAAACAGCTGGAAGCAAGAGCCTACAAGGAAAAACAGACGCAGCTGTTCATCGAAACCCCTTATCGCAACGCCAAAATGTTCCAGCACATACTGGAAGTGTGCCGTCCGCAAACACATCTGTGTGTGGCAGCAGGCATCACGTGTCCCGAAGCGTATATCAAGACGCACACCGTAGCGGAATGGAAAAAGATAGGCTTGCCCGACTTGAGCAAGATTCCCGCTATATTCTTATTATTTCCCTGACTAACCATTGACCAATGAGGCTACCGAAATTCGCCATAGAGAATGACTTCATCGCAGGCAACAACATAACCGCCAGCGTGCTGTCGCTTTACACCTACTATCCTGTCCGACTGGAAGCAGGTGTCTTGGTCTTGTGTGTAAGAGGCCGGGTGACAGTCTCCTTAGGACTGACACAGCATGAAGTGAAGGAAGGGGATTTCCTTGTGCTTCCACCGGGCATTTTCTTTCAAGCGAAGGATATGACGGAAGATTTGCAGCTTTATTTCTGTGCCTTCTCCGCCCAGATGTTAGAGAACTTAAACTTCTCGCAAATCACGCTGAACATTTACTCCGCCTTTTATTTCCATCCCATCATCCACTTGCCAGAGGCTCATTTCCAGATTTACAAGGAAGCTTTCAACCTCATTGTCCACGCCGAACAACTGAGTATGCAGGGAAACGCCATTCTCACTCATTCATTAGTGGAAGGCATCATCGGCATTTTTCTCAAAGGATGCGCCCAGTTAATGACACAGCAAGAAACGGACACCGACAACATGGAGACGCATGCCAATGCAGAAGTCAGCAAACGTTTCCTTTGCTTAGTCACGCAGGAATACCGAAAAGAACACCGCGTGTCCTATTATGCGCAAGCAATGGGAATACCTCTCAACAAACTTTGCTCCATCATACGGAAACAATTGCGTACCACAGCCTTACAGGTCATAGACTCCATGATAATCTTAGACGCAAAATTCCAATTAAAGTCCACTACTGACCAGATTAAGCAAATCTCGTTGAGACTGGGATTCGACAACCACGCATTTTTTGCCAAATACTTCAAGAAACATACGGGGATGACCCCCGTGGAATATCGAAAATCATAATATCATGGACATCACGTATATATACCACAGCGGATTCGCCATAGAAGGCGAAGGCTACACACTTATCATTGATTATTATAGAGATACAGAACTGGCTCATCCCACGTCGGAAGGATGGACAAACTATGTGCAGGAAGTACTCCTTCACAAGCCGGGCAAGTTATATGTACTTTCTTCTCATTTCCACCCAGACCATTTTAATCCAGAAATACTGGAATGGAAAAAGCAACGCCCAGACATTGTGTATATCCTGTCCAAGGATATTCTCCGCCATCGCCGGGCTTCCCGGTATGCCACAGACAATTGGTTGAGTAAGGGCGATGAGTATACGGATTCTTTATTACACGTGAAAGCGTATGGCTCCACGGATACAGGTGTGTCTTTTTACATCGAAATAGAGGGAATGCGTCTCTTCCATGCCGGAGATTTAAACAACTGGCATTGGATGGATGAGTCTACCCCGGAAGAATGGCACAAGGCGGAAAATTGGTATCTGAGGGAACTCGCCGACATAAAGAAAGAGGTGGACAAAGTAGACGTGGCCTTCTTTCCGATAGACGCACGGTTGGGAAAGGAATATATGCGAGGAGCCACGCAGTTTGTGGAAAATATACAGACCAAACTGTTTGTGCCAATGCACTTCACATTCTCTTCAGCCGAACAGGCAGATTGTTTCGCCCCGATAGCCCAAGCACACAGATGCCTTTTCTTTCCGATTCACGCCGAGGGAGACAGTATCATTCTTGAGTGACAGACCGTTTCCCGCTGTCTAAATATTCTCTTTTGAATATATCCGCACACAACAAAAACAGGGAAATAAGCAATGGGCCGAAGATTATGCCCATAAATCCGAAGAGGGGCAAACCTACCACCACACCGAAGATGGTGATAAGAGGATGGATATCCGCCATTTTCTTCTGAATGATGAAGCGGATGAGATTGTCAGACTGCGCCACGGCGAAAGTACCATACGCCAGTACTCCCAAGGCTTGCGGCCAGTGGCCAGTCAAGCCCATGTACAAGGCCAAGGGTACCCATACCAGGGCGGTGCCTATCAACGGAATCAAGGTGGCTACACAGGTGATGAAACCAAACAAAAGGAAGTTCGGAACACCGAATATCCAGTAACCTACGGAAGCCACCGCTCCTTGAATGACGGCCAAGAGGGGAATGCCAATGGCGTTAGAGCGTATGATATTGTGAATCTGCCGCAATACGTTATCTTTGTTTACCTCGCTGAAAGGCAGTATACCTCTTACGTAATTCTCCATTTGTTTGCCACCGACCAGCATGAAATACAATACAAACACCATCACGCCTACATTGACAAAGAAACTGCTTACCCCAGCCATCACAGCCTGACCCACCTTGGGCAAGACCGACACCGCCCAATTCAATGTGTCCTTTCCTAATAGATTGTAGCCGGTGTTTCGCCGCACGATATGCACCACTTCTTCAATGGGACGCAGTATTTTCTGTGGATCCATCTGGGAAAGATTGGAGAAGTCGATACCTTGTATGTAATTCACGGCAAGCCAAGACAGTGCCGCCAGCGGAATCAGGAAACACAACACGACTTCCAGACAAACGAGCAAAGCCGCCAAAGAGCGTTTCCATCGCAGCCTGTCCGAAAGCACAAACATCTGTTTCCTTACTAATATATATACCGTCAAAGCACCCAGCAAACCGCTCCAAAAAGGCAGCAGCCGTCCAACAATCAGCACACCCAACACTAAAATGAGTGCCACCAATGAATATTTCCAATATTGTTCTTTCGTAGTCATACTGCAAAGGTATATAAAAAATATGATTATCCACAAACATACCACCGTCCTATCTTATACGACGGAACAAGTAGAGACGCGATTCATCGCGTCTCCACCTAAACAATGATTATCCGCAAACATACTTTTCATACACAATCGTTTCAATTTTGCCGACTACAAAATGAACCATTTATACTTTATCTAAGGATTTACTGTTGTGAAAAACTTCCTCCACATTATCAATCCAACCCTCGTCCGTTGTACTTTGTAATCCGAGTGTTTGCTGTATTTTGTAATTTATTATCTCCTATTGAATAATCCACTTTGATATCCATTCTAAAATCATTCGTATAAAAAAACGTATGTTTAGAACGACTATATATTACTTTTGCTCCAATGTACTTTAATTCATCAATAAAGTTGTAAACCTGTCTTCTGCTTAGATGTAACTTTTCAGCTAATTCATCCGGCGTTCCCGTATTTTCTAATAATATAAGCCTGTGTAGCATATTGATGATTTCTATCTCTTTAAAACATATCATCTCTAGTACATTATCATTTCGTTTAAACTACGGTTTATATAAGTACTGTTTTGTGGCAAATCAGCCGTATTGTTCCAATAAAGCGCAGTATAGGAATGGGATTTGGGAAAACTATAGTCCTTTTCCAACTTCAGCTTCTTTATATCTTTGGAAGAGACATATTGGATATCTGTCACATGGAACTCATAATTCGATTCAATGGTTACGGGTGTACGTTTTTTCTTTTGTATTTCCATCTTGTTATAAGCCCTCATATTCTTGAGATTCATCCATGTACAAGCCTTATCATTATAGACGGCCGCATAGTTGAGCTTCTTGAAACAAATCTTATTCCCAAGGAAAGAGAACCTCTTTTCCTTTAAAGGCGCCAACTGGTCTATGTAAATGAAATATGCTTGTTGTACAGAATCATTACGGATAAATCCAACCACATCGTCACCTTTTTGTACACAGTCTCCATTCACTCTTATGTCGTCATGCAAAGGATTTTCCAAAGTAGGGACACCAGGAGCGGAGACACCTACAACTTTGATAAACGCCTTGGGATCCTTTAATTTCTTATTATAGAAAGAACGCCATTGGAGCAGACGATAACGAATTTTCTTTGTCGATTCGCAAGGGATGTAATATTCCACTATTCCGTCTGTGTAATACTTTATTAAATTATTATCTAATTCATAGCTTCTATACAGCCCGGTAAGTTTAATATATTCATCTTCAGACGAAGGATTCACATTTACCCCTTGCAAGGTGTAGGATAACGGGCTTAAAAACAATGTCTTAGTGTTTTGAGTTAAAACAGTGTCAAGTGTCTGATAAGACAAATGTTGGATAGACACTGTACGGTTGTTTACCACAGAGGATGGCAGATATCCCTGTTTATCAGACTCTACCATCAATTTACCTTTACTTAAAACCGAAGCATAGGCAATAGGTTTCCCCGTTACCTTGTCAAGTAAACGTACTTGTGCGATAAGGGGTATATATTGTATTAATAAATACAAGAGAACACTGCAAAACTTTTTCATGGATAGCAAGAAGAAAATTTAAATATAGTCAGTACGGATTTAAGTCCGTACCGACTATATTATCTTATTCAAAAGATTTTATGTCCCAAAAAATAGAGATGTTTATCTTTTATTACAATGATGGTTATACCACCCTTTACATCTTCCATATCTTTGGAAGATAACTTCTGAATGTGCAATTTTTTTAGTTGTTCCATTTTTTTACTCTTTAATTGTTTTGGAAAATCATGATTAATTCCGGCTACAAAGATAAAGGATTTCCATGCAATATAATTGCACAAGATAATAAATTCTTCAAATTTTGCATTTAGCAATTAAGTAATTTGTGAATATCCTGAGTGTTGCAAATCTTTTGGATTTTATATTTCGCATTAGGAGACCTTTTTATTTATCTGATTATCCGCAATCGTACCATCGATAATGGTGGACTTCATGCAAGATACAAAGGCACATCTGAAAGACTGTATCACAAAGACCAAAGCAAGGGAAAATAGTTCTTCACGTTAAAGCTTTACGCATTTAACGGAAGAACTTTTTTACTCTTACCTTAGTTCAATATTTCAAAAGACGCACATTTATGACAGTGTATATATACCCCAACCGCAAATTTATACCAAATGAAACGCCTGTATAGTTTTCCGCCTTATCCCCTGCCCTAAAGACTATTTGTCCATTATCCTCTGATACGGTTAAGGCTTCATTGTTGTCCCATCTCTTGTCGTATTCTCCATCCTTTGGGAGAGGTATCTTCAGCGATTTGCTTTCCAATGACGCAAAACGATCTGAATCTACCGTACCTACAATGGTACCACTTTTATAGAGTGCCTTGTTTTCTAATATTGTTTCAGCAAAACGGACGACAGCACCAATAACTTCATTACCATTCTTTATTTCTGATGTCACATACATTTTGTAATACTTAGAACCATTGAGAATTGCATTTTTACCAGAGGGAAACGTATGTACAATAGACTTTGGGAACAGATAATAAAGATGTCCTGGAATCACCCGCACCTGGGACTCAAGTACCGAAGCGTCAAAAGAGCCATTGGCACCGAGATTCCCCACTTTCCCTGCATCTGCCAGATACCAATTCCCCTCACTGTGAAAATTGTTAGCCTCATCAATATACACATCACTCTTTCCCAACTTCGTCTTGCCATTATCCACGTTCATCATGTTCAGTTCTGCCGTATTGATTGGTTCCGTAGGCTCGTCATTACTACAAGAGCAGACACAACCGATCATAACAACAAGACACAAAATTCGTACTAATGTCTTCATATTCATTTTATCTTATAATCCTATTATTGTATACGCATTTGCCAAAGCGGCCACAGAAACTTTCTTTTCTATTAAGCCTGCTGCCCAAGTTCCCAATCCATATAAGTCCAAAATTGTTTCATCTCCATCTTCCACATAAAAAGAGAAGCACAATTTATTTACCGGATCATACAAATACTCCATATTCGTTGCTTCATTATAGTATTTAAAGAACTGCTTTTCCTCAAACCCATTCAATACGATACTTAAATACGGAGAACGAAGAATCGGATTCAATCTTGCTTTAGGATTGTTGCCCACATACCAATGGTGCATTTTCACGTTGTGAGTAAATCATTGTATATTATTTAATCGTTGTATATTTGCATAAAGTTTCAACATCAGA
>CAVDHB010000020.1:0-17184 GCA_963608705.1 Prevotella sp. P5-108
GCGCCCGCGCGTGAAAGTATGAAATCCACTTACACATCTTACGTCTTACACCGAATAAGAGTAACTGTGATTAAAGATGTCTCGGTGCTGACTGGGAGCTGAAGACTTACACCTTATTGATTTTTAGAAAGTTAAGAATTTGATTATCCGCAAACATACCAATTTTCTGTCTTGCACGTTGCAATACAACAACTGAATTAGTAGAGACGCGATTCATCGCGTCTCCATTCATCGCGTCTCCAAATTCATCAGCAATGAATTGTATCTGTAATTGGTAAGATATTCTTCAAACACCATGAAAAGCGGAGACGCGATAAATCGCGTCTCTACCTAAATTTGTGGTACAATTGCGGATAATCATTTATTCTAACCCTCTTTCCCTTTATTCTCAATTTTTTATAGTAACTTTGCACCCATAGTCATCCTTTCCAAGGATTTCTACAAAAAACAAGAAACATATAACAGATATACATAACATGCTGACATTAAAACTGATTCACGAAGAGACAGATCGTGTAATTAAAGGGTTGGAAAAGAAGCACTTCGAAGGTGCTAAGGAAGCTATCGCCAAGGTGCTGGAAATAGACCAGCAGCGCCGTGACGCACAAAAAGAGCTGGATAACAATTTGGCCGCAAGCAAAAAAATGGCGGCTTCCATCGGGCAGTTAATCAAAGCCGGAAAGAAAGAGGAAGCGGACGCTGCCAAGGCTGAAGTATCCAAAATGAAAGAAAAGGACAAGGAGCTGCAAGCTGTCATGGAAAAGGCACAAAAAGACTTGGTGGACTTGCTCTGCACAATACCTAATATTCCGCATGAGTCTGTACCTGAGGGTACTTGCGCCAAGGACAACAAGATAGAGAAACTGGACGACACGTTCATGCCTGAGCTTCCCGAAGACGCACTGCCTCACTGGGAACTGTGCAAGAAGTTCCATCTGATTGACTTTGAGATGGGCGTAAAGGTAACGGGGGCCGGATTCCCCTTCTATGTAGGCAAGATGGCCCGTTTCCAGCGCGCATTGGAAGCGTTCTTCTTGGATGAAGCCCGCAAAGCCGGCTACCTGGAAGTACAGCCTCCCTACGTGGTGAATGAAGCCAGTGGCTACGGTACAGGACAGTTGCCAGACAAGGAAGCGCAGATGTACCACTGCAATCTGGACAACTTGTATCTGATTCCTACCGCCGAAGTGCCTGTGACAAACATTTTCCGTGACGAGATTCTGGACGAGAAACAGCTGCCCGTGAAGCGTTGCGCTTATTCCGCTTGTTTCCGTCGCGAGGCTGGTTCCTACGGAAAGGATGTGCGCGGTCTGAACCGTCTGCATCAGTTCGACAAAGTAGAACTGGTACGCATCGACAAGCCGGAACACTCCTACAACTCATTGAAAGAAATGGTGGCACACGTGGAAGGACTGTGCCGTAAGCTGGAACTTCCGTACCGGATTCTGCGCCTTTGCGGTGGTGACATGAGCTTCACTTCTTCCCTCTGCTTTGACTTTGAGGTGTTCTCCGCCGCTCAGAAGAGATGGCTGGAGGTTTCCAGTGTCTCCAACTTCGAGAGCTATCAGGCGAACCGCTTGAAATGCCGTTTCCGCCGTGCGGACACGAAGAAAGTGGAACTCTGCCACACGTTGAACGGTTCGGCACTGGCTTTGCCCCGTATCGTGGCAGCCATTTTGGAGAACAACCAGACACCCGAAGGCATCCGTGTGCCGAAAGTACTGCAACCGTACTGCGGTTTCACCATGCTGGATGACAAGAACTTCGACTAATTCATTTTAACATAGTTCCGGGAGGTATGCCGCTTCCCGGAATTTTGCTTTTAATACCCTGATTTTCCACTTAAAAACCTTTATACTATGTTCAAGATACTTGCCAAGCAACCACTTTCCGAGAAAGTTTTCCGTTTTAAAGTATATGCTCCAGACATCGCCAAAGCCCGTCAAGCGGGACATTTCGTGATTATACGCAATGGCGAAAAAGGAGAACGGCTGCCCTTCACCATTGTGACTTCCGACAAGGAAAAAGGCACCATAGACCTTATCATACAGGCTGTCGGTTATTCCACCATCAAACTTTGCGCCCTTAATGAAGGGGACAGTTTCACCGATGTAGTCGGCCCTTTAGGACAGGCCACCCATATTGAGAACTATGGCACGGTAGTTTGTGCCGGAGGAGGTGTCGGCATAGCCCCACTCTTCCCTATTATGGAAGCGTTGAAGAAAGCGGGCAACAGGGTGGTAGCCGTACTGGCTGGACGCACCAAGGAACTTATCATCTTGGAGAAGGAAGTGAGACAGTTGGCTGACGAGGTGGTAATCATGACCGATGACGGTTCATACGGACAGAAAGGACTGGTGACGGACGGCATAGAATCCGTGATTCAAAGAGAAAAAGTGAACCAGTGCGTAGCCATCGGCCCGGCGGTAATGATGAAATACTGCTGTTTGCTGACAAAAAGATACAATATCCCCACAGAAGTTTCGTTGAATACCATCATGATTGACGGCACGGGAATGTGCGGTGCCTGTCGTGTGAAAGTAGGCGGAAAAGTGAAATTCGTCTGTGTGGACGGTCCTGAATTCGACGGACACCAAGTAGACTTTGACGAGATGCTGAAACGGATGGGCGGATTCCGAAAAGAAGAACAGGCGTACATGAAACGACTGGAGACGACCGATGCGGAAGAAGAGAAAGAAACACCGCAAGAAGACCCGGCCTCCGTAGCCGTGCTACAGGAACGCCTGATGATGCAGGCAAGCGCACAACGGATGGACACGGAAACACCGCTGGAAGAGCTGACAGACCGCAACGCTCCTTGGCGAGTGGAGTTGCGCAAAGCGATGTCACCGAAGGAGCGCAAGGATATTCCACGGGCGAGAATGCCAGAGCTGGACGCAAACTACCGCTCTCATGTACGGAATATGGAGGTAAACATGGGGCTGACGGAAGGACAGGCCATTGACGAGGCGCACCGCTGCCTGGACTGTGCCAAGCCTACTTGCGTGCAAGGCTGTCCCGTGAACATCGACATACCGTCTTTCATCAAGAACATTGAAAGAAGAGAGTTCTTGGACGCGGCGAGAGTACTGAAAAAGACATCTGCCCTTCCGGCTGTTTGTGGACGTGTCTGTCCGCAGGAGAAGCAGTGTGAAGCTCGCTGTATCAAGCTGAAAATGAAGGAACAGCCGGTAGCCATTGGCTATTTAGAGCGTTTCGCCGCCGACTTTGAAAGAGAAAGTGGCAGAGCCGTCCTGTCGAAAGTAGCACCCAAGAACGGCATAAAGGTATGCAGCGTAGGCTCTGGCCCCAGTGGTTTGAGCTTTGCCGGAGACATGATTAAGAAAGGTTATGAAGTGACAGTCTTCGAAGCGTTGCATGAGATTGGCGGCGTGCTGAAATACGGCATCCCGGAGTTCCGTCTGCCCAATCGCATTGTGGATTTCGAGATAGAGAATCTACGCAAATTAGGGGTGCGATTCGTGAAAGATTGCATCATTGGCAAGACTATCACCGTAAAAGAACTGGAGGAAAAGGGCTACCGAGGCATTTACGTAGGTTCAGGCGCAGGACTCCCCGGCTTCATGCAGATTCCCGGCGAGAATGCTAACGGCATTCTTTCCAGCAATGAATACCTGACCCGTGTGAACTTGATGGATGCAGCGGAGGAAGACGCTGACACTCCCGTACTACGGGCGAAACACGTGGTAGTAGTTGGCGGAGGAAACACCGCTATGGACGCTTGCCGAACCGCACGGAGATTAGGCGCAGAGGTGACAATTGTGTATCGCCGTTCCGAAGCGGAAATGCCTGCCCGGTTGGAAGAAATTAAACACGCCAAAGAAGAAGGCATCGAGTTTCTCACGCTCCACAACCCCATTGAATACATAGCGGATGAACAGGGATTCGTGAAGCAGGTACGTTTGCAACAGATGGAGCTAGGCGAGCCGGATGCCAGTGGCCGTCGTCGTCCGATACCGATAGAAGGAGCGGTGATTACCAAAGACATCGACATGGCCATTGTGGCTATCGGCACTTCGCCTAATCCGATTATCCCCCGTTCATTACCCGGCTTGGAGTTAGGCCGCAAAGACACCATTCTCGTGAAGGACAACATGGAAAGCAACATCCACGGACTGTTTGCCGGTGGAGACATTGTACGTGGCGGTGCCACTGTCATCCTTGCCATGGGAGACGGACGGAAAGCGGCGGAATGTATGGACAAGGAGATAAGGGAAGAAAGCTAAAAGAAAAAGAGAGACTCTTCAGTTATAGAAATAAAACGAAATCCCCTTGTGCATAACTCACATGTCACAAGGGGATTGTACTATTCTTTATCAGCCTTTACAGGCGAAAGACTTACTTAGGCTGCTTGCCGATGTAGGCCAAGATACCTCCGTCTACATACAACACATGACCGTTCACGAAGTCGGAAGCGTCTGAAGCCAAGAACACGGCCGGACCCATCAAGTCCTCCGGAGTACCCCAACGTGCGGCAGGAGTTTTGGCGATGATGAAGCTGTCGAATGGATGACGGCTTCCGTCCGGCTGACGCTCACGCAAAGGCGCGGTCTGCGGTGTGGCGATATAGCCCGGGCCGATACCGTTGCACTGGATGTTGTGTTCGCCAAACTCGGAGCAGATGTTACGGGTCAGCATCTTCAAGCCACCCTTGGCAGCGGCGTATCCTGCGATAGTCTCGCGGCCCAGCTCACTCATCATGGAGCAGATGTTGATAATCTTTCCATGTCCCTTCTTGATCATGCCGGGCAACACGGCTTTGGCACAGATGAACGGAGCGGTCAAGTCAATGTCAATCACTTGACGGTAGTCCTCCACGCTCATGTCCAACATAGGCTGGCGTTTGATGATGCCGGCGTTGTTCACGAGGATGTCAATAGTGCCGAGGTTCTTCTCGATGTCAGCCACCATGGCTTTCACATCGTCCTCCTTTGTCACATCACAGATATACCCTTTCGCCTCAATGCCCTTAGCCTTATAGTCGGCCATGGCAGCGTCCATGTGTTTCTGTGAGCGGCAGTTGAAAGCGATTTTCGCACCAGCGTTGGCGTATGCCTCCGCAATGGCGAATCCGATACCGTAAGCGGCGCCTGTTACCAAGGCCACCTTTCCTTCCAAGGAGAATGTTTTTAAAATATCCATATTTATGTGGTTAAATGAAATTGTGTCCGCTTACAAAGGTACGATAAAAATCCATATCTCATAGCGGAACGCCTCTTAAAAATAAAAACAATCATGTTTCTTTGCTTTTTCGAAGAATCTTTTTAACTTTGCTTGCGAATTGAGTGTTACACTTACCATCACTCATTAAAAACCTATTTGATATATAACAACAAGAATGAGACACTATTTGTTAACTGGATTATTCAGTATGTGCCTGCTGAATATGTCAGCCCAGACTTTCAAGGAATGGCAAGACCCGGAGATTAACGCGGTGAACCGCGCTCCGATGCATACGAACTATTTTGCCTACGAGACGGTGAATGCGGCGGAGAAAGCGGTGAAGAAAGATTCTAAAAACTTCATGACGCTCAACGGGGATTGGAAGTTCAACTGGGTGAAAGACGCAGACCAGCGGCCTACGGATTTCTTCCGCACAGACTATAACGACAAAGGCTGGAAGACGCTGAAAGTGCCAGCTATGTGGGAGTTGAACGGCTATGGAAATCCTATCTATGTGAATACCGGATATCCTTGGCGCAACCAGTTCAAGTCCAATCCGCCCCATGTGCCGGTGCAGAACAACAATGTGGGTTCTTACCGCAAGGAAATCACAGTGCCTGCTTCTTGGAGCGGCAAAGACATCTATGCGCACTTCGGCTCTGTCAGCTCTTGTATGTACCTGTGGGTGAACGGTAAGTTCGTAGGATATAGCGAGGACACGAAACTGGAGGCAGAATTCAACTTGACGCCCTATCTGAAGCCGGGAAAGAAGAACACCATCGCTTTTCAGGTGTTCCGCTGGTGTGATGGCTCTTATCTGGAAGACCAGGATTTCTTCCGTTATAGTGGCGTGGCACGCGACTGCTACCTGTATGCCCGTAACAAGAAGCGTATTCAAGACATAAGGGTCGTACCCGACTTGGACAGCCAGTACAAGAACGGATCTTTGCAGGTGCGGCTGAACTTGAACGGAAGCGGCAATGTGAAACTGGACTTGAAAGATGCGGAAGGCAAAGAAGTAGCCACCGCCACTTCCAAGGGAGAGACTGTGACCCTGAAGGTGGACAATCCGCACAAATGGACCGCAGAGACTCCTTATTTATATACGCTCTACGCTTCCATGGAGGGTTCAAATGAAACCATTCCCTTGAAGGTCGGTTTCCGCAAAGTGGAGGCCAAGGGAAACCAAGTATTAGTGAACGGGCAGCCTGTGCTCTTCAAGGGAGCCAACCGTCATGAGATGGATCCCGACGGTGGCTATGTGGTGTCTCCCCAACGTATGTTGGAGGATATCAAGATGATGAAGAAGATGAATATCAACGCTGTGCGTACTTGCCACTATCCGGATGACAACCTGTGGTATGACCTTTGCGACAAGTATGGCATTTACATGGTGGCGGAGGCTAACTTGGAGTCTCACGGAATGGGCTATGGCAAAGAGACTTTGGCAAAGAACAAGTCGTATGCCAAGGCGCACATGGAAAGAAACGAGCGCAATGTGCAGCGCAACTTCAACCATCCGAGTATCATCTTCTGGTCAATGGGCAACGAGGCGGGATTCGGCCCGAACTTCGAGACCGTATACAAATGGATAAAGAAAGAAGACCCCAGTCGTCTGTGCCAGTATGAACAGGCGCATGGAAACGCTTTCACCGACGTGGACTGCCCGATGTATGCGGACTATAACTATATGGAGAAATACGGAAAACGTACAAACACGACCAAGCCGCTTATCCAATGCGAGTATGCACACGCCATGGGTAACTCGGAAGGCGGCTTCAAGGAATACTGGGACTTGATTCGGAAGTATCCTTCCCTACAAGGTGGATTTATCTGGGACTTTGTAGACCAGTCTGTGCGCTGGAAGGGAAAGAACGGAGTGGAGATTTACGCCTACGGCGGAGATTTCAACAAATATGACGCTTCGGACAACAACTTTGTGGACAACGGTTTGATTAGTCCAGACCGCCGCATGAACCCGCACGCCTATGAGGTGCAGTACTTCTACCAGAATATCTGGACAAAGCCTGTGGACTTGAAAAATGGAGAAGTGAGTGTGTACAACGAGAACTTCTTCCGTGATTTGTCTGCCTACCGTATGGACTGGCAGGTGCTGGAAGACGGTAAGGTAGTGCGTGAAGGATCGGTGGATGACTTGAAGGTGGCTCCCTTGCAGACAGCGAATGTGAAGCTGAATATTGGCGAGGTAACTGATACCCACAAGGAGTGGCTGCTCAACGTCAGCTACAAGTTGAAACAGGCGGAAGGTGTGTTGCCTGCCGGACAGGAAGTGGCCAAAGACCAGTTGGTTCTGAACGCATACCAGCCTACCCCACTTACCTTGGTGAATAAGACGAAGAGCAATGTGGAGACCGTAACTCCCAAACTGGTGGATAACGACTGGAAATACCTTATTATTAAGGGCGACAACTATGATATAGAGTTCAATCGCCATACGGGTTACTTATGCCAGTACACCGTGGATAACAAGGACTTGATTGCTCCTGAGGGCGCATTGACTCCCAACTTCTGGCGTGCGCCGACTGACAACGACTTCGGAGCAAACCTGCAACACAAGTTTGCCGCATGGAAGAATCCAGGATTGAAGCTGACTTCGTTCAAATCGGCTATAGAGAATGGACTGGCCGTGGTGCGTGCCGAGTATGACATGAAGAACGTACAAGCCAAGCTCTATTTGACCTATACGGTGAACAACGAGGGCGTCATCAAGGTGAACCAGAAGATGGTGGCCACAAAGGGTGCGAAAGTGTCTGATATGTTCCGCTTCGGAATGCAGGTGCAGATGCCGAAGACTTACGCACGTATCAGTTACTATGGACGTGGCCCGGTGGAAAACTACTCAGACCGTAATCACAGTGAGTTCTTAGGTATCTACAATCAAACCGTAGCCGACCAGTTCTATCCTTACATCCGTCCGCAGGAGACAGGTACGAAGACGGACATCCGTTGGTGGAATGTGATTAATGAGGCAGGCAGCGGCTTACAAGTAAAAGCTGACAAGCCATTCTCAGCCTCCGCATTGAACTATTCCATTGAATCGTTGGATGATGGCTCAGACAAAGACCAGCGTCATTCACCCGAAGTGCCACAGGCCGATTATACCAACTTGATTATTGACCAGAAGCAATTCGGTCTGGGTTGTGTAAACTCTTGGGGCGCTTGGCCTTTGGAGCCGTACAGGATGCCTTACCAGGACTATGATTTCACGTTCACGCTGACTCCTGTGCAGCATGACTTATAATAGCCGTTCAGCGAAACGGAAGTTTAACTAAGAAGCAATGGCGTTTCACCTGTCGTGGAACGCCATTCTTTTTGGTAGTTGAATTCACCATACGATTGGGTCTAATTAAAGTGTTCAATGAAGTGATTATCCCTCTCCTATCTTGCACGTTGCAATATTGAAATAGTAGAGACGCGATTCATCGCGTCTCCATTCATTGCATCTCCACATTCATCAGCGATAAATTGTATCTGTGATTGGGTAAGATATTAAAACACTATGAAAAGTGAAGACGCGATGAATCGCGTCTCTACTGTGGCAACGTAATTTTTTACAACTTTATTCGTGATACGCTTTATGTGTATAAATGAGGCGAAAAACGCAAAAGGCTTCGATGGCCGATGAAGCCTTTTGCGATGGCCAATGAAGCAGGCTTCGATAAGGAATGAAGCCTATTGCATAAACGAGTGAATGTTTTCAGGCGGAGAACTGAGAGTCCTATTTCAAAACTTAACAGCCTATTGATTGGAGATTACCGCAATATTTTATACCTTTGTGTCAATAATGATTAGAACGGTATACCTTCTAAGATAAGTTTTCTTAAAAACGAGTGTGACATGAAACGATTTTACGATAAACTTCTGTGCGTCCTGTGTATTTGTCTATGCCATTCCTTTTGGCTTCATGCCGGCAATGTGATATCCACGTCGTTGCCTTTCATGGACAAATTATCCGCCAACGAGCTTCGTGTGTTCTATCAAGACCGGGAAGGCTTCGTATGGATGGGGACGTCCATGGGAGTGGCCCGTTATGACGGATATGAGATTCAGGAGTTTCGTAACAATTACCTGCGCCCTTCTTTGTTGGCGGACAACAATGTGGTTTGCTTTACGGATAATGACCGGTTTGTATGGATAGGCACGGAAAAGGGCATCACCCGGGTGGACAAGCAGAGTCTGTGTTTTTCTCCCTTTCCAGACTCCCGTGTGCAAAGAGAGAAAATCCTCGATCTTTATACCGACCAGGACAATAAGGTATGGGTGGCTTCCAACGACAAGCATTTGTACCGTTGTGATAACGAGGGGAAAGTGGAAAAAGAGTATATGCTGGGATTCCGTCCTGACGCTTTTTGTAAAGACCGCAAGGGGAATATGTGGATAGGTACACTGAATGGCGGTATCTATTTATATGACAAGAAGAAAGACTCGTTCACGCGCTATCCCTTCCCCCATAATGTGTATCGGATACTTCAAGCCCGTTCCGGCCATTTCTGGATAGCGACATGGGATGCGGGCATCTGGCGGTTTGACCCTCAGCGTCCGAAGGCAGCACAATTTGTGTCTCAACCCATTGTGAACTCTTCACGTGGCTTGCGGGAAAGTACCTTTTATGACCTTGTGCAGGACGATGCCGACGGTTATCTGTGGGCGTTGTCTCATTTCAAGCTCTATGTGCTGAGAGAAAACGCCGCAGGAATGCTGGAAGAAATCCCGGCCTCAACCTTGACAGGGAATTATGGTACAATCGACCAGGGAAAGAGTTATAACCGCATCCTGAAAGACAAGGAAGGAAACCTCTGGTTGGCGGCGTATGACAAGAGCTGTCTCGTCCTGTTCAAAAAAGACTATGTGGAGAACTTTCTCTTGCCGGATATTCACGAGACGTTGGGGTTTGACGCAAATCTTGTAGGATTGAACCAAGACCGTAGCGGGAAAATCTGGATGACACTGGGACGATACGGCCTTTGCCTGTACAATGCACAAACAGGCAAAGCTGTGTTAGGTTATAACCCCCGTTCGTTATATTCATTGAATGTCCCCTTTTTGGTACCTTCCGAAGACGGAGGAATGTGGGCGACAGGTCCTGAAAAGCCTCTTTTATATAAACTGAGACAAACAGGATACCATGTGCAAATAGAAAAAACGTGGAACCTGAGTGAACTTGCTCCTGACGCAGGGAAGACTACTGCAATGGAACAGGACATCAGCGGAAATCTATGGCTGTCCACAGACACACATCTCTATGTATATCCAAAAGAGAATGGACGGTTGAACCTTTTTGCCAAGGATGTGAGAGGAATTAATGATTTAGCAAAAGGTAAAAACGGAAAAATGAAGGTGCTGACTGATGACAAAGTGTACGAGGTGGACTATGCGCACGGAAGAGCTGTCTGTGCTGAATATTTCTCTGCCGGACAGACGCTGGAAAAAGGGGACGCATTCAAGACTTTTACCTGGGATGGATTGGGAAACTGCTGGATTGTGACCAATTACGGACGTGTGCTGAGAGTGGCGGATGGAAAAAAGCGTACGCTTACCGATTTCTCGCATGAGTTCAATGTGGAGGGAGAGAATATCGTGCGTGTGTTGGCGGACAAGCGGAACCTGTGGGTGATCTTTCAAAAAAGAATCCTGCAATACGGGTTGGCAAAAGGCAATTACATTTACTATACGGTAAGGGATAACAACATCGCGTTGACCTCTTTCCGCAGAGGGGCGGGTTTCATAGATGCGACTGGGAATCTTTATGTGGGTGGCCATTTGGGATTTATCAAGATACGTCCAGACCACACTCCGATGCTTGATGTCAAGCAGAAAGTGTTCATCTCAGATGTCTCCGTGGGTGATTCCTCGGTGTTTTCCCGTACAGAACAAAGTGAGAGGAATACCATTTCCAAGGTATATCTCCGTCCTTCCGATACGAATGTGAGTATTCTGTTCTCCGCTCTTCAGTATGATAATAGTCAGAAAATCAGCTATATATATAAATTGGGGGGGGTAGATAAAGACTGGGTAGTAGTCAAGGATGGCAAACACCGGGCTTTCTACAACACCCTTCCGAAGGGAACTTACACTTTCAAGGTGCGCATAATGTATCCTTCCGGTAAATGGGGAGACGAAGTGACCACCTTGACCATCGTTCGTTTGCCGGCGTTGTATGAGACATGGTATGCCTATTTATTTTACTTGATAGTGGCGGCAAGCATTGTATATTTCGGACGCAGACTTTATTTCGCTTACAAGGAACAGCGCAGGAAGGAGTCCGAACGAAGAAAAGCGTTGGAGAATGAAATCAATCTGATGCAGCAACGGGAAGAGGATCGCCAAAAGAACCTTGACAACAGTCTGGCTATTCCAATCGTGAAGTTAGACTATGAGTCTTCGGACAAACTTTTCCTGGAAGAGGCCATTCAATGTGTGGAGGCCAACTTGAAGAACCAGAATTTCGACCTTGGCCAACTGGCAGACACGATGAATGTGTCCCGTTCCACGCTGAACCGCCGTGTGCGGTCATTGTGCGGCATTACGCCATTGGATATGATTCGCAACATCCGTTTGAAGCACGCCTGTGAGATGTTGTCTACGGACGATGTGTCAATAGCGGATGTAGCCTATGCCACGGGATTCTCCACACCTCGTTATTTCTCCAAGTGCTTCAAGGACAAGTTTGGCGTGATACCCACGGAATACCAGTCTTTGATAAGGAAAAGAGAGAAGGAATAAGGTATGATAAGTGTTTATACCTAAAATTTACAAGAAAGGGATGGGGATTCATTCTCCATCCCTTGTGTTTTAGGCTGACATATTCCACCGTCTGTTAAAGAATTTTAGACTGTCAGTGAAGCGGTAATCCAAAATAAAACCGTATCTTCGTGCCTGAAAAGTAATTTAAACGGGCATGAAGTGTAAATTCCTTGTACTGTGGTGCGGCTTGTGGTTGTGGACGGCAGTGTCTGCGGCGCAGACGGTGTATAACTGGGCTTCTTTCAATATCCGCTATGACAATCCCGAAGACGGAGTGCATAACTGGCGATACCGTAAAGACAGTGTGGCGGCTTTCATTCGGACGCATCGGTTGGATGTGGTCGGGATGCAGGAAGTGTTGCACAATCAGTTAGAGGACTTAAAAGACAGACTGCCGGGCTATACGGCGGTAGGAGTAGGACGAGAAGATGGAAAGACTAAAGGAGAGTATTCGCCTTTGTTCTTCCGGACCGACCGTTTTGATTTAGTGGACAGCCACACGTTCTGGCTTTCGCAATACCCGGACAGTGCGGGGTTTATTGGCTGGGACGGAGCCTGTACACGTATTGCCACTTGGGCTAAGTTGAGAGACAAGCAAAGCGGGAAAACACTTTTGGCCATCAATACGCATTTTGACCATGTAGGCAAGGAGGCTCGAAGAAAGGGAGCCTTGCTAATTATTGACCGAGTGAAGAAACTGGCGCAGGGATGTCCTGTCGTGCTTACAGGTGATTTCAATGTGTCGGAGAAATGGGAGGCGTATCAAACAATCACCTCTAACTCCTTTATATTAAGGGACAGCTATAAGATAGCGGAGAAAAAAGAAGGCGTACCTTATACATTTCATGATTTCGGACAGCTACCCATGCGGGAAAGGGAGAAGATAGACTTCCTTTTTGTCACGCCCGGCATCTGTGTGATGTCTGTTTTAATTCCCAAGGAAGATAAAGAGAAGCCTTTGTCAGACCATAACCCGGAGGTCGCAGTACTGCGGTTTCCCTAAATAATAGAAAACCATTTTAAAAGACCTATTACCATGAGACTGATTATCGAACCTGATTATGAAGCGTTATCTCGCTGGGCGGGAGAATACATCATTCATAAGATAAACGCTTTTCATCCTTCTGAAGAGCATCCTTTCGTGTTGGGACTTCCCACAGGCTCTTCTCCTATCGGAGTGTATAAGCATTTAGCGAACGCCTGTCGGGAAGGACGGATTTCCTTTCAGAATGTAGTCACATTCAACATGGACGAGTATGTGGGAATCCCCGAAGACCATCCGCAAAGTTATCATACGTTCATGCGGGAGAACTTCTTCTCTCATGTAGACTTGCGTCCAGAGAATACCCATTTGTTGAATGGTAATGCGAAGGACTTGGAAGCGGAATGCCAGGCATACGAGGAAAAGATAAAACAAGCAGGCGGTATCCAGCTGTTTATGGGCGGCATAGGTCCGGACGGACACATCGCTTTCAATGAGCCAGGTTCTTCCTTGGTTTCTCGTACAAGAGTGAAAACCTTGACTACAGACACAATAGTGGCCAACAGCCGTTTCTTTGACCATGACTTGAACAAGGTTCCGAAGACGGCTTTGACCGTGGGTGTGGGTACCGTGATGGATGCGAAAGAAGTGCTGATTGTGGCCAACGGACATGGGAAAGCGCGTGCGTTGAGACATGGAATAGAAGGATCGGTAAGCCAGCAATGGACGATCAGTGCCTTGCAAATGCACCCTCATGCGATTATCGTGTGCGATGAGGCGGCTTGCGACGAGTTGAAAGTAGGGACTTATCGCTACTTCAAGGATATAGAAAAAAACAATTTATAATAAGGTGACATTATAATAATGGAATCATTTAAGACATTTACTCCCACCAAGTTGTTCTTTGGATACGGGGAGATTAACCGTTTGGCCACAGAGCCAATGCCTGGAAAGAAAGCCTTGGTGGTTATTTCGAGTGGCACGTCCATGCGCCGTTTCGGATATTTGGACAAGGTGCGGGAGAAGTTGGCAGCACAGCATATAGAGACAGTGGTGTTCGACAAGATTCTTGCGAACCCTATCAAAGAACACGTGATGGAAGGGGCGCAAATCTGCCGGGAAGCACAGTGTGATTTCGTGGTAGGATTAGGAGGCGGAAGCTCCATAGACTCCGCCAAGAGTATCGCCATTATGGCCGTGAACGAAGGAGACTACTGGGACTATATGACAGGAGGCAGTGGCGGCAAAAAGCCCGTGACCAAGGCGCTGCCTATCGTGGCTATTCCCACTACGGCAGGTACAGGCACGGAAGTGGACTTGTGGACAGTGATAACCAATAAGGAAGAGAAGTTAGGCTTCGGATGTGACTATACATTCCCGAAGATAGCCATTGTAGACCCTGATTTCATGCTGTCTGTGCCAGCCAAGTTCACGGCGTATCAAGGCTTCGACGCTTTCTTCCATGCAGCGGAGGGCTATATTGCCAACATTGCCACGCCCATGAGCCGGATGTACTCGTTGAAAAGCATTGCCTTGTTGTACAAGTATCTGCCTCGTGCGGTAGAGAATGGCGATGACAGAGAGGCACGTTATTATGTGGCCATGGCCAGCACGTTGGCCGGATTAGTGGAATCCACCTCCAGTTGCATTTCCGAACACGCATTGGAACACGCCATCAGTGGATTGTTCCCCAAGGTGACACACGGAGCTGGTTTGATTGCTATTTCCTTGGCTTATTTCCAGACATTCCTGAAAGATGCGTCTGAGCGGTATTCCGAAATGGCCAATGCGATGCTGGAACGTACAGACAGTACGCCGGAGGAGTTCATCCGTGCGTTAGCTCGTATGCAGCAGTATTGCCACGTGGACGATTTGAAAATGTCCGAATGGGGTATCACAGAAGCAGATCTTCCCCGTTTCCTGGAGAATGCGAGAACCAACAGCAAGCGTTCCTTCGGTTTAGACCCCAGACCCTTGACAGACGAGGAGATACTGTCCATATACAGTGAGTCGTATCGATGAACGAGGACGATATTCGCTACATGAGACTGGCCTTGGCCGAAGCCCGCAAGGCAGAGGAAGAAGGCGAAATACCCATTGGTTGTGTCATTGAGTGCCAAGGCCATATACTGGCCAAGGCACACAACCTGACGGAACATCTGTATGATGTGACCGCCCATGCGGAGATGCAGGCTATTACCGCCGCAGCGGAGGCGTTAGGGGGAAAATACCTGACAGACTGTACGCTATATGTGACCGTGGAACCCTGCGTGATGTGTGCGGGAGCCATCGGATGGGCACAATTGAAACGGATTGTCTATGGTGCTGGAGATGAGAAGCGAGGTTTTCGAAATTACGCTCCGGGGGCATTGCATCCTAAGACGGTGATTGTGTCAGGAGTATTGGAAGACGAGTCCAAGCAACTGATGCAAGATTTCTTTCGTAAGAAACGATGAATGTTATCAGTATAGAAACAACCTATTATCAACTAATAATTAAACCAAAGAGAACATGAGAAATTTATTTGGAAAGACCGCACTGTTAATCGGAGGATTCTTGTGGGCTGGTGCTGTATGGGCGCAAACAGCCGACTATAAGGTGATTCCTCTTCCGCAGACGATTACGGAAAAGAAAGAGGCCGCGCCTTTCGTGTTGAATAACACGTCAAAGATTTTCTATCCGAAAGGAGATGAGCAACTGAAGAGTGACGCTGCGTTTTTAGCCAGTTATGTAAAAGACTTGACAGGTATCAACTTGACCGTGACAGAAGGAACTTCTGGAAAAGGCGTGGTGCTGAAGACTTCTTCCAAGGTGAAGAACCAGGAAGGATATACATTGCAAGTGAATAAGAACCAAGTGACGGTAACGGGCGGTTCTGCCGCAGGTGTGTTCTATGGTATCCAGACCTTACGGAAATCTATTCCGGCGGGGAAAACCGCAGAGGTGAAGTTCCCGCAGGCAAAAGTAGAAGACGCACCTCGTTTTGCCTACCGTGGGGCGCACTTGGATGTGTCACGCCACTTCTTCCCAGTGGATTCCGTGAAGAAGTTCATCGATATCCTTGCCTTGCATAATATCAACCGTTTCCATTGGCATATCTCAGACGACCAAGGCTGGCGTATCGAGATAAAGAGTCTGCCAAGACTGACCGAAGTGGGTGCCACAAGAGAGCAAACAGTCATTGGACACAACTCTGGTTGGTTTGACGGTATGCCTTACGGTCCTTTCTTCTATACACAAGAACAGGCGAAAGACATCGTGGCGTATGCCGCAGCTCGTCATATCACCGTTATCCCGGAGATTGACTTGCCCGGACACATGTTAGCGGCTTTGACAGCCTATCCGAACCTGGGTTGTACAGGAGGTCCTTACAAGGTGTCAGGAGAATGGGGCGTGTTTGATGACGTGCTTTGTGCGGGCAATGACGACGTGTTGAAATTCATCGACACTGTATTAGGTGAACTGGTGCAGATATTCCCCTCAGAGTATATTCATGTCGGAGGTGACGAGTGTCCCAAGACCCGTTGGAAGGTGTGTCCCAAATGTCAGGCTAAAATCAAAGAACTTGGCTTGAAAGCGGACGACAAGCACTCCGCAGAGGAAAAATTGCAGAGCTATATCATCAACCATGCCGAGAAGTTCTTGAACGGAAAAGGTCGTCAGATTATCGGATGGGACGAGATTCTGGAAGGTGGACTGGCTCCGAACGCCACAGTGATGTCCTGGCGTGGAGAAGCGGGTGGCTTTGAGGCGGCTCGTCAGCGTCATAATGTAATCATGACTCCGAATACCTATTTGTATTTCGACTATTACCAGTCGAAGGAAACAAACAAGGAACCGCAGGCTATCGGTGGTTATCTGCCTGTGGAGAAGGTGTATAGCTACGAACCTGTACCGGAGAAGATGCCAGTGAATGAGCGCAAGTACATTATTGGTGTACAGGCCAATTTGTGGACAGAATACATCCCGACTTTCCGTCAGGTGGAATACATGGAGTTACCTCGTATGGCGGCTTTGTCTGAAGTGCAGTGGTCACAGCCTCAGCAGAAGAACTATCAAGACTTCTTGCAGCGTCTTCCTCGTCTGACAAAGATTTACGACACTTACCATTTAACGTATGCGAAGCATGTGTTGAAGAAGTAATATAACTTATAAAAAATGAGGCTGTGTCAAAATATGCACGGCCTCTTTTTTTTGCAATATTCAGAAAAACATAAAACAAAGCCCTGACTTTCGCAAGCCGGGGCTTTGCC
>CAVDHB010000021.1:0-24632 GCA_963608705.1 Prevotella sp. P5-108
CTTAAGATACATGGGCAAGTATCCTAAGATACATTGCGAAGTATCTTAAGATACTGTTATTAGCTGGTCCTGTTAACTCGTCTAATAAATTAGCCATAGTCTTTGAATAGTATAAAACCTTTACCTCTAATAGTACACTGTCTCCATGTCTTTCCCTTCGGCAAAGCATGTGCAGAGGTCGGAGATGAGTTCTACAGTACGCTGTATAGCGTCAAGGTTGCCGTCGTATCCGTTTATGAGGACTAATAAATGTTTGGTGTCATCACTAAGCTTGGTACGCTCGTTGTCGCTGGTGGGAGTGCCTATACCGCCTGCATTGTCCCTGTAGACAGGCATTCCTGCAATGTTAAGTTCTCCACGGCCAATGCCCGTGTAGGGTTCTCCCTCTTTTCCGATGCCAAGGGTCAGGGTGTCACCTTGAATTCGGTCGGCGTCAAAACCTCCGATGGAATAACCTGACTCGATGGAGGCGAGATTCAGCAAATCCACTACGGTATCTACTTTATAGAGACTTATTCCTCTAAGCAGTCTCCGGCAAAGTGATTCTGCGGAAGGACGGTAACGGGAAGGGTCTTTCCCGCATTGTTTGTAGGCTGTGCGGGTGGCTTTTATGGAACTTCTCTCTTTGAGAGAGGCAAGGGTATAGTCCGTTCGGAGTTTTTCGGTGGCCTTGTCGATTTCAACCCACAGGTCGGGTGAGGAGGGACTGTTCTTTATCTGTATATACAATGCCGCTCCTTTGAAGTCGGGACAGGCTTGGCGGATTTCTTCTGATACGATGATTTGGAATCTCATGGTGTGTCGTGTTGTGAATGAATTCAGAATCCCCAGGCCGAAGTGCTGCGGGAGGATTCGAGTGTTTTCTCTTGTGCGTCAGGCAACTTGTAGAAGAAGTCGAAGCCTGTAAGTTTCTCTACCTCATCCACTGAGACTACGTGTTTCTCCATGGGGAAGTTCTGTGCTGAGTTCTTGTAGAGGAATCCCAAGGCATGGTGTTGGCCACCGTTCTTCTCCATGAGAATCACTTTGAAGAACCCGTCCGGCACGGCTATTTTGTGCTTTTTCCCTATATGCTTTCCAGCGGCGGATGTGAACAAGGGGCCAGCTGCGATGTATAAAGTATGTCCTTCTCTGACTAAATCTCTGCATTTGTCTTCCAGTTCTTTCCAATCACCCCGGTTCAGGTTTGGTTCCTGTGGGCAGATATTGGAAAGGTAGAAACATTCTTTCATGGCCTGACTGTTCCATTTGTTATCTGCCGCAGGGCAAAGATGTCCCCGGTCATATCCCGAACCGGCGTAGTCGCTTGTCTCCACGGCGTTGGCGGAAGGCAGTAAAGGGTCTGGCAGGAATTTGTCATACCGTTTGTTGTTTCCGTAGGTTCTGGAGCTTGTCAAAGTCCAAGCTGACCAATAGGGAAGATTCCATGCGGCGTTGAACGACACGGTATAACCTTTGTGTACCAGTATCTTGCCGTTCCGTTGTCTGAGGTCTGCGGGGATTTCCATTCCGTCAATGGCGGGTTTAGTCTCCTTTTCGTTCATGGGTTCCGCTGAAAGGGGAGTGGAGAGAGAATTGGGGGTGTGTTGGAACACATGAAAGCCCCAGTAAAGTATTCCCGCCAAGACAATGAGTCCGATAGTATGTTTAGCTGGTTTCTTTTTGCTCATGAATCTTATGTTCTTCTGTATGTTTATTATGTTATGGCAAATATACAATAAATAAAGTTATACAGCAAGACGAATCGGCTTTTTCTTTAAACTTAATGATTATCCGCAATTGTATCACTAATTTAGGTGGAGATGCGATGAATCGCGTCTCCGCTTTTCATAGTGTTTTAATATCTTGCCAATCACAGATATAATTCATCACTGATGAATATGGAGACGCGATGAATCGCGTCTCTACTCTACAACTTTATTCGTGAGGTGTATAAAAATGGTGCGAAAACGCAAAAGGCTTCGATGGGCAACGAAGCCTTTTGCGATGGGCAACGAAGAAGGCTTCGATAAGGAATGAAGCCTATTGCGTGAACAAGCGAATGTTTTCTGGCGGAGAACTGTTCAGAACCACTTCATACCAAAAACAGGATTCCCTCTGCACGGAGAATCCTGTCTTTGGTGTGAATAGTAAAAGGATTATTATAAAGGATATTCCTCAAAGGCGTAAAGTACAGTGGATAGATAACGTTCTCCCGTGTCTGGCAGGAGGGTGACTATTCGCTTGTCTTTGTTCTCCTCTTTCTTGGCTAATTCCGCGGCGGCGAACACAGCGGCACCTGAGGAGATGCCTACTACCAGTCCCTCGTGTTTGGCCAATTCCCTGCTGGTGCTTATGGCGTCATTGTCTTTTACGTCAATCACGTGGTCAATGACAGTCGCATCATAGGTCTTGGGAATAAATCCCGCTCCAATTCCCTGTATCTTGTGCGGCCCCGGATTTCCTCCGTTCAGTACGGGAGAGCTTTCAGGTTCTACTGCGTAGATTTGGATATTCGGATTCAGCTCTTTTAGTCTTTTCGCTGTGCCGGATATGGTGCCGCCTGTACCTACACCCGCCACGAAAATATCAATCTGTCCGTCCGTATCTTTCCATATCTCTTCCGCCGTGGTCTTGTAGTGCACCGCAGGATTTGCGGGATTGTCAAATTGCTCGAGGATGACAGCGCCGGGGATGGAATCTTTCAGTTCTTCCGCCCGTTCGATGGCTCCTTTCATGCCTTTCGGCCCTGGCGTAAGTTCCACTTTCGCACCGTAGGCTTTCACTAAGTTCCTTCTTTCGATGCTCATGGTCTCTGGCAGTGTCAGGATGAGTTTGTATCCTTTCACAGCGGCCACCAAGGCCAATCCTACCCCTGTGTTTCCACTGGTGGGTTCGATGAGCGTGCTTTTTCCCGGCTGTATAAGCCCCTTTGCTTCAGCGTCTTCAATCATCGCCAATGCGATGCGGTCTTTCACGCTTCCACCGGGATTGAAATATTCCACCTTGGCTACGATATTTGTCTTGAGCGCATGGCTTTTGCTGAAACGGTTCAACGATACCAGCGGAGTGTGGCCTATCAGGTCTGTTAATTTAGAGAATATTCTGGACATAATGTTCAGGTGTATGGGGATTTATATTTGGTCGAACGCCTGTTGCAGGTCGTCAATCAAGTCATCGATATGTTCTGTGCCGATACTCAGACGAATGGTGTTGCGGTGTATACCTTGCTCTTCCAATTCCTCGTCGTTGAGTTGGGAGTGGGTGGTGCTGGCAGGATGGATGACGAGTGACTTCACGTCTGCCACATTCGCGAGCAGAGAGAAAATCTTCAAGTGGTCAATCCAAGCTTGCGCTTCTTTCTGTCCTCCTTTTATCTCAAAGGTGAAGATAGAACCGGCACCCTTCGGGAAGTAGCGTTCGTAGAGGGCGTGGTCGGGATGGTCCGTCAATGACGGATGATGCACAGCCACTACTTTAGGATTCTTCTTCAGATAGTCCACCACTTTCAATGCGTTTTCAACCTGACGTTCCACACGGAGTGAGAGTGTCTCTGTTCCTTGCAGGAGCAGGAAGGCGTTGAAGGGAGAAATGGCCGGGCCTTCATCTCGTAAGAATATGGCGCGAGCACGGATGATGAAGGCCAAAGGCCCTACCGCATCTGCGAACACGATTCCATGATAGGAGGGTTCCGGTTCAGTGAGTTTGGGGAATTTACCGCTGGCTTTCCAGTCGAACTTTCCACTGTCCACGATAACACCTCCAAGAGTCGTCCCATGTCCGCCGATGAATTTAGTGGCGGAATGCACTACGATGTCGGCTCCATGTTCAATGGGACGTATCAAATAAGGTGTGCCAAAGGTATTGTCGATGACCAACGGAATTTTATGTTTGTGGGCGATGGCGGCCACAGCTTCGATGTCCACGATGTCAGAGTTCGGATTGCCGAGCGTTTCCACATAGATAAGCTTGGTATTTTCCTGAATGGCTTTCTCGAAATTCTGCACGTCATGCTGTTTCACGAAAGTGGTTTTGATGCCATATTGGGGCAGTGTGTGCGCGAAAAGGTTGTAAGTACCACCATAAAGGTTGTCTGACGCCACGATATGGTCTCCTGCTTGTGTAAGCGTTTGGATGGCCAAGTGGATGGCTGCTGCGCCAGATGCCACGGCCAAGGCTCCCACACCGCCTTCGAGTGCCGCAATACGTTTCTCGAACACGTCCTGAGTGGTATTGGTCAGTCGCCCGTAGATGTTTCCCGGATCTTTCAGTCCGAAGCGGTCTGCCGCATGCTGTGAGTTATGGAAGACGTAAGAGGTGGTCTGATAGATAGGCACAGCTCTGGAGTCTGTGGCGGGGTCAGCCTGTTCCTGTCCTACGTGCAATTGCAATGTCTCGAAATGTAATTTTTTCTCTGCCATATTCTTTTCTTTTTTTGTTGTGAGTATTCTTCTTTGTTTGATGTTGCAAAGGTAAGGCTTTGTGCTGGGGTGTGCAATGCCATGAATATGGCATATTCATACCATAAACATGGTAGAAGGGATAAAAAAAGAGCCTTCTCTTTTCGTGGAGAAGGCTCTTTATATAAAGAGGTATGAGTAAAATCAGTTTTCCTTGGCCTGTTTGTTGATGAGGGCTAATTTGTCCTCCACGGTCTGAAGGTCTTTTTTCAGCTTGTCCACCTTGCGGGTGATTTCCGTAATCAAGGCGTTTCCCTGTTTGGACTTGCTGTCCATGAAGCTGAGGTTCCGTTCGTATGTCTGTAGCTGGCTGCTGAGCATAGAACGCATACGTGTCAGTCTTTTGTTTTCCTTGTACAGGTCGTCATGATTCTTCCCTTCAAGTTTGGATTTGAAGTCATCCATTTGCAAGGAAGTCATTTGATCCCGGAAAGCGTCGTAAACCTTGTCTGCCACACGTTTGTAGGAATCATTGATTTTCCGCATATTGCGCATGGGTACATATCCGATGCCGCTCCATTCCTTTTGTAGGCCGATGAAAAGCTCAATGTTCTCTTTGGTTGGTTGGGTAAGGTCGATGGCTTTTATCTTTTCGATTATTTCCTTTTTCTTTTTCAGGTTCTCCACTTCTTCCGGCTTGTCATTACCTTTGCCCGACGCTTTCCGTGCGTCAAAGAAATGGTTACAGGCTGTCTGGAAACGATTCCATGTGGATTCGTTCTGTTTTCTGGGTACATAGCCCAGAGTCTTCCATTCTTTCTGGAGATTGATGATTTTGGAAGCCGTGCGTTGCCAGTCCGTGCTGTCTTGCAATTCCTCGGCCTGTTGACAGAGTTCAAGGCGGCGTTTCAAGTCTGCGTCCTGCTTTTCCCGGTTTTGTTTATAGAACTCACCTTTCGCCTTGAAGAATTCATCGCAGGCTTTGCGGAATCTGTCGAACACCTGTGCGTTGAGCTTTTGCGGAGTAAAACCGATGGTTTTCCATTTTGCCTGTGTCGCAATGACTTTTTCTGTCAGTTTGTTCCAAGTGCGATGGTCGTTTTTAGTCTGTTTGTTTATTTCCTCCACTGCGTCGCACAGTGCTTTCTTCGCCTCAAAGTTTTCGTTTTCCTGCTTGCGTAGGCTCTCGAAGTGAGCTTGGTGTTTTTTGTTGATGACGGAAGCGGCCGCTTTGAAGCGTTCTCTTATTTCGTCTCGTTTGTCTTTGGCCACAGGGCCTACGGCGCGGAAACTCTCTTGAATATTTTGCAGCTTAGTGAAAGCGGAAACTACATCGTCCATTTGGGACAGTCCCTCTGCTTCTTGGATAAGCTGTTCTTTTTCTTTGAGGTTCTGTTCAAAGTCTTTTTGGCGCAAGTTATCGTCCAGTGTGTCCAGATCGTAGTATTGTTCCCTGTACTGTTGGTAGCTTTTCCACAGCTCGTTCACTTTCTCTGCCGGAATCAGGGTGATAGCGTTCCATTCCTCCTGCCATTTGTGGAAGGATTCGTAGGATTGGTTTGCTTCTTCAGGCTTCTCCACGCAGGCCTTAAGTTGGTCGAGAATCGCTTGTTTCTTTTGTAGGTTTTCCTCTTTGATTTTGTCTTCTTCCTGACGTTCTTCCTGTCTTCTTTCCTTGATGGTCGCCATGTATTGTTTCAGCACGGCTTCATCCGGGTCGGGTGCGGGAAGGAAGTCTTCAATCTTGCCTCCGTCTTCTAAGAATTTCTGGCAGAGAGTTTCCGTCTCGGCTCTGTGGAATTTATAGAAAGTCGTTTTCAGATAGTCGACTTCCGCTTTATTGAGGTCTTCGTTGTTTTCTACAATTTCTTTCAGACGTTCCAGCACTTCCGCTTTCGTTTTGCGATAGGTAAAAGAGGGAGTCTTGACCGTGGATGCGGCATCCACTTTCAGCGTCTGGTCTGTGTCTTGTGCATTTGTCATACAATCAGTTTTAAATCATGAGTTAGTATGGTTCATACCGTAATGGTAGGCAAAATAACGAAAAAAAACTGATTCTTCCTATTATTTGCCTTGTTTTCTGTTTATTTCTCCTTGATTCCGTTGTTTTTTAACAGTCCAGAGACCTCGTTGGTGAGCGTTATGAAGTCTTTTACGCTCAATTGTTCCGGGCGTTTGTCAAGAAATGGCAAGGCGGAATAGTCTGGACAGGCGCTCAGCAGCGGACGGATGGAGTTGCGTATGACCTTCCGGCGTTGGTTGAAGGTCGTTTTTACAATCTGTTTGAAGCGTGTCTCGTCGCATCCGAGCGTAGCCGTGTCATTGCGTGTCATGCGTATGACGGCGCTCCTTACCTTGGGAGGTGGATTGAACACATTGGGTTCCACCGTGAATAGATACTCTACAGAGTACCACGCCTGAATCATCACGCTTAGAATGCCGTAGGCTTTGTTGCCTGGCTTGGAGGCAATGCGTTCGGCTACTTCTTTCTGGATCATGCCTGTGCAGCAGGGGATAAGCTCCTTGAAGTCAAGCATCTTGAAGAATATCTGGCTGGAGATGTCATACGGGTAATTGCCTGTCAGCACAAAGGATTTTCCGTCAAACAGCGTGCGCAAGTCCATTCGCAGAAAGTCGTCGGAGATGATTTGCTCTTTCATCTGCGGGAATTTCTCATAGAGATAGGCTATGGACTCTTTGTCAATCTCAATGGCCTTCACGGGACGGTTCTTTTGTATGAGAAACTGGGTCAATACTCCCATTCCGGGGCCTACTTCCAGTACGGGGAGATTCGGACAGGAGTCTACGGTGTCAGCGATATCACTGGCCACTTTCAAGTCGGTCAGGAAATGTTGTCCGAGGTTCTTTTTGGGTTTTACTGATTTCACGTTGTCTGATAGTTGTAATTCAAAAACGGTGTGCCTTACGATAAAAAGAAACGACTTCTTTTTGTATTGCGGTTGATTTGCACTACCTTTTCATAAGGTAGGCGGCATCTCGGGATAAAAAATGAACATATTCATTTTGTTCTCCACTCAATTTGCGCTACCTTTTCATAAGGCAGGCGGCATCTCGGGATAAAAAATGAACACGTTCATTTTGTTCTCCACTCAATTTGCACTACCTTTGCAAAGGTAATAATATTTCATAGAAGACAAAACATTGCGCTGGAAAAAAATAGTAAATGACATAGCGGGAGTCGCTGTTCCGTTCCTGTTGGGAGGGGCGATTCTCTATTGGATGTATTGCGGTTTTGATTTACGCACCATCCGCACTTGGTTGGACAAGATGGACTGGACATGGATGCTGTTGTCTTTCCCGTTCGGTATCTTGGCGCAGGTGTTCAGGGGCTTGCGGTGGAGGCAGTTGTTGAATCCCATCGGTGAGTATCCTCGTACTGGCACCTGTCTGCACGCCGTGTTTCTTTCTTACGCTTCAAGTCTGGTGATTCCCCGTGTGGGAGAAGTGATGCGTTGCGGCGTGTTGAACAAATACGACGGGGTGTCCTTTCCGAAATCTTTGGGTACTGTGGTCACGGAGCGGGTCATAGATTCTTTGTTGGTGTTACTGATGACGGCAATTACCTTGTTGATGCAGATGCCTGTCTTTTTCCGCTTTTTCCGGGAGACAGGGACAGACCTTTCTTCTTTTTTTGGAAGGTTCACCACCACAGGTTATTGGACAACCGCCGTTTGTGCGCTGGCGGTTGTAGTGTTGGCGTGTCTGCTGCTCCACCGCCTGTCGGTTTTCAGCAAGATGAAAGGCATATTCAAGAATATGATGGAGGGGATGTGCTCGCTGCGGAAGGTGAAGAACCTGCCGTTGTTCATCTTCTATTCACTGGGAATATGGGTGTGCTATTTCTTGCATTTTTATCTCACTTTCTTCTGCTATCCTTTCACGGCAGGTTTGTCGCTCACCGTGGGTTTAGTGGTGTTTGTGGTGGGAAGTATCGCCGTGATTGTGCCTACTCCGAACGGGGCGGGTCCCTGGCATTTTGCGGTGAAGACCATGTTGGTATTCTATGGCGTGAGTGGAGTGAGCGGTGCTATGTTCGCTTTGGTGGTGCATACGCTTCAGACGGCGCTTATTGCGGTGTTGGGCGTGGGTTCTGCGGTGATATTGCCTTTGACTAAACGTAAAACTATACATAAATGATGACTGTATCGATTAATGAGTTAAAACCTTCCGCTGTGTGGGGTAATTTCTATAAACTGACTCAAGTGCCTCGTCCGTCAGGGCATTTGGATAAGATTCGCACTTTCTTGTTGTCCTGGGCCGAGGAACGTGGCATAGAAGCGTTCGCAGATGAGGCGGGCAATGTGATATTCCGCAAGAAAGCTACGGAGGGATGCGAAGGCCGGAAGACAGTGACCTTGCAGGCGCACATGGACATGGTGCCGCAGGCGGCAGAAGGAGTGAAGCATGATTTTGAATCCGATGCCATTGACACGTGGATAGACGGAGACTGGGTAAAAGCGAAAGGCACGACTCTGGGAGCTGATGATGGAATGGGCGTAGCGGCCATTATGGGCATCTTTGAGGACAATACGTTGAGACACGGCCCGTTGGAGGCGTTGATTACGGCTGATGAGGAGACAGGCATGGGGGGAGCGAGAGCTTTGAAGCCGGGTGTCTTGAAGGGGCAGTATCTCTTGAACTTGGACGATGAGACTGAGGGAGAAATGATTATCGGCAGTGCGGGCGGCATTGATGTAGAGGCTACTCTGCGGTATCAGAATGAGCTGCCCTCGCCAGAAGACCGTGCTTTCCATGTAGTGTTGAAGGATTTGCGAGGTGGACATTCTGGACTTGAGATTGGTGAGGGGCGTGCTAACGCCAACAAACTGATAGCATGGTTCGTGCGTAATGCCATTATTCAGACGGAGGCAAGATTGGCTTCTTGGCGGGGCGGAAATATGCGTAATGCCATCCCTCGGAAAGCGGAAGTCGTGCTGACTGTGAAAGAGGAGAAGGCGGAAACCTTGAAAGCCTTGGTGAAAGAATATAGTGAGATATTCCATGCGGAGTTCAAAGGCATAGAAGATAATTTCACTTTTGATTGCGAGGAGACAGCTTTGCCTGAGGGTATCATGCCACAGGAGATACAAGACAATTTGGTGGATGCGGTGTTTGCCGTGCGCAATGGAGTGGAGCGATACATTCCGGCCAATCCGTCCATTGTGGAGTCTTCTTCTAATATGGCGATAGTGAAGATGGAAAAAGGAGAAGCCGAGATACATATATTGGCTCGCAGCTCTTCGGATGCGATGAAAGAGTATATGGTGGAGACCATGGAAAGTTGTTTTGCCATGGCGGGCATGAGAGTGGAGACTAACCGGGCGTACAAGGCTTGGCAACCTGATTTCAATTCTCCATTGGTTGCGTTGATGCGACAAGTGTATGAAAAGGAGTTCGGAAAAGAACCGGTGGTGCAGGTTGTGCACGCAGGATTGGAATGCGGTATAATAGGAGTGAAATATCCGAAGATGGACATGGTGTCCTTCGGTCCCACCTTGCGTTCTCCACATACTCCGAATGAGCGTTGTTACATTCCCTCTGTGGAACAATATTACACGTTCCTGAAGAAGACGCTGGAACGGATTGCTGAATGATGAATCGCAACACAAGTGGTACGATGGACTTGTTTGATTATAAAGACGACCGTGCGAGGATAGAGGAATTGCGGGATTTTCTCAACCGGCAGAACTATCTGTATTACGTGAAGAACCAGCCGGTCATATCCGACAAGGAGTTTGACGAGGCTATGCACGAGCTGGAGGCGTTGGAAAAGGCGCATCCTGAGTATGACGACCCGGACTCTCCCACGAAAAGGGTGGGAAGCGACTTGACGAATGATTTCAGACAAGTGCGCCATCCTTATCCCATGCTTTCGCTTGCCAACACGTACAACGAAGGTGAGCTGGGGGATTTCTTTCAGCGTGTGAGAGACGGACTGGGCGAAGAGCCTTTCGATATATGCTGCGAGATGAAATATGACGGTCTTTCTGTGTCATTGGAGTATGAGCACGGACGGCTTGTGAGGGCGGTGACTCGTGGAGACGGCCAGGTAGGCGATGACGTGACTGAGAATGTGCGCACTATTCGCTCTGTCCCTTTACGTCTGAAGGAAGGGTCTGGCTATCCCGACCGCTTCATCATACGGGGCGAGGTGCTGATGCCGTGGAAGGTGTTTGAGCGGTTGAACAAAGAGCGTGAGGAAAGAGAAGAGCCGCTTTTTGCCAATCCGAGAAACGCCGCTTCTGGCACACTGAAAATGCAGGACTCACGCATCGTGGCTTCCAGGCATTTGGACGCTTATCTCTATTATGTCATGGGAGATGAGGTGACGGGCGACAGTCATTATGAGAATATTCTCGAAGCGGAGAAATGGGGCTTCAAGATGGAGCGTGGCATGAAGCGGCTTCATACGCTGGAAGAGGTGATGGACTACATCGCTTATTGGGACTCGGAACGTAAGAATCTGCCAGTGGCCACGGACGGTATCGTGCTAAAGGTGGACAGCCGCCGGCAGCAACGTCTGCTTGGCTTCACCGCCAAAAATCCACGATGGGCTATTGCTTATAAATTCCAGGCGGAAAGGGCATTGACAACCTTGCGTGATGTGTTGTTTTCCGTAGGAAGAACGGGGGCGGTTACTCCTGTGGCCATCATGGATCCTGTGAAATTAGCGGGCACGGTGGTGCAGAGGGCTTCGTTGTACAACGAGGATTTCATCTTGCAGCACGACCTGCATTACCTGGACAAGGTGTATATAGAAAAAGGAGGGGAGATTATCCCCAAGGTGGTGGCGGTGGACATGGATGCCCGCAAGGAAGGAAAGACAGGGGAGAAAATTTTTTTCACCAAAAACTGCCCTGAGTGCGGGACTCCTTTGGTGCGTTATGAGGGGGAGGCGGCCTACTATTGCCCCAACGACACGGATTGTCCGCCTCAAGTGAAAGGACGTATCGAACATTTCATCAGCCGGGACGCCATGGACATAGACAGTCTCGGCCCGGAGACGGTGGATGAGTATTACAGTATGGGACTGATACACACGGCGGCTGATTTGTATGATTTGAAGGAAAGCGACATCAACGGACGCTGGGGGACAAAAGTTCGTCTGGCTCGCAAGATAATCCAGTCTATCCGCACTTCTTGTGAGGTGCCTTTCGAGCGGGTGGTCTTCGCCATAGGCATACGCTTTGTGGGAAAGAACACGGCCAAATTGTTGGCTCGCCATTTCCGTTCGATGGATGCGCTGGCAAAGGCCACTTTCGAGGAGATGACACACATCGATGGTGTGGGAGAGGTGATTGCGAACAGCGTGGTCTCTTATTTCCATAAAGAGAAGAACTTGCGTGAGATAGCGCGGCTTCGTCAGGCAGGCGTGCGGATGGAGATGGAGGAAGCCGCTGCTCCGAAAGGAGCGCAGCTGGAAGGGAAAAGCATCGTGATAAGCGGTGTGTTCGAGAAGCACAGCCGGGAGGAGTACAAGGAGATGATAGAGGCGCACGGGGGAAAGAACACTGGCTCTATCTCCAAGAAAACTTCCTTCATTCTGGCGGGTGCGAATATGGGGCCTTCCAAGTTGGCGAAAGCCCAGTCCTTGAACATCCCAATCGTTAAGGAAGATGAATTTTTAGGGATGCTGGAGTAAACTTCGAATAAAATCGTAACTTTGCAATTGTAATTCATACCGCATTGCCGGATAGACATTATTATAAGACATTTATGAAACAGAACATATTCAAAGGTTTGGGCATTGCCCTTGTCACCCCTTTTACTAAAGAGGGAGCCGTGGATTACTTGGCGTTGAAAACCATGTTGGAGTATTTGCTTTCCAATGGAGTGGATTTCCTTTGCATTCTCGCCACCACAGGAGAAACACCTACACTGACGGCGGAAGAGCGTCAGATGGTGAAAGACACGATTGTGGGAGAGGTGCGTGGACAGGTACCCATATTGATGGGACTGGGAGGCAACAATACAGCGGAAGTGGTAAAGGCGTTGCATACCACGGATTTGCGTGGTATTGACGGCATATTGTCCGTATGTCCTTATTATAACAAACCCTCTCAGGAAGGTTTGTACCAGCATTTCAAGACAATCGCCGAAGCTTCACCGCTTCCTGTGGTGCTTTATAATGTGCCGGGACGCACGGGCGTGAATTTGAAGGCGGAGACTACCTTGCGTTTGGCGAGGGACTGTGAGAAAATCGTGGCTGTGAAAGAGGCTTCTGGCAACATCACGCAGGTGGACGATATTATCAAAAACAAACCGGAAGGATTCGACGTGCTTTCCGGAGACGACGGTATCACGTATCCACTGATTACATTGGGTGCGAAAGGTGTCATCTCTGTGATTGGAAATGCGCTTCCGCAGGAGTTTGGCCGTATGGTGCGTCTTGCGTTGGACGGAGACTATGAGAACGCCCGGTTGATACATCATAAATTCACGGAACTGTTCAAACTGCTTTTCGTGGACGGAAATCCCGCCGGAGTAAAGGCCATGCTGAGTATCATGGGACTGGTGGAGAACTACTTGCGTCTGCCTTTGGTACCCACCCAGTTGTCCACTTTGGAGAAAATACAGCACATCATCAACGAGCTGCATATCAAATGCCATACGCATACCACTGCGTTGGGATGAGAAGACATTCTTGAAAGACGTATTACATAACGCATAAGACAAAAAGGCTGAGTCATGTGGAAATGACGCAGCCTTTTTGCGTCTCAATATACCTTGCCTGCTTATGACCGATAGCCAGGTGTGACTATAAAATCTGTTGATTCTTTTCTTTTCTCGTATAAATCCATTAACTTTGCGCTACATTAGTAAAGCCATGAATAAATCTATCCTTTTAATAGAAGATGATATTACTTTTTCTTTGATGCTGAAGACGTGGCTGCGGAAAAAGGGATTCGATGTGACTTCTGCCAGCAATGTGGCTCGGGCGAAGAAACACATTGAAACTGCTCAGTATGACTTGATACTCTCTGATTTGAGGCTTCCGGACGGAGACGGTATAGCGTTTCTGGAATGGATGCACCAGCAGCGTGTGCAGACTCCGTTAATCATCATGACGGGCTATGCGGATGTGCAGTCGGCTGTCCATGCCATAAAATGTGGTGCCAATGACTATATCTCCAAACCCGTACAGCCGGAGGAGTTATTGCGGAAGATGGAAGAGGCGTTGAAGACTCCGCAAATGGAAAGCACACCCTCTGTGCCTACGGAAAAGAAGGAGGATACAACAGCCGTTGAGGAGGAATATACCTCTAATTTCCTTGAAGGGGAAAGCGAGGCTGCCAGAAAACTGTATAATTATGTGGGACTCGTGGCACCTACTCCCATGGCGGTGTTGATTAACGGAGCCAGTGGCACAGGCAAGGAATATGTGGCACACCGCATCCATCAGCTTAGTCCGAGGGCGGGAAAGCCTTTTGTCGCCATCGACTGCGGGTCCATACCTAAGGATTTGGCGGCTTCGGAGTTCTTCGGACATGTGAAAGGGGCGTTTACCGGTGCGTTGACGGACAAGACGGGCGCATTTGAGGCTGCCAATGGCGGTACGCTTTTCCTGGATGAGATAGGGAATCTGAGTTATGACGTGCAGGTGCAGCTGCTCCGTGCGTTGCAGGAACACAGAATACGCCCTGTCGGATCCAGCAAGGAAGTCACGGTGGACGTGCGATTGGTTTCCGCTACAAACGAGAACCTGACACAGGCCATTGCGGACGGCAGGTTCCGTGAGGATTTGTACCATCGGATTAACGAGTTCACTCTTGTCATGCCGGCCTTGAAAGACCGGGGTGAAGATGTGTTGCTCTTTGCCAACTTCTTCCTTGACCGGGCGAATAAGGAGTTGGGGCGTAATGTGATTGGATTCGATGCGGAGGCGATGCGCAAAATACAGCAGTATACATGGCCGGGCAATTTGAGGCAGATGAAAAACGTAGTGAAAAGAGCTACGCTTCTCTCGCAAGGCAAACTTATCAAGGCGGAGGATTTACTCATTGAGCCAGTGGCGGAGGCACAGCCTTCACCTATGTGTACCGCGCCTGCTTTTTCTCCCTTGTTGAAAGACGAAAACAGAGAGAAAGAACGTATTCGGGAGGCGTTGCTGCAATGCAATTTCAATAAGAGCAAAGCGGCGAGAATGCTGGGTATTGACAGAAAAACATTATACAATAAACTGAAACTCTACAAGATGGAGGAAAATTTTTAAAGGAAAACACTATGAGACGACTAATGAAAGTATTTGCGTTGTGCGTATGTGGGATGTTGTTTGCGGGGGTATGTTTGGCACAACCCAGACGAGGCACGAATCCCAAGGTGAAAATAGAGACGACGAAAGGAAACATTGTGGTGGAGCTATTCAATTCCACACCCTTGCACCGGGATAATTTCTTGAAACTGGTGAAAGCGGGTACACTGGATGGAACCTTGTTTCACCGGGTCATCAACCAATTCATGATTCAAGGAGGAGACCCTTCCAGCAAGACGGCCAAACCCGGACAGAAATTAGGAGAAGGCGATTTAGGCTATACGGTACCTGCGGAAATACGCACTCCCCGGTTGTTCAATGTGCGCGGTGCCTTGGCTGCGGCGCGTGAGGGCGACAAGGTAAATCCGTCCCGTGCGTCGTCCGCCAGCCAGTTCTATATTGTGACAGGTAAGAAATACACGGCGGATGCGTTGAGGAATATGGAGTACAAACGCAACAAGAAACGCATTGATTGTATCACGGACTCACTGATGAGGCTTTATGGGAACAATAAGTTCGTGATGAACCATAAGGCTGACACGATGGAGATTCTCACGCTTGAGAGAAAGGTGCAGATAGTGAAGGACGATATATTGGCTCGTGAACACGCCTTCCATTTTACCCCGCGGCAAATCCGAGCTTATACCAGCCAAGGCGGCGCACCTCATTTGGATGGCGCTTATACGGTGTTCGGACGAGTGGTGGAGGGCATGAACGTGGTGGATGCCATCCAGCAACTGCCCACGGACAAGAATGACCGCCCGACGGAAGATGTGCGGATTATAAAGATGAGCCTCCTGGGAGATGATAAAAAGTGAGAAGTACATATTAGACAACGGGCTGGAGCTTGTGCATAGCCAAGTAAGTAATGCTCGTATGGCTACGGTGGATGTCCTGTATGATGTGGGGTCGAAAGACGAGTCGCCAGACCATACAGGATTCGCCCATCTCTTTGAGCATTTGATGTTCGGAGGCTCGGCGAATATTCCTGATTTTGACATCCCCTGCGAGTTTGCGGGTGGAGAGAACAACGCATGGACAAACGAGGATACCACTAACTTTTATATCACCTTGCCTTCCATGAATATCGAGACCGCCTTGTGGCTGGAGTCCGACCGCATGAATGCGTTGAGCTTCAATCCTGAGAGCCTCCGGGTGCAGAAGAAGGTGGTGATGGAAGAGTTCAGGGAGCGGAAGAACGAGCCTTACCGGGACAGCATGGATATTCTCCGCAGGATGGCTTATAAGACACATCCTTATCAATGGCTCACGATTGGAAAGAGTCTGAAGCAGATAGCGCAGACCACCATGGAGGATGTGAAAGCGTTTTTTTACCATCATTATGCGCCCAATAACGCCACCTTGGTGCTGACGGGGGACTTTCCTTTTAACCGGGCAGTGGACTTGGCGGAGAAATGGTTTGGCGGAATTCCCCGAAGGGAGATCGCCCCAAGGACTTTTGTGCAAGAAAAGCCGCAGACCAAGCTGCGCCGGAAGACGGTTCAGCGGGCTGTGCCAACCGATGCGATCTACATGGCGTTTCATACCTGTCCACGCACGGACAGACGTTACGAAGTCTTCGACCTTGTGACTGACTTGCTGGCCAACGGAGTCTCCGGCCGTCTGCCACAGCGTTTGCAGCGGCAGCGTAAGTTGTTCAGTCAGATAGACGCCTATATCACCGAGCATTTCGACACGGGACTGGTCGTGATTACAGGCAGGCTGATGGAAGGGGTGACTTTTCAGGAGGCGGAACAGGCGATATGGGACGAGTTGGACGACTTGCGTGTAAACGGAGCCACGGACGAGGAAATGGAGAAGGTAAAGAACAAGTACGAGTCGCAGTGGATTCTCGGAAATCTCAACGGACTTGGGCTGGCTTGTAATTTGGCGTATGCCAACTTGCTGGGCGAGGATCTTAACGGGCAAGTGGCGCATTACCGTTCTATTTCCGTGGAGGAAATGAAGCGTACTGTGTCGGATGCTTTGGTACCCTCTAATTGCAGTGTGTTGCGATATGCGAAGAAGTAGGCATGAAGTGGGGCTTTCTCTTCTGTGTGCTGTGGGGCGCATTGTGTATTTCCTGTGAAAGGAAGCTTCCCGCTTCTTGTGCGTATAGCGGAGAAGTGTTGGAAGAGGGAAATCTTGTGTTTCGGAAGGGCAGAAACAATCTGAGTCGCATCGTGACCACCTTACACAAAGGCGTGTTTTCCCATGTGGGCATCTTGTGGAAGGACAACGGTCGCTGGAGTGTCATTCACGCTTCGGACGAGGCTGGATGCGTGGTTAGCGAACCCTTGGACAGTTTTGTGTCCTCGGCGCAGGCCACGTGTTGGGGAGTGGGGCATCTCCGCTTCTCGGAAAGGCAAATCGGCCTTTTTCTTTCCTATGCGAAGGAGAAATTGAGGGAGAAAACATCTTTCGACTACACATTCAACATGGCGGAAACATCCCGGATGTATTGCACGGAACTGGTGTATGACGCAAGCCTGTATGCGCGTATGCCGTTGATAAGGGAGACGCGCGGACAATGGCGCTACCTCTATCCGCAGGACTTTTGGCAGAATCCAAAAGTCAGCAAACGGTATTTTTATGTATATGACCATTAACTTTCCGCTTTTCGATTATTTTTCTTACCTTTGCAGAAAAGATGCTATGTATGCTGACAAATGAAGAATATGAGAAACGGATGGACGAGTACACCCGTTCTATGGTGGGGACATTGGGGATACGTTTCCTCTCACAGGAAGAAGACGGCACACTGCGAGCCATGATGCCGGTAGACCATCGCACGAGAAGACCCGGTGGAATATTGGCCGGTGGCGCTTCGTTGGCGTTGGCCGAGACGGTGGCCGGGTTCGCCTCTCTTCGTATCTGTCCGAAGGGGAAGCAGGCGTTTGGCATACAGATTAGCGCGAACCACATTGCGATGGCAAAAGAAGGAGATACCGTCACGGCCATTGCCCGTCCTCTGCATATCGGGAGAACCACCCACATCTGGAATGTGGATGTGCGGTCTTCTCAGGACAAGCTCATTTCCTCTGTACGTGTGACCAATTTTATTTGTGATATAAAACTATGATTCAGCCAGAAGCGTCTGTTGTCGATTTAATAAACAAGGCTCTTAGAAAGAACTTCTGTCTTGTGTTGTATAAAGATCCGTGGAACGACTATTTCCGTTATCTTATAGCCAAGGAGGCGAAACCAGTATACAGCTTGGAGGAGTTGGACGGTAACCATGGATGGGTGTTCACTCCTTTCCGTATGGATGCGAACACACCGGGCTATCTGCTGACCCCGGAGATTTCAGGAATAGACTGGTTTAATTTAGGGCAGGCTTTGTCGCATTCTATGTGGAAATCCCAAAGAGAACTCCCTGTAGCCTTGGAGCCTCCCTTTACCGATTCGCAGGAACGATATGAGGAGGCGTTTGATGTCTTTCAGCGTGCCATTCAAGGCGGAGAGTTCCCTAAACTGGTGCTTTCCCGTTGCAAGCGTCATGTTTCAGAGGAAGCCCTTTCTCCTGCGGAGTTGTTTTATAAGGCGTGTGCAAGCTATCCGAGGATGATGACGTATCTTTGTCATATCCCGCAGGCGGGTACATGGATGGGGAGTACGCCCGAGATACTTTTGCAGGGTGATCCCTGTGGATTGGAAACGGTGTCCTTGGCTGGCACAATGCCTCTTTCCAACACTTCAGACGAGGCTTCCTGGAGCAACAAGAACAAGCAGGAGCAGCGTTTCGTGTCCTCTTATATCAAAGAGACATTAAAGGCGATGCACATCCGTGTAAAAGAAAAAGGCCCTTTTACGGCACGTGCGGGTCATTTGCTGCATATAAAGACCGAGTTCAATTTCAACTATGACAAGATGAGCAAGATGGGAACATTGCTTTCCCGTCTTTATCCCACGCCAGCGGTGAACGGATTGCCCAAGGTGAAAGCGAAGAGTTTCATCTTGAAGCATGAGCGGCTGGATAGAAAGTTCTATACGGGAATTTGCGGTTGGATGGAGCCCGAAGCCATCACCGACCTTTACGTGAATCTTCGTTGTATGCAGCTTTTTGACAAGTCGGCAGACTTGTATGCGGGAGGGGGTATTCTCCACAATTCTGAGTTGAAGACAGAATGGGAGGAGACCAACGAGAAATTACGCACGATGGAGGCTGTGTTCGAGAAATGATGTTTTCCACCAAGGAGTCTGTTTGCCAGTTAGCGGCTTTGTTGAGGGATTACGGCATCCGGGACATGGTGTTGTGTCCTGGCTCAAGGAATATTCCCTTGGTACAGACTTTCGCCTCTCTCAGTCAATTCCGTTGTGTGTCGGCCACCGACGAGCGCAGTGCGGGCTTCTATGCGTTGGGCGTCATTCAGCAGACAAGTCGGCCTGTGGTGGTTTGCTGCACTTCAGGCTCCGCTTTGCTGAATATCCATCCTGCAGTTTGCGAGGCGTACTATCAGCGGCTTCCGCTCTTGGTCGTATCCGCAGACCGTCCTGTGGCGTGGATAGGCCAGATGGACGGGCAGACGCTTCCCCAATCGGGGGTCTTTGGCGGGCTGGTAAGAAAGAGCGTCACACTGCCGGAGGAGGCGGGTGAAACTTCAAGGTGGTATGTGAACCGCTTGATTAACGAGGCACTCCATGCCTTGACTTCCCCGGTGAAAGGCCCCGTACATATTGACGTACCGGTTTCTGAGCCTTTCTTTGACTTTTCCCGCCTGTCTCTTCCTGTGGAAAGAAGAGTTACTCAGTATGTTTTCCGCCCTGTATCTTCCGCTTTCCCCTCTTCTTTAAAGTCTGTCTTGCGAAACAGCCGGCGTATCTTGCTGGTGATAGGGCAACGGTCTTGTTTCGGAGAGGAGAAAAAGGATGGGTTAGACAGCTTGCTGCAAGCCTTACGGCAGAAAGGAGTAGCCGTATTGTCCGAGCAATTAGGCAATGTGGACGGCTCTTTCCGTCATGTGGACGAATTTCTTGTCTCGGAGCGCCGGAAGGATATGCGTCCTGATTTGGTTATCTCGCTCGGTGGGCATCTGGTGTCCAAACGCTTGAAGAAGTGGTTGCGGGAAGGAGCGTCCTATGCGCATTGGCTTGTGTCGGAAGATGATTCCATGCCTGACGTGTTTCAGCATTTGACCGCTACGGTAAAAGTAGACGACTACACTTTCCTGAGTGGTATGGCGGAGGCACTGGTGGACTACCAGTCGGATTATCAGAGGAAATGGGCTGAAATATCCCTTGCGTTGGACAAGGCGAAGAAAGAGATTGCGTTGTCTTACTGCGACATACAGGTAGTGCGGCTTTTTGTGGACAGACTGAACAGTCTGTGGGACTCCTTGCGTGGAAGTGTTGCGCAGGTGGCCAACAGCAACATGGTACGTACCTTGGGGCTTTTTGATTTACCCGAAGGCATGGCGGTCTATTGCAACCGGGGAGTGAACGGGATAGAAGGCTCGCTTTCCACGGCTTGTGGCTTTTCGCTGTATCAGGAGAAAGGGCTGACCTTTTGTCTGATAGGCGATTTGAGCTTTTTCTATGACATGAACGCCTTGTGGCACGGTGGACTTCCCTCCACCCTGCGCGTCTTGCTGATAAACAACGGTAACGGACAGATTTTCCACCAGCTTCCCGGACTGCGTTCTCCCTATTTGAAATCCTATATTTCCGCCTCTCACTCTTTCCATGCCAAAGGATGGGCGGAGGAAGCCGGGTTTGACTATCTGCGTGTGGACAACCTGGCGTCTTTGACGGAGGCATGGACACTCTTCTTCTCGTTGAAGGCGGAAAAGCCTGTGCTCTTGGAAGTGATTACGGACTCGAAGGAGGACGAACGAAATACACATGAATTTTATAATACGCTAAAACAGATACACTATGAATAGAACGTGGACTTCACTGAAACAATACCAGGACATTCTTTTCGACTTCTATAAAGGAATCGCCCGCATTACCATAAACCGTCCTCGCTATCGCAATGCGTTCACACCCCGGACTGTGGCCGAGATGAGCGACGCCTTGCTCATCTGCCGTGAACGCCCGGACATCCGCGTGGTGGTGCTGACCGGTGCGGGAGACAAGGCTTTTTGCAGTGGCGGAGATATGCACGTGAAAGGGCGTGGCGGTTATGTGGGCAATGACGGCGTGCCTCGCTTGAACGTGTTGGACGTGCAGAAGCAGATACGCTCGTTGCCTAAGCCTGTCATCGCCATGGTAAACGGATACGCCATCGGAGGCGGACATGTGCTGCACGTGGTGTGCGACCTGACCATCGCCTCGGAGAACGCCATCTTCGGACAGACAGGCCCGAAGGTGGGCAGTTTCGACGCAGGGTTCGGCTCATCTTATCTCGCCCGTATCGTGGGACAGAAGAAAGCGAGGGAAATATGGTTCCTTTGCCGTCAGTACTCCGCACAGGAGGCGTTGGAGATGGGACTGGTAAACAAGGTGGTTCCCTTCGACAAACTGGAGGATGAGGTAGTGGAATGGGCGGAAACCATGATGGAGAGAAGCCCCTTGGCCATCCGTATGATCAAGGCCGGGCTGAATGCGGAGCTGGACGGACAGGCGGGCATTCAGGAACTGGCCGGAGACGCTACCATGCTTTACTATATGACAGACGAGGCGCAGGAGGGAGGCAAGGCTTTTCTGGAGAAGCGCAAGCCCGATTTCGACAAGTATCCCAAACTGCCTTGACAGGAGGAGAACGATGTACAAGATTCGTATAGAGCCTTATCTGCTTCGCTTTAAACAGCCGGCGGGTACTTCAAGAGGGGTGTACACAACTCATAAGGTGTGGCTGCTGCATCTGACAGACAGTCGTTTCCCGGACAGGGAAGGGGTGGGCGAATGTGCGCCTCTGCCCGACTTGAGCTGTGACGCCTTCCCAGATTATGAGGCCAGGTTGAGGAGATGCTGCCGCCAGTTTGAAGAGGAAGGCGTGATAGACTATGAGTCACTCCGTTCTTATCCGTCTATTTTGTTCGGCTTGGAGACGGCTTTGCGTTCCTTGCGGCGATGGGGGCAACCCTTGTGGGACTCTTCCTTTGCTCGCGGAGAGTGCAGTCTGACTATCAACGGACTGGTATGGATGGGGAGTTATGAGGAGATGCGGAAACGCCTTGAGGAGAAAATCGCACAGCACTTCCATTGCATCAAACTGAAAATCGGAGCCATCGACTTTGAGAAAGAATTAGCCTTGATACAGCGTATAAGGGCGGACTTTCCCAAAGACAAGGTGGAGTTGCGGGTGGACGCTAACGGCGCTTTCTCGCCGGAGACGGCGTTGGCCAAACTGGAAACGCTTGCCCGGTATGACCTCCATTCCATCGAACAGCCTGTAAAGGCAGGGCAATGGCGTGAGATGGCGCATCTGTGTAGGGAAACGCCTCTGCCCATTGCGCTTGACGAGGAACTGATAGGAGTGAACGACCCGCAGGAGAAAGTGCGTCTGCTGGAAACCATTAAACCGCAGTACATCATCTTGAAGCCTTCTCTCCACGGTGGCATCAAAGGAGCGGAGGAGTGGATTCGGCTGGCGGAAGAAAGAGGCGTTCGCTGGTGGGCTACTTCCGCCCTGGAATCCAATGTGGGCTTGGAGGCCATTGCTTGCTGGTGCGCCACGTTCCGTCCGCATTGTCCCCAGGGATTAGGCACGGGTATGCTTTACACAAACAACACACCGTCTCGTTTGGAGCTGAAAGGAGACCAGTTATGGTACAAGCCTTCCATCAAAGAGGATTTCCTGCGCTTCAAGTCGGAGTGGGAGAATGACAGTCTGTATATGGAAGTGCAGACCTCCGGCTCTACGGGCACGCCCAAACATCTGAAAGTGGAGAAGGAGCTGATGCGCCACAGCGCGCGGATGACATGCCGCTTCCTGCGTCTGAAAGAAGGTGACACGGCGTTGCTCTGTATGCCTCTTCGGTATATAGGTGGCAAGATGGTTTGCGTGCGGGCTTTTACGGCCAATCTGCGCTTGAAGATGGTGGAGCCTTCCTCCCATCCATTGAGAGGCATGACGGAGAGTCCGGTGTTTGCGGCCATGACCCCGATGCAAGTGTATGCGTCTTTGCAAGTGCCGGAGGAGAGAGAATGTCTCCGGGGCATCCGGGAGCTTATCATCGGCGGCGGAGCGGTTCATGAAGACCTGCGACAGGCGTTGAAAGACTTCCCTCACCGTGTATGGTCTACTTACGGGATGACCGAGACACTCTCTCACGTGGCGTTGCGCAGACTGAACGGAGCGGACGCTTCAGACCGCTACACGCCGTTGGAAGGGGTGGAGGTCAGTCTGAGTGCTGACCATACGCTTTGTATCTACGCTCCTGCGGTATGTGCGGAGCGTTTGGAGACGAATGATATTGCGGAGATTTTTCCGGACGGCACTTTCCGTGTCATCGGACGGAAAGACAATGTGATAGACAGTGGAGGTGTCAAAATCCAGATAGAGGAAGTGGAGGAGAGGCTTCGTCCGCACCTGTCCTTCCCCTTCTTGATTACTTCGCTTCCCGATGCGAAATTTGGAGAGGTGGTCGTGCTGCTTGTGCAGGATGCTGCGTCGGATATTGATTTCGAGCGAGTGTTCCTCGCGCTTCCCCCTTATTGGCGGCCCAAGCGGGTGATAAGTGTGAAGCGGATTCCGCTGACTGGAAGTGGCAAGCCTGACAGGGCGAACGCCTTGAAATTGGCAAGGGAAATGGTATGACAGGCAGGTGGAAAAGACTATGGACGGAAGTGGCGGCTTGTGCGGGGATACTGTCCGCACAGGCGCAGACGGACTCGGCCGTGGAGGCGCATCCCCGTTTCATTCACCAGATAGAGGCGGAGGGTCGACCTGCTTATATATTCCCCACCACTTCGTTCTTGAAAGGATATAATAATCAACGGCTCATTATGAAAGGAGGGGCTTCTTACCATCTCCGCTATGCGTTCCGCTTTGCCGATTGGCGGAAGGATATTCGGCGCAGAGACTTGTATCAGGGTGTGGGAGTGGGTCTCTTCGATTTCCGTAACAAGGAGGGACTGGGACTTCCCACCGCCGTGTATTTGTTTCAAGGCGCTCCTGTGGCCCGTTTCTCCCGCAACCTTTCGTGGAATTATGAATGGAATTTGGGCTTGGCCTGGGGATGGAAGCCGTATGACAGGGTGCTGAATCCCACGAACCGCATGATCGGAAGCAAGGTGAACGCTTATCTGAACGCCAGTATGTACCTGCATTGGCGACTGTCCCCTCATTGGGCTTTGCGGTTGGGGATGGAGGCCACCCATTTCTCCAACGGGAATACCTCGTATCCGAATCTCGGGCTGAACACGGCCGGTGGACGCATCGGGTTGGTGTATACGGTAAATCCACCTGTGGGTTCTCTTCCCGCCTTGCCTTCTCTTTCGTCTTCGTTTAAGAAGCACTGGACGTATGACGCCTTGTTGTTCGGCTCTTGGCGCAGGACAGGAATGCGTTATCCCGAAGGGCTTTTCCTGGCACCGGGCGTGTATCCTGTGGCGGGCTTCTCTTTCAGTCCCCTGTATGCGTTTCATCCTCGGTGGAAAGCGGGTGTCTCTCTTGACGGAGTGTATGACGGCGGCAGTATGATAGGCGGAGACGATCACGGAGAGGGAGTGGTAAGACCGCCTTTCCGCAAGCAGCTTTCGCTCGGACTTTCCGGCAGGGTGGAATACACGATGCCCTTTTTCTCCATAAACGTGGGATTCGGAGGTAATTTCTTGAATTCCAATAAAGAACTCAAATTGTTCTATCAGACACTTTCCTTGAAGATTGACATAACGCACGGGCTTTACCTGAACATAGGCTACAACTTGAAGAATTTCCAAGAACCGAACTATTTGATGCTGGGGGTGGGAATTTGTGTTTAATGTTTATTTATTAATGTGTAATGTTTAATTAGTAGAGACGCAATTAATCGCATCGACCGTCCAGCCAATTAAACATTAAACACTACACATTACACATAAAAAAACACTCC